>NZ_JADDRH010000019.1:0-108041 GCF_044904505.1 Pseudomonas sp. 3HC3
AGTGGAAGACAGGGAATCGTGTTTCGAACTATGCTTTTTCATGGTCTCGCCCTCGCTGCCGTTGGCTTCTTCGAACACCACCGTGGCACTGTGATGCCTCGGCGGGGGCGAGTCCATTGATTACACAGATTGGTGGTGGACACACATCGGGGGTTGGACACAGACCGTCGTGTAGGAGCGGGTTCACCCGCGAAGAGGCCGGCCCTGCTGGCCAATCTCCACCCGCCGTTCACCGTTGACGCCGCTACCGTATTCGCGGGTAAACCCGCTCCTACACCAGATTGGTGGTGGACACGCATCGGTGGTTGGACACAGGCCGCCGTAGGAGCGGGTTCACCCGCAAAGAGGCCAGTACAGGCTGTGAAGCATCATGCCATGGACCGCAGTACCCCGCCCTCCAGATGCTGCGCGTCCTCTCTAACCGTGAGCATTCTGCGGCTGCTCATCAAACGCCTGCCAGCCTCCACCCAGCGCCTTGTACAGCCCCACCAGCGCCTGCGACACCGCCGCCGAGCTGTCGATCCATTGCTCCTCGCTGGCCAGCAGCGCGCCTTGTACCGTCAGCACATTGAGAAAGTCCACCGCCCCTTCCACATACTGGCGCTGGGCGGTTTCCAGGGCGATACGGTTTTGCCGCACGGCCTCGGCAAGGTGATCACGACGCAACTGACTGGCGTTGTACAGGCGTAGCACATCGTCAATTTCATGCCAGGCCCCCAGTACTACCTTGCGATAGTTCAGCGCGGCTTCCTGCTGTTGCGCCTCGCGCAGTTGCAGGGTGCCCTTGAGCCGGCCGCCTTCGAAGACTGGCAGCGACAACTGCGGACCGAAGGCAAACCGGCGCGAATCCCAGCCACCGAAATCCGACAACTGCATAGCCTGGAAGCCGACACTGCCCGACAGGCGGATGCTCGGGTAGAAATCCGCTTTGGCCACGCCAATGCTGGCGGTGGCGGCATGCAGGCGGGCCTCGGCCTGGCGGATGTCCGGGCGGCGCTCGGCCAGTTCGGACGGCAAGCCGATGGCAAACTTCTGCTGCGGCGCGGGCAGCTCGCCGCCTTGCAGCAATTCGGCCTGGAGGCTGCGCGGCGGCTCGGCAGCGAGCAGGCTGAGGGCATTGATCAGGTCATCACGCCGCGCTTCCAGGTTCGGCAGGCGCGACTCGATAGACGCGACCTGGGCGCTGGCCTGGGCCACATCCAGGCGTGTGGCAACACCTTCGGCCTGGCGGTCCTGGGACAGCTTCAGGCTGTGCCGGGCAACCCTGAGGTTGTCCTGCGTCACATCGAGGGTGTGTTGCACGGCACGCAGCTGGATGTAATTGCCGGCGGTTTCCGAAAGCAGTGCCACCAGCACACCGCGGCGGTCATTCTCGGCCACTTCAACCGTGGCATCGGCAGCCTCGACCTGACGCCGCACACGGCCCCACAGGTCCAGTTCCCAACCGGCCACCAGGTCACCCTGCCAGAGGTTGAAGGCTTCTTTCCCGGCCTTGCCGGACGGATCGCTCAAGCCATCGGCGCTGTTGCGAGCGCGGCTGTAACCGGCGTTCACGTCCACCGACGGTACTTCGTCGGCAGCCAAGGTACTGCGCAGGGCGCGGCTTTGCAGCAGCCGCGCGCTGGCTATCTGCAAGTCGAGGTTGCGCTCGGCAACGCGTTGGATCAAGGCACTAAGCTTTGCATCGTGGAAGGTTTCCCACCAGCGCAGTTCCAGCGGTTCGGCCTGCGGCTGGCTGGCTGCCGCCTCGCCTTGCAATGGCGCCCACTGCTGCGGGGCCTGGCTATCTGGGCGCATGAAGTCCGGGCCCATGGTGCAGCCGGCCAGCAGCACGGCCAGCAGCAACGGGCTCAAGCGTAATCCCGGCTTCATCGCGCGCTTACCTCTTTGCCGTCCAGCTTGTCGCCACGGGTGTCGATGGTTGCTTCTACCGACATGCCCACACGCAAGCGGGTGAGCAGTGGCTGGCCATCATCAAGAACGATCTTGACCGGAATGCGTTGCACCACCTTGGTGAAGTTGCCGGTGGCGTTGTCTGGCTTGACTGCGGCGAAGGTTACGCCGGTAGCCGGGGCAATGCTCTGCACATGGCCTTGCAGCGTTTCGCCGGAGAAGGTGTCGACGCTGATGCTCACCGGCTGACCCGGCTGAACGTGGGTCAGCTGGGTTTCCTGGAAGTTGCCGACCACATAAGCCTCCTTCAACGGCACCACCGACAGCAGGCGGGCGCCTGGGTTGACGTAGGCCCCCACGCGCAGGGCGCGTTCGCCGACCATACCGTCCACCGGCGCTGTGATGCGGGTGTAGGACAGATCGAGCTGGGCCTTTTCCAGGCCTGCTTCGGCGCGCTTGAGCTGGCCATCGGCGCTGGCCACTTGAGCCGTGAGGATGTCTACCTGCTTGCGCGCCGCGACCCGCGCAGCTTGAGCGTTGGCCAGGCGAGCACGGGCTTGATCGACAGCGCTGCGCGCCTGCTGTGCGTTCTGCACGGTACCCGCGCCCTGCTCGGCAAGGCGGCTGTAGCGGTTGACTTCATGGTCGGCGAACGCCACCTCAGCCTGGGCCGCCTTCACTGCCGCTTCTGCCTGGGCAATCAGCGCATCCTGGCGTTCAAGCGTGGCACGGGCATCGGCGCTTTGTGCCTGGGCTACCAGCAACTGCGCCTGCGCAGCATCCAGCGCGGCTTGGTAGTCACGGGCGTCGATGGTCGCCAGCAACTGGCCAGCCGTGACCTGCTGATTGTCTTCCACCAGCACTTGCTTGATGAAACCGGTGACTTTGGGCGCGACCACGGTGTAGTCGGCGGTCACATAGGCGTCATTGGTGCTCTGGCGGTGGTCACTGCCAAAGATCCAGGGGCCGACGATGCCGGCCAGGACGGCCACGGCCAGCACCGAGCCGATAAAAAGGGTTTTGCGGTTGTTGGTCATTTCAATAGTTCTCGACATCATCCAGGGTTCAAGCCACCGCACGCGGCGGATAGACCCGGGTAGGCACGAAAGGAATCAGGCAGATCAGGGCCACGGCGATACAGGCCAGCACCAGATAGAGGTCGGCCGAGGTCAATACCTGCGCCTGGTCGTGAATGCGCTTGGCCAGGCCAGCAGCGTTACCGTCGATCAACGGGGCGTTGCCCAGGCTGTCTACCAGGTGATTGGAATGAAAATGCCGGCGCAGGGTGCCAAGAACATCCAGCAGGCCACCGGCGATCACGGCGGCCAGGCCCTTGACGGTGTTGAACCAGCTGGAGGCGAACGGGCCTTCCTGCGGGGTCATGCCATTGGTGGACAGCATCAGCAACGGCAGCACTGCCATCGGCTGGCCGAACACCTGCAGCAGGTAGAACGGGTAGAAGTCGCCACGGATCCACTCGCTGGTCAGCAGGCTGCTGCCAACACAGGACGCCGCCAGCATCGCCAGGCCAATGCCCAGCACCCAGCGGCAGTCCACTGCGCGGATGTTGCACAGTGCCGCTGTCAGCGGCAGGGCGATCAGTTGCGGCATGGCCACCAGCATCATCAACGGGCTGGTCTGCGCCGGGCGATAGCCCTGGATCTGCGCAAGGTAGGCCGACGGGATGCTGCCCACACCCGAGAGCACGACCAGTACACCGGCCAAGGTCACCAGGGCGAAACTCAAGTTGCGCCGCTGCAACAAGCGCAACTGGAAGAACGGCAACGGCTCGGACCACTCGTTGTACATGAACAACACCAGCAACAGCAGGCCACCGCCCAGCAGCCAGCAGATCAACGGCGAGTCGAACCAACCCCAGCGGTCGCCCAGCGACAGGCCCAGCACAGTGCAACTGATGGCGGGCAGGCCCAGCAGTACGCCCCGCCAGTCGAACTGTTTGAAACGCTCCAGGCGCAACGGGTCCTGCGGCAGCCCCCAGCCTACGCAGAAAATGGCCAGCAGCGAGGGCAGGATGATCTGCCAGAACGCCCATTGCCAACCGACGTATTCGGTCCACAGCCCCGCCAGCGGCGTGCCGAGGTTGGGGCCAAAGGTGGCGGTCAGGGCGTAGCAGGCCAGGCCATAGACCTTGATACCTGGCGGCAGAAAGCGCAGGGCCACGCTCATCAGCATCGGCGGCAAGGCGCCAGCGGCAAAGCCCTGCAGTACGCGCAGAAACATCAAACTGTGCAGATTGGGGGCGAACGGTTGCAGCAGGCCAAGCACGGCGAACAGACCAATTGCGCTCATGGTGAAGCGCCGCAGCGAGAAGGTCGTGGCCAGCCACGGCGCAAAGGCCATGGCCGATACCGAAGCGGCGCTGTATGCCGCCAGCAGCCAGGCCCCTTCGTCGGCTCCGATGCCCATGGCGCCGCGGATATCGGCCAGGGAAATCTTGGTTACCGACTCGTTGAGGCCGGCGCACAGCACAGCCAGCAACACACCGAACAACCCGACCACGACCTGCAGGCCGAACGCAGCCTGCGCGGGGGCAGCCGGCGCGGGGGCGGCGGCAGTGGCGGCAGACGGGACGGACAGGGAACTCATGGACAGACATCTCCGGCAACAAATTTGCGACTGGAGCAAGTCTAAGAAGGTCGAATGCTTACGAAAACTGACTTGTCGGCAGTTTTATATTGCGTCAAACGCAATCGGGTAGCGGATGCGCACGTGCCACGCGCCTTAAGGGTCCATCCTGCCGCACGCTTTCAACGTCTGCCGCAGCCAGCGATGGGCCGGGTCATTATCGAACCGCGGGTGCCACGCCTGCATGACGTTGACCTTTTCCAGTGGGACGGGGATCTCGAAGGACCGCAAAGGCAGTTTCAGCCGGTTCACACTGTTCAGGATATTGGCGGGTATCGGCAAGATCAGGTCTGAGTCCGGCAGCGAAAACATCGCGGAGTGAAAACTCGTCGTGATCAGCGCCACCCGGCGCTCCACCTTGTAATTGGCCAGCGCCACGTCGATAGGCCCATTGGCGCGGCCACGGCGTGACACGCTGATTTGCGGGTAGGCGGCGAAGCGCTCGGGGGTGATCTCGTCATCGAAAACCGGGTGCCCTTCCCGCGCCAAGCCCACGAAGTAGGTGTTGAACAGGCTCTGAACCTTGATTTCGGGGCCCAGTTCAATGGCTGAGCTGATGATCAAGTCGATTTGCCCATTGCGCAGCACCGCATCATCATCGCCGCTGCCCTCCGGCACAAAACGCAGCACCGTATGCGGTGCCTGGGCCAGCATCATGCGCAACAACTGAGCACCATACAGGGCGATGAACAGGTCATTGGTGCGGATGTTGAAAGCACGGTCCAGGTTCACCAGGTCGACATCGTCGCGACTGCGAAATACCTGCCCGGCCTGCTCCACCAGGCCATGCACCTGCTCGCGCAGGGCCAGTGCACGCGGCGTCGGCACCAGGCCACGGCCGGCGCGCACCAGAATCGGGTCGCCCAGTGCCTCGCGGATACGCCCAAGGGTTCTGCTCATGGCTGCCGGGCTCAGGTTCATGCGTTGCGCCGCGCCAACCACGCTGCCCTCGTCGAGCAAGGCATCGAGGGCGACAAGCAGGTTCATGTCCGGAAGTTGCATGGCCGTTTTCCGTTACAGCTGTGGGGAATGCGATGGTATCAGGTTGATGGATTGCGCCGGACGCAATGCGCTTGTGCGTGGTGGACCATTTATTCAGGGAAAGGATTGGGTCAAGAATGATGCATGGCAGGTTCGGCCCTTTCGCGGGTAAACCCGCTCCTACGTTGATCTAAGAAAAGGCCGCCCCAGCCCCCCCAAAAAATACATCAAGGATCCCGCATGCCCAGCCCCGTCCTGATCGCCATCGACGCCTCCCCCGCATCCGCCGCCCTGCTTACCCTCGCCCGCCGCTACTGCCGCCCGGGCGAGCACGAACTGCACGTGCTGCTGGCCATCGATTCGACCTTCGCGGTGCACGAGCAACCCGAGCCCTACACCGCCGAGGAACTGGAAGAATACCCCGCCGCCTGCGTGGAACAGCAACATGCCGACCACGCCGTAGCCGAGGCCGTGTGCGAACTACAGCAAGCCGGCTTCGTCAGCCAGGGCTGCATGGTGGCCGGGCTGCCGGTTGAAGCGATTGTCGCCAAAGCGCAGGAGCTGCGCTGCGAGCTGATCATCATGGGCCACCGACACCTGTCGCGGCTGGGGCGGTTGCTCGACCCGTCGATCAGCGCGAAGGTGATTGATAGGGTCAAAGTGCCGGTGTTGGTGGGAGCGGCGAGTGCATGAACTGAGCGATGTGTCGCCGGCAGGATCGAGCACCGCGCGGGCGGCGCTCGATCGGCCTGTCGACATACCTCTCAAGGCGAACTTGGCTTCACCACCACCGTGCAGGTCGTCCCCGCTGCCAGCAAAAACCCTTCCGGCACTTCATCGATGTGAATGCGCACCGGCACCCGCTGTGCCAGCCGCACCCAGTTGAAGGTTGGGTTCACGTCGGCGATCAGCTCGCGGCTCTGTGGGTTGTCGCGGTCATAGATGCCGCGGGCGATGCTCTCCACATGCCCCTTGAGGCGCTCGCCGCTCATCATCTGCAATTCGGCCTGGTCCCCCACCTTCACATGCGGCAGCTTGGTCTCCTCGAAGAACCCGTAAACCCAGAACGAATTCTCGTCGACCACCGCCATCACTGCTTCACCAGTACGCGCATAGTCGCCCTTGTGGATATTCAGGTTGGTCACGTAGCCGTCCACCGTGGCCACGATGTGGGTGCGCTTGAGGTTCAGTTCGGCAGCAGCCAGTTCGGCCAGGGCCTGCTGGTAGTCAGCCTGGGCGGAGTTGGCGATGTTGCTGGCGTCGTCGCGGTTCTCCTTGGAGATCACCAGGTTGTCCATGTCGGCACGGCGCTTGGCATTGACCTTGCGCATTTCCCAGGTGGCCTTGCGCGAGGCGACCAGCGCCTTGGCCTGGTCGACCGCCAACTGGTAATGCTCAGGGTCGATCTGGATCAGCAGGTCGCCCTTCTTCACCCGCTGGTTGTCCTTGACCGGTACATCCACCACGTAGCCGGGCACGTCGGCTGCGACGTTGATGATGTCGGCACGCACACGGCCATCACGGGTCCATGGCGTGGTCATGTAGTGCAGCCACAACTGGCGACCGATGGCCACGGCAGCGACCAGCACCAGCAGGGTGGCGATCAGGCTGAAGAACTTTTTCATCGAAGGATTCTCACCAGTAGACAGTCAGCGCCATGGCGCCGAACAAGCAGACGAACAGGCTCAGGCGTAGTAGCGCCGGGTGCCAGAAGAAGCGGTAGCCATCATGGCTGGCAATGAACCGGTCCAGGCCCCAGGCCAGGCCCAGGGCAAACAGGAACATCAAGGTCATGGTGGGCATGTACACACCATGGAAGGCGATCTCACGGGGCATGGTGCAATCCTTTCGCCGGTGCCAGTGGCGACTGTGGGTCCAGCAGGGAAGTACGGATGAAGTGCAGGTAGCTTTGCACGCGGCGCAGCACCGAGGTGTCGAAATGCCGGGCGAATGGCTCGTCGGTGGCCTGCACGCGGGCGATGGCGTGGTCCACTGCCACCAGTGCGCGTTCGTGGTTGCTGGCGCTAGGCTGCAGGAACAGCCGGGTCAGTGCACGGCCCATGACACGGATTGCCTGGCGCCACGGCTGCGACTCGGCATAGGCCGGGTGCACCGGGGCGCGGGCTTGCTCCTTGCGCAGCTCGATGACAGCGTGGCCGATCTCCAGCACGGTGAACATCCAGCCCATCAACTGGCTCTGCACCTGCGGCTTGCCGGCCGCCAGGCCATAGGCCTGGTGCAGCAGGTCGCGGGTGCGGCTTTCGAAGGCCGAGCCCAAGCCGCGCAGGCGGCCGCTGATGGCGAATAGCACCTGCTCGCGCAACGCCTGCTCCAGGCGGCTCCACAACCAGCGGCTATTGGGCGGCAAGATGATCGCACCGGCGGCGGCACAGACGAACATGCCGATCACCATGCCGATGTAGTCGTTGATGAAGGTATACGGGTCATAAACGGTGAGGTTGTTCGGCACCGAGCCAATCGCGAAGAACACCAGCAGGCCGATGCCATAACCGGCGTAGGCAGGGCGCGACGAAAGAAACGCGCCCAGCATGAACACGGGCGCCAGTACCATGCACAGCAGCGGAAAACCGTCGATCCAGGGGAACACGAAGAAGGTTTCGAAGAAGCCGACAAAAGCGCCGATGGCCGTGCCGCAAGCCATCTGGAACGACATGCGCTTGGGGTTGGGTGACGCCGCCGAGAGGCATACGGTGACCGTGGCTATCAGGGTCATCATGGCGCCGCTGGGCCAATCGCTGAGCAGCCAGTAACTGCCCAGCAGCAACAGCACTGCCGAGGCCCGCACACCGGCCGCCAGCGATACCAGCCAACTGGTCTGCGCCACGTAGGGCTCATCCCACTGCTCGCGCTCGTGCTTGTGCGCGGCCAGCGAGGCATGGGTTTCGGCGTAGCTCAACATCTCGTCGACGAAGCGGTACAGCAGCTCGAACGCGGTATGGAAGTCGAGCAGGTCGGACTCGCTGGGGTCAGTTATCAGGTACTCAGCCCGCAGCCCCCGCACCTGGGCCTGCAGGCCTTCCTTGTAAGCGGCCAGCTCCAGGGTCAGGCGCAGCGCATCGGCGTCAGTCAACGCCCGGCCCACATAGGGCTGCAGCAACTCCACCAAGGTGTTCAGGCCCGGTTCAATGGCACTGACGATCTGCAGCGGGCCACGGGCACGCAGACGCTCCAGTAAGCGGTGCAAGGCATTGAAGCGGGTGGTGATGGCCATGAACTCGCTGTTCATGCGCACCAGCCGACCACTGCGACGGCGCATGTGCGGGTCTTCGAACGCGGTGACGTTGCGCAGGCTTTCGAGGCCCACTGCCTCTGCCACGAAGCGCACGTTGCTGCTCTCGAAGCGGTCCTTTTGGCTATCGCCCCGTAGGGCCTCCACCACCACTCCGGCAAACACGCCAAAGCGCTGGTACAGGGCGTTGCGCATTGCGGCACTGGCCGACTGCGGCAGGATCGCGGCACTGACGAAGGTCGACACCAGAATACCCAGGGCGATTTCCAGCGCCCGCCATACCGCTGCCATGAACGCCTGGTCGGGGTGTTGCAGCACCGGCAGGCCGATCATCGCTGCGGTGTAGCCGGCCAGCACGAAACCATAGGCGCGGAAGGTGCGGTAGCGCATGGCACCGGCCGAGCACAGGCCCACCCACAGGGCCAGGCTGGGCAGAAACAGCTCGGTGTTCTGCGGGAAGATGGCGATCAGCGCCACCATCATCGCCGAGCCGGCCAGAGTGCCTAGCACCCGGTAGAAGCTCTTGGCGAACACATGCCCGCTTTGCGGCTGCATGACGATGAAAACAGTGATCATCGCTGTACGCGGTTGCGGCAGCTCAAGGCGCATGGCCAGCCACAAGGTGATGAACGCAGCGGCCAACACCTTGAAGATGTACACCCAGGTCACGCCGTCGGTGCGTGCCCAGGCAAAGAAGCCCCGGCGCCATTCCAGGCTTTGCAGCCAGCGCACGGGCAAACTGGAAGTGCTCATTCGGCGTTATCCGGCTTCTTGTCGAAAATGGCCAGGGTGGCCGGGGTTTTCGGTGCGGCCTGGCGTTCCTCTTTCGGCACATCCTGACCAGCCTGCAGGCCACCACCCAGGGCGGTCACCAGCTCGGCATGGGCAATCAGGCGGGCGGCCTGCACCTGCTGCTGCACCTGCTGCTGGCGGAACAGCAAGGTCTGCGCGTTGAGCACGTTCAGGTAGTCGGTGAGGCCACGCTGGAACGCGACCATGGCAATGTCGTAGGTTTTCTGCGCAGCGGCGACCGATTCGGCGGCGAAGTGCGACTGTTCTTTCATCGACTCGCGGCGGATCAACTGGTCGGAGATGTTCTTCAGTGCGCCAACCACGGTCTGGTTGTAGCGGGCTACAGCCACGTCATACCCCGCCGAGGCCACGCCCAGTTCTGAGCGCAGGCGCCCGCCGTCAAAGATCGGCAAGCTGATGGCCGGGCCGACGTTGTAGTTGAACTTGCGCCCGGTCAGGAATTCCAGCGGGCCACCGCCGGTGGCCATGAAGCCCAGACTGCCGACCAGGTCGACGTTGGGGAAGAAACCGGCGTGAGCGACGTCGATGCCACGCGCCTGCGCGGCCACTTGCCAGCGGCTGGCAACCACGTCGGGGCGCTGGCCAACCAGTTCGGCGGGCAGGTTCGAGGGCAGTTTCAGTGGCACGGCCAAGGCCAGGGCCGGACGCTGCAACTGCGCGCCTTCCCCCGGGCCCTTGCCTGCCAGTGCGGCCAGCTGGTTGCGGGTCAGGGCAATTTCTTCGTCGAGGCTGTCGAGCTGACGGTGGGTTTCCGGCAACGGCGCTTCGGCCTGGCTGACTTCGAAATGGGTGCCGATACCGGCATCCAGGCGACGCTTGGCCAGGGCCAGGATCTGCTCCTGCTGTTCCAGTTCGGCCTTGACGATATCGCGCTGGGCAAAATGCAGGCTCAGCTGGATGTAGGCACGCACCACATTGTTCTGCAACTCCAGTTGCGCCTGGCGGGCTTCAGCCACGCTCATGTGCGCCTGGTCCACGGCCTGCTCGCTGGCATTGCGTTCACGGCCCCACAAGTCGAGGGCGTAGCTAAAGCCGATGGCAGCGTTGTTGTCCCAGGTGTTGGCACCGGACAGCGCGCCAGGGCCATAGAACTGATCTTCCGGCCAGTTGTGGCGCTTGAGCGTAGCTTGGCCGTTGGCCTGGAGCTTTTCCGCTGACTCGACCACACCGGCCATGGCCTTGGCTTCGCGCACCCGCGCCGCAGCCATGGCCAGGCTCGGGCTACCGGCCACGGCCAGGGTAATCCAGCGGTCCAGCTGTGGGTCACCATAAGCGCGCCACCACTGCTGGTCGGGCCAGTGAGCGTCGGTCGCGGCTTCGCGAATGGCCGCGTCGGTGGTCAAGGTATTGGCTTGCAGCGTCTTGCTTTGCGGGGCGATGCCCCAGGTTCCGATACAGCCACTCAAGGTGAGGGCAAGGGCACAGGCACTGAACGCCTTGAGCGTTCTGATGATGCGACGCGGCACAGCTGCGATTTCCCGAGGAAGAAGTGAAGAGGCCGAGCAATTCTAGGGGGCGGCAGCACTGGCGATAAGCGCAGATTCCTGCGAATCTTTGTTACCAAAACGGCGATAATCCGCCTTTGGTCGAAGGCAACTTTTTCTCTTTTCTAGGTTACTTCGTGACACAATTTTGTCCTCTACCTCGAGAGTGACCCATGGACACCCTGCAAAACATGCGTGCTTTCAGTTGCGTAGCCCAATTAGGCAGCTTCACTGCCGCTGCGGCGCAACTGGATACGACCACCGCGAACGTGTCGCGGGCAGTCTCCAACCTGGAAGCCCATCTGCAAACAAGGCTGCTCAACCGTACCACCCGCCGCATTGCGCTGACCGAAGCCGGCAAGCGCTACCTGATGCGTTGCGAACAGATTCTTACCTACGTCGAAGAAGCCGAGGCCGAAGCCAGCGACGCCCATGCGCGCCCGGCCGGGCAGTTGAAGGTGCATTCGATGACCGGGGTCGGTCAGCACTTCGTGGTCGATGCCATCGCCCGCTACCGCGAAACGCACCCGGACGTGACCTTCGATCTGACCATGGCCAACCGCGTGCCCGACCTGCTGGACGAGGGTTACGACGTCTCCATCGTGCTGGCCACCGAACTGCCCGACTCGGGGTTCGTTTCGCAGCGCCTGGGCATCACCTACAGCATTGTCTGTGCCTCGCCCGCCTACATCGCCCAGCATGGCGTGGCGCACAAGCCTGCCGACCTGCTCAAGCACGCCTGCCTGCGCATGGTCAGCCCGGTCATACCGCTGGAGAAATGGCTGTTCGATGGCCCGGAAGGCCAAGAGATGGTCAACATCACCAGTTCGCCGTTCATGGTGAACACCGCCGATGCCATGAAGACTGCGATTCGCAGTGGCATGGGCGTAGGCGTGCTGCCGATCTATTCGGCTATCGAGGGCCTGCGGGACGGTAGCCTGGTACGGGTGCTGCCCGAATATCGCCTGCAGGAGCTGAACCTGTATGCCATCTATCCATCGCGGCAGTATCTGGATGCCAAGATCAAGACATGGGTCGAGTACCTGCGCAACTCGCTGCCAGAGATTCTTGCCGCGCATGAGGCAGACCTGAAAACCCATCAGGTGCTGATCGCCAACTAAAAAGCTGCTGCATTGCGGGGGCGGACAATGGTAGGTTGCTAACCATTGATTTCGCCTGTTCCGCCCCTTTCGCGGGCAAGCCCGTTCCTATAAGGCACCGCGCCCCCTGTAGGAGCGGGCTTGCCCGCGAAAAGGCCGGCACAGCCCCACCCCGCCTTGCAGAGAAGTTGCCCGATGAAAAAGACCGTCCTGGCCTTCAGCCGAATCACCCCGGCCATGGCCGAACGCCTGCAGCAAGACTTCAACGTGATCCTGCCCAACCCCAAGCTCGGCGACATCAGCGCCCAGTTCAACGAAGCCCTGCCCGAAGCCCATGGCCTGATTGGCGTTGGCCGCAAGCTCGGCCGCGTCCAGCTTGAGGGTGCGGCCAGGCTGGAGGTGGTGTCCAGCGTGTCGGTCGGCTATGACAACTACGACCTCGACTACTTCAACGAGCGCGGCATCGCACTGACCAACACCCCTGACGTGCTGACCGAAAGCACCGCCGACCTGGGCTTCTCGCTGATCATGGGCTGCGCCCGCCGCACCGCCGAGCTGGATGCGTGGACCAAGGCCGGCAACTGGCAGGCCACCGTGGGCCCGGCCCACTTCGGCAGCGATGTGCATGGCAAGACCCTGGGTATCGTCGGCATGGGCAACATTGGTGCAGCAGTGGCACGCCGTGGCCGCTTCGGTTTCAACATGCCGATCCTGTACAGCGGCAACAGCCGCAAGACCGCGCTGGAGCAGGAACTGGGCGCGCAGTTCCGCAGCCTGGATCAGTTGCTGGCCGAGGCCGACTTCGTGGTGATCGTGGTGCCATTGTCCGATGCCACCCGCAAGCTGATCAGCAGCCGCGAGCTGAAGCTGATGAAGCCGAGTGCGTTCCTGATCAACATTGCCCGGGGGCCGGTGGTGGATGAGGCGGCGCTGATCGAGGCGCTGCAGGCCGGCACCATTCGCGGCGCAGGCCTGGACGTGTACGAGAAAGAACCGCTGAGCGATTCGCCGCTGTTCAAGCTGCCCAATGCGCTGACCTTGCCGCACATTGGTTCGGCTACTGCCGAAACCCGTGAGGCCATGGCCAACCGGGCGATCGACAACCTGCGTGCGGCGCTGCTGGGCGAGCGGCCGCGGGACCTGGTGAACCCGCAGGTGTGGAAGGGCTGACCGTTTTGGAGTGCCTGTGCTGGCCTCTTCGCGGGTAAACCCGCTCCTACAATTTGGAGTGCCTGTGCTGGCCCCTTCGCGGGTAAACCCGCTCCTACAACGGGTGTGCACTGCCCTGTAGGAGCGGGTTTACCCGCGAAAGGGCCGGCCCAGGCAACCATCACCTATTTGGCCACCGCAACACCCTCAGCCACCCTGGCCCGGGGCTTGCGAAACACCAGCACATTCCCCGCCATCACCGCCACCAAACCGAGCAAGGCCGGCGCCGTCCACTGGTAACCCTCGGCCACCGCCGACACATTCAACGCCACCAAGGGGAACAGCACCGTGCAATAAGCTGCCCGCTCCGGCCCCATGCGCCCGACCAGGGTCAGGTAGGCAGTGAAGGCAATCACCGACCCCGGCACCACCAGGTACAGCAGCGAACCGATGTAGCGCGCATTCCACTCCATGCTGAACGGCACGCCGCTGACCACACAGAACACCGCCAGCATCACCGCGCCATAGACCATGCCCCAGGCATTGGTAGTCATCGGCTTGAGCCCGGCCTTCTGCTGCATGCTCGACAGCATGTTGCCGGCCGAGAAGCACAGCGTGCCCAACAAGGCCAAGCCCAGGCCATACAGGGTTTCGCGGCTGGCTGCGTGATGCGAGAGCTCCGGCCAGAACAGCAGGCCCAGGCCAAGCAGGCCCAAAGCCCCCCCGCCAAGCACATTGGTGGCGATTTTCTGGCCGAAGAAAATTCGGGCGTTAAGCGCGTTCCACAGTGTGGCGGTTGAGAACACCACCGCGATCAGGCCGCTGGCGATCCACTGGCTGGCGCTGAGGAAGCAGATGAAGTTGACGCAGAACAGGCACAGGCCCTGGGCCAGGCAGATCTGGTGGCCCCGGCGGTTCATGGGTTGCAGCCGACGGGTCAACAACAGGAAAGCAAACAGGATCAGGCCAGCCAGGGCGAAGCGGTAGACGATCGACACCGGGATCGCGACCACGCCTAGCTGGAGTTTCAGGGCGATCCAGGTGGTGCCCCAGATCAGGACGGTGAGCAGATAGAGTGACAGGTTCATGGCGGCAGTTCCTTGGGCCTTTGGAAATCGGTGCCCGGCGCTTCGCGGGTAAACCCGCTCCTACAGGGATCACCAGTGTTCTTTCGATCGGCCTCTGGCTGCTTGCATAAACTTGCGCTTTTCTTGCGCCGGTAGATGTCACTCGATCCAGTGCACAGTAGGATGGCTGGCAAGAGGACCCGCCAATGACGCCACTCAACCAGTTGCAAGTGTTCAACGCCATGCATGCCTCGCCCCACGCAAGGCTGGAGCTGAGCGCGCACCTGGGCGACGGCCTGGCGGCGGCGTTGTGGAGCAACCGTGACGATGCCCGCGACTACCAGGCACCCAGCCATCACACCCTGTCGTGCTACATCGCCGACGGCACCGGCACTTTCCGCCGCCAGCGCCCGGCCGACAAAGGTGCACCCGACAAGCTGTGCGTGATGCCGGCCGGGCAGGAATCGAACTGGGTCGTCAATGGCGCGATCCGCCTGGCGCACCTGTATGTCAGCGAGGCGCAGTTCGCCTTGGGCTGTGTGCGTCTGCTCGACCGGGAACCGCGCGAGCTGCAACTGCAGGAAGCAACCTTTCTGGACGACCCGCAGCAGGCTGCACGCTTTCGTCAATTGATCCAGCTGGATTGGGGCGAACCCGGCGAGCGCCTGCTGGCCAGCAGCCTGGCGCACGAAATCGTTGACCATGCGCTGCTCAGCCAGGTCGGGTTGCGCCACGGCCTGCGCCTGAAAGGCGGGCTGGCGCCAAACCTGCGCCGGCAACTGGCAGACTACATCGAGGCAAACCTGGACCAGCCCATCACCCTGGGCGAGCTGGCGCTGCGCTGCAACTTGTCCGAATACCACTTCGCGCGCATGTTCCGCGCCAGCTTTGGGCTCCCGCCGCACCAGTATCTGCTGGCCCGGCGGCTGCACCGGGCGTGCCAGCTGTTGCGTCTGGGCGTGTTACCGCTGGGGGAGATTGCCTTGTTGTGCGGGTTTGCCAGTGCCAGCCATTTCAGCAACCGATTTCGGCAGGCCCTGGGTGCCACACCTGGCGAATACCGCAGCGCCTTTGTCATCTGAAGCCGGGTCCGCTCTGCGGCCCCTGATGACCTAGAACTCGAAGGTGCTCGACAAACTTACCTGCCGCGCATCGCCGACCGCCACAAAGTACTGGTTCACCGCCGAGCTGTAATACACCTTGTCGAACAGGTTCTTCACGTTCAGTTGCAGGCGCACGTTGTGCTCGTCGAGTTGGGTCTCATAGGTGGCAAACGCATCAGCAACGGTATAGCTCGGCAAGTCGAAGGTATTGGTCGAGTTACCCGAACGCTCGCCTACATAACGGGCCCCGGCACCGAAGCGCAGCCGGTCCCCCCCGAACAGGCTGCCAAAGTCATACACCGCCGACAACGAGCCACTGTGCCGGGCCACGTTCTGCAGGCGGTTGCCCTGAAGATCAGGGTCCTTGGTTACCTTGGCATCGGTCAGTGCATAGCTGCCGATCAAGCTCCAGCGCTCGCTGAGCTGGCCGGTCACGTCGAGCTCCACACCGCGTGAACTGACCTCACCCGCATTGCTGTAGACCGTCTCGCGGGTGATGGCGTCAATGTTCGAAACCAGTACATTGCGTTTGGTGATATCGAACAACGCCAGGGTGCCCGTGATGCGGCCCGGCATGTCGAGCTTGGCGCCCAGTTCCCAGGACTTGCCCTCCTCAGGTGCCACCGAGGCGTCGAGCACAACATTGCCGGTCAGCGGCGCGATGGTCGAGTTGGGCTTGAACGACTCGCTGTAGCTGCCATAGAACGAGAGCTGGTCGTCGACTTTGTAAACGATACCGGCGTGAGGTACCCAGGCCTGGCCACTGCTGTCGGTATTGGCCTTGAACGGGCGACCGCGGCCAGCGTACTGGTCGTACTGCTGGAAGCGCGCTCCTGCTACAAGGATCCAGTGCTCATCGAGGTGCAGCGCGTCCTGCACGAACAGCGCATCGGTGCGCAGCTTGTCGGTCTGGTCGCTGTCGCTGGCGCGTACGTTGGAACCCTCCACTTCCTGTCCGTAGACCGGGTCCAGATAACTGAACGTGGACTGCGGTGTCTGGCGGATCAGGTCACCGCGAAAGATCTTGCGGTCTTCATGGTCGATGCCAAACAGCAGGTCATGCTGCATCCCCGCCAGCTCGACATTGCCATTGAGGCTCAGGGTCACGAACTGGTCACGGCTCATGGCATTGTGGGTGCCGTCGATGCTGCGTGTCAGCGTGCCTTGGGTTTCATTGACGCCGGTCACGCGAACCTGGCTGGCATCATAGGTCTCACGATTGAAGCTGTAGCCAACGTGCAGCTTCCAGTCATCAGCCAGCTGATGATCGACTTCCAGGCGATACAGGTCGGAGCGCCCTTCCATGTCGTTGAACGGCTCGTCCAGGCGGCGTGTGGCGGGGATATTCAGCGGGTGGCCGTTGTTGCCGAACGCGGTGCCACGGTCGAAGGGGTAGAGAAATTCACGGTGCTCGTAGGCCAGCACCACCTGGGTGTCTTCGCCCAGCCAGGCCAGCGACGGCGCCACCAGCGATTCACGGTGCACGCCGTAGTTGCGCCAGTAGTCTTCGTCTTCGTGGTCGACGATCAGGCGGTAGGCGAAGTTGCTGTCACCCAAGGCGCCCGTGCTGTCGAGCCCGCCACCGCTGCCGTTCTTGCCGCTGCCATAGGTCGAGCCGCGCACAGTCAGGGCGTTGTACTGCTGCAACTGCGGACGCTTGCTGACCACGTTGATGACCCCACCCGGGTCCTGGATACCGTACAGCAGCGAGGCAGGGCCCTTGAGCACTTCGACCCGCTCGGTGCTGGCGTTGAGGTTGCGACCCTGCACCACGGGCATGCCATCGCGCATGATCGAGCCGTCGCGGTTGTCGCCAAAGCCACGTTTCATCACCGTGTCGGATGTGCCGCCGAAGTTGTTGCCCTGGGTAATGCCGCTGACGTTGGTCAGGGCGTCATCGAGGTTGCGCGGGGCCTGGTCGCGAATGACCTGTGCCGGTACCACGTTGATTGCCTGGGGGATGTCCTGGTTCGGCCCCTGCCCGCGCATGATCGAAGCGCTGGCCGGGGGTTGGTAGCTGTAGTCGTCCAGCTGCGAGGTCACGGTGGTGGCCTGCAGGTTGAGGGCACCGGAGGTGTCTGCAGGTTCGAGCGTCAAGGTACGTGCGTCGACGCGGCGCCAGGCCAGCCCAGCGTTGCCCAGCAGTTGTTGCAGCGCCTGCTCGGCGCTGAACCGACCATTCAGCGCTGGCGCTTGCACGCCCGGCAGTTCCAGGGTGTAGACCACGCTCTGGCCCGTGGTGCGGCTGAAGGCGTTCAGGGCCTGGGCCAAGGGTTGGGCCGGCTGGGCGAAGGTATAGGCCTGCAGTTGCTCGGCCGCGCTTGCCAGGGGGGCGACAGCGAAGGCCGGGAGCGCAACAAGGCCGAACCAGAGAGGGACGCAACGCGGGGAGAACTTCATGGACGCTGACCTGTGGAAGGGTGATTATTGCGAATCAATCGCACTTTCACTCATTACACGGATGCCACGTGCTGTTACCTCACCTGTGCCTGGAAATATTTTTGCTGTGCCGGCCTCTTCGCGGGTAAACCCGCTCCTACAGGGGGGGGGACGCTGTAGGAGCGGGTTTACCCGCGAAGAGGCCGGCACAGGCAACTACCGAATCAGGGTCAAACGCCCCAACACGGTCTGCCGTGAAAAACCCATCACCTTGCCCAGCGAATCCAGCGCCAGCAGCGGCTCGGCCACCGGGAAGCTGCCGCTGACCTTGCGCTGCCCCAGGTCACCATCGAGCAACAGGATGCGCCCTGGGTAATAACGCCCAAGGTCTTCGATCACCTGCGCCAGCGGTACCTGGTAATAGTTCAGCCACCCCTGGCGCCAGGCCAGGCGGTTGTCACTGTCCACCGCCAGGGTGTCGCTTACCCTACCTGCGCTGTAGGTAGCCTGCTGGTTGGCAGTCAGTTCTCGCGCCAAAGTGCCTTGCGCGGGGCTGACACCCACACGGCCGCTGCGCACCGTCACCTGGGCGCCCTCGCCTTGCTCACGCACCTCGAACTGGGTGCCAAGCACCCGCACTTCGCCGCCGGCAGCTTCCACCAGGAACGGCTCACCTGTATGGGTAACCTCGAAGAACGCCGCGCCATGCAGCAACCGCACACGGCGCTCACCCTGGGTAAAATCGACTGCAATGGCGCTACCTGCATCAAGCGTCACCTGCGACTGATCGGCCAAGGTCACCTGGCGGATCTGCCCGGCACTGCTGTAGTCCGCCTGCAGGTCCTGCAACCAGTACCCCGGGTGCCAACCACCTGCGACGCCCACTGCCAGCACCAGGCAGGCTGCCAACGCCAGCCGTGCCACCCGCCGCCAGCCGCCACGCGCCGGTGGTCTGGCCATGGCATCGAGGTAGCGCTGCAGGGCGTCCTGTTCTTCGTCCGCCAGCCGCGCCGCCGGGGCGGCGCTTTTCTGCCACAGCACCTGGGCCTGTTCATAAGCTGCGCGGTGCGCGGGGGCGGCCAGCAACCAGCGCTTGAATGCCGCCCCTTCGGCTTGCCCGGGTTGCTCGTTGATCCGGCTGAGCCATTGCAGGGCGGCCTGAAACTGCGCCTCAGTGATCGGCGGTAAACGGCTCATCGACGGGCGCTCCCTGGCCGGCGTGGGGTGGACGCGGGCTCGGCAACACTCGCCTTGCACGCTTCAAGGGCGCGCATCATATGCTTTTCCACGGCGCTCTGTGACAGCTGCATGGCTTTGGCGATCTCGCTGTACTTGCAGCCGTGAATGCGGTTGAGCAGGAAGATCTGCCGGGTGCGCTCGGGCAAGGCACGCAAGGTGGCCTCGATACGCTGCAAATCGTGATCGACCTCCACGGCCAGCTCAGGGGCCTGGGCCAGGCTCGCCTCGTTCACCGGCACAGTGGCTTCGGCCACGCGTTCGCGGCTACTTTCGCTGCGCAGGTGGTCTATGGCCAGGTTGCCAGCGCAACGCAGCAGGTAAGTGTCCAGCGCCTCGACCTTGACCTCGGGGCGACGCCAGAAACGCAGGAACAACTCCTGGACCAGGTCCGAAGCGGTGTCGCGGCAGCCGACCCGACGACTTACCAGCGCCTCCATACGCGCACGCTGGGCCTGGAACACCTGGACGAAACGTGCACGCCCGCCTGCGCAGTCAGCTTCAGGCTCGATGATATCCCCCGGCTCGCTCACGGGGTCACACGGCAAACACAGCGAGCATCGGGCCCAGCACCACGCTGACGGCGGCCAGGCCCAGAAGCAGACGAGGCTGGTACGGCAGGCCGAACACCCACAGAGTTACCCCGGCCATCATCACCGCCGTCCACTCCACCAGGCCGAGGGCCCAGCCACGCAGGTGCACGCTGAACACCAGCGACAGCATCAGCAGCAGCCAACCTGCAACACGCAACAGGTGCAAGTGGCGGGGGCGCGGTTTGCGCCCCAGCAAGTCGCTGAAGTGCTTTTCCATCGCCAGGCACAGGGCAACGAAGCCTGCAAAGGCGATCAGTGCGTTACCCAGCATCAGCTCACCTCCACCGTTTCAATGCTCGGCTTTTTTGTCGTACGGGCCGCGCGCTTGGCTACAGGCGTGGGGCTGGCCAGCATCTTGTGGGCCAGCCAGGCCAGAAACAGGCCGGTCCCCAGGGCTGTCAGGTCGAAGCCGGCCATGGCCCAGTCACTCTCCAGTATCGAATGGTTCAAGCCCCGGTCCGTCGTCAGGCCATTGAGCAACGGCAGCAGGGCGAAGGCCAGCGCACCCAGCGCCAGTTGCTCACCCCAGGCTTTGCGCCCGCTACGCAGCACGGCGTGCACCAGCGACAGGCCCCAGACAATGAAGAAAGCATTGACCTCCCAGTCGGCCCGGCCTGCGACAGCCAAGGGCACCAGGCGGTTGGCCCAGAAGAAGCCCGCCACCGCCAGCAACAAGCCACTCATGCTGGCAATATTGAGCACTTCGACCAGACGCAGCTCACCTGGCATATGCCCGTTCCTGGCGTGCTTGAGCTGGCGCTTGCCCAGCCACATCACCAACCCGGTACCAATCACTGCAGTACCGGCCACGCCAAAGAAGAAATACAGCCAGCGCAGCCAAGGCCCGGCGAAGTTACCCATGTGCAGCCCGGCGAAACTGAAGGCGGCCATCATTACTCCGCTCTCTGGCTTGCCCTGGCTCAACAACGCACCACTGGCCCCATCGAATGTCCAGTTGGCACTACGCCGATAGGCCACGTGGTCGGCTGCCGATTGGGTGAAGGTGACGCGGGCATTGCTGTCGCCCGGGTTCTGCACCTGGATGTTGCCGACGCGCGCCCCCGGCTGCAGCTCCTGCACCTTGGCGTACAGGCTCGGCAGCGCTACCAGCGGCGTGGCCACCTGGGCCGCCTTGGGCGCATCGTTGCGGCCAAACAGGTCGTTGAAGTACTTGTCGGTGTCATTGCCGTAGCTGGCCATGATGCCCGCCGGCATCACCATGTACATGAACAGCACCAGGCTGCTATAGCTGATCATCAGGTGGAACGGCAGCACCAGCACGCCGATGGCGTTGTGCCCATCCAGCCAGGAACGCTGCCCCTTGCCAGGGCGGAAGGTGAAAAACTCCTTGAAGATCTTCTTGTGGGTAATGATGCCGGTGACCAACCCCAGCAGCATGATGAAAGCGCAGAACGTCGAGAGCCAACGGCCAACCGGGTAAGGCATCTGAAGCTGGAAGTGAAAGCGGTAGAAGAACTCACCACCGCGGCTGTCACGTGCTGCCACCGGCTGGCCGGTCTGGGTATCGAGGGTTTTTCTGACAAAGCCACGCGGGCCGCCGCTGGGGTCGCGGTAGCCCACACTCAAGGCGGCCTCTCGTTCGTTCGGCAGGCGAATGAACCAGGTACGCGAATGCCCTGCATTGTCCTGCAGGTAACGTTGAGCGACAGCCAGGCTCTTGATCGGGTCCAGGGCATGGCTGCGCACTTCAGGCTGCGACCAATGAGTGATTTCTTCCTTGAAGTACGACAGCGTGCCGGTAAGGAAGATGGCGAACAACAGCCAGCCGAAGATCAGGCCGGTCCAAGTGTGCAGCCAGGCCATGGCCTGGCGAAAGCCTTCCTTCATGCGTTTGTCATCCAGTAAGCAACACCGCTGATCAGGCCCAACAGCAGGCTTGGCGTCAATACGCCCAACCAGGCGCGAAAGGCGCTGCGGCAGGCAAAACACCAGATGAACGCCAGCAGGTAAAAGACGAACGACAGCAGCAGGCCGATGAGCGTGGCATCGACCTTTGGCAATGGGGACAGCAAGGCAATACAGACGCTCGCGAGGGACGCCAACAGGTAGCCCCCCAGCAGCGCGGCCAGGCTACGGGAGGCGACGACCAGGCGATAGCTGAGCGGGAGACCGGCGGTTTTGCGCGTCATGACGGGGTCCGGACGTTTTCGAGATTGCAATAATAATGATTTCAATTCTCATAAGCAAAGCCCAGCACCCTCTACCCGTTTGGCCGCGGGAGCGGCACGTCGCAGTCCGCCAACCTGCAACAAGAAATTTATTTTCCAAAAGGGCTTGAATTCGTCTCGCGCTTGCCTGACCTTAGAGTCAAGAGGCGCAGAAATTCCAAGGGTCTCAAGGACCTGAGCGTGCCTCCATGCGAGCAAGCTGAATAAGGATTGAATCATGCAAATCCAGGTCAACAGCAGCAACGATTTCGACGGTAACGCCCGGCTCGACCAGTGGGTCCGCAGCACACTGCAGAACTCGCTGGAACGTTACGAAGAAGACCTCACCCGCATCGAGGTTCACCTGCGCGACGAGAACGGCGTCAAGCCCGGACCGCATGACAAACGCTGCCAGATGGAGGCTCGCCCGAAAGGCCACCAACCGATTTCAGTGACCCACACCGCCACTTCGCTGGACCAGGCGGTCGACGGTGCCGCCACCAAGCTCAATCACGCGCTGGAACATTTCTACGGCAAGCTGCGCAGCAAGCGCGGCGCCTTGGAACTGAGTGATCCGGACGCCTGATCGCACCAATGAAAACGCCCGGCCAAGTGCCGGGCGTTTTCATTCAAGGCCTCCCTCAATTCACTATCCTCAGCTTTGGTACGGGGAACAGGTTCTCCAGTGTTTTCAGCAAGCGCGCGTGATAAAGCGGCTTACGGAAAAAATCCACCACCTGCAGGTGCAGTAGTTCGCTGACGTCATCCAGTTCAGCCTGGCCGGACACGACAATCACTGGCAGGTGCTGGCGGGCCGTATGGTCGCGCATGCGCCTGATCAAACCAATGCCGCTTTCCTCCGGCATACGCAGGTCGGTGATCACCAGAGCAACGTCCGGATGACGGGTAAGCTGTTGCAAGGCAGCCTTTACCGATCTAGCGGTCAGGCAAGCGAAGCCTTCGTGCTCGAGAAGTTCGGCCAGTTCCAGCAGAGCGTCCTGCTCGTCATCCACCAAGAGGATCTGTTGGCGCGAGAGAGCGTTCGGCATGGCGTTGGCTCCTGCTCACCGGTCAAAGGGCATCTTTGATCGTGGTGAAGGTGGCATTGACGGCCGTGGAGATGTCTCCGACGAAGGCGGCAAGCACCACCGCGACCATCGTCGCGATGACCGCGTATTCGATACCGGACGCACCGTCCTTGCGATGCAGAAAATTCATGCAGTGCAGAATGAACAGTTTCATGTCTCAGCTCCTTGCGGCACATGCCGGCGATTTGCGGTATCAAAGTGACACCTATTTGCTATCAAAGAATCGCCAAGCTGAGGCGGACTGCAAATGTATCAAAGGATTAATCACAAAGTATTAGCTTAGGAGAACTGACACTCGCAAAATTGCTAACCGTCTGTATTACCTCGACTTAATCACAATCCCCCCAAAAAAAAACCTTTCACGCATGGCAAATGGCGATGACTGCGCTACCGTCCTATAGCGAAATGATGACTTTTTGCCACCAGTCGATACGTGCAGGGAGGCCGAGATGAGCAGTCGCTTGACCCTATGCCTGGCTGCGTTCTTCCTGCTGGCAGCACTGTTGGCCGGCTACTGGGGTGTGGTGCTGAGCCGCCCTGCGGCTGCGCCCGCACCGGCTACCCCTGCAGCCCAACAACCGATTGCAGCCGTCGCCCCACCGCCCACCACCCCACCGGAGCCACCGCGTACGGCCGTGGTCGTCCTGCGCAAGGCACTGCCAGCCAATACGCCGGTCACTGAAGACGATGTGCTGATCGAACGCCTGCAGGTTGCACCCACAGGGGCCTACCAGCAAACCGCCCAGGTGATCGGGCGCACCAGCGCCAGGCCACTTGCAGCAGGCACCTGGCTGGATAAGTTCAGCTTCCAGGCCGGTGGGCCGCTGGCGCGGATGATCCGCGCCAACGAACGGGCCGTGGCAGTCGGTGTGGACGAAGTGGTCGGCGCCGCCGGCCAACTGCGCCCAGGCGACTACGTGGACGTGTTGCTGTTCCTGCGTGAAGAGCCCAACAACCCGCAATCCTCCGCCCAGGTGGTGCTGCCAGCCTTGCGTGTGCTCAGTGTCGGCGAGCAGACGGGCCTGGCCAACGACGGCCGCCCGGCGCAAACCGCCGAAGAGCAAAAGGCCCGGCGTGAACAAGCCAGCCTGAACAACAGCACGGGGACGCGCACCGTGGCGCTGGCAGTGCCTGAGGCCTTGGCCAGCCGTTTGATGCTGGCTGCCCAGGCCGGCACGTTGCGCCTGGCCGTGCGCAGTGCCGATGAACAACGCCTGGCGCGGTACTGGAACGACCCCGATGCCAAACCGCAGGTGGACGCCGCCAACCGCGAACTCTACCGTTTCAGCCAGCTATCCCAATCGCCGGTGGCCAACGCTGCCAGCCTGGCGATCAGTAGACCCAAACCCGCCATGCACATCATCCGTGGCGCACAGGCTGACGATACGAATAAAACCCCCTGACCCGGCAAGGATGCAGCGATGCGTAGTTCCTTTTTGAGACAAGCATGTTGTACCGGGCTGCTGGCCGTGCTGTTGCCCCAGGCCCAGGCAACCGGCAAAGGCTGCGAGGCGTTCAATCAACTGCCCTCGGTCATCGAGATAGATCAAGGCCTGCAGCAGGAACTGCGCCTGCCACTGGCGATCAGCCGCGTTGCCGTAGGCGAACCCAAGGTGGCTGATGTGCAGGCCAGCGGAGAGCGCGGCGTGGTGATTACCGCGGTGGGCCAGGGCAATACCACCCTGATGCTGTGGACAGCATGCGCCCCGTCACCGCACCGGGCCATGGTGTTCGTCAAAGGCCGGGCCAGTGCCGACATGGCGCAAGACAGCTTTTTGCCGTCGCAGGATGCGCAACTGATCAGCCAGGTGCAGGCCGACATCCGTTTCGTGGAAGTACGCCGTACCAAATACAAGGAGGCCGGTGCACGGCTGTTCTTCAAGGGGTCGAACAACAGCCTGATCGGCTCGCCGGGTACCGTACCGAATACTGTCGTGCGACCTGATTATGTACCGGGCATACAGACAGGTGAGAACCCGGTTACGTATGCGGATGTGCGTCCCGGTATTCCCCTCGACGACACCGTCTTCAACATCGTCTGGGGCGGCGGCAGCAGCCGCTTTCTGGCCATGATCAACGCTCTGGAAAACAGCGGCTTCGCTTACACCCTGGCGCGCCCGAGCCTGACCGTGCTCAGCGGCCAGACAGCAAGCTTCCTGGCAGGCGGTGAAATTCCGATCCCGGTGCCCAGCGCAGGCAGCGACAACGTATCGATCGAATACAAAGAGTTCGGCGTACGTCTGGCGCTGACACCAACCATCATTAGCCCAGGCAGGATCACACTCAAGGTGGCGCCTGAGGTCAGCGAACTGGACTACAGCAACGTGGTAACCATCGCCGGCACGCAGGTGCCGGGTTTGACGGTAAGACGCACCGACACCAGCATTGCCCTGGCCGATGGCGAAAGTTTCATCATCAGCGGCCTGGTCAGCAACAACACGCGTTCCGCAGTAGACCGGCTACCCGGCCTGGGCAGCCTGCCGATACTGGGTGCGTTCTTCCGCAACTCGGCCTTGCGCCGCGAAGAAACCGAACTGCTGATGATCGTCACTCCACACCTGGTCCAGCCCTTGGCGGCCAACGCAAGGCTGCCGGAGCTGCCGGGCGAGAACCTGCGCAACTACGACCCCAGCTGGGGGCGCCTGTTCTTCCTCGAAAACGGCAACTTCGATGGCAAAGGCGGGTTATCCCAATGAACGAGAGCCTGAACCCCACCTTCCTCGCCATCACCCGCAACGAAGAGGACCTGCACTGGCTACAGGGCGCACTGGCGCCGCAAGGCCAGGTGATCGGGGCCAGTGCCGGCAGCCTCGACGAGTTGCTGGCACTGGTCAATGCCACCTACAGCAACCTGATGTTCATCGGCCTGGACCGCGAACAGCTGGTCAGCCAGTGCGCCTTGATCGAGGGGGTGCTGGAGGCCAGGCCGATGTTGGCAATCGTCGCCCTCGGCGATGGCATGGACAACCAACTGGTGCTGCATGCCATGCGCGCTGGCGCCCGCGACTTCGTCGCCTATGGCTCGCGCGCCAGCGAGGTGGCCGGGCTTGTGCGCCGCCTGGGCAAGCGCATGCCGGCGGTGGCCAGCAACCCCAGCCTTGGCGGGCTTACGGTGCTGTTCGGCTTACAAGCCAATGCGGACGGGGCATTGCTCACCACCCACCTTGCCCGCGTGGTGCAGGAAAGCGGCCAGCAAACCCTGCTGCTGGACCTGGGCCTGCCGCGTGGCGACAGCCTGGCGCTACTCGGCCTGGAGGCTTCGTTCTTCTTCGGCGACGCCCTGCGCCACCTGCGCCGCCTCGACACCACGCTGATCGACAGCGCATTCGCGCGTGACAAGAAAGGCTTGCGCCTGCTGACCTACGCCGAGGCCGACGAACCGCTGCAACAAACCAGCGCCGCCGAGCTGTACATGCTGCTGAGCGCTTTGCGCCAGCACTTCCAGCACATTGTCGTGAACCTGACCGGGCATGCCGACAGCGAAGCCCTGCGCACGTTGGTGAGCCATTGCGACAAACTGGTCGTCTACACCGACCAGAATATCCTCGACTGCCGGCGCAACCTTGAAGTGCTCGACCTGTGGCGTGACCACGGCATGAAGCTGGAGCACGCCAGCCTGCTGGTTGACCGCTACCTGGGCAGCGTTGCCCCCGACGCCGACACCCTGGCCAAACGCTACGGGCTGCCCTTGCTCAAGGCCATCCCTTATAGCCCCGAAGTACGCCTGAACGTTAAAAACCAGGGCCTGAGCCTGTTCGAACTGGCCCCGCGTGAAAGCCTTACTCAAGCCCTGCGCAGCCTGGGTGAACGCCTGGCACGGCGCTCGGAAAACCTCGCACCACCAGGCTTCACCTGGCTGCGTCGGCTTTGGGGCAGCAAATGAGCAATGACCAACCCTTTGGTGGCCAGCAACACGCCTCGGGCGACCCCTACGCGCTAAAGCGGGCCCTGCACCGCTTTGCCATCGACGCCATCGAGGACAGCGGCCGCAACCTGCTGGAAGGCGCGCGGCCAGCGCTGACCCAGTTCGTGCTGGAGCAGGTGGGTGATTACGTCGCGCGCCTGCACCTGGCCATGTCGCGCTACGAAATGGAGCGCCTGGCCGAAGAGCTGGTGGATGAGCTGACCGGTTTCGGCCCGCTGGAGGTGTTGCTGCGTGACCCCACCGTCACGGAAATCCTGGTCAACGGCCCCCACCGGGTGTTCGTGGAGCGGGCGGGCCAGCTGCAACAAATCGACCTACGCTTTATCGACGCTCACCATGTGGAACGGGTGATGCAGCGCATCCTCGCACCGCTTGGCCGACGCCTGGACGAATCCTCGCCAATGGTCGACGCCCGCATGCCCGACGGCAGCCGGGTGAATGCGATCATCCCGCCTGTGGCACTGGACGGCCCATGCCTGTCGATCCGCAAGTTCCGTCAGGACATGCTCAAGAGTGCCGACCTGCTGGCCACCCGCGCCATCGACCAGCCCATCTTCGACTTCTTCGAGCGCGCCGTGGGCAAACGTTGCAACATCCTGGTCAGTGGCGGTACCGGCACCGGCAAGACCACCCTGCTGAACATCCTCAGCCAGATGATCGCGCCCCGCGAACGCCTGGTGACCATCGAAGACGTCGCCGAACTGCAACTGCACCATCCCCATGTGGTGCGCCTGGAAACTCGCCCGCCGAATGCCGAAGGGCATGGCGAAATCAAGGCCAGCGAACTGATCCGCAACGCCCTGCGCATGCGCCCCGACCGCATCATTCTGGGCGAGATCCGCGGCAGCGAAGTGCTCGACGTGCTCACGGCGATGAACACCGGCCACGATGGCTCGATGAGCACGGTGCACGCCAACTCCGCGCAGGATGCGCTGCTGCGCCTGGAAACCCTGGTCGGCCTGAGCGGCCGGCAGATTGCCGAAAAGACCTTGCGGCAAATGGTCTGCGCGGCGCTGGATGTGGTGATCCAGCTGACCCGTCTGCCTGACGGCCGACGTTGCGTCAGCGAGGTGCTGGAAGTGGTCGGCGTGCGCGATGAAGTGTACGTGACCAACACCTTGTTCCGCCTCGATCGTCGTGGCGGCGATACCTTTCTTCGCGAAGCACCTAACCCGGCGGGCAGCAAGCTGCGCGCAGAGGGCGTGCTGTGACCGGCCCCCTGCTGCTGGCGCTGTCCCCGCTGTTGATGGGCGTCGCCCTGCTACTGTTGCGCCGTGGCCTGTACAAGCGGCACGAAGAGCGCATCCTGCAACGCCTGGGGCGGGCGTTCAGCATCGTGCGCAATGGCACCGGCCGGCGCGAATGGCTCGACGCTCTGCTGCAGCGCGCCGGCTTGGGGGCTGTCGACATCAAGCCACAGCGCTGGTTACTGGCGTGGCTGGGCGTGGTGGTGCTGGCGCTGATCGCCGCCGGCTGGGTGGCCGCATTGATGCTGCTGATCGGCCTGCCAACCCTTGCGTACTTGATCCTGAGCTGGCAAAGCCGCCGTCAGATGCGGCAAATCGTCGACCAGTTGCCTGGCCTGCTGGACTATAGCGTGCGCAGCCTCAAGGCTGGCCGCACGCTAAATGATGCGGTGCTGGGCGGTATCGACAGTAGCCGCGATCCCCTGCGCTCAGCCATGGCGCGTGTGCGGCGCAACGTACAGTTGGGCGTGGCGCTGGAGGATGCTGTGAGCGAGCTAGCCGAACTGCACAAGCAGGACGAACTGCGGCTGTTCGCCCTCGGTTTGCGCATCAACCAGCGCTACGGCGGCAATGCCAGCGAGCTGATGGAGAACCTGATCAAACTGATCCGCGAGCGGGAACAAGGGGCGCGTCAGCTCAAGGCGATGACCGGCGAAACCCGCATCACCGCAATCATTCTTGGTTCGTTGCCGCTGGCGATGGTCGGTTACTTCCTGATGGCCAACCCGCATTACCTGCTGGCCATGTGGCGGGACAGCAGCGGCCAGATGATGCTGTTGCTGGCCTTTGCCCTGCAGGTACTCGGTTGCCTGGTGCTGTGGCGAATGATGAGGAGCCTGTGACCATGGCCTTGCTGATCTGCGCCCTGTGCCTGTTCATCGCTGCCAGTCTGTTTGGCCTGCAGGCTATTCGCCAATGGCGCGCGCGGGTACTGGTGGCCCGACGGCTGCAAGGGCGGCTGACCCGCGACGAGCGCTTGGGCGACTGGTTGCACTGGCTGGGCAGCAGCCCGTGGGGGCTGCGGTTACAGAAATTGGACGGCGAAAGCCAGGCTCTGCTCGAACGTATCGGCTGGCGCCGCAGTCGCCAGCGTGCCCTTTTTGCCGCTGTTCAGTTGGGCCTGCCGCTGGTGGCCGTGGCAATGACGCTGCTGTTGCAACAGGCGTTCAAGGGCAGCGCAGCAGCCGGCTGGGTGGTCTGGCCATCGTGCGCGCTGGGCGTCGGTTACCTGCTGCCCAAGCGACTGCTGGCCGTGGCTGCGGCACGTCGCCAGCAGCGCATCGCAGAAGAAGTCAGCCTGATGATTCCCTTGCTGCGGATTCTCTTCGAGACCGGCCTGGCCGTTGAACAGGCACTGCGCGTGCTGAGCCAGGAAGGCCGGACACTGATCCCGCACACCAGCGCAGAGTTGCGCCAGGTGCTGCAGCGGGTGGATTCAGGCATGGCGCTGGGCCCGGAGCTGGAAAAGGTCGCCCAGTTGCTGGCTGTAGATGAGTTCACCGATACCTGCGTGATCCTGCGCCAGTTGCTGACACAGGGCAGTGGCGCGATGAAGTCGTTGCAGGCACTGAAGGCGCTACTCGACGACCGTCGCCTGACCCGCCTGCAAGAACGGGTGTCGATGATGTCGGCAAAGATGTCGGCAGTGATGATGGTGTTCCTGTTCCCGGCCTTGCTCATTGTCCTTGCCGGCCCGGGTTTCTCTGCATTGGCGCGGGCGTTAAGCCCATGAGGACTGATTGATGAAGACAATCCTGTTGTGCGCGAGCCTGGTGTTGTTGACCGGATGCGCCGGGCAGCAGCCGGAAGGCCTGCGCCAGTTGTTAGCCAGCGCCAGTTGCAGCAAGCCGGACGCCGACCAGCAACTGTCACTGAACCTGGCAGACGAAATGCTCAACGACGGGCGCCCACACGCCAGCCTTGCCCACTTGCAGCAACTGCCGGACACCTTCGAACAGGTTCGCCTGCGCAAAGCCAAAGTGTCACGGCTGCTTGGCCTCAGCGAAGCCGAGCCCTTGTACCGTAGCCTGCTTGGCGGTTGCCTGGCAGCCGAAGGCGAACATGGCCTGGGCCAATTGGCTTCGGCCCGGGGCGACGACGTCCAGGGCCTGCAGCACCTGCAACGCGCTGTACGGCTTGCGCCTACCGACGAACGGGTGCGCAACGACCTTGGCGTGGTTTTGATGAATCTGGGGCGCTATGAGCAAGCTCGCTTCGAGTTGCTGACGGCCATTGAACTGAAGGACGACAACACGCTGCCTGCGGTCAACCTGGTGACCTTGGCGCTGGTGCAGGACAACTGGCAACAGGCCAACGACCTGGTATACCGGCTGCAGCTCAAAGCCTGGCAGTTTGCCGAAGCCCAGGCGCGCGCCAGCAAGATCAAGGCCGGCGGCCGAGGCCCGATCGCATCGACCAGGGCCCAGGACATGATGGTCAATTGATACGCGGAGGTGATCATGATCAGGTATGTGATGGTACTGGCCTGCTGGGTTGGCAGCGCGACGTTACTGGCCGAGGAAAACCCGCACCATCCCCCTCTGGACGAGACGGCGACCGAACGGCTGCTGCGCTTGCAGTCCAGCGGTGAGCAGGCATCCAGGCACCTGCAGGTGCAAACCGCGCGGGAGCGTGACCAGTCCATGCAGCGCTGGCTGGATACCTACAAGTACGAAATCCCCGACTTCTACCGCTGGACAAAGATGGCAGAGCGAAACAACTGACTCGCTGATTTAGCGGGGGCTCTGTGGGCGGGGCAATCGCCTACAGATTCTTTGCATACCTTGAAGATGTTTAGCCAGCCCAGGCCAGCGAAACGGCAAAGCCTACCAGCAAGCATGGCGCAAACGGCCTTTTCTCCCCTGGCTGGCGTGACCTGCGCCGTACCATTTGCCACACAACCATTGCCACACCGGCGCCAATGAACGTGCCGAGTACGTGGTCCAGGCTGGTGGCCAAGGCAAGCGCGCCGAGCAGCTTGACGTCGCCAGCCCCGAACTGGCCGAGCATGTAGCCGGGCAACGTCAGTAGCAGGACGATGACGAAAGCAAGCGCTGCATCGCTGCCCTGAGCACCTAGCCAACTGTGCCCGGTGGCCAGCAACCAGGCCAGCGCACAGGCGGCAGCCCCCAGCGTCAGGACATTGGAAATCTGCCGCTCCCAGGCATCCTGCCCAGCGCACAACACCACCCAGACAAGCACTGCAAGGCTATGCATAGGCAAATGGCCATCCCTGTTCGACGATCGGTTCTATGCTGTTATTCAGGATTCATGGTCAGGGTAGACGCAATCATGAAAGCAGGCCCGGCAAAACGGCAAAAAGGCGCAGCGGCCATTGAGTTCGCGGCCGTATTCATGATCTTTTTCGCGGTATTCTACGGCCTGGTCAGCTACACCCTGCCCATGCTCATGCTGCAGTCATTCAACCAGGCCAGTGCCGAAGCCGTGCGTCGCTGCGTGGCCCTGGACCCGGACAGCGCCAGCTACAGCGCCGATGTGCAGACCCTGGCCCACCAGGTCATCAGCCAACAGTTGCAGTGGATGCCCGCCGCATTCGACTTCCAGCCCGCCAGTGATACCCAGGTGACCCTGGGCGCCGACAAATTGCTGACCGTGACCATCAACTACCCCAAAACGAAACTGAACAACGTGCTGCCTATGCTGGTACTGCCGCTGATCGGTGAGGTGCCGCGCCTGCCCGATCGCCTGCGGGCCGAAGCGAGCTTGCAGCTATGAGCGGCTTGTTCGATCGCTGGCTGGGCGACCAGGCCACCGCGCAGGTAGCGCCCGCCCCGCAAGCAGTGGGGCTGCAACTCTGGCTGGATGACCTTGGGCACGTGCTGCGCCTGGCCGGTCCCTTGCGCACGGTGCTGCCTGCGAGTTCGCACAGCGCCCCCCGTGTGCACGACTACCTGCAACGGCACAGCTGGCTGGTGCTTGAAGGCCCCCCTGCCGACTGGCAGGGGCAACCGCTGGACCTTGACTTCACGACCGTGCACGGCCCTGCCCTGCACACCCGCGGCTGGCTCCAGCGGCAGGGCGACGGCTGGCTGCTGCAGCTGTTCGATATCGGTGACCTGCTGGGGGAACTCGAGCAACAAGACCATCGCCTGACGCAACAGGCGCTGGCAGCGGCGCTTGGCCGCGCCCTACGTGACTGCGACGAAGAACGTCTGATGCTGACGGCCACCGAACAACTGAAGCGCCTGGCCGAGCACTGGCATGCTGGCTCTCTGCGCCTGATGCTGGCGGGCGATTGCGGCTGGTACACCTACACTTGCAGCGACAACGACTGGCCCTGGGCCGATGACGAGCGCTTGCGACCCTGGCTGCAAACGCTACCGCCACGGGGTCGAGAAGTGGCTGCTGGAAACTCGCTGTTGCAGCCATCGTGTGCCGGCTTGCCATTGCTGGCCGTGCCCTACCTGCACGGCCATACCGTGCAGGCCTGGTTGCTGTGCGCAGGCGCGCAACGGCCGCCGGCAAGCGAAACGGTCGCAGCCCTGTTGCAAGCGTTGATCGAACCCCTGCTCAGTCGCCTGCGCCAGCACCAGTTGCGGCAACGTTCACGTCACCTGGATGAACTGCAACAGCAGCTGGGGGCCGGCTGGTGGACATGGCCTCTGCAAGGGCCGCTGCAGTTCGACCCAGCGCTGGCCTTGCGCCTGGGCATACCGACTGAGGCCACCGCCGAGCAATGGCTGGGCCGGGTGCACCCGGCCGATCGTGAAGCCGCACGCATGGCGTTGGAACAACTGCGCGCAGGCATTGCTTTGAACATGAACCTGCGCCTACTGCCAGCCAACAGCCTGGCAAGCCCGCGCTGGCTACAGTGGGCAGGCCAGTTGCAAGGCCATCAGGTTCAGGGGTTTGTGCTCGATATCAGCGTGTTGAAGGCCCAGGAACTGCAGGCCGGGGCCGCGCGCGCCCGGCTCGAAAACCTGATCGCCAGCTCGCCTGCGGTGATTTACATCCAGCGATATGCCGAAGGTGCACTGCACAGTGAATTTTTCAGCGCCAGCCTGACACCATTGCTGGGCTGGCCCAGAGACAGTGAACTGGCGCGCCACCCTGCTCAGGCAGTGCATCCCGACGACCGCCCGACGTGGCTCGAACGCACCCGTACGCTGCTGCGCGATGGCCAGGTGCGCAGCCGCTACCGCCTGCGCGATCACCTTGGCACCTACCACTGGATACTCGACGAGGCCCGCCTGCTGCGTGACGATCTGGGCCAGCCTGTGGAGGCTGTGGGACTGTGGCTGGACGTCAGCGAATTGACCGAAACGGCCGAGCGGGTGCGCCAAAGCGAGGAGCGCTACCGGGTGCTGGTAGAAGACTCGCCGGCCATGATCTGTCGCTATCGCCCAGACCTTGAGCTGCTGTTTTGCAACCACCCGCTTGCCGAACAGCTGGAATGCGCGCCGCAACAATTGACGGGCATGAACCTCGGTCAGTGGCTGTCCGACAGCCAACGCGCGGCCTTTCTCCAACGCCTGTCGGTGTTGACGCCGGCGCAGCCGTTGGCCAGTGCCGAAATCTGCCTGCAATTGCCCGGACGCCGAACATCCTGGTGGGTGTGGGCCGAGCGTGGCCTGTTCGATGAGCACGGTCAGCTGCAGGAAGTGCAGGCGGTGGGACGCGACAACACAGCAGTACGCCACAGCCAGCAACAACTGCTGCAAGGGGCCAAGATGGCCACTCTAGGCGAATTGGCAACGGGCTTCGTGCATGAAATCAACCAACCGTTGACTACCATGCGCCTTGCGCTGGTCAATACTCTCAAGCGCCTGGAAAGTGGCGTGGTCGATGCCGAGTATGTGGCGGGCAAGCTGCATCGGATCGATGCCCAGGTCGAACGCATTGCGCGCCTGATCGAGCATCTGCGCACCTATGGGCGCCGGTCCGAGGTCGAACAGCAGGTGTTCGCCGCCTGGGTAGCGGTGCAAGGTGCGCTGGGGTTGCTGGCTGAGGGGTTGGGCGGCAAAGGTGTAGCCTTGCATATTGAAGAGCCAGACCTGTGTCCGGAAGTACTGGGCCATGAGGACCAGCTCGAGCAGGTCCTGATAAACCTGCTGGTCAATGCCCGTGACGCGCTGCTCGAACGGCGGGTTGCCAAGCCGCGGATCAGCGTGAGCCAGCGCGTCGAGGAAGGGCACCTGTGCCTGGTGGTGGAAGACAACGGCGGCGGTATCGAGCCACGCCTGCTCGAACGCATCTTCGAACCATTCTTTACCACCAAGGCCGCCGGAGCAGGCACCGGCTTGGGCTTGTCGGTAAGCCACAGTATCGTCGAGGCCATGGGCGGCAGGCTGGAAGCACACAACAGCAACGAAGGTGCGTGCTTCCAGGTTTGGTTGCCCGTCTACAGCGCTAGCTGAGCACGGCCGCCGGAGCAACTGAGGTTGGCCCCGACCTCGGCATTGACCAAGTCTATGCCGAGGACCTTGAGTAACACGTTGACCAAGGGGTCGAGCAACGGGCTTAGCAGATTTTTGATCAGGGGTTCGACGATGCCTTTGACGCCGCCAAGGACGTTGCCGACGATTACCAGTACTTCGCCGAGGCCACTGTTGGCAGTGGGCTTGTAGGCTTCCAGCTGTATTCCCAGCAGCGTGTCGGTGAGGCTACCAACGACGTTGTTGTTGGCGGGTTGCATGCTCTGGTAAGCCGAGGGAAGGCCGATGTTTGGCGGCGTGCTGTTAGGGGCCTGGAACACCAGCGGGCGTTCGACCGCTCCGCTGCCCAGCAACTTGCTGTTGACGCGCACGCCTAGGCCGCCACCAGCGAAGGGGATACGTGCATCACAGATCGCAGGCAGTATGAGCAGCCGGGTGCAGCGTTTGGTCCCGATATCGACCAACGGCAACGCTTTGACAACGGTGGTGCCATTGGTGAAAAACGCGTCCACAGACTCAAAACGCCCCACCGCAACCTTGGCGGCTGAACTCTGAGTCTGTGTCGTCAAACGCTTGGGTGAGCAACTGAAGGTTTCTGGCGATAACGGGTTGAGCCTCGTCGTCGCTTCTGCCACTTCAAGACCGATGTCCAGCGACAATTTATCCGGGACCAGGATTATATCGGTGACCGTACATGGGACGCCAACCAGGCAAAGCACCGATTGCAATGTACTGGCGAGGTTCAGGCTGAGCAGATTGTTAAGCACACTGGTTATCGGCCCGACGAGGTCCAACACTGCATTGAGCAACCCAAGCACCGAGTTGAGCAAAGGCAAGTCCAACGAGATCATCGCCCGCACCTGTGCGGTATGCACCCGCAACTCATCTGTACGCGGGTCTCCCACCGCAGAAATCTGCTGGGGTTCGATCACCTTCAGTCGCACCCGACCATTGACCAGTCCCAGCACGCTGATTGGCAAGTCCACCGTTGCTGCACTTTCGCTGACCGCCAGCTGGATTACCCCCTGCACCAGTTGCAGCAACTGAATACTGGCATCCAGCCCGGCCTGCGCCGTGCCGTTCTGAATATCGAGCAGGTCCCCAAGTTGCAGCAGCGTACTGTTGCTGGCGCCCAGTGCCACCTTGCCCAGATTGGTTACCACATCTGCCGCCGCACCACTCTGCTGCAGTACCTTTACCGCCGCTTGCAGCAACTGCGTAGCGGTGGCGTCGGCAGTGAGCAGTTGCTGATAGTCGCCTGCCTTGAGGTCAAGGTCGACGGCCAGTTGGTCAAGGTAGCTGAGCAGATTTAGCTGAGTACTGGCGATGCCTTGCCAGCCGGCCACATCAAGCTGAACCGCACCGCCCAGGGCGCCGAGCAGTGCATCTAGCAGAACCGACTGCCGCGAGTCGACGGTCGCCAGCGTTGTACGAATACTCAACATAGCCTGCGGCGGCAGGGGCGACGATGCCACCGCATGTGCTTGCAAGGTCGTGGTCAACGGCAATCCACTGCCCTGCGCCAACGTGTAGACCCCCGCAGCAACACTGGTGGGCACCGTGTTGCTCACATCCACCCGTATGGCTTCATTACGATTGTTGTCACTGGTGAAGGTACGCAAGCTGTTGGCGCCGGTCTGCAAGTACCCGCAACTGGCCGTGAGCGGGTTGCTGGCCGCATGGCCGTTGCGTGTGGCGGCAGTCCGGGCAATCACGGTGGCCTGGGGACCGCTGCCGGTACAGACGGCAAACTGGCCTGCCGCCTCCAGCGCCGACATGTCGGCAATACGCTGCAGCTTGCGCTGCTCAAGAAAAAGCCGGCCGCTGTCGATCACCACCAGCATGAACAACAAGGCCAGGCCCAAGGTAACCACCGCCATGAGGCCGATTGCGCCACGCTGGCGGGCAGCAGATGAGGGAACCACGGGCACTCCTTTGCCGGCCATTGGCCATGCGTCGCGGCTGCGATTCCAGGAGTGTAGTTGCGATAATGGCTAATTGCCTGCTAGGAACCAACCTGATGGTGGCCGGTCAACTTCAGCAGATACCTTTTTACAGGCCCCCAGCCATGAACAACCCTTTCGACCGAATCAGTGCTGCATTCGCCCCCGAATACCGCGTCAACCTTAGCATTACCAACCTTGACGGCAGCATCATGCTGACCCTGTCCGACGACGCCGGCGTGGTCGCCAAGCGCCTCATCACCCCGGCCCAACGCAACGACCCGGTGCGCCTGCAACGGGTGATCGACAGCATCCGCCTGGGCCTTGCGATCGAACTCAGCCAGAACCCCCTGCAAGTGCTGGCCGCGCTGACCCGTGACGCCCGCCACGAGCCGTGCCATTTCGTTGCCAACTGAGGGCTACTTGCCCTCCTCCACTGCCTTGCCGTTGGCGTCCAGCACCTTGGTCGAGGGGTAGCGGTACGAAGCGTAGCGCACCACCAGGATCGAGAACGCCAGCAGCAGGATGCCGCCACACAGGTACAGCAGCCCTTCATCGGGTGCCTTGTGGTGCGAAACATCGCCGATCAGCAAGCGAGTGAGCGCGGTGATTGCCACGTACAGCAGGAAGCGGATCGGCATGTGGTTGGTCTTGAAGTAGATCCCCACCATCGCCCCCAACTCCAGGTAGATGAACAACAGCAGGATGTCATCAACACTGACCCCGCCCTTGCCCAGCATGTCCAGGAACGTCACTACTGCCGCGTAAGCGGTGATGGCGCCAATGCCGAAAAGCGCCAGGTAATGGAACGCCTCGACGCACAGGTTGCCCAGCGAGTCGGCCGAGCCGTGCAGGCCCTTGCGCAGTTTTTCTGCCCATTTGATGTTCACGATGTTCCATTCCCCGATACGTCTTTAAGGATGATGCGTCGCTGATGTGACGCTTGTGCCATGCAGTTAAAGGGCCAAGCCCCTGTTCTTGGAAGGCGACCGATTGCCGCAAGGCACCTTGAGGAATGGCACATTGCAGAAATGCACGGCCGTGCTTGGGGAAAAATCAGATTTAACCCCTTCCTTGTAGGGCATTTCCCAAAGATACTCCCTGCCATTGTGGCGTTCGGGCATGCGCACTAGTCTGGGGTCGTCGCTGCCAGTCAGCGATCGGCTTTGACAGGCCGCCCTGAACTAACCACATGGCTTTGCCTTTATGGCAGCTGTCATGGGGCACCTCGTGTGCGCCGGCTTTTGGTTCTGTTCACCGGTCTGTCAACCCATGTACAGCTGCCGCCTCATTGTTTGACAGCAGGAGGTGGTGGCCCCAACTTTGAACAGGCCTTTACCATGCTGAAAATAGTTCCCGATCCACCCCATCCCCCCCATTCCCTCGAAGACACCCTGATCCGGGCCACCGACTACGCGTTGTGTGCAGCTACCGTGGTGCATCAGGCGTTGCTGCTTCAGCCCAAGTCACCGGTTTCGATCCTGATGATGACCTCGATGCATGAGCTGGAGGCGCTGCGGGCTCTGCTTGAGTCGGCACTGGTTCAGGTGCAGATGCCCGCTGAGCCCAGGACTTCGCACTAAGGCTGGTTAATGCGCCGGAAGGGCCGGCCTCTTCGCGGGCTCGCCCGCTCCCACAGGATCACCACAGTCTTGAAGACTTGCACAGTACCTGTGGGAGCGGGCGTGCCCGCGAAAAGGTTGGCCAGGCACTAGAGAAACTTCAGGGGATTGAACAATGACAACAGAAGACACCCAATTCACCGTCGGCAAGACCACTTTCTATCAAGGCGAAAACAGCACCCATCCTTTGTTCCGCATCGAGCCCGGCATCCCCTGCAGGGACGCCCGCGAGCAGTCGTCGGAATTGATGGGCTATGTGCGTGAATTGACCATTATTGGCCTGATGGAGGAGAAACCCATGATGATCTGGGCCGCCCATTATCTGAGTGCCATGGCCAAGGCGCTGATGGATGATGCCGAGTTGGGTATGAAGCCGTGAGGATTTCGCTTCAGGTTGGATGAAGGCCTCTATGTGTTTGCCGCAGCAGTTTCAGCGCCTGTGAGATCGAGCGCCGCCCCCGCGGCGCATCGCGAGCAAGCTCGCTCCTACATTTGTTTCGGGCCAGTATCGCCTGTGCCTACGCGCGCGACCGCCCTGTTTGTCCCCCACGATATCGAGGTGAGCGCCAAGGGGACGTGCGCGTCTGCCCCAGGAATAATTGGCCCGAAACAAATGTAGGAGCGAGCTTGCTCGCGATGCGCCGCGCGGGCGGCGCTCGATCTACGCAACACCGTAAAAACCAAGGCAGGCGCCTTACCGCCCTGACACAATCAGCCGTAGCCCCCCACAGAAAAGCTTGACCGCCAACAAAGCATCTACATCTACAGCGCATGCCTTGAGCCAGACTGCTTTCCTTGCGATCACGTGCCTGACGCAAAATCCAGCCGTTAACGCCCCCGTAGGAGCGGGTTCACCCGCGAATAGGCCGGACCTGCCGGCCAATATCCCCCGGCCATTCACCGTCGCAGCCGCCACCGCATTCGCCCGGTCTATGCCACGCTACAATTTCTGCTTGCGAACCAACCAGCATTGCCATTACTGTATATAGATACAGTAAACCGCAACACAACCAGCAAAAAGGCATAGAGGTGATGAATGGCCGTCGAAGTGGTGTACCGCAGCAGCCGCGACCCGGAGCGCTTGTTCATGGATAAGGCCGAAGCAGACCGTCACGACAAAATGCTCGAACTGGCCGAGCGCCTGGCAGAAGTACTGCACAAGGCGGTGCCGTCGCTGACCGAGCAGCAGGTCGAGGAAGCCGGTATCTACATGGCGAAGAACCGCGATGTGTTCGCCCGGGCGTTCAAAAGCCAGCCGGATGCGTTGGCCGAGTTGCTTGAGGGTACTGCTGCCGAATGATATCGCTGGAGGTGTGCGGGTTTACCCGCGAAGTGGCCCACCACGCCATCATCAACCTTCAGCCATACAACAACCGCTCCGCCAACATCTGCGCCACCCTTGCCGGCGAACGCTTCTCCGCCTGCGCATGGCCAAAGACTTCGGTCAGCCGTGAAGGGATCCGCGCCAGGTGCGCAGTAATGGTGCCCTGGTCTTCGCCCCGGTGGGTGAGTGCCACATAGATCAGCCCACCGGCATTGATGACGTAGTCAGGTGCATACAATATGCCGCGCGACTCCAGCTGGTCTGCCACCTGCAAGGTAGTCAGCTGGTTGTTGGCCGCCCCCGCCACTGCTGCGCAACGCAGTTGCATCACGCTCTGCCCGTTCAGTACCGGGCCCACGCCGCAGGGGGCAAAGATGTCGCAAGGGGTACTGATCAACGCATCGTTGGTCACCGGTTTGGCATCGAACTGCTCCATCGCCAGCCGCACCCGCCCCGGGTCCAGGTCGCTGACCAGCAGCTCTGCCCCCACCGCATGCAATTGCTCCGCCAGTGCATAACCGACATTGCCCAAGCCCTGCACCGCTACCCGCAAGCCTCTCAGGTCATCGCTGCCCAGCCGGAACGAGGTAGTGGCACGTATGCCCGCGAACACCCCCATCGCCGCATGGGGCGATGGGTCGCCCGAGGCAGTGGTGCTGGTTACATGGGGTGTGCTGTGGGCAATGCAGTCCATGTCCAATGTCGAGGTGCCACTGTCCACGGCAATGATGAAGCGCCCATGCAGGGTATCGATGAAGCGGCCAAAGGCCTCGAACAGCGCGGCGCGGTTTTCCACATGGGGGTTGCGCATGATCACCGCTTTGCCACCCCCCATCGGCAAACCGGCCAGTGCTGCCTTGTAGCTCATGCCCTGGGCCAGGCGAATAGCATCGGTCATGGCGCTTTCGTCATCGGCGTAAGGCAGGTAACGGCACCCCCCCATGGCCGGCCCCAACTGCTCACTGTGGATAGCCACAACGGCTTTCAGGCCCGTAGGCGGGTCATTGAACAGGTGCAGTGACTGGGTACGGGTGCTTTGCATCAGCGCGAACATCGACGGGCTCCCCAACGAGGTGCTCCTTCCAGTATAGGCATGGCCTCGGCGTTGACGCCGCCGCCGGACCACTGGACGAAACCACGCGCCACAGCTAATACTCAAACGTGTGTGGAGATGCCTCATGAAGCCACGTCAAGCCTGCCTGGCCTGCCTGGAACGCGAGCCTGTCGACCTGCTGGAAGCCGCATTGTGGATTGCCGCCGAGCACGACCCTGGTGTCGAGCCCGCGGCCAGCCTTGCTGCGCTTCACGACCTGCAGCGCGAGATAAGCGCCAACCTGCCGATGCTTCCACTATGCGAACTGGCCCAGCCACTGCTGCGCCAGCTTAATGCGCTGGGCTTTCAGCAGGATGAATACCACCCCTTGCGCCCGCATGCAGCGATGATGGACAAGGTATTGCAGCGCCGCCGCGGCCAACCACTGACCCTGGCCATCCTAGCTTTGGAACTGGCCAGGCGCCTGTCCATACCGCTGGAGGGTGTGGGCTTCCCTGGCCATTTCCTGCTGCGCGTGCCGGGTGCCGACCACCTGCTCGACCCCTGCGGCGGCCGGCGCCTGTACCCCAGCGACTGCCGCGAGTTGCTGGCGCGCCAGTTCGGCCCGCACCAGGCGCTGACAGCAGAGCATCTGCGCAGCGCCAGCCCGCTGCAGATGCTGCAACGCCTGTCACGCAACCTGCGCCAGCTGCACATCAGTAACGACAACCACCTGGCGGCGTTGATCGATGCCGAGCGGATCATGCAGTTGGGCCCGGTGCAGGTGAGCGACTATATGACCCGCGCCTCGCTCTACCATCATCTGGATTGCCCGCAGGCCGAGCGCTTCGACCTGGAGCATGCGTTGCTACTGACGGAAGACCCGGTCCAGCGCCTGAAGCTGTCCGAGCGAATCGGCAAGCTTCCGGCGGCGAACCGTTCACTTCACTGAGCCGGGCTGTCCGGCTGCCGGGCGGGATGGGCCATGGCGAACGCCGGGTGCGCGGCCGCCAGTGCGGCAACCCGCAGGATGCGTGGGAAGCTGTCGAGGTCGATGTTGAAGCGTTCGGCCGCGTACAACTGCGGGATCAGATACACATCCGCCAGCCCAGGTGTGTCACCAAAGCAGAAACCATGATCGCCAATCAGTTGCTCCACTGCCGCGAGCCCTTGGCTGATCCAGTGGCCGATCCACTGGTTGACCTGCCCCTCGTCCTGACCGGCCTGGCGCAGCCGGTTGAGTACGCTGACGTTGTGTAGCGGGTGAATGTCGCAGCCAATAATGGCCGCCACACCCCGTACCTTGGCCCGAGCCTCGGCTGCGGCTGGCAGCAACGCAGGCTGTGGATAAACCTCTTCCAGGTACTCGATGATCGCTGGCGACTGCACCAGCACCTCACCACCGTCGGTGCGCAAGGCCGGTACGCGGCCCTGCGGGTTGACGGCTACATAGCCCTCACCGCGCTGCTCACCCTGCAGCAGGTTGACCGGCAGGGACTGGTAAGCCAGCCCCTTCAGTGCCAGGGCAATGCGCACCCGGTAGGACGAGGTGGAACGGTAATAGGTGTACAGCTCCATACCCCTGCCTCCTCAGTTGGCTGCGATGACCGTGCCGCGGCATTCACCGAAACCGATGCTGGCCACGCCGTCACGTGTGCAGCGGGCACGCAGGATGATTTCGTCGCCGTCTTCGAGGAATTTGCGCACCTCGCCGCTGGCCAGCTCGACCGGCAGTTTGCCGCCTTCGGTGATCTCCAGCAGGCTACCGAACGATCCCGGCGTGGCACCCGACAGCGTGCCCGAACCGAACAGGTCACCCGGCTGCAGCTGGCAGCCGTTGACGCTGTGGTGCGCCACCAACTGCGCCACGGTCCAGTACATGCTGCGGGTGTTGCTCAGGGTCAGGCGGTGCGGGGCAATGCCCTGCTCGCGCATGCGCTCGGTCAGCAGCAGCACTTCGAGTTCGATATCGAATGCACCGCTGGCTTGGTCGCGCTTGTCCAGCAGGTACGACAGTGGCTGCGGGTCGCCTTCCGGGCGGGCCGGCTGGGCGCAGCGGAACGGCTCCAACGCTTCGGCGGTGACCACCCAGGGCGAAATGGTGGTGATGAAGCTCTTGGACAGGAAAGGCCCCAGTGGCTGGTACTCCCAAGCCTGAATATCGCGCGCCGACCAGTCGTTGAGCAGGCACAGGCCGGCTACGTGCTCGGCGGCATCGCCTACCGGAATTGCCTGGCCCATGTCATTGCCCTGGCCAATCCAGATACCCAGTTCCAGTTCGTAGTCCAGGCGAGCGCAAGGGCCGAAGCTCGGCTCGGTGTGCCCCGCCGGCAGGGTCTGGCCCTTGGGCCGGCGCACGTCGGTGCCGGACGGGCGGATGGTGGAGGCGCGGCCGTGATAACCGATCGGCACGTACTTGTAATTGGGCAACAGTGGGTTGTCGGGACGGAACAGCTTGCCCACGTTCTTCGCATGCTCGATGCCAACGTAGAAATCGGTGTAGTCACCGATCTGCGCCGGCACGTGCAGCTGGCAGTCACTGGCCGGGAACAACGCCGGCTTCAAGGCCGCCTGGTGTTCGCTGTGCTCACCAAGCAGCACCTGCAAACGCTCGCGCAGGGCTACGCGGGCATTGCGGCCCAAAGCGAAGAATGCGTTCAAAGACCCGCCGCGGGTGGCTTCAACGGCGGCCTTGGCCGCCCCATCGAACAGGCCAGCGACCAGCACCGCCTCCAGGTCGAGGATCGCGTCGCCGATCGCCACGCCGCAGCGCCTGGCTTCACCCGGCCGGCTGAAGATGCCCAATGGCAGGTTCTGCAGCGGGAAGTCGCTGTGCCCGTTGGCGTGCTCGACCCAACTACGGGCATTGGCAGTGTGGTTCATGGGTTATCTCCGGTTCGGGTTGAAGGTGCTCGGCAAGGTCGCCCAGCAACTATCGTAGTCGGCCTGCAATTGCGGGCACTCAAGGGCTTGCAGGCTCGGGCGCAACACCTGGCTGGTCTCGAACATGAAGGCCATGGTGTTGTCGATCTTGTGCGGCGCCAGATCGGCGGCAATGGCCTTTTCACAGGTTTCGGCGTCGGGGCCATGGGCACTCATCACCCCGTGCAACGAGGCGCCACCCGGCAGGAAGCCCTCGGCCTTGGCGTCGTAGGCGCCATTGATCAGGCCCATGAACTCGTTCATCAGGTTGCGGTGGAACCATGGCGGACGGAAGGTGTTCTCGGCCACCATCCAGCGTGGCGGGAAAATCACGAAGTCCATGTTGGCCATGCCATGCACGCTGGTGGGCGAGGTGAGCACAGTGAAGATCGAGGGGTCCGGGTGGTCGAAGCTGACCGTGCCGATGGTGTTGAAGCGGCGCAGGTCATACTTGTACGGCACGTTGCTGCCATGCCAGGCCACAACATCCAGTGGTGAGTGCTGCAGCTCACAGGCCCAGTGTTCCCCCAGGAACTTCTGTACCAGTTGCACCGGGCCTTCGGCTTCTTCGTAGTGGGCCACAGGCGTGAGGAAGTCGCGGGGGTTGGCCAGCCCGTTGCTGCCGATCGGGCCCAGGTCCGGCAGGCGCAGCGGCGCACCGTGGTTTTCCGCGATATAGCCACGTGCCTGGCCGTCGAGCAGTTCGACGCGGAACTTCATGCCTCGTGGGATCACCGCAATTTCCAGCGGTTCGACCTCCATCACGCCCAGTTCGGTGGCGATGCGCAGGCGGCCCTGTTCCGGCACCAGTAGCAGTTCACCGTCTGCGTTGAAGAACACCCGTTCCATGGACCGGTTGGCGCAGTAGATGTAGATGCTCACGCCAGCCGGTTTTTCCGCTGCGGCGTTGGCAGCCATGGGCAGCCAACCTTCGACGAAATCGGTCGGTTCGGCAGGAATCGGCTGCGGACTCCAGCGCAGGCGGTTGGGGTTGATGCCCCCCAGTGGCCCGCCGAGCGGCTGGCGCGCCAGGCGCTCGAAGCGTGGGTGCAAGGCAGAAGGCCGAATGCGGTATAGCCAGGTACGGCGCAGCTCGCTGCGGGCCATGGTGAACGCCGTGCCCGACAGCAGCTCGGCATACAGGCCGTACGGGGCCTTCTGCGGGGAGTTCTGCCCGACAGGCAGCGCCCCGGGCAATGCTTCGCTGGCGAATTCGTTGCCGAAGCCGCTCAGGTAGTGAAGGTCGGGCGACGTGTCGCGGTTCATCGATGCCTCCGGATTTTGTTTTTATCGTAATCAGATTACGAATAACGTAATTTGCTCCGCTCAAGGCGTCAAGCTATAAAGGCGACACGATAAATCCGGAACCTCCCCTCCCATGGCCAAAGCCAACTCCCCCACCGACACCGGCAAGCAGAAGGTCCGCTCGGCGGAAGTCGGCACCGACATCCTCAAGGCCCTCGCCGAACTCTCACCCTCGACTTCACTATCGCGCCTGGCCGAGCACGTGCAGATGCCTGCGAGCAAAGTGCATCGCTATCTGCAGGCGCTGATTGCCAGTGGTTTTGCCGAACAGGATGCCGCCACCAACCATTACGGGCTGGGCCGTGAGGCACTACGGGTGGGGATGGCGGCGCTGGGTAGCATCGATGTGCTCAAGGTGGCGGCGATGCCGTTGTCGCAGTTGCGAGATGAACTCAACGAAAGTTGCTTCATCGCCGTGTGGGGCAACCAGGGGGCCACGGTGGTAAGCATCGAACCTGCCGTGCGCGCGGTCACCGTGGTGACCCAGATCGGTTCGGTGCTGCCGTTGCTAAGCTCGTCCACCGGGCTGGTATTCGCCGCTTACCTGCCCGAGCGAGAAACCCAGGAGCTGCGCGACAGGGAACTGGCCGTTTTGCAACAAACCGCCAGTGACTACCACACACTGCTGGCCGGCATCCGCGAACAGGGCCTGCACCATGTGCATGGCCTGCTGATGCCGGGGGTGGATGCGCTGTCGGCGCCAGTATTCAACGCCATGGGGCAGATCGCCGCGGTGATGACCGTGGTCGGGCCGACGTCGATCTTCCATGCCGATGAACATGGGCCGGCGGCGCAGCGCCTGCTCACGGCCGCACGAACCGTGAGCTGGCGCATGGGTTACGCGGGCAACCCACACTGCGCTTCGACGTCTAGCGTTTCCTCCTCGACCAGCCAGAGCAGTTCCTGAGAGAAACCGTCATAAAGGGCGGGCGCCACCTCGCTCACCAAATCGCCGTAGTCATCGCATAGCCGCCCGATCACACGCGAGAAGGCCGTGGGCTGCGACACCTCTGCCCGGGAAAGCACGGTGATGTATTTCTGTGCGGCACCGAACAGCCGCACCAAGACCCCCGTGGAAGCCACCGTTCCTGCCACCCCAGCCGCGAACGACAGCAAGGCGGCAGAACGGTCGCCATCGCTCCATGCGATGGCCCCGGTGACGAAGGACCTGGCCGCACAGAACAGCCCGACGGCCATGGCCGCCGGTGGAAACGGCACGGTGAGGATGCCGGCCAGTACGATCCCCCACTCCACCACCACGGCCGAAATACGCTCGGCAGCACCGGCGCTGTCTTCAGCGGCTTCGTTGATCATCCGCCTGATCCGTTTCTCAAGGTCGTGGACAGGATCCCCGATACGCCCGGTCTCCCCTATCGGCGGCCGCACTCCCCTGCCTCGGGCGACGGCATCCAGCACCACCTCAATGCCATCTCCGGCGCGCAGTTGCTCTTCGATCAATGCGTTCATGCGCGACTGGTTCGATAACGGCACGCGGTCTTGGCAATAACCTGCCAAGTCGTGCTCACGCCAGGTGCTTGCCAGCTCACTGAGGGTCCGCAGTGTGGGCCCTTGCTCGATTTCTGGCAGATAGACCAGAGGCTCAAGTTCGCGGTCTCGAGCAGGTTTCAGCAGGTAGGCACCCTGGACGGGGCAATCGTCCATCCATAACGGATAAAGGTTGCATGCCGCGTCGATCGAAGTCCCCGAAAAGCTGTCGATCACCGACTCCAGCCACTGCGCATAGCGGCCGGACAAGCTGCCCTGAAGTTTCTCGCTGATCACGGCACGCCTGATCTTCAAAGCGAAAAGCGTGCGATAACACTGCCTGAGCCTTTCATATTCCGGCCTAGAGCGGTCGAGTAACTGCGCTTTCACTTCTTCGATGTACTTGCTGCCCAGGTCGGCAGCGCGGATGTAGCTCCCCAGCAGCGCCGGGCTCAGGTGCGAGATATCCTGGCCCGTAGCCGAGGTGATGCGGGCAAAGCCGGAAAAATTGTAATACGTGGGATACCCTTTGATGACGGTCTGCGTCAGTGTGCGAAAAGCATCCTCTTCCAGCGCTATCAATACCTGATCCGGGTTGATTGGGCCGCCGCGATTGCCCGGGTATGAATTGACCTTTTTCGTCACCTGTCGATGAGCGAAGGTGCGAAAGCTCGGCATCTTCATCAGTGACTGATACCTGGCCTGTGCCAGCTTGAGCAGTTGGTCGATATCAACCAGTGCCTGCTGCTCGGTACGACTGGCCTTGATGAACCAGCTTGGCGTGGTGGCCTGCTGATCCTCGATCAGGGCAGTGATCTTGCGCCTGGCCAGGGCATTGAGCACATCCAGCCACTGCTGCGACTTGATCGGCGCGAGCGTCACGCTGTGCATGGACCAGTCGGTGGGTAGCATCCCGACCTTGCGCAAATGGCGCTTGAGCGAATCATGCTGGGCCCGCGAGCATTGCCCCAGCAGGTACTCACTGCCTACCGGCAACAAGGTCCAGCTACCGATTTCGAGCGCCATTTTTTCGAGTGAGTCGAAAAGATGAAAATCGCCTCCCGGTGCCCCAGGGGCATAGAGCAGGTACTGATCGCCCTGCACCAGGCACAGCAGGTCCTTCAAGGGCGTTTGCGCACCATCGAGGCAAACCAGACCGGTGCTGATGACATTGGCCTGCATTTTCCCCAGGCGTGCGTGGTGCAACAGATCGAACGCCGCCGGGTGAAAACCCTGATGACGAGCGGCCTGATTGGCCAGCGCCAGCCGCGCATCAAGCACCTCGCACAGTGCGGCCATGGTCAAAGCGTCGTCATAGAGCGTACGGATCTGTTTGACGTAGTTCACGCGCAAATCCAGTTTTTCGATCACGCTCTGGATAGAGGTGCTCCCCAACAATGAACGGTGCCGCTCACCCAGGACTTCGACCTTGAGCTGCCCCCCGCTGTAGCCACCACTCAACGCCCAATCGAGCAGGGTGTGTGTCATCGCCTGCTCAGGGTCATCGACGTGACTGACACGCACTCGTACCTGCTCGGGGTCGATATCCAGGCCAAGGGCTTGCTGGACCTGTTTTTTGGCGAAGCTGCGCAGGTCGCGCCATTGCGCCAGACGCTCGGTGCAACGCTTCTCCTTCACCTGCAGGTCATCTTCCAGATGTCGATAGGCTTGCAGTTCCTCGCCCTGCATGAACCGCCGCCATTCGGGCAGCAGGCTGGTGCGGTAAGCTCGCACATGCCGCGCCGCACGTTTCTGCAGCGCAGCCACCAGAGGCTCAAGCCGAGCCGCACTGTCGAGCTGGGCCAGACGCCGGGCGTCATCGACCTTGCTCCGCAGGCTGCGCTGGGTGGCTTCAAGCTGGATAGCCTGCAGATCACGGATGAAATACCTGTGAAGTGGCACCTGCAGCGGCACGAAATCGAGTGTCAAACCCTCTGTAGAGAGCGCTGCCCGCTCTTGCGAAGACAACAGCCAACGCAACGGGCTGCCTTCAGCAAAGGCAGGGGCGAGTTCACGGGCTGCGCGCTCGCGTTCAGTGTCGAACCAGCAACCGCTGGCCAGGCTGTAGATCAGAAAATCCGCAGGTGCGTCCGGGTTCTGTTCGAGGTCATGACTGCTGGCAACGACACCCGGCAAGCGAAAGCGCAAATCTCCGGCAACCAGGTACACCTCATGCCTGTTTACGTTCCCGCCCTGCTCGAGGGCCTCGATACCGGCTTCCCAGGCCTTGAACGTAAGGGCCTTGAGGCGCGTTTCAGCAAACATCAGCTGGATCAAATGGGACGCCAGGGTAAGTGATTTCGAACTTAACCTGGACTGTTGCTCCCACCACTGGTCAAGCACTGCCTGCCTTTGCGGCACAAGCGACTCGACAACCGCCAACGGCAAACGCTTCTGCTCGGTGAACTGTTGTCGATGAGCCTCCGGGATCAGGCTGGCCAGTTGCGCAACCGTAGCCATCAGCTGTTGCAGCTCCTGGGCGTGAGCCATCATGGCCTTCACCTGTTCTTTCACAGAGCGTGCATCCGGGCACCTCTCACCGAAATTGGTGATGCCAAGATTGAAATCGAAAGACATGAACTGCGCTCCAAAACAAGGGAGCAGCAGAGTGAACGGATGAGAAAGGCAATAGCGCAGGGAAGCTTACCCAGCACTTGGCACTGTTGCCTGAAACGTAAAGGTGAATGTCGACAGAAGCTATTTTTCCAGACGGATCAAGCGCTTACTCTTAACTCACTGGCCGGCTTGAAGGGCTCTCCCCCCCCGCCTTTCAAGCCTGCGAGGTTCACCGACGTAGATTTTGAAGCTCCTTGATCTGACGTCTCGATTGGCCGCTGCGGCTTGCAGCGGCCTTTTTTTTGGGCGACTGAAAATGCACGCTGGCTGTCACGTGGCCGTCGATATTTTCAGCGTCGATGAGACCGAGCGCCGCACGGACAGCGCTCTATCCCATTTGCGCAAAGGCCTCGTCATGACCACGCCACTTTCGGCGGGTAAAAGCTCAGCGGCCGCTCACGAAAGGCCAGGTAGTGGCGCAGTACCTGCACTGGCGCTTCCGTATGCGGGTAATGGCCAATGCCCAGTAACTGCACGGTGTCTGGCTCCGGCACCAGTTGCCGGTAGCGCTCAAGCATGTGCGCGCCGGAAAGCGGGTCGACAATGCCATTGATCAAGCGCAGCGGCACGCCTCTACGTTGCATCGCCCCTACCCAGCGTTCGCGGTGCAACCTGCGCTCCGGCATGTAGCCCACCAGCTTGTGCAGGATGCGCGTGCCCCGGTTGGCAGCGATCAGGCTCCAGAAGTCATCCAGCGCGCTTTCACTGGGATGGGTGCAGGGGCCGTAGACCTGCATCACATTACGCACCAGATCGTCACGCCCGAACGAGCGCCCGACCAGCCAGCCAAACCGGCTGAGCAGCAGCTTCTGGATCAGTAGCATGCGGCAGCTTTCGGGGAACAGCCCGCTGTTGAGGAACACACAGCTGCCAATGTCGGCACGCTGCTCATGGTGTCGCGCCAGCAGCTCCTGCGCGACGCTGCCACCGTAGTCGTGAGCCAACAGGTGCACCGGCTCCGTGACCTGCAGGTGGGCAAGCAATGCCTGCTGCAGGTCTGCTTGCTCCATCAGGCTGTAAGTGTGATCGACGGGCTTGTCCGAATCACCAAAGCCGAGCATGTCGCAAGCGATCACCCGGAAACGTTGGCTCAGAGGGCCCCACAGGTAGTGCCAGTCCCAACTGGCGGTGGGGAAACCGTGTAACAGAAGCAGAGGCTCTCCTTGCCCTGCGGTCCAGTAGCGGATGCTCTGGCCCCGGAAGATGAAACTCTGTGCCCGGGTACGCCAGACGCACAATGGAATCTCGGCCATAGGCATCAGAAGTGTCCCGGTGTAGTGGTGTTGGCGGAATAGGGCAAGGCTGCGTTCATTGCATGTCACCTCGGCACTTACATGTGCTCTCTATGTCGAGGCAAAGTCTAGCCAGCAGCCCATTGGCTGGAACTTGCGTTGCCAGCCAGCTTGATGACTGAGCGAGTCAGTGGCACGAACGGTCAGAGGAGCAAGGCCAACAAGGGGGCCGCGAACAGGTTGAGTAGCCCGGTCAGGACCATCACCAGACCGGCCACCGAGCCTTCCTCACGGCCCACTTCCTGCGCCCGGCTAACCCCGGCACCATGCGCGCCAACACCGAACAGCGCACCTCGTGCCAGCGGCGTACGCAGCGGCAACCAACGCAACAGCACACCGCCGAACATGGCACCGAGCACGCCGGTGAACATCACGAATACCGCTGTCAGCTCTGGCACCCCTCCCAAGTCATGGGCCATGGGCATGGCAAAGGGCGTGGTGATCGAGCGCGGCACCAGCGACAGGCTGGTTGCGCTGTCCAGCGCCAACAGGTGCGCCAGCCCCCAGGAGCTGGCGATCGAGGCACTGCTGCCAGCGACCATGCCCATCATCAAGGCCGGCCAGTGGCGCGCCAGCATGGCCCGCTGCTGCCAGATCGGCACCGCGAAGGCTACGGTCACCGGGCCGAGCACGCTCATCAACCAGTGGGTGTTGCGCGCATACTCGGCATAGGCTGTATGCAGTGGCACGGCCACAGCCAACAGCAACAACGGCACCAGGATCAACGGTGACAGCAGGTAGCGTTTGCTACGCCGGTACAACCAGCGGCTGCCCAGGTAAGCCAGCAAGGTCAAGGCCAACCAGAACAGCGGCATGGGTTCAAGGCTCATGGCGCAACCTCCAGCGGCACACCAGCTCAACGGTCATGGCGGTCACTATCATCACCATCAGCGTGCTCACGGCGATCACCAGCAAGATGCGCCAGCCCTCATCACGGATCAGTGAGCCATAGTCGAGCAGGCTCATCAGCGCCGGGATGAAGAACAACAGCATCTCAGCCATCAGCCAGCCAGCACCCAATTGCAGCATGGCCGGTTTGAGCACACCCGAAGCGAACAGTATCAACAGCAGTGCCAGGCCCATCACACCACCGGGGATCGGCCAGCCCAGCCAACTGGCAATCTGGCCACCAAGCAGGAACAGCGCACAGAGAACCGCCAGCTCGACAAGCAGGCGCAGGGCTTTTTTCAATAATGCAGGTTTCATGGCGGGGTTCCTCGACAGGCCCTCATTTTAAGATTTGGCTGCCTAGGCCAGAAGCGAATTGTTAGACTGCTCACCATTCCAAAATGGAATCCTAAGCATGGAATTCAAACAACTGCGCAGCTTCATCGAAGTGGTCCACCGCGGCGGTTTTACCCAGGCGGCACAGACCCTGCACATCAGTCAGTCGGCCGTGAGCAAGCAAGTGGCCCAGCTTGAGCAAGATGTGGGCCAGCCGCTGCTGGAGCGCCAGGCTTCGCAACTGCACTTGACCGCTGCCGGCCGCATCGTGCTGGAGCGTGGCGAAGCCTTGCTGCGTCAGCGCCAGGCGCTGCTCAACGAGCTGGACGATCTCAGCCAGATGGAGCGTGGCGAACTACGCCTGGGCTTGCCGATGCTTGGCAGCGACACGCTGTTCGCCGGCTTTTTCGCCGAGTACCGGCGGCGCCATCCGAACATCGCCATCCAACTGCTGGAAGGCGGCAGCCGCAGCATCGAACAGGCCGTCAGAAGTGGCGAACTGGAACTGGGCGGCTGTTTGACGCCCACCGACGAGGCATTCGACTACCAGCCCTTTTGCAACGAACGGCTGGATGCGTTGCTGCCGGCTGGCCATGCCTTGGCCGGCCTGGACGCCGTGGGCCTGGAGCAACTGGCCGATACACCGTTTCTGCTGTATCAGCGCAGTTTTGTGCTCAACGACCGGCTGCTGAAGGCGTGCCAGCAGCAGGGCTTCACCCCCAAGGAAGGCGGGCGCAGCGGCCAGGCGGACTTTTTGGCGGCGCTGGTGGCAGCTGGCCAGGGCGTGGTGATGCTGCCCCGGGTAGTGGCAAAAGCGCTGGAGCGCCCCGGGGTGGTGCGTGTGCCGTTGAATACGCAGGAGGATTTGCGTTGGGATATCGCGTTTATCTGGCGACGCGGCGCCTACCTGTCACGGGCGGCGCAGGCGTGGTTGGCCTTGTTGCGCGAGCCCCACGGCTAACACGCCTGCACAGGTGTCGGGTCAGGCGTTCAGTGCGCTCGCCAACTCAGCCAGCCAAGGCTCGGCATCCGCTTCCGGGGTCACCGTCTCGCTCGCATCCAGGCGCAGCATTGGCTGCACTTCGCGCACGCCCAGTTCGGCGAACAGCTCACGCATCTGCTCGCCACCACCGCAATAGGTATCGCCATAACTGGAGTCGCCCAGCGCGATCACCGCGCCAGGCAGGCCACGCCAGGCTGCGGGCAGTGTGTCACGAAGGGTGCTGTACAGCGGCATGAGGTTGTCCGGCAGCTCACCCATACCGGTGGTCGAGGTCACGGCCAGCAAAGCGTCGGGGGCAAAACCCTGAAGATCCTGAAGGGTGGCACGCGCAGCATGCCAAGCCTCGAAACCCGCCGCCTTGAGCAGCGATTCAGCGTGACGGGCGACTTCTTCGGCGGTGCCATAGACCGAGCCGGAAATAATGGCGACTTTCATCGAGTAGAGGATTCCGAAACTGAGTGAAAACGTAGGATACTAGCATTCAACGCTGGCAAAAGGCCGCCCTTACCAAAGTCGCCATCTTCCGTTTTCCTTCACCTATGGCCCGGACATGATCAACGCGCAATTGCTGCAATCGATGGTCGATGCGTCCAATGACGGCATCGTGGTTGCCGAACAGGAAGGCGACGACACCATCCTGATCTACGTGAACGCCGCTTTCGAATGCCTCACTGGCTACAACCGTGACGAGATTCTCTATCAGGATTGCCGGTTCCTGCAGGCTGACGACCGTGACCAGCTTGGCCGCGCACGCATCCGCAAGGCCATGGCCGAGGGCCGCCCATGTCGCGAAGTGCTGCGTAACTATCGCAAGGATGGCAGCGCCTTCTGGAACGAGTTGTCGATCACGCCGGTGAAGAGCGACTTTGACCAGCGCACTTACTTTATCGGCATCCAGAAAGACGTCAGCCGCCAGGTCGAACTGGAACGGGAGCTGGCAGAACTGCGCGCTCGTCCGAAACCCGACGAACGCGCCTGAACCAAGTCCGCCACGCACGGTCAATTCCGTTGAAGAAATCGCCACCACCGAGTTCGATCATGCAAGCAGACGCGCTCCTGACCCAGGACGAGCTGGATTTCATACAGAATATGCAGCACTCGCCGCAACTGAACCTGGCTGACACCATGTCGAGCCTGCTGGTCAATGGCGACCGCCGCATACAAAGCTTGCTCACCCGGTTGGTGGCTAACGAGCAGGTGACCTTACAGGCCCAGTTCAACAACCAGCAGATCAGTTTCCCGCTGCAGTTGGTAGAGGACGAGTTCCACGCCCTGCACCTGCAGCTGGGCTCACCGGAAATCTACGAAGACGGCCCCATGCTGCGCCCATGGCGCCTGTCGATGGACCAGCCGAGCGCACTGCTTGATGCCCATGACGAGGCAAGCGGCCTGTGGGTACGCGAAATTTCCTTCAAAGGTGTGCTGCTGGAAGTCCGTGATTTGCCAACAGCACCCGCCCGCTTCGAGCTGCGCTTCGCCCCGGGCGGCATCACCCCGATCGAACTGCATGGTGTGTTGGGCCGGCGCATCGGCACGGACCTGGCTGCCTACGACCTCAGCCAAAGCCCAGCCGAAGAAATCGAACGCCTGCGCGACTACATCCTCCAGGCGCACCGCCGCGCCCACCCCGAGCTGCACACTCAGGTATCGAGCTGACGGGCCAGAAACTGCCGCAAGCGCTGGCGCATCACACTGCCCTGCGCGCCCAGGCAGGCTACAGGGCTGCCAGCCAGGCTGTCCTGTACCGCTTCCGCCGCTTCACCGGCCAGTAACAATGGGCATTCCAGCATCGATGCCAGGCGCTTGAAGTGCCGGGCGAGTTCTGCTGTAGGCGATTGATGGGAAAACAGCACCAGGGCGTCCGGCTTCAGCCGTTCGCAGACCAGCGCAAGCTCTTGCAGCGGCTGCCCGTTCGCCAACGGGATCACGCGTGTTTCGTCGCTATCCAGAATCAGGCTGGTTACCAGCAACTCAAGCTCATGGCACTGGCCCGGTAATGGCGCCAATAGCACGGTGCGGCTACGCGGCACACGGGCAAGCTGCAAGCGGGCAAAAACCCGACCGCGCAGGAACTGGTCATAGAACAGCCATTCACTGGCCTGCCCATAGCCGCCTTGCCGGACTACCATGTCATGCCACACCGGCATGAATACATCCGCGAACACCTGGTCCAGGGTGGTGGCTGCGAACACCTCGTCATAAAGGCGATTCAGGCCTGCCACGTCGAAGTGCTGTACCGCCAGGCGAATCTGGTTTTGCCAGCGCAGGCAGGCGTCCACCGCGCCGCCAGCCTGCCCGGAGAGGGCATGGCCGCGAGCCAGAATACTGCCCACCTTGCTGATCGCCACGCCGCGCTCCAGCCACCCGAGGATACGGCGGATTTCATCGATATCAGCCTGGGAATACAGGCGGTGACCACTGCCGGTACGGATGGGCTGGATCAGTCCATAACGGCGCTCCCAGGCGCGAAGGGTCACGGCGTTGACACCGGTCAAGCGTGACACTTCCCGAATCGGAAACAACTCCTGCTGCTCGAAGCTTGCATCGATCACTGGTTTACGTCCCTGTTCGTTCATCTGCACGAAGTACCCTGAGCTTACTACGACTGTGTCGGCCTGTTGGTGCCACCGTTTGCCAGCCTATAGTTGCCGAAGATCGCAACTGCGCGATAATGCGCGCCCGATTCTTGCATGCACGACTGCGTCGCCCACCACCCCGGGCCACACAGCCAAAGGGGCCAGCTACCCGCCAGCCCCGTTGCCAGGAGATACACGATGTCTACCCCACCCGTTACCCTCATGGTGTCGCGCCGCGCCGCCCATGGCCGCTACCAGGACCTGCTGGCCTGGCTGCACGAAGGCGAACAGCTGGCCACCGACTTCCCTGGCTACCTCGGCTCGGGCATCCTTGCCCCGCCCAGGGATGGCGACGAATTTCAGATCATCTTCCGCTTCAGCGACGAGCCGACCCTGCATGCCTGGGAGCACTCCGCCTCTCGCCGCGCATGGTTACAACGCGGCAACGGCCTGTTCGAGCGCCCCAAAGAGGCGCGCGTCAGCGGTATCGACGACTGGTTTGGCACCAACAGGGTGCAAAAACCGCCACGCTGGAAGCAGGCCGTGGCCATCTGGCTGGCGTTTTTCCCAGTCTCGCTGGCCTTCAACCTGTTGTTCGGCCATTGGTTGGCGGCACTCGACCTCGTGCCCCGGGTACTGCTCAGCACCCTGGCCCTGACGCCGGTGATGGTGTACCTGTTCATCCCGCTGTCCACCCGCCTGCTATCCAGTTGGCTGCAGGCCTCCCCGGCCACTGCCGGCGCCTTGCGCAGCCGCTGAGGCCAGGCCATACAACAGGGAAACAGTTCGGGTATGCTGGGTGGCAACCAACGGACAGACAAGTTGACCACCCCGAACATGAACAGCCCCATTCTCGTTACCGGAGCCAGCCAGCGTGTCGGGCTGGCCCTGGCCCTCGAACTGGCACAGGCCGGCCATACGGTGGTCAGTGCCAGCCGCAGCATCCAGCCACAGGCAGCCCACCCCAACATCGTGCAGTTTCAGACCGACCTGTGCCACGCGGGCGACCGCCAGGCGCTGATCGATCACCTGCACGATCGTTACGACGGACTGCGCGCCATCATTCACAACGCCTCACTATGGCTCGACGACGGCCTCGATAACCTCGAGACCATGTTCCGCCTGCACGTCGAAGCGCCTTACCACCTCAACCTGGCCCTGGGCGACCTGCTGGCCAAGGTGGAAAAGGCCGACATCATCCACATCTGCGACGAAACCTCCTCGCGCGGCAGTAAAAGCCACATCGGCTACGCCGCCACCAAGGCCGCACTGCAGAACATGGTGCTGTCATTCGCCGAAAAATATGCGCCCAAGGTGCATGTGAACGGTATCCTGCCTGGGCTGCTGATCCTCAAGGAAGGGGGGGACGAAGCCTACCGCCAGCAAACCCTGAAAAAGGCCCTGCTGGAATTCGAACCCGGCGCCGGCCCGCTGATCGAGACCGTCAAGTACCTGCTCGCCAGCCAGTACAGCACCGGCAGCCAGGTGGTCATCAACGGTGGCCGCCACCTGAAGAACCGCATGACTTGAGAGAAGACCATGACCCCACAACAACAGCTTGAGCTCGAGGCGGCCGCATTCCGGCGCCTGGTTGAACACCTGCAAAAGCGCACCGATGTACAGAACATCGACCTGATGAACCTGTCCGGTTTCTGCCGCAACTGCCTGTCCAAGTGGTACAAGGCCGCCGCTGACGAGCGTCAGCTGGACCTGAGCCTGGATGATGCCCGCGAAGCGGTGTACGGCATGCCCTACGCCGAGTGGAAAGCCCAATACCAGAAAGAAGCCAGCGCCGATCAACAAGCGGCGTTCGAAAAAGGAAAAACCTTGTGACTGATCTGAATACCCTGCGCGCAAGCCTGGCCAGCGGCCAACATGTATTTGCCGATACCTTGGCGTTCATTGCCGACAATTACAGCTACCAGCCGCAGGCCTTCAACAACGGCGGCGTGGAGAATGCGGCAGGGCAGAACGAAGGTTCGTGCAAAACCCTGGGCCTGGCCTTGCTTGAAGGGCTGAGCGACCAGGAAGCGCTGCTGGCCTTCGGCGAGCACTACCGTGATGTGGTGGCCACGCCTGAGGGTAGCGACCATGGCAACATCCGTGCGCTGATCAAACACGGTCTGGCGGGTGTGAAGTTTGCTGCGCAGCCGCTTGCGCGCAAGGCTTGAGATTGCCGGGGCCGCTTTGCGGCCCCACTGTCCTGAGCCCACCATCAATCCATGATGGTGCCAGGCGCCCTACCTTCCAGCCTCCCCTGCCGCAACCACTGCAAGGCCAACGGCCACAGGTTTTCGCGAAACCGGTCATGAAAGAACGCGAAATGGCCAATTTCCTCGACCGAGATATCCACAGGTGCAATGCGCAGGTGCTGGCGCTCGCCCCCCTGTAGATAACCCAATAAACGCTCGGTCGCCGCCACGGTCCCAAAAGGGTCGTCAGTCAGACTGATGGCCAGCGTCGCCGCACGCACCTGGGCGAACGGTAGCGCCGCCAACGCCCGCCCGCTGGGGCGGTGCTCATAACGTGGGGTACGTGTGGTCCAGTCATGCACCACGCCGGCTGGCGTGTCTTCCAGCCAGCCCAGGCGCTTGCCGGGAAAGTAGCCGAATACCCGGGTCAGCAGCGGCATGACCACATGCCACTTGCCGAAAAGTTGCCAGCGCTGGCTGGCCGCGTAGTCGCGCCAGTAGGCGAATTGCGCGCCGACCATCACGACCCGACGTATCTGGCCAGCCGACGGTGCCAGGCCTACTGCACAACCGCCGAAACTGTGCCCCACCACGTCCACCGGCTGATCTGGGAAATGCGCTGCCGCATGCGCCAGCATGGCTTCGAAATCCAGCCGGCCCCAGTCGCTCCAGGAGGCCTGGAAACCACGCAGCGACGCAGGCCGGGATTCGCCGATACCACGGTAGTCATAGGTCAGCACATCGCAGCCGTGGGCGAACAGGTAGTCGGCAAAGCGGGCGTAATAGCGGCAGCGTACCGACGTGGCAGCGTTGATGATCACCAGCGGGCGCTGGGGGTCAGGTTGGGCGTGGCGCCAGCAGAAGCCGCCGAGGCTGTATCCGTCGGCCGCGGGGTGGCGAAATGGGGTAGCGGGTTGGATGAGGCTACTCATGGCGCATTTCCTGTTGTTGTGCGCCAAAACTAGCAAAGATTTTGTAGCTTGTACTGGCCTCTTCGCGGGTGAACCCGCTCCTACAGGGGGAGAACCTGTGGGAGCGGGCTTGCCCGCGAAGAGGCCGGTACAGGCTTACCCGATTACAGCTCGACGCAGTCGAACTTCACATCGGTGGCCACGTCTTCGTCGTAGTTGACGTCAGCGCGCTCGAAGCCGAACAGGTTGAGGAACTGCTTCTTGTAACCGGCGTAGTCAGTCAGCTCGAACAGGTTCTCGGTGGTCACCTGTGGCCACAGGGCCTTGCAGGCGTTTTGCACGTCGTCACGCAGTTCCCAGTCGTCCAGGCGCAGGCGCCCCTTCTCGTCGACCTCTGCCGGCGCACCGTCGGTACGGTACATACGGTCGCGGTACATGCGGTCGAGCTGGTCCTGGGTGCCTTCGTGAACACCTTTCTCCTGCATGATCTTGAAGACCATCGACAGGTACAGTGGCATCACCGGGATGGCCGAGCTGGCCTGGGTAACCACCGACTTGAGCACCGCCACATTGGCGCCGCCTTTCACTTCACCGGCCAGCTTCTGGTTCAGACGCAGGGCGGTTTCATCCAGGTCCTGCTTGGCCTGGCCCAGTGCACCGTGCCAGTAGATCGGCCAGGTGATATCGCTGCCGATATAGCTGAAGGCCACGGTGCGAGCGCCTTCGGCAAGTACATTGGCGCCAGCCAGAGCATCGATCCACAGTTGCCAGTCCTGGCCACCCATGACGGTGACGGTGTCGGCAATTTCCTGCTCGGTGGCCGGCTCGATGCTGGCCTCGATGATGGTGTCCTTATTGGTGTCGATGGCGGTCGACTTGTATGGCTGGCCGATCGGCTTGAGTGCCGAGCGAATGACTTCACCGGTCTGCGGCAGCTTGCGCACAGGCGAAGCCAGCGAGTAGATGACCAGGTCGACCTTGCCACCCATTTCGTTCTTGATCAGCTCGATGACCTTGGCGCGAGCTTCGTCGGAGAAGGCGTCACCGTTGATCGACTTGCTGTACAGGCCCTCGGCCTTGGCGAACTTGTCGAAGGCAGCAGCGTTGTACCAGCCAGCAGTGCCGGCCTTGGTCTCGGTGCCTGGCTTTTCGAAGAACACGCCCAGGGTGTCGGCCTTGAAGCCGAACGCCGCCGTGATGCGGGCTGCCAGGCCGTAGCCGCTGGAAGCACCGATGACCAGGACCTTCTTCGGGCCATCCTCGCGTACGCCCAGCTTGCGGGTGGCTTCGATCTGGTCACGGACGTTGAGCTCGCAGCCCTTCGGGTGAGTCGTGGTGCAGATGAAACCGCGAACCTTAGGATGAATGATGGCCAATGTCTGTACCTCGTCAGGTTTATGCCGGGGAAGCGCCGCTTGGGGCGATTCCGATTGATCAGAGGGTGAGACTACCCCCGCAGGTTATCCGACACATATTACGGGGTGATCAGAGGGATGCAAAACCAGAGTTCTTATGTGCAGGAGGCTCACAGCTCCACGAAATCCAGATTGGCTGGTTAGAACCTTCGCCACCCATTGATTTGTTTTTCACATCAATCCAAAAGAAAAACAAACTTAACAAATAAGCCAAACCCGCCGAAGCTGGCGGCACTACGCCCATTGCACGGAGAACAACAACATGAACGACGTGGTGATCGTCGCCGCAACCCGTACCGCCATCGGCAGCTTCCAGGGCGCCTTGGCCACTGTGCCTGCAGTTGACCTCGGCGCCGCCGTGATCAAACAACTGCTGAAACAAACCGGGCTGGACCCGGCGCAGGTCGATGAAGTCATCCTCGGCCAAGTGCTTGCGGCCGGTGCCGGTCAGAACCCGGCCCGCCAGGCGGCGATCAAGGCTGGCCTACCCTTCAGCGTACCGGCCCTGACCCTGAACAAGGTCTGCGGCTCGGGCCTCAAGGCCCTGCACCTGGCCGCCCAGGCGATCCGCTGCGGCGATGCCGAGGTGGTGATTGCCGGTGGCCAGGAAAACATGAGCCTTGCCCCCTACGTGATGCCCTCGGCCCGTACTGGGCAGCGCATGGGCCATGGCCAACTGATCGACAGCATGATCACGGACGGCTTGTGGGATGCCTTCAATGACTACCACATGGGCATCACTGCCGAAAACCTGGTGGACAAGTACGGTCTAACCCGTGAACAGCAGGATGCCTTCGCTGCCGAATCGCAGCGCAAGGCAGTGGCGGCGATCGAGGCCGGCCGTTTCGACGCTGAAATCACCCCCATCGTGCTGCCGCAGAGAAAGGGAGAGCCCAAGGTTTTTGCCCGTGACGAGCAACCACGCCCGGACACCACCGCCGAGTCTCTGGGCAAACTGCGCCCGGCCTTCAAGAAGGACGGCAGCGTCACCGCAGGCAATGCTTCCAGCCTGAACGACGGCGCCGCCGCCGTGCTTTTGATGAGCGCCGCGAAGGCCGAGGCTTTGGGCCTGCCGGTGCTGGCGAAGATCGCCGCCTATGCCAGTGCCGGGGTAGACCCCGCGATCATGGGTATCGGTCCGGTTTCGGCGACCCAGCGTTGCCTGGACAAGGCCGGTTGGCAACTGGCCGAACTGGACCTGATCGAAGCTAACGAAGCCTTTGCCGCCCAGGCGCTGGCCGTGGGCAATGCGCTGGCATGGGATGCCGCACGGGTTAACGTCAATGGAGGGGCGATTGCCCTGGGCCACCCGATTGGTGCTTCCGGGTGCAGGGTGCTGGTGACCCTGCTGCACGAGATGATCAAACGGGATGCCAGGAAAGGCCTGGCAACCTTGTGCATTGGCGGCGGGCAAGGGGTGGCGCTGGCCATCGAGCGCTGATTGATTCAAGCAGGCCCGGCCTCTTCGCGGGTGAACCCGCTCCTACACTGATCGGTGATGGACACACATCGGTGATTGCACGCAGGCCGTTGTAGGAGCGGGTTTACCCGCGAAAGGGCCGGACCTGCTGGCCAATTTCCACCCGCTGTTCAACGTCGCAGCCGCCATCGTATTCGCGGGTAAACCCGCTCCTACACCGATCGGTGGTGGACACACATCGGTGATCGGGCGCAGGCCGTTGTAGGAGCGGGTTCACCCGCGAAGAAGCCGGCACAGGCAGCAACCGTTCAAGCAGCGACTCGCTCCTGCTCCAGCGAAGCGGCCAGCACCGCCACTTCCTGGCACTTCTGCACGGCCAGGTCCACTGAGCTTTCCAGCAGTGAACAGGCCGGCGCCAACCACAGCCGCTCACCCAGGCGTTCATGGGCCTCGTGCAGCAGCCCCAAGGTCTTGCCCAGATCGCAAGGCGAAGCGTTGCGACCGTCGACCAGGCCCAGCGACAGTACCTTGTAGGCCGGCAGGCGGTCGAGAATGGTCTGGTACTGCTCGGGCGCCTGAACCAGGTCGACGTGCAGGCCATCGACCGGCAGGTTGGCGGCCAGGCCGAGGTTGCCTTCGAGGCCACCGAAGTACGTGGCGATCAGCTTCTTCAACGGTGCGCGTTGAAGGATGTTGTAGACGCGTTCATAGGCATTCTTCCAGTCCTGAGGCAGGTCCTGGGCGAGGATTGGCTCATCGATCTGCACCCATTCAACGCCCAGGGCGGCCAGGCGGTTGAGGAGCTGGTCATACACGGGCAGCAGGCGGTCAAGCAGCTCCAGTTTGTCGAAGTCACCGCCCAGGGTCTGGCCCTGCCACAGGTAGGTCAAGGGGCCGATCACTACCGGCTTGACTGCATGACCCAGAGCCTTGGCGTGTTCCACGTCTTCGAACAGTGGTTCCCAGTTCAGAACGAACGGCTGATCGCCAGCACTAAGCACGTGGCTGTCCCAGGCGAAGTCGCCGACCGGCAGCAGCTCGATGCCGGCGTCTTTCTGCACCTGCCAGTGGCGGGCACGTAGCTCGCGGTCACGGCCGATGTGTGGAAAGCCCAGGTTATGTGCCAGTGCCATGTCTTGTCCCTTCAGCATGCTTGAATGAATGAGGGGGATTCTCCGGTTGATGGGGTATTGAGACAAACTCATTAAATTTGAGATGAACCCAAGAAATCTTCATGATCATGCTGTCATGAACTTCGCGCCCCCCATGTCTCATTCAGATCACCACCTTGCGCATCCGGACATGACCCGGATCGCCTTCTGCCGCACAATGCCACCCTGACCACACCAGGTGCCCGGCCAACATGAGCCTGCTGAAAACCGCCCTGCGCGAAAAGAACTTCGTCTGCGTCATGGAGTTCGTCCCCAAACCTTCCGCAGAACGCTTTGCCGCCATGGAAGCGATCATGGCCCGTGCGCACCTGTGCGGCTGGCCTATGACCGTGGCCATCGGTGATCGTGTCGGCAGCCCGCTGGACATGTCACCGCTGGACGCCCTCGCCTCGTTCAGCAACCCGGTGCCTGCCCTGCCGCATTTTTCAGGCAAGGATCGCGAACCCCACCACCTGCTCGCCCAACTGCAGCGCATGGACGCCGCCGGCCTCGACCAGCTGTTACTGCTGACTGGCGACCGCCTGCCTGGCCATGAACCTGGCCAGCGCCCGGTGCGTTATCTGGAATCGGTCGCCGCCCTGCAGATTGCCCGCCAGGCCTGCCCGCACTGGCTGCTGGGCGCGGCGCTGAACCCGTTCAAGTACCACGAGGAAGAAGGCGGCGCCCAGTATTTCAAGGCCGAGAAAAAGCTGGCAGCGGGGGCTGACTTCTTCACCTTGCAGCTGGGCTTCGATGCCGCCAAGCACCAGGAAGCCATACACTGGATGCACCGCCAGGCCTCACCCAAGCCCATGCTGGCCTGCCTCATGAGCCTCACCCACGGGCGCGCGACGATGCTCGACCACGTGGCCGGCGTCACTGTCACGCCCTCCATGCGCGACATGCTCGAAGCGGAGACGGCGCAGTCCAAGGCCTTTGCCCAGGCGCGCAGTGTTGACCGCCTGGCCTTGCAGATTATCGGTACAAAGCTGATGGGTTACGCCGGTGTGCACCTGTCAGGGGTTCACACACTCGAACAGTTGCTGGCCCTGGAGGCCCGTATCGAGCACTGGCAATCCCAGCTTCACTCCCTGGAGCAATGGGCACCGGCCTGGCACGCCAGCTGGCAGATGCCCGGCCTGCCGGCAGTGACCTTCCATCCGCCACAGGCGGGCTGGCGCCTGGGCGAGTCACGGGTCGATGCCTCATTCAAGGAAAAAGCCCGCTATCACCTGATGCATGGCATGCATTCACTGCTGTTCAGCCGGCGCAACGGCCTGAGCAAGGCCTTCGGTTGGGCAGTGCGCCAGCCTCTGTGGGCAACACGCGTTGGCGCACAGGTGCTGCACACGCTGGAGCGCAGTGTGAAGCGCCCGCTGGTGGGTTGCGACACCTGCGGCCGTTGCCGCCTGGAAGACACCTTGTACACCTGCCCGGAAACCTGCCCTAAAGGCCTGGCCAATGGCCCCTGCGGCGGAACCGCCCTGAACCGCTGCGAGTTCGGCGACCGCGAGTGCATCCACAGCGTCAAATACCGCACCGCCAAAGCAGTGCGGCAAACCGCTGTGCTGACCGAACGCCTGATCCCGTGCATCGAGGTCGAGACCCGCCACCGCAGCTCATGGCCGCAGTGGTTCGCAGGGCAGGCGCCCCAGCGGCTCAGCCCGCAGCCATTGCCTCGAAGCCAGCCCGAATCGTAGCCTCGGGCAGTTCATCGGCAATGAACACCATCACGCTCTCGCGCGCTTCGCCTGCGGCCCACTCGGCGTCCCAGTCGAAGCCATAAAGCTTGAGCACGCCCTGGAACACCAGCTTGCGCTCCTCGCCAGCAATGTTCAGCACGCCCTTGTAGCGCAGCAGCTGTTTGCCGTGGGTTTCCAGCAGCTCGTTCATGAAGCTGCTGAGGCGGTCGATATCCAGCGGGGCTTCGGTACGCAGCACCATCGTGGAGATGCGGTCCGGGGTGGCAGGCTTGAGCACGGGTCGCAACATCGGTTTCAGGTTTACCCCAAGGTCAGGGTTGAGGTTGAAACCGCGCACATCCAGTAGTTCAGCCAGGTCGATGCAGCCGTGTTCGACCACACGGATCGCAGCCCTGCTATTGATGCGGGCAAGGCGTTCGCGCAGGGCTTCAACCGCAGCTGGCTCGACCAGGTCGGTCTTGCTCAGCAGCAGACGATCGGCAAAGCCGACCTGGGCCTGAGCAATGGTCTGGGTCAGGTGCAGTTCGGCATGCGCGGCATCGACGAGGGTGATGATGCCGTCGAGGATGTAGCGCTCACGCAGCTCCTCGTCGATGAAGAACGTTTGCGCTACCGGCGCCGGGTCGGCCAGGCCGGTGCACTCGATCACCAGGCGGTCGAAGGCAATCTCGCCGGCATCCAGACGTTCAAGCAGCAGGTACAGGGCGCGGGTCAAGTCGCCATGGATGCTGCAGCATACACAGCCGTTGGCCAAGGTCATTACCTGCACCGGCTGATCACCCAGCAGTTGGCTGTCGATGCCGGCCTCGCTGAATTCGTTTTCGATCACAGCGAGCTTCAGGCCATGCTCGGCCTTGAGCATGTGCCTGAGCAAGGTGGTCTTGCCGGCACCAAGGAAGCCAGTGAGGACGGTTACGGGAATGGGCGTCTGCACGCAAAAATACTCCTGAATCTGAAATGACTGTGGGAGCCGGTTACCCAGGCTCCCACAGGTTTACACGTACCGCAGGATCAACAGCACTTGGGCCCGGACTTGCCACCGTAACGTGCTTCCTGGCGTTCGCGGAAGAACGCCTCGTAGCTCATCACCGGCTTGTCCGGATGCGTTTTCTGCATGTGTTCGACATAGTTGTCGTAGTCGGGCATGCCGACCATCAGGCGGGCTGCCTGCCCCAGGTATTTTCCCAGTCGACCCAAGTCGTTGAACATGATTGCAGTCCTCTCGATTACGCGTCAGGCAGTGCCTGGAACGGGGTTTCCTTGTCGCTGCGCTCCTTGCGGCCCAGGGCGACGTAGCCGACCTTGATGGCGAAGAACAGGATGCTGAAGACCACCAGCAGGAACAAGATCGTCAGGCCCGCATTGGTGTAAGCGTTGAAGATCACGTGCTGCATCTGCCCGATGTCCTTGGCCGGGGCCAGTACCTGGCCGGCGTCCAGCGCAGTGCTGTACTTCTTGGCCAGGGCCAGGAAGCCGACAGCCGGGTTCGGGTCGAACAGCTTGATCAGGCCTGCAGCAGTGGTGCAGATCAACAGCCACACGGCCGGCAGCAGGGTGACCCAGATGTATTGCTGACGCTTCATCTTGATCAACACCACAGTACCGAGCATCAAGGCGATACCGGCCAGCATCTGGTTGGAGATACCAAACAGCGGCCACAGGGTGTTGATGCCACCCAGCGGGTCGATTACCCCTTGGTACAGCAGATAGCCCCAGAGTGCCACGCAGCCGGCGGTGGCGAGCAGGTTGGCCCCCCACGAATCGGTGCGTCTGAGCGCCGGCACGAAGCTGCCCAGCAGGTCTTGCAACATGAAGCGCCCGGCACGGGTACCGGCGTCCACTGCAGTGAGGATGAACAGCGCCTCGAACAGGATCGCGAAGTGGTACCAGAAGGCCATGGTGTTTTCACCTGGCAACACCTGGTGCAGGATCTGCGCGATACCGACCGCCAGGGTTGGCGCACCGCCAGCACGGGCCAGGACGGTGTGCTCGCCAATGTCACGGGCGACCGCTTCGAGCTGCTCAGGTGTAATCAGGAAGCCCCAACTGCTGACCGTCTGCGCTACCGACACAACATCGGAACCGACCACGGCAGCCGGGCTGTTCATGGCAAAGTACACGCCCGGCTCGATCACCGAGGCCGCAACCATGGCCATGATGGCGACGAAGGATTCCATCAGCATGCCGCCGTAGCCGATGTAGCGGGCGTTGGTTTCGTTATCCAGCAGCTTCGGCGTGGTCCCCGAGGAAATCAGCGCGTGGAAGCCGGACACCGCACCACAGGCAATGGTGATGAACAGGAATGGGAACAGGGCCCCCTTCCACACCGGGCCCGTGCCGTCGGTGAACTGGGTCAGCGCCGGCATTTTCAGCTCGGGCGCGATGATCAGGATACCGATGGCCAGGCCAAGGATCGTGCCGATCTTGAGGAAGGTCGACAGATAGTCACGCGGCGCCAGTACCAGCCACACCGGCAGCACGGCGGCGACAAAACCGTAGCCCACCAGCATCCAGGTGATCTGCACGCCAGTGAACGTGAACGCCGGGCCCCACACCGGATCCGCAGCGATCACGCCTCCCAGCCAGATGGAGGCCAGCAGCAGTACCACGCCAACGACCGAGATTTCGCCAATACGGCCCGGACGGATGTAGCGCATGTAGATGCCCATGAACATCGCGATCGGGATGGTCGCCATCACCGTGAACATGCCCCATGGGCTTTCGGCCAGGGCCTTGACCACGATCAGCGCCAGCACCGCAAGGATGATGATCATGATCAGGAAGCAGCCGAACAGGGCGATGGTACCGGGGATTCTGCCCATCTCCTCGCGCACCATGTCGCCCAGCGAGCGGCCATTGCGGCGGGTAGACATGAACAGGACCATGAAGTCCTGCACCGCACCGGCCAGCACCACGCCGGCGATCAGCCACAGCGTGCCGGGCAGGTAGCCCATTTGCGCAGCGAGTACCGGCCCGACCAAAGGGCCTGCACCGGCGATGGCAGCGAAATGGTGACCGAAAAGAATGTGTTTGTTGGTCGGGACGTAGTCCAGGCCGTCGTTGTTGAGCACCGCCGGGGTGGCACGGCGCGGATCGAGTTGCATCACCTTGGTGGCGATGAACAGGCTGTAGTAACGATAGGCGACCAGGTAGATGGCCACCGCCGCGACCACGATCCACAAGGCGTTGATCGCCTCGCCGCGACGCAGGGCAACCACACCCAGTGCGCAGGCACCTATGACTGCCAGCGCCAGCCACGGAATATGGCGTAGCAGGCTATTATTGTTGTTCATGGTTAGCTTCCAGCTGGTGGATTGGAAAGACCGCCCACCGAGTCTAGGGCCAGTCAAGCGGCATTGCCACACTTGCTTTGTTCTAGAGCCTCTGCGGCCAGATTGCAGTACCTGATGCACATGCAGTTCTAAATATAGTCAGGATGACACCTGACGACCTATTGAGGATCCATGCCATGAGCGATCACGACGAACGCCGCCGCTTTCAACGCATCGACTTCGATGCGCCCGCCGAGCTACACCAGGGACTGAAACGCTGGCCTGCAAAACTGCTGGACCTTTCACTCAAAGGCTTGCTGATAGAACGCCCGGCAGATTGGGATGCCGACCTGACGCAGGACTTCGACGCCATCATCCACCTGGGCAAAGATGCCCGCGTGCAGATGCAGGTCGAACTGCGCCACGAGGAAGCGGACCGCCTGGGCTTCATCTGCCTCTACATCGACCTCGACTCGCTGAGCCACTTGCACCGTCTTGTGGAACTGAACGTGGCTGACAGCACCGAAATGATGCGTGAGCTGCGCGAACTCATCGAATAATGAAATCTCTTAGCTAGCTAATAGCCTCCCCGCAGAGTGTTTCTTGTCTACCCAGACAGCTTTAAGCCTGGGTAGCGTTGCTTTGTACACACCCTTCTAATACAGCTTCCACCAAGTTGGTACGCCTTCTGCATTGGGTTTTAGCACGCCCTGCGGCCGGATCTGTTCGCGCTCCGATCAAAATATTGTATACAATTCTTGTAGCAATCAATTGAGCTAAGTGTCTACAGTAGCGGCACAACAATAAACAGAGAGCCTGCTCCATGACTACGTCCCCTAGCACGTCTCCCGCCAAGCGACCCGAGGATGAAAACCTCGGCCTTGGTGCCAACCTGGCCTATGGTCTGCAACATGTGCTGACCATGTATGGTGGAATCGTCGCAGTACCCCTGATCCTGGGGCAGGCCGCGGGCCTGAATGGTGCCGAAATCGGCATGCTGATCGCCGCCTCGCTGTTTGCCGGTGGCCTGGCCACCCTGTTGCAGACCCTTGGCCTGCCGTTCTTCGGTTGCCAGTTACCACTGGTACAAGGCGTGTCGTTCGCCGGTGTGGCGACCATGGGGGCGATTCTGAGCAGCGAGGGGGGCGGTGGCCTGCCAGGCGTACTCGGCGCGGTCATGGCAGCGTCGCTGATCGGCTTTCTGATCACACCGGTGTTCTCGCGCATCACCAAGTTCTTCCCGCCGCTGGTGACCGGCATCGTCATCACCACCATCGGCCTGACCCTGATGCCAGTTGCCGCACGCTGGGTGATGGGTGGCAACAGCGCCTCGCCGGAGTTCGGCAGCATGGCCAACATCGGCCTGGCCGGGCTGACCTTCGCCATCGTGCTGCTGCTGAGCAAGCTTGGCAACGCAACCATCTCACGCCTGTCGATCCTGCTGGCCATGGTGGTCGGCACGCTGATCGCCTGGGCATTGGGCATGACCGATTTCAGCAAGGTCAGCGAAGGCCCGATGTTCGCCTTCCCCTCGCCGTTCCACTTTGGCATGCCAGAGTTCCACATCGCCGCGATCCTTTCGATGTGCATCGTGATCATGGTGACCCTGGTGGAAACGTCGGCCGATATCCTCGCCGTGGGTGAGATCATCGACACCAAGGTGGACTCCAAGCGCCTGGGCAACGGCCTGCGCGCCGACATGGCATCTAGCATCCTGGCGCCGATTTTCGGTTCGTTCACCCAGAGCGCGTTCGCCCAGAACGTTGGCCTTGTGGCGGTGACCGGGGTCAAGAGCCGCTACGTGGTGGCTACCGGCGGCGTGATTCTGGTGGTACTCGGCCTGCTGCCAGTCATGGGCCGGGTGATTGCTGCCGTGCCTACCCCGGTATTGGGCGGCGCCGGTATCGTGCTGTTCGGCACCGTGGCGGCCAGCGGTATCCGCACCCTGTCCAAGGTCAGCTACAAGAACAACGTCAACCTGATCATCGTTGCTGCCTCGCTGGGCTTCGGCATGATCCCGATTGCCGCGCCGACCTTCTACCACCACTTCCCGAACTGGTTCGAGACCATCTTCCACTCCGGCATCAGCTCGGCGGCGATCATGGCCATCCTGCTGAACCTGATCTTCAACCACTTCACCACCGGCAACTCGGAAAACCAGTCAGTGTTCGCTGCAGCCTACGAGCGGACCATCCAGTATTCGGACATTTCCGCGCTGCGTGATGGGGACTACTTCAAGGATGGCAAGCTGTTCGATGCCGAGGGTAACGAAGTGCCGATGCTGGAACTGGACGAGCATGGCAATGAAACGGTCAGGCGCACGGCCGTTGCCGAGCACTGACTGAGTGCAGGAGCGAGCTTGCTCGCTCCTGCACATTATTCGAACAACGCATCCAGCGCCTGTTCCAGGCGGGTAACGGCAATCACCTGCAACCCCGCCGGCGCTTCTTTCGGCGCATTGCCCTTGGGTACGATGGCACGCTTGAAGCCGTGCTTGGCCGCTTCCTTCAAGCGCTCCTGGCCACTGGGCACCGGCCGTACCTCGCCCGACAAGCCAATCTCGCCAAACACCAGCAAACCATGGGCCAGTGGCCGGTTACGCAGGCTGGACATCACCGCCGCCAGCAGCGCCAGGTCCGAAGCCGTTTCCAGCACCTTCACCCCGCCGACCACGTTGAGAAACACATCCTGGTCATGGGTCGGGATGCCGCCATGACGGTGGAGTACCGCCAACAACATGGCCAGGCGGTTCTGATCCAGGCCCAAGGTCACCCGCCGCGGGTTGGCCAAATGGCTATCGTCGACCAGCGCCTGCACCTCGACCAGCATTGGCCGGGTCCCCTCCCAGGTTGCCATCACCACGCTGCCCGGCACCTCTTCCTGAGTGCGGTTGAGGAAGATCGCCGACGGGTTCGATACCTCCTTGAGGCCACGATCGGTCATGCCGAACACGCCCAGTTCGTTGACCGCGCCAAAGCGGTTCTTGACCGCCCGCAGCAAGCGCAGACGGCCATCGGACTCACCTTCGAAATACAGCACAGTGTCGACCATGTGCTCCAGCACCCTCGGGCCAGCCAGCGAGCCTTCCTTGGTCACGTGGCCGACCAGAAAGATTGCCGTACCGCTTTGCTTGGCGTAGCGCACCAGCAACGCTGTGCTTTCGCGCACCTGAGCCACGCCGCCCGGGGCCGATTGCAACTGCTCGGTGAAAATGGTCTGGATCGAGTCGATCACCATTACCCGCGGCTTCTCGACCCGCGCCGTGGCAATGATCGTCTCGATGCAGGTTTCGGTCATCACCTTGAGCTGGTCCTGGGGCAGGCCCAGCCGCCGGGAGCGCATGGCCACCTGCTGCTGCGACTCCTCCCCTGTGACATACAGTGCCGGCATGCCCACGGCGATGTTGCACAAGGTCTGTAGCAAAATGGTCGATTTGCCGATGCCGGGGTCACCGCCGATCAGCACCACCGAGCCATCCACCAGGCCGCCGCCCAGCACGCGGTCCAGTTCGGTGCTGTTGGTCGTGAAACGCGGGATTTCCTCAACACTGACTTCGGCCAGGGTCTTGATCTGCGCCTGCTGTCCCGTCCAGCCAGCGCGGCCACTGCTGGGTGCAGCAGCGCCGCCGCTTTCGATCATGGTTTCGACCAGGGTATTCCAGGCCCCGCATTCGCCGCACTGGCCGGCCCATTTGGGGAAAGTCGCACCGCATTCGGTGCAGCCATACAAGCGCTTGGCCTTGGCCATGGGTGGGGTCTCCTGGAAAAATTCGCCATGATAGCCGAGCAGGACGTGTCTCGAACGCCTCGGGATGCGACAAAACTATTCGTTCTAACTGCAGTCAGTAGCCCTGAACACAACGCATGAAGCGTTTTAGTGGCTTACACTGCCTTAACCTTACCTTTTGTTACAAGGAACCAAACATGGGCATGCTCAACGAGTTCAAGGCTTTCGCAGTCAAAGGCAATGTCGTCGACATGGCGGTCGGTATCATCATCGGCGCGGCCTTCGGCAAGATCGTCTCGTCCTTCGTCGGCGACGTGATCATGCCGCCACTGGGCCTGCTGATCGGTGGCGTGGACTTCAGCGACCTGGCCATTACCCTGAAGGCTGCCGAAGGTGACGTGCCAGCCGTGATGCTGGCGTATGGCAAGTTCATCCAGACCGTGATCGACTTCGTGATCGTGGCCTTTGCCATCTTCATGGGCGTGAAAGCAATCAACAAGCTCAAGCGTGAAGAAGCCGTGGCGCCGACTACGCCGCCTGTGCCTTCGGCTGAAGAGACACTGCTGACCGAGATCCGCGATTTGCTCAAGACGCAGAACCAGAACCGCTTGCCTTGAAGTTGCCGGGGCCGTTGTGGGGGCGGGCATGCCCGCCCTCACAACGGCCCCAGTAGTCTTACCAGTAGTTCTCGACTGCTACCTGCCCGGGCCGCTTGCTCAGGCTCAGTTGCAGGTCTCGCGCCTTGAGGACCTTGCGGGTTTCGTCGATCATTTCCGGGTTACCGCAGAGCATCACCCGCGAATGCTCTGGTGACAGTTCAAGCCCCGCCGCCTTCTCCAGCTCGCCATTGTCGATCAACGTGGTAATGCGCTGATTCAACGCACCCGGGTGCTGTTCACGGGTCACCACGGGAATGAACTGCAACTTGCCCGCGTACTCAGCCAGATAATCGCGCTGTTCCAGCCCGGCAATTTCATCCACATAGGCCAGCTCCTTGGCTTCGCGCACTGAATACACCAGCTTGATGCTGTCGAAGCGCTCCCAGGCTTCGAAGTCCTGCAGGATCGACATAAAGGGCGCAATGCCGGTACCGGTAGCCAGCAGCCACAGGTCACGACCACCGACGAAGCGGTCGAGGGTGAGGAAACCGAACGCCTGGCGGTCGATCAGCAACGTATCGCCTGCCCCCAAACGGCTCAGCTCACTGGTGAACTCACCACCTGGCACCACGATGGAAAAGAAATCCAGATACTCGTCATGGGGCGCGCTGACCATGGAATAGGCGCGCCACACCACGCTACCATCGGCCTTGGTCACACCTAGCCGGGCGAATTGGCCGGAACGGAAGCGGAACCCCGCATCGCGCGTAACCCGCAGGCTGAAGAGGTTCGGCGTCAGTGGCTGAACATCGAGCAGTGTCTGGCGGGTGAACTTTTCGGCGCTAGCGGTCATATCGGGCTCCAGGGTTGGCGTGTGCACAGTGTCGCCTAAAGTGGCCAGGATAAAAACCACCGCTTTGTAGGGCCTCATGAAGTGCAATCGGGCCAAAGTCGCAGAAATTCCTGATCGCTATAACAAAAAATTCCCAACAGGATGGTAGGTCTTTTCCTACAATCTTCCGGGTACTCAAACGGATTGGATTCTGCGCGCATCAAGGAGTGCTTCAGATGTATCACTGGAAACCTGAACATCTTCATGCATTCGTCAGCGAACGCAGCCCACAAAAGCTATTCGACATCGCAGTCCATCTGGCTCGGGACCTGGACATGGATTACCTTGGGCTGAACATCCGCATTCAGATCGCTACGCAAACGCCAAAGCTGTACCTCTACAGCAACTACCCAAGTGAGTGGATCGAGCGCTACCAGCGCGACGACTTCTACAAGCAGGACCCGGCAGCGAACCTGAGCCACAGCTCCACGACACCAGTGCTTTGGACCGATGAACTGTACAAGGAAGCCCCGCAATTTCGCGAAATGGCCTGCCAGCATGGCTTGCGCCACGGCTGGACACAGTCGCTTCACGATCAGCAGCACAACGAAAGCCAGATCAGTGTCGCTCGACCAATCGGCCACATTGATGTGTTCGAGCTGTACGACAAAGCAGGTAGTGTGCAGTGGCTGTGCCACACCCTTCACGCGGTACTGGGCGAGCACCACCTGAACGCGCTGTGCCCACCGCAACCGAAAATGAGCGAGCGTGAACTGGAAGTGCTGAAATGGTCTGCCGCCGGCAAGACCGCTGCCGATGTTGCCTGCATCCTCTCGCTGTCGCAAAGCACGGTCAACTTCCATATCCGCAGCGTGATCACCAAGACCAATGCAGCCAACAAAGCCGGAGCCATCGCCATTGCCGCCTTGCGTGGCTGGATCTGACCTTCAAACCTGCGACCTTGGGCAAAGCCCTGTAGAATCGTCCGGCAAAGCCCGGCGCGAACCGCAGCGGGCAGTTTCGTACCCGAGCCAGACGCCATGCCCCTGTTGACCACCCCCTACGCCGAACTCGACCTGATCCGCCAGCCGGAGCAGGCCAACGACCCGCTGCAGGCTTTCGATGCCGCCGACGAGTACCTGCTTGCGCAGTTACACGATCAGGCACCTGACGCCAATTGCCGGGTACTGGTGCTCAATGACAGCTTTGGTGCCCTGGCCGCCAGCCTGGCGGGCCAGCTGCAGGTGGTCAGCAGCGGTGACTCGCACCTGGGGCACCTGGCCCTGGAAAAAAACCTGGCGCGCAATGGCCTGCCATTCGACAGTGTCCCGTTCGTACCAGCCAGCCAACACTGGCAAGGCCCGTTCGACCGGGTGCTGGTGCGTGTACCCAAGACCCTGGCCCTGCTCGAAGAACAACTGATCCGCCTGCAAGGCCAGCTGGCCCCCGGTGCGCAGGTGATTGCCGGGGCGATGATCAAGCACCTGCCACGGGCGGCCGGCGACCTGATGGAGAAGTACATCGGCCCCGTACAGGCTTCGCTGGCGCTGAAAAAGGCCCGCTTGCTGACAGCAACGGTTGCCGAGCGGCCGCACGCCAAGTCCCCCTACCCTAGCTGCTACCGCCTCGACGTGCCGGCACTGGAATTGGTCAACCACGCCAACGTGTTCTGCCGTGAAGGCCTGGATATTGGTACCCGGGCATTCCTCCCTCATCTGCCACGCGACCTCGGCCGTGCACGGGTGGCAGACCTGGGCTGCGGCAATGGCGTACTCGCGATCGCCAGCGCCCTGGCCAACCCGGACGCCGAGTACACCCTGGTCGACGAGTCGTACATGGCGGTGCAATCAGCACAGGAGAACTGGCAGTCCGCGTTGGGCGAGCGCCCGGCGATCTTCGTCGCGGCCGATGGCCTGGCCGGGCTGGAGAAACAGTCGCTGGACGTGGTGCTGTGCAACCCGCCGTTCCACCAACAGCAGGTGGTCGGTGATTTCCTGGCCTGGCGCATGTTCCAGCAGGCGCGTGAAGCGCTGGTGGTAGGCGGGGCGCTGTATATCGTGGGTAACCGGCACCTGGGCTATCACAGCAAGCTGGCGCGGTTGTTCCGCGGCGTTGAGCAGGTGGCGGCTACGCCCAAGTTCGTAATCCTGAAAGCCCGCAAGTAGGAGCGGGCTTGCCCGCGAACACCGGCAACGCCGGTGCCATCTAGCGCGTTGCCTGCTTCGCGGGCAAGCCCGCTGCCGCTCTTTATCAATGTGTGGTCAATCCCGCCGCCCCCATGAACAGCCGCATCACCCAGGCCGCCACACCCAGCGCTGCCACGCTCATCGCCCAGATCAGCAACAGCCAACCCAGTCGCTGCCACAGCGGTTTCTTTTCTTCCAAGCCATGCTTGCCAGTCATCATGCGGCCCTCCTAGTGATAGCCGTCTTCGTGGGTCACCTTGCCGCGGAACACGTAGTAGCTCCAGAAGGTATACATGAGGATAAACGGCAGGATGAACAGGGTACCCACCAGCATGAAGCCCTGGCTTTGCGGTGGCGCTGCGGCATCCCAGATCGAGATCGACGGCGGGATGATGTTAGGCCACAGGCTGATTCCCAAGCCGCTGTAGCCAAGGAAGATCAGTACCAGAGTGAGCAGGAACGGCGTGTAGTGCGCGTTGCGCGCCACCGCTTTGAGCAACCCGTAGAACGTCACCAGCACCAGCAGCGGTACCGGCATGAACCAAATCAGGTTGGGCATGCTGAACCAGCGGTCGGCAATCTGCGGGTAGGCGATTGGCGTCCAAAGGCTGACGATACCGATCACCACCAGCAGCACCAGCGCCAGCGGCCGGGCCATATCGTGCATTTTCTGTTGCAGCGGCCCCTCGGTCTTCATGATCAGCCAGGTACAACCCAGCAGGGTGTAGGCCACGATCAACCCCAGCCCGCAGAACAGGCTGAACGGGGTCAGCCAGTCCAGGGTGCCACCGGCAAAATGCCGGTCGACCACCTTGAAACCCTCCAGGAACGCGCCCAGTGCCACGCCCTGGAAGAAGGTGGCGATCAGCGAACCCCAGATGAAAGCCTTGTCCCAGATGTGCCGCTTGTCGGCCTTGGCCTTGAAGCGGAACTCGAAGGCCACGCCCCGGAAAATCAGGCCGATCAGCATCAGGATCAGGGGCAGGTACAGGGCCTCGAGGACCACGGCATAGGCCATCGGGAAGGCCCCGAACAGTCCGGCACCGCCCAGGATCAACCAGGTTTCGTTGCCGTCCCATACAGGCGCGACAGTGTTCATCATTACATCACGGTCCTGCTCGCCCTTGACGAAGGGGAAGAGCATACCGATTCCCAGGTCGAATCCGTCCATCACCACGTACATCATGACGCCGAAGATGATGATCACGGCCCAGATCAGTGGAAGGTCGATACCCATGGTTCAGTTCCCCTCGTTCAGGCTGGCAGAGGTGGCCTCGCGGCCATCATCGGCGGCGGACAAAGGCCGTGCCGGCGTGCGTTTCTGGCCTGGGCCTCCCGGTGTGTGCTCGTCACCCTCGCCGGTCTGCGGCCCTTTGCGCACCAGACGCATCATGTAGCCAAGGCCGGTGCCAAACAGGGCGAAGTACACCACCACGAACGCCACAAGGGTGAAGCCGAGCTGGGCGTAACTGTGGTTGGAAACACCGTCCGCCGTGCGCATCAGGCCGTACACCACCCAAGGCTGGCGGCCAATTTCGGTGGTGAACCAACCGGCCAGTAGCGCGACCAGCCCGGATGGGCCCATCCACAGCGCCACATACAAGAACGGTCGCGAACTGTACAGCGTGCCGCGTTTGCGCAACCACAGGCTCCACAGGCCGACGAAGATCATCAGGAAACCAAGCCCGACCATGATCCGGAACGACCAGAATACGATGGTCGAGTTAGGCCGGTCCTCGGGCGGAAACTCCTTCATCGCCGGCACCTGCTTGTCCAGGCTGTGGGTCAGGATCAGGCTGCCGAGCGCCGGGATCTCGATCTTGAACCGGGTAGTCTCGGCCTTCATATCGGGAATGCCGAACAGGATCAGTGGAGTCGGCTCACCGGGCACGTTCTCCCAATGGCCTTCGATCGCGGCAATTTTTACCGGCTGGTGCTTGAGTGTATTGAGGCCGTGGAAATCGCCGATCACTGCCTGAATCGGGGCGACGATCAGTGCCATCCACATGGCCATCGACAGCATCTTGCGAACGGCCGGGTTGTCACGCCCGCGCAGCAGGTGCCAGGCCGCCGAGGCACCGACGAAGAACGCGGTGGAAACGAACGCGGCAGTGGCCATGTGCATCAGGCGGTAGGGGAACGAGGGGTTGAACACCACCGCAAACCAGTCCACCGGCACCACCCGACCATCGATGATCTCGTGACCTTGCGGGGTTTGCATCCAGCTGTTCGAGGCGAGAATCCAGAAGGTCGATACCAATGTACCGAGCGCAACCATGACTGTGGAGAAGAAGTGCAGACCACGGCCGACGCGATTCCAGCCAAACAGCATGACGCCCAGGAAGCCGGCCTCGAGGAAGAACGCAGTCAGTACTTCATAGGTGAGCAGCGGGCCGGTAACGGCGCCGGCAAAGTCGGAGAAGCGGCTCCAGTTGGTGCCGAACTGGTAGGCCATGACCAGGCCGGAGACCACGCCCATGCCGAAGTTGACGGCGAAGATCTTCGACCAGAAGTGATAGAGGTCACGGTAGACCTGGTTGTGGGTCCGCAGCCAGAGGCCTTCAAGGACTGCCAGGTAGCTCGCCAGGCCAATGGTGATGGCCGGGAACAGGATGTGGAACGACACGGTAAAGGCAAACTGCATTCGGGCGAGCTCTAAGGCCTCTATTCCGAACATGGTGCTTCCTCTTCAGATAATCCGGCGTCCGGGCTTGTGGCCCCAGTCGCCCACTGCCCCCACTGGGTCGAGTACGGCGTGTTGGAATTGTTCTGTTCGATCGCAGGGATTCCGGCCAGACGGCCATTTCATTGATCTGGAACGATTGACCCAGATCAATGAATGCTAGGAAGCATAGTCCCGAATGGCCCGGTGGGCCGTGTGGTGGATTGCCGCGTGACCTGTTGCCTCACCCTCTTTAATTAACAGTAGAAAAGTGCCGACCCGTGCAAACAGTAACTGTTTGTTACAAACAGATGATACGCTGCGCCCCCCTCTACTGCGCCGAGGCCCCTGGTTTCCGATGTCCGATTCCGCACCGCAGTTGTTGCGTCAACATCGTCCTTTTCTGGCCTTCTGGCTGGCCCGCGTGTTCACCGCCAGCGGCTTCCAGATGCTCACCGTGGCCATCGGCTGGCACCTCTACCAATTGACCGGCAACGTACTGGACCTAGGCCTGGTCGGCCTGGTCGAGTTCGCCCCACGGGTGCTGTTCATGTTGCACACCGGCCATGTCGCCGACCGCTATGACAGGCGCAAGGTCGCCGCCCTGTGCCAGAGCCTTCAGGGCCTGATTGCCCTGGCGCTGGCGGTGGGCAGTGCCACCGACAACGTCACCCGCGAACTGATCTTTGCCCTGGCCTTCCTGCTCGGCGCCAGCCGCTCGTTCGAAATGCCGGCAACCCAGGCGCTGTTGCCCAATGTGGTACCGGCCGGGCTGTTCCCGCGGGCAGTGGCGGCGTCGGCTTCGGCCACCCAGTCGGCGACCATCGTGGCGCCGGCGGTGGGCGGTTTCCTGTATGCCTTTGGCAGCATGTGGGTGTATGGCCCGACGGTGGCCTTGTACGCCATTGCCTGCGTGCTGACCCTGAGCCTGCAGGCGCGTGGCCAGGTCGCCCAGCGCGGGCGCGCCAGCATCGAATCGCTGCTTGCTGGCATCCGCTTCATTCGCAGCCGGCCCGACATCCTCGGCGCCATCTCGCTCGACCTGTTCGCAGTATTGCTGGGTGGGGCCACCGCGTTGCTGCCGGTATTTGCCAAGGACATCCTGCTGACCGGCCCGATGGGCCTTGGCTTGTTGCGCTCGGCGCCAGCGGTGGGTGCGTTGCTGATGTCGCTCTGGCTGGCGCGCTTCCCGTTCCAGCGCAACGTCGGGCGGACGATGTTCACTGCGGTCGGCGTGTTCGGCGTGGCGACCATCGCCTTCGGCCTGTCGACCTCCTTCTGGTTCTCGCTGGCGGTACTGGTGGTACTGGGTGCGGCAGACATGATCAGCATGGTCATTCGCAGTTCGTTCGTGCAGCTGGAGACACCGGATGAAATGCGTGGGCGGGTGAGCGCAGTGAACGGCTTGTTCATCGGTGCCTCGAACCAGCTCGGTGAGTTCGAATCGGGGGTGACCGCGCACTGGTTTGGTACAGTGCCGGCGGTGGTGCTGGGCGGGGTGGGCACCTTGGTGGTGACCGGGGTGTGGATAAAACTGTTCCCTACCCTGGCCAAGCGGGATCGGTTGCATAACGGGTGATGGGTCATCTGTGCCCGCCTCTTCGCGGGCAAGCCCGCGCCTACCGGGGACCTTCCCCGCGCAGGGCCAGAAAAACCCATTCCCCAACGGCCATAGGCCCCCGCCATGCATGCTGGTATGATGCGCGGCTTTTTTCCTCCCCACACAAAACCACGGCATCCGGTACGGTCTGTGCTTTGCTGATGGGGTCGATACATTCATGGCGCCGGGGGCGCCTTGGGGAGCGGGCATGCTGGAAAGGCTGTTTCAACTAAGAGCACACAACACCAACGTGCGCACCGAGATTCTCGCGGGCGTCACCACCTTCCTGGCCATGGCCTACATCCTGTTCGTCAACCCGAGCATCCTCGGTGAGACCGGCATGGACAAGGGCGCGATCTTCGTCGCCACCTGCCTGGCAGCGGCCATCGGCTCCGCCACCATGGGCCTGATTGCCAACTACCCGATCGCCCTGGCACCGGGCATGGGCCTGAACGCGTTCTTCACCTACACCGTGGTGCTGCACATGGGCCACACCTGGCAGGTGGCGCTGGGTGCCGTGTTCCTGTCGGCGGTGATGTTCTTCCTGCTGTCGATATTCCGCATCCGCGAGTGGATCGTGAACAGCATTCCGCTGCCGCTGCGTTCGGCGATTGCCGCCGGTATCGGCCTGTTCCTGGCATTGATCGCCCTGCATAACGCTGGCATCGTCGTCGATAACCCAGCCACTTTGGTGGGCATGGGCGACCTCAAGCAGCCCTCGGTGATTCTCGCCACGCTGGGCTTCTTCCTGATCGTCGGCCTTGAGTCGCTGAAGGTGCGCGGCGCGGTATTGATCGGCATCCTGGCCGTCACCGTTGCGTCGATCGCCATGGGCGTCACGCCGTTCGGCGGGATCGTGTCGATGCCACCTTCGCTGGCACCCACCTTCCTGCAACTGGACATCGCCGGTGCCCTTGATGTGGGCCTGATCAGCGTGATCTTCGCGTTCCTGTTCGTCGACCTGTTCGACAACTCCGGCACCCTGATCGCCGTGGCCAAACGCGCCGGCCTGATGGGCAAGGACGGCTACATGCCGAAGATGGGCCGGGCCCTGATCGCCGACAGCACCGCCGCCATGGCCGGCTCCCTGCTGGGCACATCGACCACCACCAGCTACATCGAATCGGCTGCGGGTGTGAGCGCCGGTGGCCGTACCGGCCTGACTGCCATCGTGGTTGCCGTGCTGTTTCTGCTGGCGCTGTTCTTCGCCCCGCTGGCCGGTAGCGTACCGGCCTTCGCCACCGCCCCGGCGCTGCTGTTCGTCGCCGTGCTGATGGCCTCGGGCCTGGCAGAAATAAACTGGGACGACGTGACCGAAGCCGCGCCGGTTGTAGTGACTGCCCTGGCCATGCCGCTGACCTACTCGATCGCCAACGGCATCGCCTTCGGCTTCATCGCCTGGACCGCCGTCAAGCTGATCTCGGGCCGCCACCGCGACCTGAACCCGGCCCTGGTGATCCTTTCCATCCTGTTCGTCATCAAGCTAGGCTGGTTCAACGCATGAGTGCTGCTTTCGACCCCTCCTCCTACGCCACCCAGCTGGACGCCAAAGTGGCGCGGCTGCGCGAGCTGCTGGCACCGTTCGGCGCGCCGGAGCCGACTGTTTTCGACTCACCGCGCGAGCATTACCGCCTGCGCGCCGAGTTCCGCCTGTGGCGCGAGGATGGCCAGCGCCATTACGCCATGTTCGCCCCGGGCGAGAAGCACAAGGCAATCCTGATCGACGATTTCCCCATTGCCAGCCAGCGCATCAATGCACTGATGCCACGCCTGAAAGCGGCCTGGCAGGCCAGCGAAGAACTGGGCAACCGCCTGTTCCAGGTTGAGTTCCTCACCACTCTGGCTGGCGATGCGATGATCACGATGTGCTATCACCGCCCGCTGGACGAGGCCTGGGAAGTGGAAGCCCGGCAACTGGCTGACGCGTTGGGCGTGAGCGTCATTGGCCGTTCCAAGGGCAAGCGCCTGGTTATCGGCCGTGACTACGCGGTGGAAAAACTCGATGTGGCTGGCCGCGTGTTCAGTTACCGTCAGCCGGAGGGTGCGTTCACCCAGCCCAACGGCGCAGTGAACCAGAAGATGCTCACCTGGGCCTTCGAGGCCATTGGCGAGCGTGAGGATGACTTGCTGGAGCTGTATTGCGGCAACGGCAACTTCACCCTGCCGCTGGCCACGCGTGTACGCCAGGTGCTGGCCACCGAAATCAGCAAGACATCGGTCAATGCCGCACTGAGCAACCTCGACGAGAACGCTGTGGATAACGTGCGGCTGGTACGTTTGTCGGCAGAGGAACTGACCCAGGCACTGAATGAGGTGCGGCCGTTCCGTCGCCTGGAAGGCATCGACCTGAAGAGTTATCAGTTCGGTACCGTGTTCGTCGACCCGCCGCGTGCGGGAATGGACCCGGATACCTGCGAGCTGACCCGTCGCTTCGAACGCATCCTGTACATTTCGTGCAACCCGGAAACACTGGCAGCGAACATTGCCCAGTTGCAGGACACCCACCGTATCGAGCGCTGTGCATTGTTTGACCAGTTCCCGTATACCCACCATATGGAAAGTGGGGTTCTGCTGGTTCGCCGCTGATCGTTATATCGCCGGGGCTGCTTTGCAGCCCATTCGCGGGCAAGCCCGCTCCTACATTGATCGGCATACAGCCCGTTGCTCGGCGTACGCAGATCGTTGTAGGAGCGGGCTTGCCCGCGAATGGGCCGCAGAGCGGCCCCAAGCCTCACCTCAGAAGTCGAAGAAGACTGTCTCCCCTTCCCCCTGAATGCGGATATCGAAGCGATATGCCGTCTTCCCGTCCACTTCGCAACGCTTGGCAATCAAGGTTTCACGCCGCTGCGGCTGCTCGATCAGGTTGAGCACCGGGCACTTGGCGTTGGCCTGGGCCTCATCATCGAAATATAGGCGCGTGTGCAGGTGGATGTTGATGCCACGGGCAAACAGGCTGATGTTGATGTGCGGTGCCATCGGCACGCCAGCAGCGTTGTTCACCACACCCGGCTTGACCGTTTGCAGCGTCCACTCACCGGCATCGAAGGTGGTAGCCGTGCGGCCAAAGCTGTTGAAGGCGTTTTCCAGGTTGTAGGCATCCTGGTACTCACCGTTGGCGTCGGCCTGCCACACTTCCAGGAACGAATCGCGCACCAGGTGGCCGTTCCCGTCGTATACATGGCCGATCAGCAGAATGTGCTCGCCCGGGGCGTCTGGCTTGGCCAGGCAGTTCCAGATTTCCTGGTCGCGGGTCGGGTTGCCGGCGGCTTCCAGGGCCAGGCCGATGTGCACGTAGGGGCCGGCAGTCTGCGAAGGGGTTTCCGGCAGCAGTTCGATTGGCATGGCGGGGTCCTCAGCAGTTTTCGAAGTGGGTCTTGCGCTGGCCGCGCAGCACGATGTCGAAGCGGTAGGCCAGGCAGTCCATCGGGTTGGCGTTGCTCATGTCGAGCTTGGCGATCAACTGCTGCACGGCTTGCGGGTTGGCGATCGACTTGACGATCGGGCACATCGGGATCAGCGGGTCACCTTCGAAATACAGCTGGGTGATCAGCTTGGTGGCGATCGACGGGCCGCTGATGGCGAAGTGGATATGCGCCGGGCGCCAATCGTTCGGGCCGTTGCGCCATGGGTACGGGCCCGGCTTGATGGTGCGGAAGCTGTAGTAGCCGTCGCGGTCGGTCAGGCATCGGCCAACACCACCGAAGTTCGGGTCCAGTGGCGCCAGGTAGCGGTCGTTCTTGTGGCGATAGCGGCCGCCGGCGTTGGCTTGCCACATCTCCACCAAGGTGTTCGGCACAGGCTTGCCGTACTGGTCGACGACACGGCCGGCGACGATGATGCGCTCGCCGATTGGCAGGCCGCCGTTATTGAAATTCAGCAGCAGATCATGGTCGTGGGCGCCGAAGCCCAGGTGGGAAAAGTCCGGACCAGTGGTTTCGCTGATCGACTGCGGAATGCTGACCAGTGCCTGGCGCGGCGAGCGGGCAACGGACGTCTTGTAGTCAGGCGTAAGGGCTTTAGGGTGCCAGTTGCGATCACGGATCACGAAGCGGCTGTTGTCCTGGGCGGGCATGCCGGTTTCCTCTCTTGGAATTGTGAGAACGCCTGGGCGTGGCAGGCGGACTTGCAGTTTCCGGCAGGCGGTACGCGATGAATATTGAAATCGACCACTTGATACATAACCAAATGGTTATGTATAGACACCTCAGCCTGACACGTACCGCCTTCGTGAACTAATCTTTGTCTTCTTGTTTCACGCTCGGGAGAGCATTCATGGAATGGCGAAAAGGCCGACGCAGCGACAACGTGGTCGATGCCCGAGGCGAAGGTGGTGGCGGCGGCATGCGTTTCGGCGGCGGCAAGGGGCTGGGCCTCGGGGCGATCCTGCTGATCGTCGGTATCGGCTGGCTCACCGGCCAGGACCCGTTGCAGATTCTTGGCCAGCTTGCCGGCCAGATGGAGCAGCAACAACAGCAGACGGCGCCCAGTGGTGCGGGCGGCAAGGCGCCACCGGCTAACGACCAGCAAGCCGAGTTCGTTGCCTCTGTGCTGGGCGACACCGAGGACACCTGGAAAGCGCTCTTTGCCGAAGCCGGCAAGCAATACCGCGACCCCAAACTGGTGCTGTTCAGCGGCCAGGTCAACTCGGCCTGTGGTTTTGCCTCGGCAGCGGTCGGGCCGTTCTATTGCCCGGCGGACCAGCGGGTGTATCTGGACATGTCGTTCTTCCGCGAAATGGAAACCCGCTTCGCTGCGGCTGGCGACTTCGCCCAGGCTTACGTGATCGCCCACGAAATCGGTCACCATGTGCAGACACTGCTGGGCGTTTCGGCCAAGGTCGACGCCGCACGTCGCGCCGGCCAGCGCATGGAGGGCGACAACGGCCTGTTGGTGCGCCAGGAGTTGCAGGCCGACTGCCTGGCTGGCGTATGGGCCTACCAGGCACAGAAACGCCTGAACTGGCTGGAGCCAGGCGATGTCGAGGAAGCGCTGAATGCGGCCAATGCCATTGGCGACGACCGCCTGCAGCAGCAAAGCCGCGGGCGCGTGGTGCCGGACTCGTTCACCCACGGCACCTCGGCGCAGCGCGTACGCTGGTTCAAGACCGGGTTTGCCGAAGGTGAAGTGAACCGCTGCGATACCTTCAGTGCGCGTACCCTCTGATACCCGGCCCAACAGCGAGTGAATGAGAGCGCGTGCTGATATTTTGCTGAAAAAGCGTTTCAGCTTCCACAATCATGGCCGATAACACCTGCACGAATCAGCGGGCATCCAGAACAAAAACGCCTTGCGATCGAAGATCAAGAGAGCGAAATCAACTTCTGGAGAGCGTGCATGAACAGCTGGTTCGCCAACATCAGCGTCAACCTTAAACTCGGCCTGGGCTTCGGCCTGGTGCTGGTCCTCACCGGCCTGCTGGCCCTCACCGGCTGGACCAGCCTGGGCAGCCTGATCGACCGCAGCAACTGGATGGGTGATATCGGCCAGCTGAACAAGGACCTCACCAATCTGCGCATTGCGCGCCTGCAGTACATGATCGCCAACGGCGACGATACCGCCGCCGCCAACACCCTGGCCAAGCTGGACACGTTCAGCAAGCAGCAGGCCTACCTGGCCACCACCTTCAAAAGCCCGGAGAACGTCAAGCTGCTGGGTGAGCTGGGCGAAACCATCAGCGCCTACAAGGTGTCGCTGAACAAGATGCGCCAGGGCTACGACGCCACCCGCGCGGCGCGCGTTTCCATGGACAGCTCGGCCATCCGCGCCGACCAGGCCATGGATGCTCTCAGCCGGGAGGTGATGGCTCGCCCCGAGGCTGACAGCGTGCGTCTGGCCCAGTACCAGCTGATCAGCAAGGCCCGCCAGCAACTGCTGCAGGTACGCATCGATGTGCGTGGATACATCGCCGACAACAGCAGCGCCAACGAACAGGCCGCCCTGCGCCAGCTGGATGCAGCACTGGCCGATACCGACAACCTCAAGCGCCAGCTGCCCAGCGAGGACGCGCGCCTGCAACAGTTCGAAAACGCGGTACTGGCCTATCGTGACGCCGTACGCCAGTTCCGCGACGCGGTTGCCAACATCACCACCTCGCGCGCCGAAATGACCGTGCAGGGCGCCGACATCGTCAAGCGCAGCGACGCGCTTTACCAGATCCAGCTAGAGCGCCGTGACATCGAGAGTACCCAGGCCCGCAGCCTACAGGCCATTGCTACGCTGCTGGCGCTGCTGGTCGGCGTGCTGGCGGCGGTACTGATCACCCGCCAGATCACTCGCCCCTTGCAAGACACCCTGGCGGCCGTGGAAAAGATCGCCAGCGGCGACCTTACCCAGCACATGCGCGTCACCCGCCGCGACGAACTGGGTGTGCTGCAGCAAGGCATCGCGCGCATGGGCACCACCCTGCGCGATCTGATCAGCGGCATCCGCGATGGCGTCACCCAGATCGCCAGCGCAGCCGAAGAGCTGTCGGCAGTCACCGAACAGACCAGCGCCGGCGCCAACAGCCAGAAAGTCGAGACCGACCAGGTGGCCACCGCCATGCACGAAATGGCCGCCACCGTACAGGAAGTGGCGCGCAATGCCGAGCAGGCCTCACATGCAGCCACCGGTGCCGATGACGAAGCCCGGGCCGGCGACCGCGTGGTAGGCGAAGCGATTGGCCAGATCGAACGCCTGGCCGAAGACATGCATCGCTCCACCGAGGCCATGAACCTGCTGCAGCAGGAAAGCCAGAAGATTGGTAGCGTGATGGACGTGATCAAGTCGGTGGCCGAACAGACCAACCTGCTGGCGCTCAACGCGGCGATCGAGGCGGCACGCGCCGGCGAGGCAGGCCGTGGCTTTGCCGTGGTTGCTGACGAAGTGCGCGGCCTGGCCCAGCGCACGCAAAAGTCTACCGAAGAGATCGAAGAGCTGATTGCCGGCCTGCAGCACGGTACCCAGCAAGTGGCGAGCGCCATGCAGGGCAGCCGCACCCTGACCGACAGCAGCGTCGAACTGGCGCGCAAGGCCGGGTCATCGCTGGAGAGCATTACCAGTACGGTATCGAGCATCCAGTCGATGAACCAGCAGATTGCTGCGGCGGCAGAGCAGCAGAGTGCGGTGGCTGAAGAGATCAGCCGAAGCATCCTGAATGTGCGTGATGTGTCAGAGCAAACCGCGGCAGCCAGTGACGAGACGGCAGCGTCGAGTGTGGAGCTGGCGCGGTTGGGTGGGCAGTTGCAGACATTGGTCAGCCAGTTCCGCGTCTGACCGACCGCCCGGATTCGCGGGTAAACCCGCCCCTACAGATGTAGCAGGGGGTTTACCCGCGCATGCGTCAGCACGGCTTGCACAGCATCACTTGACGATCATCCCCACCCCACGCCCACGTGGATCAGAAGCGGTCTCAAGCTTCGCTCCATCGACTCGAATCGCCTGGATGTCACCCATCTCCCAGCCCTGGTCCTCCAGCACATAGCCCATCTTCTTCAGCTCGTCAGCTACTGGACCGGTCAGCGGCGCATAGCTGTCGAAGTAGATGGTGTCCTTGGGCAGCAACTGATGGTGCACGCGCTGCGCCGCCACCGCCTTGTCCAGCGGCATGCCGTAGTCGTACAGGTTGTTCATCACCTGGAAGATCGAGGTAAAGATCCGTGAACCACCCGGGGTACCGATAACCAGCTCGACCTTGCCATCGCGGGTCATCAGGCTGGGACTCATCGACGACAGCATGCGCTTGCCCGGTTCGATCGCGTTGGCATCACCGCCGACCACGCCAAAGGCGTTCGCCGCCCCCGGTTTGGCGCTGAAATCATCCATCTCGTCGTTGAGCAGGAAACCGGCGCCCTTCACCACCACACCACTGCCGTAGTCGAGGTTGAGGGTGTAGGTATTGCTGACCGCGTTGCCCTGCTTGTCGATGATCGAGAAATGCGTGGTCTGGTGCGGTTCGAGGCCCGGCTTGACCTTGTCGGTCTCGGAGATGGCCTTCGGGTTGACCTGGGCTGCGCGCTTGGCCAGGTAATCCTTGGCCACCAGCTGGTCCACCGGCACCTTGGTAAAGGCCGGGTCGCCCAGGTAGTCGGCGCGGTCGGCGAACACCCGCTTCTCGATCTCGGCCAACAGGTGGATGTACTGCGCCGAGTTATGCGCCACCCCTTTGAAGTCGGCCGCGCGGTCTTCCTTGATGCCCAGCAACTGGGCCAGCGCCACACCGCCGGAGCTCGGTGGCGGCGCGGTATACACCACATTGCCACGCCAGCTCACGGCCATCGGTTCACGCCATACCGCCTTGTAATCCTTAAGGTCGTCTTTGGTAATCAGGCCTTTGTCAGCCTGCATCTGCGCCACCAGCAAATCGGCGGTCTTGCCTTGATAGAACTCGCTCACGCCCTTGTCGGCTATACGCTCCAGGGTCTGGGCCATTTCCGGCTGCTTGAACAGCTCGCCGACCTTCATGTTGCCGAAGTAATCGTTGAAGTTGGTCGCGGTCTTGAACATGCCCTGGGCATCGTTGCGGTACTGGTACTGCTTTTCTGCCACCTTGAAGCCGTTTTTCGCATAGCCGATGGCCGGGGTCAGCAACTCGCTCCAGGGCAGCTTGCCGAACTTCTGGTGCGCCTCCCACAGGCCCATTACCGTACCAGGTACACCTGCGGCACGTGCCCCGACCAGGCTGAGGTTCTCGATGACCTCGCCCTTGTCGTCCAGGTACATGTTGCGTGTGGCGGCCTTGGGCGCGACTTCGCGGTAGTCGAGGAAGTAAGGCTTGCCATCGACGAATAGGGTCATGAAGCCGCCACCGCCGATGTTACCGGCCTCCGGGTAAGTCACCGCCAGGGTGAAGGCGGTCGCCACTGCCGCGTCTACCGCGTTGCCGCCCTTTTTCAGAATATCGGCGGCCACCTGTGCACCATATTGATCGGGGGCGGCCACCGCGCCGCCCTCCAGGGTGGCGGCGTAAACCGAGGAACAGCTCAGGATCGCGGCTGCGAGAGCCAGGTACTGGAAAGGGACAATGCGCATGACACTTCCTTGGTGTTGTTTTTGTCGAGCACTCAGTAAGGCCGAAGCGCTTCGACTGTGCAATCAACCGTCGGAAGTTTCGCCGCCTGTGGACAGAATTTGTCGCGTTCAGGCAACTCAGCAGGCGTACATGGCCAGCTTGCGCTGGATGAAATCCAGGAAGCACTGGATGCGCAGCGCCAACTGGGTGTTGCGGTAATACACCGCGTGGATCGGCTGACGGTAGCCATTATTGGCCTCGCTCAGCAGCACCTGCAGGCGCCCTGTACGGATATCTTCGTGGGTCATGAAGTGCGACAGGCTGACGATGCCCTCCCCGGCCAGCGCCAGCTGGCGCAGGGTTTCGCCGCTGGAAGCGACCAGCGCCGGGCGGATGCTCCAGCGGTCGCCCTGAGCATGGCGTAGCGGCCAGTGATTGAGCGAATCAGGTTGGCTGAAGCCGAGCAGACAGTGGTCGGCCAGCTCCTCGACCTGCCGTGGCGTGCCGTGCTGCTCCAGGTAGGCCGGACTGGCCAGCACCTGCACCGGACTGCAACCCAGGCTGCGCGCATGCAGGCTGGAGTCGGCCAGTTCACCGATGCGGATCGCCACATCGGTGCTCTGCTCCAGCAGGTCGATGATCAGGTCGTCAGTGTTGAGCTCCAGTTCGATGCCCGGGTACTGGCGGCGGAACTCGCCGATCCACGGCAGGATGGCATGCAGCATGAACGGCGCCGCAGCATTGATGCGCAATCGCCCGGTCGGGGTCTGGCGGTTCATCGACAGACGCTCTTCCATCTCGTCCATCTGCTGCAGGATCAGCCGCGAGCGCTCAAGAAAATAACGACCCTCTTCGGTAAGGTCCATGCGCCGGGTGGTGCGGTTGACCAGCGTGGTGCCCAGCTTGCCCTCCAGGCGCGACAGGGTGCGGCTGACGGCAGACGGGGTCTGGCCCATCTGCTCGGCAGCAGCGGAAATCGAGCCGCAGTCGATGACGGCGACGAATACCTGGAGTTCTTCGGATCGGGTTTTCACATCTAGGCCTGTGGTTGGTCTGTGCAAGGATTAGATAACCGCTTGTCGAGACCAAGTCCAGCGGCGCCTGTACGGGCCTATTCGCGGGCTTGCCCGCTCCCACAAGTACTGCAAAGTCCTTGAAACCTGTGTAATACCTGTGGGAGCGGGCAAGCCCGCGAATAGGCCCGTACAGGCATAAAATTACTGTGCCTTGCCAAACACCTTGTCCAGATGGGCCTCATAAGCTGCCAACGCCGCCGGCACATCCGGGCGCTTCATCACATCCACAGCCAGGAAGGTCGGCAGGCCGGTCATACCCAGGAACTGGTTGGCCTTGTGGAACGGGAAGTACACGGCATCCACCCCTTTGCCTTCAAAGAAATCGCTCGGGTCATCGAACGCCTGCTGCGGCGCGTTCCAGGTCAGCGACAACATGTATTGCTTGCCGTGCACCAAACCACCGCTGCCGTATTTTTGCGAGTGGTCCGAACGGGTACGGCCATCATTGGCATACAGGCTGCCGTGGCCGGCAGTGAACACCTCGTCGATGTACTTCTTAACGGTCCACGGCGCGCCCATCCACCAGCCGGGCATCTGATAGATCACCACATCGGCCCAGAGGAATTTCTCCACCTCTTCCTGGGCATCGTAGCCGCCATCGATGAACGTCTGGCGCACATCGAAACCGGCGCGGTCCAGGTGAGCGATGGCCGCTTCGTGCAAGGTCGCGTTGAGACGGCCTTCGGAGTGAGCGAACTGTTTACCACCATTGAGCAGAAGGATCTTTTTCATGCTGGCCTCCACGGCCGAATCAAAAATTGATGCCGGCAGGTTAGAGGCTCGCGGGGGCGGGATACAGCGGTGACGGGGCAAAATACAATTGACCAGAAGTCACGAATGAGCAATACATTATTGCCGTAGAATAGCGTCACCCCCCATCACCGAGTAGCGCCCCATGAGTGAGCCGTTCGCCTTTATCCTCAAAGCCAAAACCCGCCCGGAAATGGCTGATGCGTTCGAAAACCTGTTCCGTCCCTACGTCGAGCCAAGCCGCCAGGAACCCGGCTGCATCGAATACCACATGCTGCGCGACCAGCAGGACCCCAGCCTGTTTGTGTTCTTCGAAGTGTGGGCCGACAAGGCCGCGCTGGACGTGCACTCGGCCCTCCCGCACATGGCCGCCTTCTTCGAAAAGCGCATGGACTACCTGGAGCGCGATTTCGATATCCAGAGGGTCGACATGCTCAGCGCTTCGTCCGCTAGCCGCTGATCAGCAGATGGCCGCCGAGTGCGGCCAGGCCGATGAAAAAGCAACGCTTGAACAGCAGCGCGCTGATCCGCTGACGCAGCCACTGCCCCGCCAGCATGCCGAGCAAGGCCGGCGCCAGCATCAGCAGCGACGCTCCTAGCGCCCGGCCACCCAAGGCATCCTGCCCGGCCAGGCCTAGGGCCAAGGCCAGGGTCGACACCGTAAACGACAAACCCAGGGCCTGGATCATCTGCTCACGGTTCAAACCCAGGCTCTGCAGGTAAGGCACCGCTGGCATCACGAACACCCCGGTCGACGCCGTGACCATACCCGTGACCAGCCCGCAAAGCGGTCCCAGCCAGCGCTCGTGTGCCGGTTTCACATGCAGGCCCAAGCCGACCAACCCATACAACGCATAGACCAGCAAGGCGCCCCCCAGCGCGTGCGCAGCCCATGGGCCGCTGTTGATTCCCACCCAGGCGCTGCCCAGCAAGGTGCCGACAAAGATCAATACCAGCATCGGCCCCAGGCGGACCAACAACCCTCGCAGGTGCCCGCCGCAGGCCAACTGCCACAGGTTGGTGAGGGTCGAGGGCACGATCAGCAAAGCGGCAGCCTGCGCTGGCGGCATAGCCAGGCCCAACAGGCCCATGGCAATGGTTGGCAGGCCCAGGCCAATGACCCCCTTCACTGCGCCAGCCAGCAGGAAGGTCAGTACAACCAGCAAAGACAGTGCTGGCCCAATGTTCTGGTAGAAAGCGAGCAAGGTAGTCATGGGCCGATGATGGCGCACCCCGGGCAACGTGAGAATCTGCCATATACTCATCCAGCCTCTTTCCAGGACAGAGCCACATGCATTTTGACCTGATCGACCTCAAGCTGTTCCAGCACACCCTGGAGTGCGGCAACATTACCGCCGGCGCCAGCCGCAGCCATCTGTCACTGCCGGCAGCCAGTGCGCGCATTCGCGCCATGGAAGCATCGCTGGGCATACCCTTGCTGGAACGTAACCGCCGTGGCGTACAACCAACGCCGGCTGGCCAGGCACTCTTGCAGCATGCACGGCTGATAACGCAGCAGGTCGAACGCCTGCAGTTCGACCTGGGCCAATACGCGCAAGGGCAGCAAGGCCAGGTGCGTCTGCTGTGCAACACCGCTGCGCTGACCGAATACCTGCCCGAACTGCTGGCCAGCTATCTGGCTGAAAACCCTGGAGTCAGCGTGGATGTGCAAGAGCTGCCAAGTTTGCGCATCGTGCAGGCAATTACCCAAGGCATGGCCGACCTGGGCATCGTTTCCACCGCAGCCCCCAGCGAGCACCTGCAGACCCGGCCGTTTCGAGACGACCCGCTGGTGCTAGTGACACCGCTGGGTCACCCTCTGGCCAGTGCGCTGGCGCCAAGCTTCGTCGATAGCCTGGCCCATGGCTATGTAGGCCTGGGGGCGGTCAGTGCATTGGGGTTGTACCTGGAAGAGCAAGCGCTGCACGAAGGGCAACGCATGCAGGTTCGGGTGCGTGCGGAGGGGTTTGATGGGGTGATCCGCATGGTCGCGGGCGGGGCCGGAATCGGTGTGGTGCCGCTGGCAGCGGTGCAGCGCTGGCAAGGCATGCTGCCGTTGCACTGGGTGGCGCTGCAGGAGCCATGGGCCAACCGCCGGTTGCTGGTGTGCGCGCGGGACTTTGCGGCATTACCAGGCTATGCCGCAGAACTGGTAGCCACCTTTACTGGCTGACGCGCAGGGGCGCACCCCACTGTCGAGGCAAACCGCCTGCCATAGCGCGACCAGACACCTGGACGTCGAGCCCAGGCAACTGCGGCTCGGCCGTTGGGCCTATGGTGACCAGTCATTCAGCCAGTCACCAGGAGTTGTGCCATGTCCGATTTCATCACCGTCCTGCGCGAAACCTGCCCGACGCCGGTCGTGGACGCCACCAAGTGGAAGCGCATCGGCGGCGATCCGCACACCGTCAACCTCAATGCCTACCTGTCGGCCGACGGCAGCAAGATCATGGGCACTTGGATCTGCACCCCGGGCAAGTTCGAGGTCAACTACGATAAATGGGAGTTCTGCCACTTCCTCGATGGCTACTGCATCATCACCCCGGAAGGCGAAGAGCCGAAACACCTGAAAGCGGGTGATGTGTTCGTGATCGAGCCAGGCATGAAAGGTACCTGGGAAGTGGTCGAGACTGTACGCAAGTATTTCGTCTTCGCCTGACTTGTAGGCGCGGGTTTACCTGCGAATGCGGCGGTGAGGCTTCTGCAGCATTCGCGGATGAACCCGCGCCTGCAACGGCCACGCAATACCTGTAAGCGTGGACGAAAAAAATCGCGAAGCAGACGCCCTTCCCTCTGGTGCGCAGTTACAGAGGGAAGGCCGCCTGGCCCGCGATGAAATCCACCTCTTGCATCAATCCTTCTTGCGATAACCCTCGACGATGGCCGAGAAGTCCTTGCCACCCTCGCCTCGCAAACTCATGGCCTGATACAACTGTTGGGCCACGGCACCGAGAATCACCGGTTGGTGTGCCTGGCGTGCCGCTTCGGTAGCCAGCCCCAGGTCCTTGAGCATGAGTTCGGCGCCAAAGCCACCGGTGTAGCCACGCGATGCCGGTGCGGTTTCGATGATGCCCGGCCACGGGTTGTAGGTGTCCGAGCTCCAGCAACGCCCGGTCGAACTGTTGATGATGCCGGCCAGCACCTTGGTATCGATGCCCAACGCGTTACCCAGGGCCATGGCCTCGGACACGCCGATCATCGAAATGCCTAGCAGCAGGTTGTTGCAGATCTTGGCGATCTGGCCGGTACCGACTTCCCCGCAATGCACAATGTTGCGGCCCATCTGCTCCAGTACCGGCTTGAGGCTGGCGAACAACTCGGTACTGGCGCCAACCATGAACGTCAGGGTGCCGGCCGCGGCGCCGCCAGTGCCACCGGAAACCGGCGCATCACCCATGTCCACGCCCTTGGCCGCTGCGGCCTTGGACACATCACGTGCGGTCTGCGGGTCGATGGTGCTGCAGTCAACGGTCGGCGTGCCAGGGCGAATGCCGGCCAGTACGCCGTCCTCGTTCAAATACACGCTACGTACATGGGCTGCGGCCGGCAGCATGGTGATCACCAGCTCGCTGTTGGCTGCCGCGTCCTTGGGCGAGGGGCTGATCTGCCCGCCCAGTTCTGCCAGTTCGGCCAGCACGGCCTTGTTCAGGTCGAACAGGTTCAGCTGATGCCCGGCCTTGATCAGGTTGCGGGCCATGGGCGCGCCCATGTTGCCCAGGCCGATGAATGCGATACGCATGACGTACTCCTTAGCGCAGGCTAATGGTGGTGTTCACACCGTCGTTGACGCTGTCGTCATCGAACCAGCGAGCAGTAACGGTCTTGGTCTGAGTGTAGAACTGCACCACTTGCTTGCCGTACGGCCCGAGGTCACCGAGTTTGGAGCCACGCGAGCCGGTGAAGCTGAAGAACGGTACGGGTACCGGGATCGGGATGTTGATGCCGACCTGGCCGATATCGATTTCGCTCTGGAACTTGCGTGCTGCCGCGCCGCTCTGGGTGAACAGGCCGGTGCCGTTGCCAAACGGGTTGGCGTTGACCAGGGCGATGGCCTCGTCGAGCGTGTCGACTTCCAGGGTCACCAGCACCGGGCCGAAGATTTCCTGGGTATACACCTGCATGTCGGTCTTCACGCCCGAGAACAGGGTCGGGCCGACGAAGTTGCCTTGCTCATAGCCCGGTACCTTGACGTCACGGCCGTCGAGTTCCAGCTTGGCGCCTTCCTTGATACCGCTTTCGATCAGGCCCAGCACACGCTCCTTGGCACGCTTGGAAACCACCGGGCCAACGTCGGTGCCCGGCTCGCAGCCAGCATTGACCTTGAGCTTGCTGGCAGCCTCCTTGATATCCGGCAACCATTCGCGGGCCTTGCCCACCAACACCGCCACCGAGGTGGCCATGCAGCGCTGGCCCGCCGCGCCGAATGCAGCACCGACCAGCGCATTGATGGTTTGCGTGCGGTTGGCATCAGGCAACACCACCGCGTGGTTCTTGGCCCCCATCATTGACTGCACACGCTTGCCATGCTGGCTGCCGAGGTTGTAAACGTGCGTGCCGACTTCAGTAGAGCCCACGAAGGAAATCGCCTTGATGTCCTGGTGGGTGCAAATGGCATCCACCACCTGCTTACCGCCGTGCACCACGTTCAGCACGCCGGCCGGTACGCCGGCTTCCAGCGCCAGCTCGACCAGAAGCATGGTCGACAGCGGGTCCTGCTCGGACGGTTTGAGCACAAAGGTGTTGCCGCAGACGATGGCCATGGGGAACATCCACAGCGGGATCATCGCCGGGAAGTTGAACGGGGTGATGCCAGCGCATACGCCGATCGGCTGGCGCAAGGTGTAGGTATCGACACCGCCGGCGACGTTCTCGGCGAATTCGCCCATCTGCAGGGTGCCAATGGACGCAGCGTGCTCGACAACTTCCAGGCCGCGGAAGATATCGCCTTCGGCGTCGGCCAGGGTCTTGCCCTGCTCGGCGCTGAGTACCTGGGCAATGCGTTTGGTGTGTTCGCGGATCAGCGCCTGCAGCTTGAGCATGATGCGCATGCGCGCGCCGATCGGGGTGTTACGCCAGGTCTGGAATGCGCGTTGCGCGGCGGCCACGGCTGCGTCGACTTCCTCGACGGTGGCGAACGGTACGCGCGCCAGCACCTCTTGGGTGGCCGGGTTGACGATGTCACGCCATTCGGTGGTTTTGGACTCGACCCACTGGCCGTCGATCAGCAGCTTGACCTGCTCAACCTTGGTGCTGTTAGGGGATTGCGGTGCGTTCATCTGCGTTCTCCTTGGAATTGTTGTCGGGACGAGATCGCCAGCGCCGGGCAAACGCGAGGTGGCGTCCTGAGGCTTGTTTCGAGTATAGATGTGCAAACATCCAACAAGAACGCACAAAAAAACCGGATCATCATGCAAAAAGACCTCACATCCCTGAGCGCGCTCAACTGGGACGATTTGAAGTTTTTCCTCGAAGTGGCTCGCACCCGCAAGGCCAGCAGTGCTGCCAAGCGGCTGAGCGTGGACTACACCACCGTGTCGCGACGCATCAGCTCGCTGGAGGGCGCGCTGGGCACCTTGCTGTTCGAAAAGTCGCGCACCAACGGCTTTGTGCTGACCGCCGAGGGCCAGCGCCTGTTGGGATATGCCGAATCCATCGAGAGCACGCTGCACATGGCTTGCGAGCAGGTGTCCGGGTCGGGGGTGGCATTGTCGGGCCATGTGCGCATGGGCTGCACCGAGGGCTTTGGCAGCTTCTTCATCACGCCGCAGCTAAGCCACTTCGTCGACGCCTACCCGGCGATTTCGGTGGACATCCTGCCGCTGCCGCACTTCATCAGCCTGTCCAAGCGTGAGGCGGACATCGTCATCGCGCTGGAGCGGCCCGAGCATGGGCCTTATGTGTGCTGCAAGCTGTGCGACTACCGCTTGCGCCTGTACGCGACCCAGGATTACCTGGACAGCCACGCGCCGATCCGCCAGGTGGGGGATTTGGCCAAACACCCGTTCATCAGTTACGTGGATGACCTGGCGTTCAGCTCCGAGCTGCTGTACCTGGCCAACCTGATCCCCAACGCCAGCGCGCATCTGCGCAGTACCAGCGTGATCGCGCAGTACACCGCAGCGCTGCAGGGGCGTGGGCTGGCGATATTGCCGTGCTTCCTCGCCGCGCAGGACCCGCGATTGGTCACGGTGTTGCCGGAGGAGATCGAGGTTACGCGGCACTTCTGGATGTACTGCCGGGAAGACTTGCGCAAGTTGAAGCGCATTACCCTGCTGTGGGATTACATCCGCGGGGTGACCGAGGCGAATGCGCCGTTGTTGATGGGGCAAACCCGCGAGATGCGCTTTGCTCAGGACTGACGGGCCTGCGCATTTCCGAAGGCAACACAGCCCCTGTAGGAGCGGGCTTGCCCGCGAACACCGGCGAAGCCGGTGCCAGGCACCGCGTTGCCTGCTTCGCGGGCACGCCCGCTCCCACAGGGATATGTGACTGATGGGCCTGCGCATTTCCAAAGACAAGCACAGATCCTGCTGGAGCGGGCTTGCCCGCGAACACCGGCGAAGCCGGTGCCAGGCACCGCGTTGCCTGCTTCGCGGGCACGCCCGCTCCCACTGGGGATATGTGACTGATGGGCCTGCGCATTTCCAAAGACAAGCACAGATCCTGTAGGAGCGGGCTTGCCCGCGAACACCGGCGAAGCCGGTGCCAAACACCGCGTTGCCTGCTTCGCGGGCACGCCCGCTCCCACTGGAGATTGTGACAGCCCGTGCGGCGACGATCAGTAGGACGCTACCACGATGGACACCCGACGGTTCTCGGTACGCCCGGCGCTGGTGCGGTTGTCCGCCACCGGCTGGCTGCTGCCCAGGCCGCGGCTCTGAATGTTCTGCGCCTGCATGCCAACCTCCACCAGCGCCTTGGTCACGCTTTGCGCGCGGCGCTCGGACAGTTGCTGGTTGTATGCCGCCTTGCCCGACGAGTCGGCATGCCCGTCCACCCGCACGCCCTGGATACCAACGCCGAGCAGCGCCTTGCCGATACGCTCGACAATCGCCTGGCTCTGGCCGTTGAGGCTGTCCAGATCGCTGCCGAACAGCACTTTGCCAGACAAGTCGTAGGCCCAACCTTCATCGGTCGGGGTGAAACCTTCGCGCTTGAGCACAGCAATCTGTTCTGGGGTAAGGCCCTTGGGGGGTGCGCTCTGACAACCGGTCAGCGCCAGCAGGGCGAGCAACAAGGCCCAAAGCGGGAATCGTAAAGCTTGCATCACGGGTTCAACTCCTGTTCCTGATTTCGTTGGCGGACCGTTCCGTCTGCGCCACTTGCCAATGGCCACGGCGTTTGCGCTTGGCCTGGTACATTGCCGCATCGGCGGCATTGAGAAGACTGGCGGGGTCAGCGCCGTCATCCGGGTAATAGGCAATACCGACACTCAGCGAGGTAGAGATACTGCGGCCACTGTCCAGTTGCACCGGCAGCTTCATGCTGGCGACGATCTTCTCGGCAATGTGTTCGGCGTCCTTGCGCGAATGCAAAGGCGTCAACAGCACGGCAAACTCGTCGCCCCCCAGGCGCGCCACCAGGTCTTGCTCACGCAGCTGGGCGCGCACACGTTCGGCCACGCTGATCAGCACCTCGTCACCCACGGCGTGGCCGAGGGTGTCGTTGATCTGCTTGAAGTGGTCGCTGTCGAGGAACAGCACTGCCAGGTGGTCCTGCTGGCGCGCCGCATTTTGCACGCTGCGGCTCAGGCGCCCTTCAAAGAAGGCGCGGTTGGGCAAGCCGGTCAGGCTGTCGTGGCTGGCCTGGTGGGCCAGGGTCTGGTTTTCGCTCTGCAGGTGGCTATGCCACACCTCCAGTTCATCCAGCAGCGCATTGAAGTCGTTACCCAGTTCGTTGAGCTCGGCAATCGGCGCTTCTGGTACGCGCCGGTCGAAGCGGCGCTCGCGGCGGGCGGCATGGGCGACACTGGCCAGGCCACGCAGCGGGCGGGTGATATCGCTGAGCAGGCGCCGCGACAGATACTGGGCAGCCAGGGCGCTGAGGACCGTGCAGAACAGAATCCCGGCCAAGCCGCTGAGCAGGAACAGCAACAGGCTCCTGCCCTGACCTGCCAGCTCGATGTGTCCAACCTGCTGGTTCTGGTGCACGATAGGCAGAATGACCGGCTCTTCCAGCAAGGCAGTGGCAACCTGCACCTCCAGCTGCGCGAGCATGCCGGTATTGTCGCGTTGCCAGTGCGCCAGTTGCTCGCCCTCGTTGTTGAAGACCTTGGCCTCGGCCACTTCTTCGGTACTGGCAATCAACGCCAGCGATTCATTGGCGGCGGCGCTGTCATCGAACACCACCGCCGCTTCTACGGTGTAGTTGATCGAGCGGGCGATCAGCTGCAGGTTATGGTTGGCATAGACACGCAGGGCGAGCACGCCCAGCAGGGTAAGAGAGATACCCGCCAGGCCAACGGCAAGCAAGGCGACGCTAAGGTGGCCACGGCCCAGCACCGAGCGCAGGGTCGGGCGCACGGTACGCTTGCGGGTCGGCTTCATGGCTGCTCCGCCCGGCGCCGCGACAATTGCAGCACGCTGGGGTGAATGTGCACGCCAGAGCGTGCCACCGAGTCGAGATTGACTTCAAAGGCCACCTGCTGGTCGCTGACCCGCAGGCAGAACAGGCTGCCGACCGTGCAGGGGTCATCCGCCTCGCTGATGCTCAGCACCGGGCGGCCGCCGATACGCTGGAACAGTCGATCCCGCTGGCCCTGGTCAAGCTTGCCGATGTAGATGGCATCGCAGGCCTGGGCGACCTGGGTGTCTTCTGCCAGCAGGCGCCGCACCTGCAGCGGCCGGCCAGACTCCTGGACATGGCCCTTGATGAGATCGTCGGCGTACTCGGTCGGGCCGACCAGGCACAGGCGCAAAGGAGAAGGTTCGACGGGCCAGCGGGCGTAGCTGAAGATACCCAGTACTACCTGGGTGACTGCCTTGGCGCGTTGCTGTGCCTGGGCGGCAGTTGTACCGGGGTCTGCCTGGGCAGCGCCTGCAGAAAGGAACAGGACGGCCAGCAATAGCGAAAGCGCACAGCTTGTCACTCGCCTTGCGGCCACGTTCATGTGGGAAATCCCTTCAAGCCCCTTCCGATATCGGCGCAACGATAGCACATGGCCGCTTTATTGTATGAGCATGCGGCCACGTGTAATGGGTTTCATGGCCCTAGACCTGTTCGAGCATCAACCCGGAAATACGCCGTACTTTGCGCGCCACCGCTTCTTCGAAGATGCCTTGACGTGGCTCGACCAGGCTGAAGCAATGCTTGGCCCGGGTGATGCCGGTGTACACCAGTTCCTTGGTCAGCACCGGGTTGAGCGCATCCGGCAGCACCAAGGCAGTGTGGCTGAACTCCGAGCCTTGGGACTTGTGCACGGTCATGGCGAATACCGTTTCCACTTCGTTGAGCCGGCTCGGCAGAACGAACCGCACACCACCACTGCCGTCGTTGCGGGGGAAGGCCACACGCAGCAGCGGCTGGCCATGCTCATCGGGCAGGCGCAGGGCAATGCCGATGTCACCGTTCATCAGGCCAAGGCCGTAGTCGTTGCGGGTCACCAGCACCGGGCGCCCTTCGTACCAAGGCTGCTGGCTGTCGATCAGACCGGCATTGTGCAGCACCCGCGCCACCCGTTCATTCAGGCCTTCAACCCCCCAGGCGCCCCGGCGCACCGCGCATAGCAACTGGAAATCTTCGAAACTGCGCAACACCTTGCCCGCCCATTGCTCCCAGGCGGGGTCGTCAAAGCCGGTATCAAGTGCCGGCCGGTAACGGCCAAGGGTGCGCAGGTAGCTGCGGTAGCCTTGCGGGCCATCGGCCCCGCGGTTCAGGCCGTCGAGTAACAGGCGGTCGAAAGCACGATCCTGCTCGTGCTTGAGCGACAGGCTGTGCACGTCGGCAGGCGGCGTGGCCAGCAGGTTGCGCGCCGCGTGAGCATCCTGACGATTGACCAGTCTGGCCAGCTGGCCAATTCCGCTGCCTTCACCGAAACGCCGTGAAAACCGCAGCATCACCACCTGCTGGGCCAGCGGGTGACGCTGCTCATCGCCGGCCTTGAGGCCACTGCCGGCCAGCAACTCGCCGCTGACCTGCTGAAGCCACGCTGCAGTCGCCGGTGAGTAAAAGCCCTCCTCAGCATCTCGGCACAGGTCACCCAGCACCGCGCCGGCCTCGACCGAGGCCAATTGGTCCTTGTCGCCCAGCAGCACCAGACGCGCCCGCGGCGGCAAGGCATCGAGCAGGTTAGCCATCATTTCCAGGTCGATCATCGACGCCTCGTCGACCACCAGCACATCCAACGGCAAGGGGTTGCCAGCATGATGGCGGAAGTGCCGCGAGCCCGGGCGGCTGCCGAGCAGGCGATGCACGGTGCTGACTTCAGTAGGGATTTGCCCGCGTACTTCGGCGCTGACTTGCAGGCGCTCGACTTGCTGGCCAATGGATTCGGTCAGGCGCGCAGCGGCCTTGCCGGTCGGTGCAGCCAGGCGGATGCGCAGTGGCCTGCCCTGCTCCACTGCCGGCGCCTGCAGCAACGCCAGCAGGCGCACCACGGTGGTCGTCTTGCCGGTGCCGGGACCGCCCGTGATGATGCTGAAACCGGCACGGGTGGCCAAGGCACAGGCGAGCTTCTGCCAGTCCACCTGGCCAGCTGGCGCGCCGCCCTCGAACAGTTGTGCCAGGCGCTCTGGCAGGTCTGCAGGCGGTGCTTCGGCCTGACTCAGGCGCTGGCGCAGGGCATGGTCGATGCGCCGTTCGTAACTCCAGTAACGTCGCAGGTAAAGGCGCTCGCCACTGCGTACCAGTGGCCGCGCTTGCTGGCCAGGCGTATCACCTGCGGCCACCAGCGGGCTAGCGCTGATGCGCTGAAGCCAGGCATTCAAGTCAAGGTTGGCCAGCAGTTGCGATGGCAGTAGCAAAGGGCCGATCAGGGCGTCACCTTCCGGCGGCAACGACAGGGCGAAATCTGGCTCGGCCAAGGTTTGTTGCAGGTCGAGGCAGACATGCCCGTGCCCCAGCTGGTGGCTGGCCAGCGCTGCCGCCAGCAATAGCAAGGGATCACTGCTAGGGGCGCGCTCTTCCAGGAACGAGACGAATGCGCGGTCCAGGGCTCGTAGCCAGCCCCGCTCAACCCAGCGGTCGAGCAATTGCAGCAGGTCAGCGCTGTTGTGCTGTGGTGCCAGCGCCAGCAGGTGCTCTGCGTGCAACGGGGTGGGCAACAGGTCGACAAGGCTTCGGCTCATGGCGCAACTCCGGCAAACAGGTCCTGCTGTACCGGTGCGTGCTCGCCACGGAACAGCGCATCGAGGCTTTCGATCAGCTCACGCGGTGGCTTGGCGTGGTACACGCCGTGGCCGCTGCTGCTGGCACCGCGCAGGAAGATGAACAGGGCACCGCCTACATCACGGTCGTAATCGTAGTCCGCCAGACGCGCGCGCAACTGGCGGTGCAGGGCCAGCAGGTACAGCACATACTGCAGGTCGTAGCGATGCTCAAGAATCGCTTTTTCCATGGCCATGGCATCGTAGGCCTGGATGTCCGCACCCAACCAGTTGGACTTGTAGTCGGTCACGTAGTAACGCCCGTCCAGCTCAAACGCCAGGTCGATGAACCCTTTGAACATGCCGTTGAGCACGGTCGGCTGCGCAGCCGGGCGTGCCAGACCGGGATGGGTGTAACGCGCCACCAGGCGATCGAGTTGTTCTGCGTCGACCCGGTGGCTGGCGAACCAGAACTCCATTTCGATCTGGTAATGACGCAGCTGGCCCAGGGTTACGCTCTGGTCGCCGCCCGGCAGCGGCAACGCCTCGCCCAGCAAACGTTGCATCCAGTGGCTCAGGGTGGGGATCCAGCCGGCCCAGTCACGGCGATTGCAGCGCTGGCCAACGGTACGCTCGATCAGCTGAGGGTTGCCGCTGACCTCGCTGAAGCCCTCCCGGCCCGCCCACTCCAGCAAACCATGGAGGAAGGTGCCGGGGTTAGGCCCCCGCGGGAAGCGATGGATATCGCCGCTGTCGGCCGGGACTTCACGCAACATCTGGGCGTCGGCCACCTCGTCATCCAGCAGTTGCTGGGCCTGCGAGCTGTCGGCGCCGAGGGTCTGATCACCGACACGAAGGGCACTGTAGGAAGCGATCCACCAGTGCTCGGCAGCCGCACGGCGTGGCCTGCGTGCTGGCAGCAGCTCACGTTCGGCGTGTGGCATGCGATACATCTGCTCATCCGCCTGCGGCAGGCCTGGGCAAGTGATATACGGGCAACTTGCCGCCAAAGCCTGCAACCAGTCCGTCAGTTGCGCCGAGCCAGCCAAGGCAAGACCGCCTCCCAGCAGGTAGCCAAAAGCCGAGCGGTGCAGCTGCGAGCTCTTCTGATTACCGCGCTTGAGGTCGGCAACACCCAGCCAGCAAGCATGCTGGGCGCGGGTCAGTGCCACGTAGAGCAGGCGCAGATCTTCGGCCAGGCGCTCGTCGTCAGCGCGCTCGATCTGCTCCTGGTCGGGTGTGAGGGTGAGATGGGCGTTACCTTCGCTGTCATGCCAGGCCAGCGGTAGGCGGCTGCCATCCACCGGTTTGCTGGTGCAAATGAATGGTAGGTAGACCAAGGGATATTCCAGGCCCTTGGATTTGTGGATGGTCACCACCTTGACCAACTGTTCGTCGCTCTCCAGGCGCAGGATCTGCTCTTCACCGGCCTGCCCGGAACTGGCCAGATGCTCGGCCAGATGGCGGATAAGCGCCTGTTCGCCGTCCAGCTCGCCAGCAGCCTGCTGCAGCAGCTCGGCCAGGTGCAGCAGGTTGGTCAGCACCCGCTCGCCATCACTGCGGCGGATCAGCGTGCGCGGTAGCTGGAAGTCATGCAGCAGGTGGCGCAACATCGGCAACACCCCCTGGCGCTGCCAGGTGTCGCGGTAAAGACGAAAACGCATCACCCAGCTCTCCCAGACCCGCTCGTCCTGGTTAAGCCGGTCCAGCGCAGCCAGCGACAGGCCCAGTGTCAGGCTGGCCAGAGCAGCCTTGAGCAGGCGCTCCGAGTCAGGCTCGGCGCAGGCCTTGAGCCAGGCCAGCAGGTCGTGGGCTTCCTGGGCGGCAAACACTGAGTCCTTATCGGACAGGTACACACTGCGCACCTCGCGTGCGGCCAGTTCGGCGCGGACCATCTGCGCCTCATGACCATCGCGCACCAGAATGGCGATGTCCGAGGGCAAACAGGCGCGCAATTCGCCTTCGGCATTCTGGAAGCCCGCCGTGCCCTGCTGGCCGCCATTGAGCAAGGCAACAATATGGCTGGCGCAACTGGCGGCCAGTTGCTGGCGGTAAACGCTGCTGGAGACTGGCTCTTCACTTTCCAGCTGCCAACATTGCAGGGCTGCACTGACTTCACCGTCAATCAGCAGCTGTTCGCCCCGCCCCTTGGCGCGCACCTCGATGAATGGCAGCGGGTTGTCATCGGCCTCGCGGAACAGGAATGCACCCCGCCCGGCTTCACGCGCCTCGGCCTGCAGGAACACCTGGTTGACCGCCGCCACCATGGCTTTGCTGGAGCGGTAGTTGGTGTCCAGGCTGTGCAGGCGGCCGCTGGTGGCACGTCGCGCGGCAAGGTAGGTGTAGATGTCGGCACCCCGGAAGGCGTAGATCGCCTGCTTGGGGTCGCCGATCATGAACAGGCCGGTTTCTGCGCGATTCTCACTGATCTGGTAAATGCGCTCGAAAATGCCGTACTGAACCGGGTCGGTGTCCTGGAATTCGTCGATCAGCGCTACCGGGAACTGCTCACGGATCAGGCTGGCCAGACGCTCGCCGGCCTCGCTGGCGAGTGCGTGCTGCAAGCGCACGAGCATGTCGTCGAAGCCCATTTCTGCACGCCGGCGCTTCTCCACTTCGAAACGCGCCGATACCCAACTGGCCGCGTGCTCGAGCAGCGGGGCATCCGGGCTGTCCAGGGCCTGCAATTGTTGCTGCAAGTGCTGCATGGCGTTGAGAGCTGGGTGCTCGGGAGGTTCTCCCTTCCAGGCCTCGGCCATGCCCACCGGGGTCAGCCGGGTAAAGCCGGTGCCCAAGTCGAGCTCTACCAGTTGCTCATCACTGGCCCAAGCGCAGAGCTTGTCGAACCAGGGCTCGAAGTAACGGGCTTGCATCTTGCGGCCGTCGACCTGCTTGGCAGCCAGCGCATCGCGGCAGATTTGCCGCAGCTCCTCGGCCCACTGCGCCCATGGTGCCTTGATCCGCGCCAACTGTGCGCCACGTTGCTGCAGCGACGCCTGGATCAATGCGGCGGGCTCTGGCCCATCCTGCTGGGCGCGCACACGGCCGAACAGCGGGCGAATGCGCGGCAGCAAGGCGTCGGGGCTCCCCCAGTTGCTGCGCACCCAGGCCAGTGGGTCACCTTGCATCCCATAGCAGAAGCGCCGCCAGTAATCGCGCATGACCTGGCCCAACAACTCGCTGTGGTCGGTTTCCAGGGTCTGGGTAAACAGGCTGCCACTGTCGAAGGCATGCTCGCGCAGCATGCGCTGGCACCAGCCATGGATGGTCGATACCGCAGCCTCGTCCATCCACTGCACGGCGATTTCCAACCGGCCGGCGCAACGCGGCCAAGTCTCTTGCGGGTAATCGTCACGCAGCTGGTGCAACAGTGGATCGGCGCCTTCCAGTTCGCCACGGAAAAAACGTGCGGCTTCAGCCAGGCGGGCGCGGATGCGCTCGCGCAGCTCTTTGGTGGCGGCGTCAGTGAAGGTCACCACGAGGATCTGCGGTGGCAGCAGCTCGCGCTCGAAGCCCTGCTCGCCACCGTGACCGAGGATCAGGCGCAGGTACAGCGCCGAAATGGTGAAGGTCTTGCCCGTGCCAGCGCTGGCCTCGATCAGCTGGCTACCGTGCAGAGGGAAACTCAGTGCCAGAGGACGGTCCTGGGTCATGCGCCTTTCTCCGTGTTGCCCAAGGTCTGCCAAGGGGCGGTGAACAACGGGCGGTACAAGGTTTCGCACCAGCCTTCAAACGTCTCGTCAGCGGTGAGTGCTGCAAAGTCCCGGAACTGGCGGGCCAGGGCAATGCTTTCACTTCGCTCGCCAAAGCTGGTGCGTTCGTCGCCTTCGTAGGCGCGAGCGGCTGCGGCCATTGCTTTATCGGCATCGTCCTGGGCCAACCAGGCGAATGCGGTCTTGGCCGCGACTGGCAACGGCGCATTCATTGCCGCCTGACGGGCCACCAACAGGTCGCCCAGCAGTTGCGCGGCCAGCGCTTGCGGCAGCGGTGCAAGCAACAGGGTCAGGTCACTGGCTACCAATGCACTGTTATAGGGGTAGCCCGCTGCACAGGCCGCCAGGTGCGTAACCCAGGGCGCGATAAGGCGGTGCCACTTCAGGTTGTTGCGCCCGGCACTGATGGTGTTGGGTACTGTGGTGATGCTGAGCAGGCTCTGATCTTCCGCCTGGAACACCCGGCCCAGCCAGCCTTCCAGACGGTGCTGACCGAGCTCGAAATGCACCGGCAAAGCGCCCTCGACCAGCTGTGGCCAGCGTTGCAGCAATTGCTGGTGACGTTGCAGCAGGTCCGGCAGCGGTTCGATCAACTCGTTTTGCAGCAGTTCGCCGAAACCGGCTAGTGGCAGTAAGCCGCAGGCCTGCAGGCGTCGGGCCTGGGCGCGCAAGGCCTGTTCGGCGTTGTCAGGTGCGGCCAAGGCGGCGCCAAGCAGGCTTTCACTGGCGCCGTAGCGTTGCAGGGTATCGAGGACGAAGGGCTCTTCGTCCGGGGTGGGCGCTTCCAGCGCCTCAAAGTAAACCTTCAAGCGCTGGCTGAAGAAGTGCCGCACCGGGTGGCGCAAGAAATCATTCAGCTGGTGCAGACTCAGGGCTTCAGCGTCCTGATAAGGCGGCAGGCCCGGCTCGCTCTGCTCATCTGCCTCACCCTGTTGGTGCAGCACCTGCCATTCATGGGCATAGCTGAACAGTGCGCTGCCCTTCTGGAAGTACCGAGGGCTGAACGGCTGCAGCGGGTGCTCCTGGGTCAGTGCGTGCAACAGTTGCTCGCCCGGTTTCGCGGGCTGCTCCTGCTGCGCGTCGGCCAAATGCCAGCCCGCAGCGATGTGATCACGCAACTGGCCGATCAGCACCGAGGCCGGGCGTTCGCTATTGTCGCGGATACTGCGCCCTACCCAGCTGACATACAGCTGGTCACGTGCCGACAGTAGCGCTTCAAGCAGCAGGTAACGGTCGTCTTCGCGGCGTGAGCGATCACCAGGGCGATAGTCGCTGGCCATCAGGTCGAAGTCCAGCGGTTGCTGCGCACGCGGGTAATCGCCATCGTTCATGCCCAGCAGGCAGACCACCCTGAACGGGATGGCGCGCATGGGCATGAGCGTGCAGAAGTTGACCGAGCCAGCGAGGAAACGTTGCGACAGCTTGCCCTGATCGAGGCCCGACAGCCAGGCTTCACGTACCACGGTAAGCGGCAGCGGGTCGTGCAGGCCAACGGTCTCGCACACCTCAAGCCAGCTATCGCGCAAATCCTGCAACTGCATCAACAGGAATTCATCACCCTCGTCCTCGGCGAGGAAGAACACGTTCAGCAAAGCATGCAGTCGCTCGCCCCACTGGCTGACGGTAGCAGGCTCGGACAAGGCCTGGCAGGCGACTTCGAGCGCATCGAGCAACGCGACCAGCGGGCCGATCAGTGCCGCGTCCAGGCCACCGATTTCATCGTAGGGTTCAATGCCATCACAGGCCTCGCCTACCCCCACGGCATAACCCAACAGCATGCGGCGCAGGCCGAAACGCCAACTGTTCTGTTCAAGCCCGGCGGGCAAACCAAGGCTCGCCCGCTGCTCGGCGTCAAGGCCCCAACGGATGCCAGCGCCCTCGATCCAGCGGTGCATCGTGGGCAGGTCGTTTTCGCGAATGCCGAAGCGGGCGCGGACTGCCGGCACGTCCAGCAAGTCGAGCACTTCGCTGACCGCGAAGCGGCTGTCAGGCAGTTTGAGCAGGTGCTCAAGCGCGATCAGCAAAGGCTCGCGACCACGCTGGCCCTGGTCTGTCAGGGTGAACGGGATGTAGCGCGGGTCGTTGCGCTGCAACTGGCCAAAGACGGCGCGGATATGTGGCGCGTAAGTGTCGATGTCCGGCAGCATGACAATCACGTCGCGCGGGCGCAAAGTAGGGTCGGCGCTGAAGCGGGCCAACAGCTGGTCGTGAAGGATCTCCACTTCACGTTGCGGGCTGTGCGCGATATGGAAGCGGATCGAGCGGTCTTTTGTGGTGTCCACTGGCGGCCACAGTTCGCGGCTCTCGGCGAGCGGGCGCAACTCCAGAATGTCGTCCTGCAGTTCGTTGAGCAGCGTGGTGGGCGAACCATCGCTGAACAGGTCGATGCGGCCGTCGCTGAACACGCCCTGGTAGCTGCCCGGGTCGTCATAGCTGTCGAGCAGGTTGATGTAGTCGCGGCCTTGTTTACCCCAGGCTGCCAGTAACGGATGGGCATGCTGGTGAAGTGTCTGGTCGTCCAGTTGCAAGGGCATGCCTTGCTTGCGTTGCTGGCGTTTGTACTGGTGGCGCAACAGGTCCTTGTCGGCAACGATATCGGCCCAGTGGTGACGGCATGGGTTGTGTACGCACAACAGGACCTGACTGAAACGCGACAGGCCTGCCAGCGCTTCCAGGGCCTGGGCCGGCAGCGAAGAGATACCGAACACGATCACCCTCGGTGGCAGCCCGGCAGGCGCCTGCTCCAGGCTGTTGATGCGCTCGATGAAGCGTTGGTGTACTCCGGCGCGGCTCTGTGCCATGCCTTGCTCGCCAACATCCTCCAGCAATGCTCGCCACAACTCGGCTTGCCAGCGGTTGCCTGGCGGCAGGACTTTGCGCTCGCCGCGGGCCGTGTTGATGACATGCTCACCAGTGGCCCAGTCCTTGAGCCAATCGGCGCGGTAGACCTGGTACTGGTCGAACAGGTCGGCCAGGCGCTCGGCCAGCTGGTAGCGCTTGCGCAAGTCACTGTCGTCGGTGAGGAAGCGCCGCAGTGGCTCGAAATGCGGTCGCTCGATGAGCGCTGGCAACAGGCGCATCAGGCGCCAGGTCAGTGGTGCCTTGTCAAGCAGAGACACTTCGGGAATTTCGCTACGGCCCAGCACGCTGCGGTACAGCTGCCACATAAAGCTACCGGGCAGTTGCACATCGATTGCAGCGGCGATGCCGCAGCCGCCCAGGTCATCCTCCAGTGGATCTTCAGCCAGGGCCAGCTTGAGCCATTGGGCGATACCGTTGCTTTGCACCAGGGCAATTTCGTTTTCCAGAGGCGCCAGCGGGTAGCGACGCATCCAGCTCACTACCAGGCTACGCAGGTCGTCGAGGCGGTTGCCGTGGACGATCATGAAGCCAGGGTGGAGATGGGCGGTGTTGAGCATCGGAAGGTCTCTGGAGGCGCTGATGGCTGAGAGGGGAACGATATCATGCGTACATGAAACGGCCGAATGCCATCAGGCCGCGGGAGCGGGCGTGCCCGCTGAGATTCGAGCAGGGCCAGATTTTTTGGCCCATAAAGACAAAACCCCTACCTGCATGCGCAGATAGGGGTTTTGCGAAATGAATCTTGACGATGACCTACTCTCACATGGGGAAACCCCACACTACCATCGGCGATGCATCGTTTCACTACTGAGTTCGG
>NZ_JADDRH010000001.1:0-937898 GCF_044904505.1 Pseudomonas sp. 3HC3
GCTCCACATCAGTGGAAGACAGGGAATCGTGTTTCGAACTATGCTTTTTCATGGTCTCGCCCTCGCTGCCGTTGGCTTCTTCGAACACCACCGTGGCACTGTGATGCCTCGGCGGGGGCGAGTCCATCGATTACACAGATTGGTGGTGGACACACATCGGGAGTTGGACACAGACCGCTGTAGGAGCGGGTTCACCCGCGAAAGGGCCGGTACAAGCAAAGCATCAACCTGAAGGTGTCTATGCTTACACGTAAACCCCTCAGGAATCCCCCGCATGACCCTGATCAGCCGCGAACCCTGGTGGCTAGTCCCCCCAAAGCCCGGGCAGCAAGAGCAGGACCTGCACTGGGGCTACCTGGAAATCTACGCCGACGGTCGCGCTGTGTTCGTCGACCAGCGCCCCACTGACCGGGAGCTGGCCGAGCGCAAGAGCTGCCGCAATTTCCCCGACCCCGAGCTGTGACGGCTCAGCCTTCCAGCTCGGCCAGGCGCGCTTCCAGCGCCGCAATGCGGGCTTCGAGGGCTTCGATGCGGTCTTCTGACACACTGCCGCCACTGTTGCGCGCGCCGCCTTCCTGTTGGCGTGCAGCGAGAATCGCCTCGATTTCCGCCGGGTCGCCCAAGGCATGGGTGTAGCGGTCTTCACGCTGGCCGGCCTGACGTGGCAGGTGCAAGGCCAGGTCCCGCGAGATCAGGCGCTCCAGCTGATGCTGGATCTGCTCGGTGTCGTCAAAGTCGTGCAGGCGGTTGCTACGGGTCAGCAGTTCGTTGAGGGTTTGCGGGCCCCGCAGGAACATCAGGCCCATCAGCACCAACTGTGCTGGCACCAGCTCCAGTGCCTTGTCTACCCGATGTTCCCAGCGGTCGGCACGGCTGCCCATCTGCAGGCGGGTCATGCCCTGACCTTCGAGGGCGCGCAGCGCCTGGCCGACCTGGCCTTGGGTGAGGTTCATCACCGGCTCGCGGCTGGTCTTCTGGTTGCAGGCCAGGACCAGGGCATTGAGGGTCAGCGGGTAGCTTTCCGGGCTTGTGGCCTGCTTTTCGATCAGCGAGCCGAGAACGCGGATCTCGATGCTGTTGAAGCGGCCTTCACCTGCGGTTTCGTGTTCTGACATGGCCCTGTCTCGTGGCTGGGGAAAGGCCACTAGGGTAGGTAATGCCATCGCGTAAGGCAATTGGGGCCGCAATGCGGCCCCCGCGCGCTTAGCCGTTACGCCGCTCTTCAGCCTGACACGCCGCCGCAGTGAACAGCACATCGGTCGAAGAATTCAGCGCCGTTTCGGCCGAATCCTGCAACACGCCAATGATGAAGCCCACCGCCACTACCTGCATGGCAATTTCGCTTGGGATGCCAAACAGGCTGCACGCCAGCGGAATCAGCAGCAGCGAACCCCCGGCCACGCCCGAGGCGCCGCAGGCGCACACTGCCGCCACCACGCTGAGCAGCACGGCAGTTGGCAGGTCCACCTGGATACCCAGGGTATGCACTGCGGCCAGGGTCAGCACGGTAATGGTGGTTGCCGCACCGGCCATGTTGATGGTCGCGCCCAGCGGGATCGACACCGAGTAAGTGTCTTTATGCAGGCCAAGGCGTTCCGACAATGCCAGGTTAACCGGGATGTTGGCGGCCGAACTGCGGGTGAAGAACGCAGTAATGCCGCTTTCACGCAGGCACAGCAGTGTCAGTGGGTAGGGGTTGCGGCGGATCTTCCAGAACACGATCAGCGGGTTCATCACCAGCGCCACGAATAGCATGCAGCCAATCAGTACCGCCAGCAGGTGCAGGTAGCCGAGCAGGGCGTCCAGGCCAGACTGTGCCAGGGTGGAGCTGACCAGGCCAAAAATGCCCAGCGGGGCGAAGCGGATGACCATGCGCACGATCAGGGTGACGCCATTGGACAGGTCTGCGACCACGGTGCGGGTGGTTTCGCCGGCATGGCGCAGGGCCACGCCCAAGCCGACGGCCCAGGTCAGCACGCCGATGAAGTTGGCATTGAGCAGGGCATTGACCGGGTTGTCTACCGCGCTCAGCAGCAGGTTCTGCATCACCTCGGCGATGCCGCCTGGCGCGCTCAGCGTGGCTTCGCTGGTGCTTAGCGCCAGGTGCGAGGGGAACAGCATGCTGGCAACCACGGCCACCACTGCAGCGGCAAAGGTGCCCAGCAGGTACAGCCAGAGGATCGGGCGAATGTGGACTTCCTGGCCGTGACGATGGTTGGCGACCGAAGCCATGACCAGGATGAACACCAGCACGGGCGCAACCGCCTTCAGGGCACTGACGAACACCTTGCCAAGAAAGGCCAGGTCACGGGCGATGGCAGGTGCCAGCAGGGCGAGGGCGATGCCGGCGAGCAGGCCGATGACGATCTGGGTCACCAGGCTGGTGCGGTTGAGGAGGCGGAGAAAAGGGGTCATGTGCAGCGGTATCTCGGAATCTGGAAAGGGCGGACTTTACCATAGAGCACCTATGGCGCATGCCGGCCCGTGCTCGTAGTCAATCAGGCTTTTACGGCTACCAGTGAAACAACTCCCGCCGCGCCCCCTCGGTAATCGCCACGATCCCTGGGTGCTTGACCTTGCGCTCCACCGAAATGGCATAGAACGATTCGTGCACGGCTTCGGTTTGCCCGATCAGTTGCACGCCATACTGACGGCACACCTCTTCGGCGATTACGCTGGGAGCAACGAAAATGCCGCTGCCCGACTGCCCGAACGCTTGCATCAAGGCACTGTCATCGAACTCCCCCACGATCCGTGGCTGCACCTGCTGCTCGCCCAGCCACCGCAGCAGGCGGCTGCGTACCACGGTCTCCTGGCCGGGAACAAGCAGCGGAGCATCCTGCAGACACGCTGGAAAAGGACCGTCCAGCCGTTGTACCAGCGCCGGGGTGGCGAAGAAGCTCAGCCCGCACTCGCCCAGCTTCTGGCTGTAGCCCTTGATGTCCAGGTGGTTGGGCATGGGGCTGTCGGAAATCACCAGGTCCAGGCGCTGGATAGCCAGGTCTGCCAGTAACCGCTCGAGTTTGTCCTCGCGGCAGTTGATGCGCAGCACCTCCTCCAGATCCATGGTCGGTGCCAGCAGGCGGTAGACAATGGATTTGGGCACCACGTCAGCCACCCCCACACGAAACAGGATCTGCTCCTGAGGGCCGGCGCGCAGCATGGCTTCAAGCTCGCTGCCAATCTGAAACATCTGTTCTGCATACACCAGGGCCTGGCGGCCGGTTTCGGTCAGTTCCAGCTGCCGGCCGGCGCGCTGGAACAGTTCCAGGCCGTAGGTTTGCTCGAACAGGGTGATCTGCCCGCTGATGGTTTGCGGTGTGAGGTTCAGCTGTTGGCTGGCGCGGGTGATGCTGCCCGTCTTGGCCACGGCCCAGAAGTAATGCAGCTGGCGATAGTTAAGCACCGTCGGTCGTTCCGATTCGTAAAAACCGAAGTATATGCCATGAAAATACGAATTTTCCTGAACTATTGCCGTCTCTAGAATGCACGGCTACCAGGCGCCATGCGCCGCCGGGTTATTTCAAGCGAGGACACCATGCTGCAATTCAAATCCATTGGCACCCCGTTGGTGCTGGCTTTGGCCCTGTTCACCCTGGCAGGCTGCGACCAGGCCGAGAAATCCGCCCAGCAGATGCTCGACCAGGCAGCGCAGTCGGCCAAGCAGGCCATCGACGACACCAACAAGGCTGCCCAGCAGGCGCTGAGCGAAGCCATCGGCAGCGAAGGGCACAAGCCCAAGGATGCCGAGAAGAAAGAAGAAACCCAGGAAATCTGACCCCAACCGACGCTGCAGGATTTGAACAATGGAATATTTGCTGGAACTCGCCGCTAGCCCGACCGCCTGGGTTGCCCTGGCTACGCTGGTGGCCATGGAAATTGTACTGGGCATCGACAACCTGATCTTCATCTCGATCCTGACCAACAAACTGCCGGTGGAGTACCGCTCCAAGGCGCGCCGTATCGGTATCAGCATGGCTTTGGTCATGCGACTGGCCTTGCTCAGCACCGTGGCCTGGATCGTTCAGCTGACCGACCCGGTGTTCGAAGTGTTCGGCAACGCCTTCTCGTGGAAGGATGTGATCCTGATTGCCGGTGGTCTTTTCCTGCTGTGGAAGGCGACCAAGGAGATTCACGAAAACGTCGACCCGCATGGCGCCAAGGAGGAAGCCAAAGTCTCCTCCACGGTTACTCTGGGCTTTGCTGCGGCGATCTTCCAGATCCTGCTGCTGGACATCGTCTTCTCGGTCGACAGCATCATCACCGCCGTGGGCATGACCGAGCACCTGCCTATCATGATTATCGCCGTTATCACTGCTGTGATCGTGATGATGGTGGCAGCCGATCCGCTGGCCAATTTCATCAACGACAACCCGACCGTGGTCATGCTGGCGCTGGGCTTCCTCATCATGATCGGCATGACGCTGATCGCCGAAGGCTTCGGCGCCCATGTCCCCAAGGGCTATGTGTATGCGGCCATGGCGTTCTCGACGGCTATCGAGGTCCTCAACATCCTGGCCCGCCGGGCGCGTTTGAAGCGTGAGGCGGCTGAAGGTTGATGTAAAAAAGGGGCGCATTGCGCCCCCCTCACCGACAAGCCCGCTCTTACAGGTACCTCGCGTCCCACTGGCATTGCGAAATACCTGTGCAGCGGGCTTGTCGGTGAGTGGGCTTCAGAAAATCCTGAGGTTAGCTCACCCCGGCATGCCGCCGCGCCCGTGATACCGGCTGTGGCCTTGGCGGGGCCTGCGGTGGCAGGTGGTGATGGTGTGCATGACGCCGCACGATACGCAGTACACCCCACAGCATGGCGGCTGCGACGCTTAGCCACATGCCTACCAGCATGAGTATTGCCATGGTCAGGCTCATCTGTGCCTCCATCTCTACGGCAAGCGCTTGATTGGCCCGCGTTTACCTTCCAGACACTGCTTTAGTCTAGCCCTTCGCCTGTGACGTTCCATCGAACAATGGTCGATCTCTAGTGCCGATTCGCTCCAAGGCGCTGTCGGACTATACCCGCGCGGCTGTCGGACCTATGATCGGTGGCCAGAGCCGGGCGCTGCCTGCCTGGCGTTGGAACAAGCGAGTGTCCATGGAGCAACATTCCTTCAAGGCTGCCCCCCGGCGGTTACTGGCCGCCTGTCTGCTGGCTGCCACCCTGGCCGGCTGCGCCAGCGCACCGCCCGGTAACCTCAAGGGCCTGCCGCAGCGGGTCGAAATCAGCAGCGTGCCGTTCTACCGTGGCAACGCCAACCACAGCGGGGCCATGGCGCTGGCGGCAGTGCTGTCGCAGCAGGGGGCACCTATTACGCCGGGCTTGCTGGATAAGCCGCTGAACCTGCCTCAGGGCGCCGAAACGCTGGATACCGCTATTCCCCGTGTGGCGCGGGACTACGGCAGGGTGGTGTACCCGCTGGACAAGCAACTGGACGCGCTGCTGACCCAGGTGGCAGCGGGCAACCCGGTGCTGCTGCGTTACGAGGAAGGTTCGGCCTGGTGGAGCGAGCCGCGCTATGCGGTGTTGATGGGGTATGACCGTTACAAGCAGCGGGTGCTGCTGCGCTCGGGTATGCACCGGCGGCAGATGATGGCATTCGATGACTTTGCATCGGCGTGGGCGAAGCAGGGGAGTTGGGCGGTGCTGGTGCAGCCACCTCGGCAACTGCCGGCTCAGGTTGATCGCCAGCGGTGGTTGCACGCTGCGGATGAACTGGCCAAGGCGGGGCAAGAGATTGCGGCGAAGCAGGCGGTAAATAGCCTGAACAAATAGCGCTGCCAGTGCCTGCCCCTTCGCAGGTAAGCCCGCGCCCACACGGACTGTGCAAATAGCACAAATCCTGTGGGCGCGGGCTTGCCTGAATCAGAAGCCCAGGCGATCGCGCAGGCTGTAGTACCAGGCACCGATGGCGCTGAAGGGTACGCGCAGCATCTGGCCACCCGGGAACGGGTAGTGCGGCAGGCCGGCAAAGGCGTCGAAGCGCTCTGCCTGGCCGCGCAGGGCCTCGGCCAGTACCTTGCCCGCCAGGTGGGTATAGGTCACGCCGTGGCCCGAGCAACCCTGCGAGTAGTAGATGTTGTCGCCGATCCGGCCAACCTGTGGCAGGCGCGACAGGGTCAGCAGGAAGTTACCGGTCCAGGCGTAGTCGATCTTCACGTTCTTCAGCTGCGGGAAGGCCTTGAGCATTTTCGGGCGGATGATCGCCTCGATGTTGGCCGGGTCACGCGCGCCGTACACCACGCCGCCACCGAAAATCAGGCGCTTGTCGCTGGTCAGGCGATAGTAGTCGAGCAGGTAGTTGCAATCCTCGACGCAGTAGTCCTGCGGCAGCAGGGTGCGTGCCAGTTCTTCGCCCAGTGGCTCGGTGGTGATCACCTGCGTGCCGCATGGCATGGACTTGGCGGCCAGCTCGGGTACCAGGTTGCCCAGGTAGGCGTTGCCGGCAACGATGATGAACTTGGCGCGGACCTTGCCCTGCGGGGTATGCACGACCGGGTTGGCGCCACGTTCGATGCGCACGGCCGGGGTTTGCTCATAGATGATGCCACCCAGCGACTCGACCGCGGCAGCTTCGCCCAGGGCCAGGTTCAGCGGGTGGATGTGGCCGCCGCTCATGTCGAGCATGCCGCCAATGTAGCTGTCGCAGGCAACCACTTCGCGGATGCGCTTCTGGTCCATCAGCTCCAGCTGATTATGGCCAAAGCGTTCCCACAGGCGCTTTTGCGATTCCAGGTGGCCCATCTGCTTGCTGGTAAGGGCGGCGAATACGCCACCATCTTTCAGGTCGCACTGAATGTTGTACTTGGCCACGCGCTCACGAATGATGCGCCCGCCCTCGAAGGCCATGTGGCCCAGCAGTTGTGCCTGCTTGGGGCCAACGGTGCGTTCGATGACATCAATGTCGCGGCTGTAGCTGTTGACGATCTGACCGCCGTTGCGGCCCGATGCGCCAAAGCCGACCTTGGCCGCTTCGACGATGCTTACCTTGAAGCCGTTCTCCAGAAGGAACAGGGCGCTGGACAGGCCGGTGTAGCCGGCACCGATGATGCACACATCGGTTTCCACCTCACCCTGCAGCGCCGGACGTGGCGGCACCGGGTTGGCCGAGGCGGCGTAGTAGGACTGGGGGTAGGGGGTGTTAGCCATGCTGCAGGAACCTCGTGTTTTATATTTTTAACGAATGTACCGATGCTATCAATAATAATAAACACCCGCTAGTCGTCTGGTGAAAATCCTTTACGGGATACCCTTCAGCCCGCCTTTATATAAAGAGTTTAAGATTCAGTAGGTTAGCGCGAAAAAAAGTGTTGACAGGGTTTTTGTAATGCGTAGAATGCGCACCACACGACAGGCACATAGCTCAGTTGGTTAGAGCACCACCTTGACATGGTGGGGGTCGTTGGTTCGAGTCCAATTGTGCCTACCAAATCGAAAAAGGGGTGATCCGAAAGGGTCACCCCTTTTTTCATTGTCCATTGCCATGTGTGTTGAAAACCGCGGTATGGGCATGAAGCACTTGCATGCGAAAGTTTTTGATTTTTCTCAAAAAAAAGCTTTACAGGTACGCATCTGATCACTAATATGCGCACCACACGACAGGCACATAGCTCAGTTGGTTAGAGCACCACCTTGACATGGTGGGGGTCGTTGGTTCGAGTCCAATTGTGCCTACCAAATCGAAAAAGGGCGATCAGAAATGATCGCCCTTTTTGCATTTGCGCCCGAAGCAGCGTGTAACGTTTGGTCGCGGTTCGGGCATACCCCGGCGTGCTAGAATCCGCCCCTTCGAATCTGGAGGTACACGCGTGCGCAAACTGGCTGTGGTAATGGCAGTGCTCGCCCTGGCGGGCTGTGAGAACGAGGTCGAAGGCGTGCACAAGCAGGTGGCCGAACACCTGCACAACCCCAAGACCGCCAAGTTCGGCAACGTGCGGATCGACACCCAAGGCACCATCTGCGGTCAGGTGCGCGGCAAGGACGATGCCGGGCAGTACGAAGCCTACCGCAGCTACGTGGCGATCAAGCGCGACGGCCAGTACGACATCATCGTCGACGATACCGGCAATAACCTGCGTATCCGCGAGCTTTGCGGCGGCGCCGACCTGCAGCGGCGTGCCGAGGCCCTGGCAGACCAGCCGGCGCCCCAGGGTTGGGATGTGGAAGTGGTGCAGGGCGCCAACATGGGGGCGCTCAGCGACATGACGGCGCGCCTGATCGAAAAGGGCATCCCGTCTTCGGTGGAGTACCGCGACGGCAAGCCGGTGGTGCTGCTGGGGCCGTTCCCCACCCGCGAAGAGGCGCAAGCGCGCAGGGATGAAGTGATGGCCAAGCTGGGTACCGATTCGGTGGTCATCCAGCACGGCGCATCACGCTAGGGTCTGTTTTCAACGCAGCATGAACAAGTATCAAGGCTTTTCCTACAGAGCCTAAGCCTGGGCGGAGGCGCCGCAGCCAAGGTTTGTGTCAGGCGCTGTTCACACAAGTTTGGCTATGCTTGGGTGGGTAGCGGCCAAACGGGGAGGGCCTCATGTCTACACTGGAGCGGGCCATTGCCGTGGCCGCCAGGGCGCATGAAGGGCAATACGATAAGGGTGGGGCGGCTTATATCCTCCACCCGTTACGCGTGATGATGCGGGTTTCCACACCTGAACAGCGGATTGTGGCGGTGCTTCACGATGTGATCGAAGATACCCCGCTGACCCTGTCCGACCTGGCGCGTGAGGGCTTCGCGCTGAAAATCCTGGCCGCGTTGCTGGCGCTTAGCCGCCGCGAGGGCGAGCCTTACCAGGATTTCGTAGTGCGCCTGGGCGGTGATCCGTTGGCGCGCACCGTCAAGCTGGCTGATCTGGCCGACAACAGTGATCTCTCGCGCATCCCCTGTCCGGGCCCCGCCGATCTGGCGCGGCTGGCCCGTTACCGGGAAGCCAGCGCCTACTTACAAGCGCTGGCTTAAGGGTCAACCGCACGCCTTGAGGTTGACCGGCCCCACGAATGCGTTTCCCCGCCCCATCACGCAGGCGACCTGTTGGTTGCGTTGCCGCTCCCAGGCTTGCGGCGGGTAGGTCTTGTTCCAGGCTTCGAACAGCTGGCGGTCCTGTTTGGACAGGCGCAGGTTGTACTGCTTGCTCATGTAGAAGTAGGTGCGGGCGATCATGCCGCGGATCGATGGGCGCGGCATCACTTTCCTGGCCTTGAAGTCGACTTGGGTCAGGCAGCGGCCATACTGGCCGCGTTGTTCCGGCAGCCAGCCGAAACTGAAGTTGCTGCGGTCGCCGTTGACCTCACCGATGCTTGGCACCAGGTTGTGCAGGTCGGCTTCGGCGCGCTGGTACACTTCGTCATGCTGCGAGCACTGCTTGCGCCCGCCACTCTGCCAGCATTGGCGCTGATGGCCGATCTGCCAGGCGGGTACGATGTGTTCCCATTCGATGCGCGAGGCGCGCCGGGCATTCTTGCGCGGGGTATAGCCGCAGGACGCCAGGTCGACCTTGTTGCCCTTGTATTTGCACCCGCAATAGAACTCGGTCGATTGCGGTGCATAGAGCTTCCAGGCGACCTTCTTGGCCTCCTGGAAGGTACGCGGGGCGTCGGCTTGAGCAAACGGCGTGGTCAGTAACAGGCAAGCGGCTGCGAAAAACGAAACTCTCATGCGCAGTCAGTCTTCCTTTGGTACGGTCCAGAAAATCTGCACGCCGCCATCGTCACGGTGGGCGAGGGTGACGTTGTCGTTCTCGGCAATCTCCTGAAGCAGGGTTTCCCAGTCATCCGGGCTTTCCTGTTCCAGGCGGAAGATCAGCGCCGCGCGGCTGCGCTGGGCGGTGGGGCTGTTGATGATCTTCTGGATGCGTACACCCAGCTGTTCATAGCTGCTCGGGGTGGCGGAGGCGGTGCTGGACACAGGAATTTCCTTGTTTTTGCTGTATGCACGTACAGTATTTCACTGTAAGTAAATTCGCAACAGCTTGTCAGGAGAAATCCAGTGTTGGCCTGTAAACCATGAGGCCGGTCAGAAAGGTAAGCGATGTCGCCGGTTTTCACCCTCAGTGTCTGTGCGGTTCAGGAGGGGGCAGTGAGGCCCTCAGAGCCGGCGCACCGGCCCTGAGGGGGGAACACTCAGTATTCCCAGAAGATGCGCTGCAGTTCCTTGCTGTCCTGGGTCTTGGTCATTGCCACCATCGCCAGGATCCGCGCCTTCTGCGGGTTCAGGTCGTGAGCCACGACCCAGTCGTTTTTGTCATCCGGCTGTTCGGCGTTACGCAGTACGAAACCACCCTGGTTGACATGCGACGAGCGGATGATCTGCACGCCGTTCTTGCGCAGTTCTTGCAGCGCCGGGACTACCCGCGACGATACCGAACCGTTGCCGGTACCGGCATGGATCAGCGCCTTGGCGCCGTTTTGCGCCAGCGCCTTGTAGGCGGTGTCGGTGACGTTGCCATAGCCATAGGCAATGTCTACCTGCGGCAGGCTGCTGATCTGCTTGATGTCGAACTCGGAATTGACCGTATGGCGCTTGGCCGGCAGGCGGAACCAGTACGATTTGCCTTCAACTACCATGCCCATCGGGCCCCAGGCGCTCTTGAAGGCTTCGGTCTTGATGTTGACCGCCTTGCTCACATCGCGGCCGGACTGGATCTCGTCGTTCATGGTCACCAGTACGCCTTTGCCACGCGACTGTTTGTCGCTGGCTACGGCCACGGCGTTGTACAGGTTGAGCATGCCGTCGGCGGACATGGCGGTACCTGGGCGCATCGAGCCGACCACCACGATTGGCTTGTCGGTCTTCTCTACCAGGTTGAGGAAGTAGGCGGTTTCTTCGAGGGTGTCGGTGCCGTGGGTGATGACGATACCGTCGACGTCCTTGCTTTCGGCCAGCTCGGCGACGCGCTTGCCCAGTTTCAGCAGGTCGTCATTGCTGATGCTCTCGGAGGCGATCTGCATCACTTGTTCGCCGCGTACGTTGGCGATGTCGGCCAGTTCTGGTACACCGGCGATGAGCTTGTCGACGCCCAGCTTGGCAGCCTGGTAAGTGGCGCTGTTGGCAGCGCTGGCACCGGCGCCGGCAATGGTGCCGCCGGTGGCGAGGATGACCACGTTGGCCAGCTTCTGTTGGGTTTCGGCTTCTTTGGCCGAGGCACTGGTTGGCAGGATCAGCAGCAGGGCGAGTGCGCTGGGGGCGAAGGTTTTCAGTGCGGCATTCATCGTTATTGTTCTCGCTTCCTAGTGAGATAGTTATTGAGTCGCGCACGGCTACAGGCATTTTTCGTACCAAGGCACCACGCGCTGCCTGGGTGGGAGCGGCCTGGCGTTGCAATGGGCTGCTTGGCAGCCCCGGCAATGCGTGGTGTTGCACCGAGCCGGGGGCGCCGCGCGACGCATTCGTGACGCGAGACCGCGCCTGCAAAAAAGGGGGGAGCTGCATTCGCAATTCCGAACAAAAAAGGTAAAGGTGTTCGGGTTTTCGGAAATTCTGCATAATCGGCCTCAGCAGCACTCTGGCCTCCGATAGCCAAACGGATTTGACAAACAACGGTCCTGTTACCATAGTTGGTCAACGCAAACGTTTGCGATCCGATAAAAAACACAAGATTCGGAGTCATCGTCCATGAAGCTGCCGTTCCCCGGTCGTCTGCTGGCCCTCGCTGTCATTTCCTCGCTTAGCCTCGCCTTGCCATTGTCTGCTGCCCACGCCGAAGACAAGCCCAAAGTCGCCCTTGTCATGAAGTCGCTGGCCAACGAGTTCTTCCGCACCATGGAAGACGGCGCCAAGGACTACCAGAAGTCCCACGCCGACGAGTTCGACCTGATCGCCAACGGTATCAAGAACGAAACCGACACTGGCGAGCAGATCCGCATCGTCGAGCAGATGGTCAATGCCGGCGCCAAGGCCCTGGTCATTGCGCCGGCTGACTCGAAGGCACTTGTGTCGGCGGTGAAGAAGGCCATGGACCAGGGGGTGGTGGTGATCAATATCGACAACCGTCTGGACCCTGATCTGCTCAAGAGCAAAGGCATCAGCGTTCCCTTCGTCGGCCCCGACAACCGTAAAGGCGCGCGCCTGGTTGGCGATTACCTGGCCAGCCAGAAGCTCAAGGCCGGCGACCAGGTGGGCATTATCGAAGGCGTGCCGACCACCACCAATGCCCAGCAGCGCACCGCCGGCTTCAAGGACGCCATGAATGCCGCGCAGATGAACATCGTCTCGGTACAAAGCGGCAATTGGGAGATCGACAAAGGCAACGCCGTCGCAGCCTCCATGCTCAACGAATACCCCGACCTGAAGGCCTTGCTGGCTGGCAACGACAGCATGGCGTTGGGCGCTGTGTCCGCCGTGCGTGCCGCTGGCAAGACCGGCCAGGTGCAAGTGGTGGGCTATGACAACATCAATGCCATCAAGCCAATGCTTGCAGACGGTCGCGTGCTTGCCACCCTCGACCAGGCCGCCAGCCAGCAGGCGGTGTACGGCATTCAGGCGGCGCTGAAAATGGTCAAGGGCGAAAAACCAGATGTGGATGCCGACAACGTCATCCAGACCCCGGTCGAACTCATCACCAAGAAGCCCTGATGCTGCCAGGAGAATCGGCCATGCCTGCATCGGCCAATGAAGTGGTGCTCGCCGCCAGCGGCCTGGGCAAGACCTACGCCCAGCCCGTGCTCGGCGAGGTCAGCCTGAACCTGCACGCCGGTGAAGTGCTGGCCCTGACCGGCGAGAACGGCGCTGGCAAGAGCACGTTGTCCAAGCTCATCGGTGGCCTGGAGCTGCCCACCACCGGGCACATGACCTACCGCGGCCAGGCCTACGCGCCCGGCAGTCGCAGTGAGGCCGAACGCCTAGGTGTGCGCATGGTCATGCAGGAGTTGAACCTGCTGCCGACGCTGACTGTGGCGGAGAACCTGTTTCTCGACAACTTGCCCAGCCGCTTTGGCTGGATCAGCCACAAGCGCCTGCGCCAACTGGCAATGGCCGCCATGGCCCGGGTCGGGCTCGACGCCATCGACCCGGACACCCCGGTCGGCGAGCTGGGCATCGGCCATCAGCAGATGGTCGAGATTGCCCGCAACCTGATCGGTGACTGCCATGTACTGATCCTGGACGAACCCACGGCCATGCTCACTGCGCGCGAGGTGGAGTTGCTGTTCACCCAGATCGAGCGCCTGCGTGCGCGTGGCGTGGCCATTGTTTATATCTCGCATCGCCTGGAAGAGTTGCAGCGCGTGGCGCAACGCATCGTTGTGCTGCGCGATGGCAAACTGGTGTGCGACGAGCCGATCCAGCGCTACAGCAGCGCCGAACTGGTCAACCTGATGGTCGGCCGCGAGCTGGGCGAGCATATCGACCTGGGCCGGCGGCAGATAGGTGCACCGCTGCTCAAGGTTGACAAGTTGTGCCGCGGCGACAAGGTGCGCGAGGTGTCGTTCGAAGTCAGGGCAGGGGAAATTTTTGGCATCTCCGGTCTGATCGGCGCCGGCCGTACCGAGCTGTTGCGCCTGATCTACGGTGCCGATCGCGCCGACAGCGGCTGTATCGCGCTGGGCCAACCGCCGCAGGCGGTAAACATCGACTCGCCCAAGGCTGCAGTGCGGGCCGGCATCGCGCTGATAACCGAAGACCGCAAAGGCGAGGGCCTGTTGTTGACGCAGTCGATCAGCGCAAACATTGCGTTGGGCAACCTGGGCGCGGTATCGCGGGCCGGCGTGCTTGATGGCGAGGCGGAAAAGGCCTTGGCCGAACGCCAGATCCAGGCCATGCGCATTCGCAGTGCTGGTGCGCAGCAAGTGGTGGGCGAGCTGTCTGGCGGTAACCAGCAGAAGGTGGTAATTGGCCGCTGGCTGGAGCGCGATTGCCAGGTGCTGCTGTTCGACGAACCCACGCGTGGCATCGATGTGGGCGCCAAGTTCGACATCTATGGCCTGCTGGCCGAGCTGGCGCGTCAAGGCAAGGCCTTGGTGGTGGTGTCCAGTGACCTGCGCGAACTGATGCTGATTTGCGACCGCATCGCCGTGCTGTCCGCCGGCCGCCTGATCGACACCTTCGCGCGTGATCATTGGAGCCAGGACCAGTTGCTTGCCGCCGCCTTCGCCGGTTATCAGAAACGTGACGCACTGCTGCATGATGCAGCCCCCAGGATGGATGCATGAAAACCACCCCGCTCAACAACCAGGAAGCCGCCCCCGTGCGCCGCAGCGGTACGTACTTTGGCCTGGGCACCTATCTGGGCCTGGCTGGCGCCTTGCTGGCGATGATCGTGCTGTTCTCGTTCCTCAGCAGCCACTTCTGGTCGTATGGCACTTTCAGCACGCTGGCCAACCAGATCCCGGACCTGATGGTGCTGGCGGTGGGCATGACCTTTGTGCTGATCATCGGCGGCATCGACCTGTCGGTGGGCTCGGTGCTGGCGCTGGCTGCCTCGACGGTTAGCGTGGCGATACTCGGCTGGGGCTGGGGCGTGCTGCCCTCGGCGCTACTGGGCATGGCCGTGGCCGCGCTGGCCGGCAGCATTACCGGTAGCGTCACCGTGGCCTGGCGCATCCCGTCGTTCATCGTTTCGCTTGGTGTGCTGGAGATGGCCCGTGGCTTGGCCTACCAGTTCACCGACTCGCGCACCGCCTATATCGGCGACGCCTATGCCTGGTTCTCCAACCCGGTCGCCTTTGGTGTTTCGCCAGCGTTCATCATCGCCTTGCTGGTGATCGTGCTCGCCCAGTTGGTCCTGACGCGCACGGTATTCGGTCGTTACCTGATCGGTATCGGCACCAATGAAGAGGCCGTGCGCCTGGCCGGTATCGATCCGCGCCCCTACAAAGTGCTGGTGTTCGCCCTGATGGGCCTGCTCGCCGGCCTGGCCGCGCTGTTCCAGATCTCACGCCTGGAAGCGGCCGACCCCAATGCCGGCTCTGGCCTGGAGCTGCAGGTCATTGCCGCCGTCGTGATCGGCGGCACTAGCCTGATGGGTGGGCGTGGCTCGGTCATCAGCACCTTCTTTGGCGTACTGATCATTTCCGTATTGGCCGCCGGGCTGGCGCAGATCGGTGCCAGCGAGCCGACCAAACGCATCATCACCGGGGCGGTGATCGTCATCGCCGTGGTGCTCGACACTTACCGTAGCCGGCGTTCAGGCCGGCGGAACTGACAACATGGCAACCATCAAAGACGTCGCGGCACTGGCGGGCATTTCGTACACCACCGTGTCTCATGTACTCAACAAGACCCGTCCGGTCAGCGAGCAGGTGCGGCTGAAAGTGGAAGCCGCCATCATTGAGCTGGATTACGTGCCCAGCGCGGTGGCGCGCTCGCTGAAGGCGCGCAGCACGGCCACCATCGGCCTGTTGGTGCCCAACAGCGTCAACCCGTACTTCGCCGAGCTGGCGCGGGGTATCGAAGACGCCTGCGAGCGCAACGGCTATTGCGTGATCCTGTGCAACTCCGACGACAACCCGCAGAAGCAGCGCAGCTACCTGCGCGTGCTGCTGGAAAAGCGCATCGACGGCCTGGTAGTGGCCTCGGTGGGCCAGGACGATGACCTGCTGCAAAGCCTGGCCAGTGTGCGCACGCCAATGGTCATCGTCGACCGTGAACTGGAAGGCGTCGATGCCGACCTGGTGCGCATTGACCACGAGCAAGGGGCGTACCTGGCCACCCAGCACCTGCTGGGGCTTGGCCATCGCGACGTCGCCTATATCGGCGGCCCCGCCGAAACCGGGGTTACCCAGCTGCGCCTGAGCGGCTTCCGCCGTGCCATGGCTGAAGCCGGGGCGCCTGTGCTGGGTAGCCGTGTACTGCACTGCGACTTCACCAGCCCGGGCGGCCATGCAGCGGCGGCGCAGATGCTGGAAGGCAAACGGCCCTCGGCGATCTTTGCCGGTAACGACATGATCGGCTTTGGTGTGCTGCGTGCTGCAGCCGAACGCAATATCAGCGTACCCGGCGAGCTGTCGGTGATCGGCTTCGACGACATCGAACTGAGCCGCTACGTGTACCCACCGCTGACCACAGTGGGCCAGTCGATTCGCGAGCTGGGCGAGAGCGCTGCCTCGTTGCTGCTGACGCGTATCGCTACACCCCGGCAAGGCGCGGCGGAGCAGCGCATTGTCGCCCCGCGTATCGTCTTGCGTGAGTCCACCGGGCCGCGCCCGGACCTGTTCAATGATTACCGCTAACGCTAAGGAAATGTCATGAATGCCAAGGTTGTGGTGGTCGGCAGCCTCAATATGGACCTGGTGGCCCGCGCCCAGCGCCTGCCACGGGCCGGCGAAACACTCCCCGGCGATAGCTTTTTCACGGTGCCGGGCGGCAAGGGTGCCAACCAGGCCGTGGCGGCTGCGCGGCTGGGCGGCAGCGTGGCGATGATCGGCAATGTTGGGGATGATGATTACGGTCGGCAACTGCACCGGGCCTTATACGTCGAGGGGGTCGACTGTCAGGGCGTCAGCACCTGCCCAGGCGTGTCCAGCGGTGTGGCGCTGATCACGGTGGATGCCGCCAGCCAGAACTGTATTGTCATCGTTCCCGGCGCCAACGGCCTGCTGACGCCGCAGTCGGTGCTGCGCTTCGATGCGCTGCTGCAGGCCGCCGAGGTGGTCATCTGCCAACTGGAAGTGCCGACTGACACTGTGGCTTGCACGCTGGCCAGGGCGCGTGAACTGGGCAAGCAGGTCATCCTGAACCCGGCGCCTGCTACCGGCCCCTTGCCAGCGGACTGGTTTGCGCATATCGATTACCTTACCCCTAACGAAAGCGAGGCCGAAGCCTTGACCGGTGTGGCGGTGACCGATCAGGACAGTGCCCGGCGCGCCGGCGAGTGCTTGCTGCAGCTGGGGGCAGGCAAAGTGATCATTACCTTGGGTGCGCAAGGTGCCTTGCTGGTTACCGCCCAAGGCCATCAGCACTATCCTGCGCCGCACGTGCAACCGCTGGACACCACCGCTGCCGGCGATACCTTCATTGGTGGCTTTGCTGCCGGCCTGGTACGTGGGTTGGAGGAGGGTGAGGCGATCATCTTTGGTCAGCGTGCCGCAGCATTGTCGGTTACCCGTGCCGGTGCCCAACCGTCGATTCCCTACCTGGCGGAGCTGACGCCATGAAGAAAACCCCACTGTTGAACGTTGCCCTGTCGCGGGTCATTGCCGGCATGGGGCATGGCGATATCCTGGTGATCGGCGATGCCGGGCTGCCGGTGCCGCCGGGGGTGGAATTTATCGACCTGGCCATTACGCCTGGCCTGCCGGACTTCGCCAGCGTGCTGCGAGTGGTGCTGAGCGAATTGCAGGTTGAGCGGCACGTGCTGGCTGAAGAAATGCAAAAAGTGGTGCCACCCGCGCTGGTCGAAATCGAGCGATTGAAGGGCAAGCTGGGCAAGCGCGAATGGCTGGCCCATGAGGATTTCAAAGTACTTTCGCGCAGTGCCCGTGCGGTGGTGCGTACAGGCGAGTGCCAGCCCTACAGCAACATTGCACTCATCTCCGGCGTCACCTTTTAGCCGTTTCCACAAAAGACACCGGGGGGGGGCAAACGAATGATTCATAGGCAACAGGAGTGCCACCCATGCTCAAGTCCCTGCTACAAGGAATCGTCTTCATGGCCACAGCCTCGACCCTCCAGGCCGCCCCCATCGACCTGATCATTGACACCGATCCCGGCGCCGACGATGTGGTTGCGCTGTTTCTGGCCATGGCTTCGCCCAAAGAGCTCAATATCCGCGCCATCACCACCGTGGCCGGCAACGTGCGCCTGGACAAGACCTCGCGCAATGCCCGCCTGGCCCGCGAATGGGCCGGGCGCGAAGACATCCCGGTGTACGCCGGTGCCGGCCGCCCATTGGTGCGCACGCCTATCTACGCCGCCGACGTTCATGGCGAAGAAGGCCTCACCGGTGTCCAGGTGCACGAGCCGAAAGCGCCCTTGGCCCAGGGCAATGCCGTGCAATACCTGGTCGATACCCTCGGCGCAGCCAAACCGCACAGCATCACCGTCGCCATGCTCGGCCCGCAGACCAACCTGGCCCTGGCGCTGATCCAGCGCCCAGGCATCGTCAAAGGCATCAAAGAGGTGGTGGTCATGGGGGGAGCGCATTTCAACGGCGGCAACATCACCCCGGTGGCGGAGTTCAACCTCTATGCCGACCCGCACGCCGCCGAAGTGGTGCTGGCCAGCGGCGTGCAGCTGACCTACCTGCCTCTGGACGTCACCCACAAGCTGCTGACCAGCAACGCCCGCCTGACGCAACTGGCAGCCGTGAACAACCAGGCCAGCAAGCGCGTGGTGGACATCCTCAATGCCTACATCACCCACGACATGGACCTGTACGGCATGCCCGGTGGCCCTGTGCATGACGCCAGTGTCATCGCCTACCTGTTAAAGCCCGAGCTGTTCAGTGGTCGGCGCATCCACATGAGCATCGACAGCCGCGAAGGGCCCACTTTCGGCCAGACAATTGCGGACTGGTACGGCGTGCTCAAGCAGCCAGCGAATGTGCTGTGGGTGGAGCAGGGTGATGCCCAGGGGCTGTTCGACCTGCTCAGTGCCCGTCTGGCGCGATTGGAATAGCTGCGTGCGGCGCGTAGCGCTCGAACACCTGGTCGATGAAGCTGCGTGCCGCCTCGGCACCGTTGTCGCGCACCAACAGGTCGATGGCGATCAACAGCAACTCTTCCGGAGTGCCAGGGCTGTACGCGCTCTGGCCCTCGGCCCATTTGACCTTGATATCGGCATCGATGCTGTGGGTGCTCATGAAAAGCTCTCGCTGGGGGCCCGGAACGAAGGAGGAACACCTGACCCTGGTGTTCGATGGAGGCGGGATGCGCTCCACTTCTTGCAGCAAATCATGGCTTTGCGCCGGTGACCGTGCGGGCTAAGCATATGGCAAACACAGCACGTTGTGCAAAATCCGGTCACGATTGCTTTTCGCCTCCCTGCTACAGTTCAGGCAGACTTGACAGGTTTTGCAACAAATGATGAGCGGAGCTGTCGGATCAGGCAGTTCCCGGACCGATTTAGGAGGCTTCATGTTCCGTACCCGTGCTTACCTGGCAACTTTGGCTGTGGCTGCTGTCCTGGCGGGTTGCAGCACTGGTGGCAACGCTGATGGTGGGGCTGCGCCGGCCGCCCCAGCTGGCAACGATGGTCGCTGCCAGGCCAGTGGTGCCGACTTTGCCATTGGCAAACAGGCCAGTGCCGAATTGCTGGAGCAGGCACGCAAGGCCAGCGGCTCGCAGATGGCGCGCATTCTCAAGCCGCGCGATGTGGTCACCCTGGAGTACCGCTCAGAGCGCCTGAACCTGAACGTGGACGAGCAGGGCAGGGTAACCCGCGTCAACTGCGGTTGATGCACGCGGGGGCAACTGCCTTGCGCAAAATGTGAAAAGCCTGCGCAGTCGCCTGTAGGAGCGGGTTCACCCGCGAACACGGGCGAAGCCCGTGCCTTTCACCCTAAAGTCTGTTTCGCAGGCAATCCCGCCCCACTCAGATGATGCAATCACCCATAAAAAAACCCGCCACAAGGGCGGGTTTTTTTACAGCTATCCGAATTACTCCGGACGAACCTGTGCAGCCTGCATGCCCTTCTGGCCGCGCTCGGCGACGAAGGAAACAGTCTGGCCTTCTTTCAGGCTCTTGAAGCCGTCAGATTCGATGGCTTTGAAGTGTACGAACAGGTCGTCGCCGCCGCCTGCTGGGGTGATGAAGCCGTAGCCTTTCTCATCATTGAACCATTTGACGGTGCCTTGTTGGCGATTGGACATGGGTGAATCTCCAGAACATTTAGTTTTTTCATTGGTGCAATGCGGCCGAGGCTACGGAGCACGGGATACATCATAGTCTAATTCTGCGCATCTAGCGCCTTTTACCTTCGCAGGATATTGATCCAGCTCAAAGAATGGCTGGTCGTCGCTGACTTTAAGGTTTCAGCTCTTCGGTGCACAGGCCTGTTTCACCACCATCTGCGCCCTCTGCATCAGCTTGGCGTCAACGCCGTCCTTGCTGTCGAGGTCGGCAATCTCGGCGTCGGTGAAGTTCTTTTTGATAGCTTGCGCGCCGCAGTCGCAGTGCTTTTTCGCGGTGGCAGCGTCAACGCCCTGGCCGCTGGCCACTTGCGTGCACTGGGTCATGTAGCCGGCCTCCTTCCCGGGGGGGAAGTTGCCGGCGTTCGCAGCCATGGGCAGCAGCAGGGCGCCAGCGGCCGCCAGGGCCAGAAGAGACGGAACTCGCATCACCAGTTACTCCTTGGGTTAAGGTCTCATCAAGAGTAGGTTGCTTCCCAAAGTCTGAGCGGTATTTTTCCGCGTTAGTTCACCGCTGCGGTGCAATTTCCAAATATTTCTGCCTGGGGTGCAACCCGCGTGCTAGCATGCCCGGCTTGCGGTCGCGCTGTTGCCGGCTGCAGCTATCTTTTTTCTTTCCAGTCACTCTGGTTCGTTCCTGACAAGCCGAAAGGCTTCTGCCACTGTGGGGCAGGCTTCCTTTTACCGGAAGGCAGGTCGGATCTTGTACTGGCTCATCCCAACCCACGTGACCTTTGGTAGGGGTCACCACTAGGAGAGGAGGCGCCATGCCCGTTATTACTCTTCCCGATGGCAGTCAACGTTCGTTCGATCACGCCGTATCCGTAGCCGAAGTAGCCGCTTCCATCGGCGCTGGCCTGGCCAAGGCCACTGTGGCCGGCAAGGTCGACGGCAAGCTGGTCGATGCGTGTGACCTGATCAGCAACGACGCCACCCTGCAGATCATCACCCCTAAAGATGAAGAGGGACTGGAGATCATCCGTCACTCGTGCGCCCACTTGGTCGGCCACGCCGTGAAACAGCTGTACCCGACTGCCAGGATGGTGATCGGCCCGGTGATCGACGAAGGCTTCTATTACGACATCGCCTATGAGCGCCCCTTCACGCCAGAAGACATGGCCGCCATCGAAAAGCGCATGATGGCGCTGATCGAAAAAGACTACGACGTGGTCAAGAAAATGACCCCGCGCGCCGAAGTCATCGAGGTGTTCAAGGCCCGTGGCGAAGACTACAAGCTGCGTCTGGTCGAAGACATGCCGGATGAACAGGCCATGGGCCTGTACTACCACGAAGAATACGTCGACATGTGCCGTGGCCCGCACGTGCCTAACACCCGCTTCCTCAAGGCATTCAAGCTGACCAAGCTGTCCGGCGCCTACTGGCGCGGCGATGCCAAGAATGAGCAGCTGCAGCGCGTGTACGGCACCGCCTGGGCTGACAAGAAGCAGCTGGCTGCGTACATCCAGCGCATCGAAGAAGCCGAAAAACGCGACCACCGCAAGATCGGCAAGCAGCTCGACCTGTTCCACCTGCAGGAAGAAGCCCCGGGCATGGTGTTCTGGCACGCCAACGGCTGGACCGTCTACCAGGTACTCGAGCAGTACATGCGTGGCGTGCAGCGCGAAAACGGCTACCAGGAAATCAAGACCCCGCAGGTTGTCGACCGCATCCTGTGGGAGCGTTCCGGCCACTGGTCCAACTATGCCGAGAACATGTTCACCACTTCGTCGGAAAGCCGTGACTACGCGGTAAAACCGATGAACTGCCCGTGCCACGTGCAGGTGTTCAACCAGGGCCTGAAAAGCTACCGTGACCTGCCGCTGCGTCTGGCCGAGTTCGGTGCTTGCCACCGTAACGAGCCGTCCGGCGCACTGCACGGCATCATGCGCGTGCGTGGCTTCGTACAGGACGACGCGCACATTTTCTGCACCGAAGAACAGGTGAAGAAAGAAGCCGCCGACTTCATCAAGCTGACCCTGGACGTGTACAAGGACTTCGGTTTCAGCGACATCGCCATGAAACTGTCCACTCGCCCGGCCAAGCGTGTCGGTTCCGAAGAGTTGTGGGACCGCGCTGAAACCGCGCTGGCCGACGCCCTGAACGAATCCGGCCTTGAGTGGGAATACCAGCCTGGCGAGGGCGCCTTCTACGGCCCGAAAATCGAGTTCACCCTGCGCGACTGTCTCGGCCGTAACTGGCAATGCGGTACCCTGCAGTACGACCCGAACCTGCCAGAGCGTCTGGATGCCAGCTATATTGCCGAAGATAACAGCCGAGTTCGCCCGGTCATGCTGCACCGCGCCATCCTCGGTTCGTTCGAGCGCTTCATCGGCATGCTGATCGAACACTACGCTGGCGTGTTCCCGGCGTGGCTGGCCCCAACCCAGGCGGTGATCATGAATATCACCGACAAACAGGCCGATTTTGCCCTTGAGGTTGAGAAATCTCTGAACGGAAGCGGTTTCCGTGCCAAGTCGGACTTGAGAAATGAGAAGATCGGCTTTAAAATCCGCGAGCATACTTTGCTCAAGGTCCCGTACCTTTTGGTTATAGGGGACCGCGAAGTCGAAACGCAAACCGTCGCTGTGCGTACTCGCGAAGGCGCAGACCTGGGCTCCATGCCCGTCGCCCAATTCGTTGAGCTACTGACACAAGCGGTTTCCCGGCGTGGTCGCCAAGAATCGGAGTAATGACTATTAAGCGTGAAATGAGAAACGATAAGCGTGCTGTACCGAAGGCCCCGATCAACGAGAATATCTCGGCCCGCGAGGTTCGGTTAATTGGCGCAGACGGCGAGCAGGTTGGCATCGTCTCGATTGATGAAGCGCTGCGTATCGCTGATGAAGCGAAGCTGGACCTGGTAGAAATCTCTGCAGACGCGGTACCGCCCGTCTGCAAGGTCATGGACTACGGCAAGCACCTCTTCGAGAAGAAGAAGCAGGCTAACGAAGCCAAGAAAAACCAGAAGCAGATCCAGATCAAAGAAATCAAGTTTCGTCCAGGGACGGAGGATGGGGATTACCAGGTAAAACTACGCAACCTGGTACGTTTCCTTACCGATGGGGACAAGGCCAAGATCTCTCTGAGATTCCGTGGTCGTGAGATGGCCCACCAGGAGCTGGGCATGGAGCTGTTGAAGCGGGTCGAAGCCGACCTCGCCGAATACGGCACCGTTGAGCAGCATCCGAAGATGGAAGGACGCCAGCTTATGATGGTCATCGCCCCCAAGAAAAAGAAGTAATCTCCCGGGCACGGCAGGCCTGATGATTATGTGTAATTTTATCGAATGCGGAGTTCCAACATGCCAAAAATGAAAACCAAGAGCGGTGCTGCGAAGCGCTTCCTGAAGACAGCTTCGGGCTTCAAGCACAAGCACGCTTTCAAGAGCCACATCCTGACCAAAATGTCGACCAAGCGTAAGCGTCAACTGCGCGGTGCCAGCTTGCTGCACCCGTCCGACGTCGCAAAAGTCGAGCGCATGCTGCGCGTTCGTTAATTCTGGTTAAGATAGAGGAAGTTACTCATGGCTCGTGTTAAGCGCGGCGTTATCGCTCGTAAGCGTCACAAAAAAATTCTGAAACTGGCTAAAGGTTACTACGGTGCACGTTCGCGCGTATTCCGTGTAGCCAAGCAAGCGGTCATCAAGGCAGGCCAATACGCCTACCGCGACCGTCGCCAGAAGAAGCGTCAGTTCCGCGCACTGTGGATCGCTCGTATCAACGCCGGTGCCCGCACCAACGGTCTGTCCTACAGCCGTCTGATTGCTGGCCTGAAAAAGGCTTCGATCGAAATCGACCGTAAGGTTCTGGCTGATCTGGCAGTGAACGAAAAAGCGGCGTTTGCTGCGATTGTCGAGAAAGCTAAAGCCGTTCTGGCTTAAGTACCCGCGACAATCACCCTGCGGTGCTAGCGCTGCCGGGCATTGAACGTCATCGATAGGGGAAGAGCCTTCAAAGCTCTTCCCCTATTTTCGTATCTGGAGTCTGTACATGGAAAACCTGGATGCGCTGGTCTCCCAAGCCCTAGAGGCCGTGGAACGCGCTGAAGACATCAACGCCCTGGAACAGATCCGGGTTAATTATCTCGGCAAGAAGGGCGAGCTGACCCAGGTGATGAAGACCCTGGGCAACCTGCCAGCCGAAGAGCGGCCGAAAGTCGGCGCGCTGATCAACGACGCAAAAGAGCGCGTCACCGTTGTGCTCAATGCCCGCAAGGCTGCCTTTGAGGAAGCCGAGCTCAGCGCTCGCCTGGCTGCCGAATGCATTGACGTCACCCTGCCAGGCCGCGGCCAGGCCACCGGTGGCCTGCACCCGATCACCCGTACACTCGAGCGCATCGAGCAGTTCTTCACCCACATTGGCTACGGCATTGCCGAAGGCCCAGAGGTGGAAGACGACTACCACAACTTCGAAGCGCTCAACATCCCTGGCCACCACCCGGCGCGGGCGATGCACGACACCTTCTACTTCAATGCCAACATGCTGCTGCGTACCCACACCTCACCGGTGCAGGTGCGGACCATGGAGTCCACCCAGCCGCCCATCCGCATTGTGTGCCCGGGCCGCGTATACCGCTGCGACTCGGATATCACCCACTCGCCGATGTTCCACCAGGTCGAAGGCCTGCTGATCGATCGCGATATCAACTTCGCCGACCTCAAGGGCACCATCGAAGAATTCCTGCGCGTATTCTTCGAAAAAGAACTGGCGGTCCGTTTCCGCCCATCGTTCTTCCCCTTCACCGAGCCGTCTGCAGAAGTCGACATCCAGTGCGTGATGTGCTCCGGCAACGGCTGCCGCGTGTGCAAGCAAACTGGCTGGCTGGAAGTGATGGGCTGCGGCATGGTGCACCCGAATGTGTTGCGCATGTCCGGCATCGACCCAGAAGAGTTCCAGGGCTTCGCCTTCGGCATGGGTGCCGAGCGCCTGGCCATGCTGCGTTATGGCGTCAACGATTTGCGTCTGTTCTTCGACAACGACCTGCGGTTCCTAGCCCAATTCCGCTAGGCCCAATCGACGCAACTTTCAGGAGAACAGCATGAAATTCAGTGAACAGTGGCTGCGCGGTTGGGTCAACCCGCAAGTCTCCCGTGACGAACTGGTCGCCCGCCTGTCCATGGCCGGCCTCGAAGTTGACAGCGTTACCCCCGCTGCCGGCCAGTTCAGCGGCATCGTCGTGGGCGAAATTCTCGCCACCGAGCAACACCCGGACGCCGACAAGTTGCGCGTGTGCCAGGTAAGCAGCGGCCAGGAAACCTTCCAGGTTGTGTGCGGCGCCCCTAACGCCCGCCCAGGCATCAAGATCCCGTTCGCCATGATCGGTGCCGAACTGCCAGGCGACTTCAAGATCAAGAAGGCCAAGCTGCGCGGTGTCGAGTCCTTCGGCATGCTGTGCTCGGCTGCCGAACTGCAGATCAGCGAAGAAAACGACGGCCTGCTGGAACTGGCTGCCGACGCTCCGGTTGGCGAAGACATTCGCACGTACCTGAGCCTGGATGATGCCAGCATCGAAATCGGCCTGACCCCGAACCGCGGCGACTGCCTGTCCATCGCCGGCCTGGCCCGCGACGTCAGCGCCCTGTACGACACCCCGGTCACCCGCCCGGTGGTGCCAGCCGTAGCGGCCGCCCATGACGAAGTGCGCCCGGTCGAAGTCAGCGCCCCGGCTGCCTGCCCGCGCTACCTGGGCCGCGTTATCCGTAACGTCGACCTGAGCAAGCCAACCCCATTGTGGATGGTCGAACGCCTGCGCCGCAGCGACGTACGCAGCATCGACGCTGCCGTCGACGTCACCAACTATGTGATGCTCGAACTCGGCCAGCCGATGCACGCCTTCGACCTGGCAGAAATCAACGGCGGCATCCGCGTGCGCATGGCCGAAGAGGGCGAAAAGCTCGTCCTGCTCGACGGCCAGGAAGTTGCCCTGCGTGCCGACACCCTGGTCATCGCCGACCACACCCGCGCCTTGGCCATCGCCGGCGTCATGGGTGGCGAGCACAGCGGTGTGAACACCGAAAAAACCCGCGACCTGTTCCTGGAAAGTGCCTTCTTCGAGCCGATTTCCGTTGCCGGCAAAGCCCGTTCCTACGGCCTGCACACCGATGCCTCGCACCGCTACGAGCGCGGCGTCGACTCGCAACTGGCCCGCGAAGCCATGGAGCGCGCCACGCAGTTGCTGCTGGACATCGTTGGCGGCGAAGCCGGTCCTGTGGTCGAAGCGGTCAGCGAACAGCACCTGCCACAAGTAGCCCCGGTCACCCTGCGCGCCGAACGCATCACTCAGATGCTTGGCATGGAAATGGACCCAGCCCAGGTCGAGCAGTTGCTCAACGCCCTCGAGCTGACCACGACCAAGAGCGGGGAAGGGCAGTGGACCGTCAGCGTGCCAAGCCACCGCTTCGACATCAGCCTGGAAGTGGACCTGATCGAAGAACTGGCCCGCCTGTACGGCTACAACAACCTGCCGGTTCGTTACCCGCAAGCCCGCCTGGCCCCACAGGGCAAGCCGGAAACCCGCGGTGACCTGCCGACCCTGCGCCGCCTGCTGGTTGCCCGCGGCTACCAGGAAGCCATCACCTACAGCTTCATCGACCCGAAACTGTTCGAACTGTTCAGCCCGGGCGTAGAGCCGCTGCTGCTGGCCAACCCCATATCCAGCGACATGGCGGCCATGCGCGCCTCGCTGTGGCCGGGCCTGGTCAAGGCACTGCAGCACAACCTCAACCGCCAGCAAGACCGCGTGCGCCTGTTCGAAAGCGGCCTGCGCTTTGTCGGCCAACTGGGTGACTTGCAGCAGCAGCCAATGATTGCCGGCGTCATCACCGGCAGCCGCCTGCCAGAAGGCTGGGCCAACGGCCGCGACGGTGTCGACTTCTTCGACGTGAAAGCCGACGTGGAAGCCCTGCTGGGCTACTCCGGCGCCCTGAGCGACTTCACCTTCAGCGCCGGCAAACACGCAGCCCTGCACCCAGGCCAGACCGCTGCCATCGAGCGCGACGGCAAGCTGGTCGGCTACCTCGGCGCCATCCACCCGGAGCTGGCCAAGGCCCTGGGCCTGGACCGCCCGGTATTCCTGTTCGAGCTGGTGCTGGGCGACGTGGTCGAAGGCCGCCTGCCGAAATTCAGCGAGCTGTCCAAGTTCCCGGAAACCCGTCGTGACCTGGCTTTGATCGCAGGACGTGATGTGGCTTCTAGCGCGGTGCTTGAATTAATTCGTGACAATGCAGGCGAATGGCTCACAGACCTCAGGCTGTTTGATGTGTACCAAGGTAAAGGCATTGATCCTGATAGAAAAAGCCTTGCCGTCGGCTTGACCTGGCAGCATCCATCGCGCACTCTTAACGACGATGAGGTGAACACTACCCTGCAAAATATCCTCACCTCGCTCGAACAAAGGTTGAACACCACGTTAAGGAAATAACGGCATGGGTGCTCTGACGAAAGCTGAGATGGCCGAAAGGCTGTACGAGGAGCTGGGGCTTAACAAGCGTGAGGCCAAGGAGCTGGTCGAGCTGTTTTTTGAAGAAATTCGGCACGCACTTGAAGAGAACGAGCAGGTCAAGCTGTCCGGTTTCGGCAACTTCGACCTTCGCGACAAACGCCAGCGGCCGGGCCGCAACCCCAAGACAGGGGAAGAGATCCCGATCACCGCACGGCGCGTCGTCACCTTTCGTCCAGGGCAGAAGTTGAAGGCCCGGGTTGAGGCCTATGCTGGAACCAAGCCATAACGACGAACTGCCCCCCATACCGGGCAAACGCTACTTCACCATTGGTGAAGTAAGCGAGTTGTGTGCCGTAAAGCCACACGTGCTGCGGTATTGGGAGCAGGAGTTCGACCAGCTGAACCCTGTGAAGCGGCGGGGGAACCGGCGGTATTACCAGCGCCAGGATGTGCTGATGATCCGCCAGATTCGTGCACTGCTGTATGACCAGGGGTTCACCATTGGCGGGGCGCGGTTGAGGCTCTCCAGTGATGAGGCTAAGGATGAATCCAGCCAGTACAAGCAGCTGATTCGGCAGATGATTGTTGAGTTGGAGGATGTGTTGGTGGTGTTGAAGAAGTAAACCGGGTTTCTGATGAGTGGAAAATTTTTTGAGAAAAAGCTTTCATTTATCAGAGAGTTAGGGTACATTCTTCAACGTTCTCGGCAAGATTGAGAACATGCTTCAAAGCCCAGTCGGGGCGTAGCGCAGCCCGGTAGCGCACTTGCATGGGGTGCAAGGGGTCGAGTGTTCGAATCACTCCGTCCCGACCATATATTTCAACGACTTAGCCACCTTAGGGTGGCTTTGTTGTTTCTGGGCATAGTGACTTTTCGAGTGACTTCGCCTTTTCATCACCCAATTCTCCTCTTCAGTATTGTCAGCACAGGTCCGCGTGAATCTGTGGCCGATACCTTGTTTGCTGCCTCGATCAGCTGACCGATCTCCGCGCCGGAGTAGTGACTGGTCACGCTGCCATTCTTGTGACCCAGAAGCGACTTGCGATCTTCTTCTGAAACACCGGCTGCCTTCAGGCGCCTGCCGAAGGTATGCTTAAGGTCGTGAATCCTGATAGAAGCGAACCCAGGGTGTGCCGGCCGTAGATGCTGCTCCTGCCAGAGCTTTGCCGCGCGCACCCGCGCTTTCTTCCAGGCCGAATCGTTCATCCGGTGCATCGCGGTGCCGTTGTAGGGGAACACCCATTCCCGTGAAAGCCCGCGCTGCTTCTCTATGATCGATCTGGCCACATCGTTCAGCACCACCAGACGCTCGTCCCGGTTCTTGACCCCAGAGTTCTCATGCCTGCCGCCGAACTCGGCCGGTATGAGAAACACGCTGGTGCCAAGCTCTGGCACAGAGATCTCCCAATCCCACCTCAGCTTGCAGACCTCCTGCTCGCGGCAGCCCGTGTTCACCTTGAACAGGGCCATCCGCTGCAAATGGTCTGGCAATTCCCCGAAGAGAACCGATTGCTCCTCCCATGACATGGGGTAGGGCTTTCGGCTCGCCTTCTTCTCTTCCAGCTTGGTTAGCAGCGGCACGCTGTCCAGCCACGGCCGGCGCTCCTCGTCCCGCCATTTCCTGCACGCCAGCGATAGAACACGGATCGCTCGTTCGATTGCGATGTTGACTGTCCTGTTGCTCACTCCCTTTTTCACCTTCCCATCCGGTAGCACTACATCGGCCTTTCTGTCACGAATGAACGGGGCCAGGGCCTCATCATCGATATGCGTCAGCGGCAGGTGGCCGATATAGTCGTCCAGCTGGTTCAGGTACAGCGCAGTGATCCTGAATGAGGGCTGATCCTTGTGCTCGACCAAGTATTTGGCCGCTGCGGCGCTGAACGTCTTGATCTCGCGCACGCCATAGACTTTGCGCAGGCGCATCTTCTCCAGTAAATGGATCAGGTATTGCTCTGCTTCTTCCCGGTCACAAGTGCCAGTGCTCTCTTGAATTCGCTCTCCCCTGTAGATTTTGTCGATTTTCCAGATGCCGCTCGGCATTTTCTGGAGGCCTGTGATTGCCTTTTTGGCCATGGATTCTCCTTGGAGGTCACGGCCAGACGCTCGCTGCGAGGCCGATTGTTGTCTTGATCGGCGGCCTTTTCAACGGCCATCGCCTCGATGTACGCGTCGACCCAGGCGTCCAGCTCAAGTCGATCAAACCCAATGCCTTGCTTTCCAATCGGAAATTCGCGCACGAATGGGCGGACGGTGTTCTTGAATTCGTCTCTGCACATGCCGAGATATCCGGGCGCATCACCGGCCCGGATGATTCTCGGCAGCAAGCCTGGCTGCACTGCAGCAGTGGCGTTTGCCATGTGGGCCTCCTCAGGCCGTGAAGTGGTGCCCGACCTGCGCCGCGCGTGCGGCTTCCTCGGTGCGGAACATGAGTTCTTTGGTTCCAGGCCAGCCCTCGGCCGTGTATTCCACGGATACCCACCAGTGGCCGAACTTGCGGTACGGCTCGCCGAGGATCTTCGTGACGTAGCAGTCGATCAGGTTCATGGATGGTCTTCACCTTCGACGATTGAATGCTCGACCGTGCGAGACTGGGGATCGGCATCGCCCAGGAAAACCATGTTCAGCGCGGTTTCCTGCAGGCTGCCGACCTCGTCGGTGCCTTCCTCGTCCTCGCTGAGAACGGGCAGGGCCTGGTGGCGGATCATGTCGATGCTCAGGCCCTCGGGGATGTCGAACCTGGTGGTGATGGTGGTCTTTACGGTGATCACTGGCATGGATGTCTCCTGGCTCAGTCCCAGCTGAGCTTGGCGCGTGCGGGCGGGATGGTTTCGAGCGCGGACAGGTCCAGCAGGGTGAAGAAGCCGCCGTCTTGCGGCCGCCAGCCCATGGTGTCGATATGGATGACGTTGCCGAGCGCCGCCGGCTTGTGCAGCGGGGTGTGTCCGACCACCAGAGCCCGCAGGCCTTGCACGCCCTCGGTCTCGGCAAGCTCAATGCGGCTGCGCGACCACATGCAGGTGTTCTGGGTCAGCCGCAGCTGCTTGGCGGTTTCCGGCGCCTCAAGCGCGGCCCGCAGCTCATCCCAGGACGGGAATGGGCAGTCGGCGTGCACGATACCGACCAGGCCTCCTGGCGTCTCCACCTCGATGGCAATCGGCAGTTCGCGGAACTGGGCGGCGAACTCGCGTTGTTCATCCCAGGCCAGGACGGCGAACCAGGCGCCGCCGTTGTACACCCAGTTGTCCACGTCGCAGGTATCGAACCGGCAGACGTAATCGTCATGGTTACCGCGCACGGCGTGGAACCATGGCTTGGCCAGCCAGGCGAGCACATCTCGGCACTCTGGCCCGCGATCCACCAGGTCACCGACGCTGAACAGCCGGTCAACTGCTGTATCGAAGCCGGCTGCATCCAGGGCAGCCTGCAGCCGGGTGAAGTGCCCGTGGATGTCGCCGACCGCGAAATCGCGGCCAGCCGTGTTTGCGGCGAAGCGCTTGATGCGCACCACCTCGATGTTTTCGAGCATGCAGGATCCTCGCCCGCGCATGTCGGCGGGCTTGAGTAGTTGGGGGGAGGGGTTAGGCGCGGTGGCCGCGCTTGATGAACCAGTCGAGGGCGTCGCAGATCAGCAGGTTTTCGTACCAGTCCTCGATCTCCCGCTGCTCATGGCGATCGCGGAAGAACATCGGTCCGAGGTAGTTGTGCCAGCTCATGAACACCCGCGTACCGTCGGCCAGTGGTAGGCGGTAGAACGGTGATCGGCAGACAAAGCCGTGCTCAATACGGATGCAGGTCATCGCGACCCCCTGTAGATCAGGTAGGCCATGTACATCAGGGGCAGGATCATGATTTGCGCTCCAAGAAGCACCAGACCAGCGCAGCAAATCCGCAGGCGATACCGATCAGGTAGCCGATCGCCGCGGCGCCATTGGAGCCGACACCATTGGCCGCAATGAAGAACAGTAGCGACAGGATTAGGCAGAATTGGTAGTTGGTCATTGGCACAGCTCCTTCGGTACTCTGACGGTTTCGCCGCGGGCGTGGTGCACTACGGCACGGGCTGCAGCTTCTGCCCGTGTATCGCCGGGCTGGCGGTCGAGAGGGTGACCCGACACACAGGCCAGCCAGGGCCAGCTGTACCCGCGCTCGATCCACATGCCATGCTTCTGGATCAGGTGCTCGCCGGTTGCGTCGTCGATGGCCTGGTCACCGAGCGGCAGTTGCAGCTGGCCGACCGCGGCTGGCACCGGACCGTCCACCAGTTCAACGGCCCAGAGCAGCGCCTTGCCGGAGAGGTCGCAGGTTTGCACTTTTTTCAGGTCTGGCATGATTCCACCTGCTTGCGGTAGCCGGCGTCATACAGCGCTTCGCAATCAGCCCGATTCACACCGAAGCCAGTTGCCGCGTGCATGGTCTCGGCCATCTCCACAATGGCTTTCTCGCGATCTTCCGCCTTGATCTGCTCAAGCGAGCGACGAGGGCGAACACGCTTTGCCTCGTCTCGATACATGGCAATCTTCCTGCCGCACTGAACCACACAGAAGTCCTCGCGGCCTTCCGGGTCTTCACCTACGGCAACGCAAACCCCGTCGTGCCAGTCTTCGAAGTCTTCGCAGGCGAATGATGCTTCAACCGGGGTGCCAACAGGCGGAAGACCTTCACCATCCCATCGCGTCGGTCGAGGCGTGATGTACTGCACCTGGCTCCGGGTGAAGTTGTGCCGGTGATCTCCGGTGCCTCCCCCATAGGGATAGGCGCGATCCTCGGCCCCGACGACGGCGTACTGGTCCATGCTGATCCACACCTCAGTGATACCGTGGTGGGCGACCAGGCCGTGGCCGTCTGCCCAGTCAGGCGCCTTGCTCCAATCGATCTTGCTCACAGCTGATACCTCTCATCAATCCAGCGCCCAGGCGCCAGTGCGGGTGTAGGTTCGGGTTGTGTTTCGTGCGGGGAGAGCTGGCGCTGGTTGCCGGCCTGCAGCTGGCTGTCGGGGATGCAGCTGATGCCGACCCCGTTGAGCAAGTAGCAGGTCACGCCGCGCTGGCTGTCGTGCTGCACGTCGATGACGTTCTCGGTTGCGCTGGCGCCGGTGGCCAGCAGCAGGAGGCAGAGGGCGAGGCGGGTCATGATTTGCTCCCGATCGATGCCGCCGCCTCTACGATGGCCCGGCGGGTGGCGCGGAAAGGATCGTCGCCGTGGTAGATATCGAACTCGCCGAAGCGCTCGGCATCCACGACGGTGTACGGGTCGGTATCGCCGTCGAAGGGTTCGACGATGTGGATCTGGATGCCCAGGCGGTCGCCCCGGCCCATCAGCACGGCCAGGCGCAGTGCGTCGCCATCGTTGATCAACGGGTTCCAGTGAGCACGAACACCCGACTGACCCTTCAAGCGGAAAGGCCACTTTGGGTCGCGGCAGGTGCATGGCTCGATCTCAAGCTGTGCGGCCTTGGCGGCCAGCTTGAGCAGTTCAAGATCGCGTTCGTCTACTTCGGACACAGGCATTCCTTGGCCGCTATATCGCGGCAGTGAATAGAGGGGAGAGGGGTCACAGTCGGGTGGGGTACAAATGTTCTCTACAGTGCGAGTTCGGTCTGTGGCTCGCGCTGCCAGATCGGTGAACTGGTGTGTGCTTCGATACGATCAGCGATCACGCTGGCACGCTGGCCGGAAGAAGGAGGGGTGTACATGCCGAATCGGCTGACGCTTCCTCCGTTCACCGCAGCGTTGGTGCTGTCGGCTGATGCCAGGGGCAGGCTTTGGAAGATGGCGGGATCAAGCATGCGCAATCCATGCAGACGGCATAGAGGCCGACCGTGATCGTCGCAGATCGCATCCATCGCGACACCCATGCGCTTCCACCATGCGGCGGTACCCGGCGAACGCCACTGGCCTGAGCTGCCCAGGGCGACCGTGCGCCAGGACTTGGCCAAGTGCTGCAGGCGCTCGATCGACTCATGCATGTGCCAGACGGGCACGCCCGGCAGATAGCCGGGCCATTGTTCGAGCAAGCGGTCGTTGGCGTCTTCGTCCCCATCGATCACATCAGGGATCAATGCCCAGTCGAAGCCGGGATGCCGGTGCCAGTTATCCACCCAGCGGGTATAGCCTTCCACGTCGACCCGACCGCCTTTCTTCCACACGGTGAATGCGCCGTTGTCGAAGACGAAGGACTGGCAGGCCTCGGCGACAATGCCCATGTCGTCTTGCCGCGGGAATGGCACCAAGGCGTGTCGGCCGGCCAGCAGCCGCGCCGCGTCTTGCCGGGTGCCGCCGATTGGCGTGCCGTGGTAGTGGATCATCCGCTCAACCTCACCGTTTCAATCTCGACGCCCTGGTGCACTGCTTTGATCACTTGGTCGCCGCCGAAGCGCTCGGCCAGTTGATCGGCGATCTGCTCGTGCCAGCCCTGCTTGATCAGCGCCGTGGCAGTCTTGATGTGCTCGACGCTGATCATCGATTGGCTGCGGATCTCCAGGCTGTAGACGATCACTGCTCCATCGCTGGGGCAGGCTGCTGTGAACATGTGTCGGTAGGTGTTGCAGGATTGTTTTGATAAAGGCATGGGCGCTCCGCCGTTTGTGTGAGGCTGCAAACCACAAGGTTTTGTCTAGACTGCAGTTGTGTCACGAGATTTTGGTTCGCTAAGCCAAGGATGGATCTGTTCTCAGCGATTCCATTTTGATAGCATCGTGCTTCCTATGGACGGTAATAAGCATTGAACATGACCAAGCCCGACGCTAAGAAATATAAAGATCTGAATTTGAATCTTGATCGCATTGTTCCATGCATAGAGCGCCATGGAGGCGTCGGGCCGGTACTCGAAAAGAAAAACGAAAAAGAACATCATCTGCGCTTTCATGTAAAAGATAATGTTTTTCTCATGAAAATTTTCCCCGTCGCCGGTGGGGTCTTCTCGTTGGGTAAGGCTGCAGGGCACTGCCCGGAAACATTTGAGTTATTTGCCGATAAGATTGTCGGTGAGTGCGTTACGCCGACGCCTGCAAGCTTGAATGTCTCCCTTCCAAGATTTCCATCAGAGCATGTTCTTTCAATTTTGGAATTTCTCTCCGAAGCTGGAGCGCAGGTCTCTGAGGTTGATGGCGGGCCACTGTGTAAAATGTATCGAGTTGTTGGCGCGCTTGGAGATAGCCTTGTAATCAAACATTACAACTCTGGAACGCTTCAGTTTCAGGGCAAATATAGGCAGTTAGCCACGCTTGTCAGTGACTATCTGGGTTCTGTGCTTTCTCTTGATGAGGTGATTAAAGCGCAGTCGAAAATATACTCCGTGGATTTGACGGTTCAGCAAGTTAAAGATGGACTATTGGCTGTTATTCCGGCTGCGCACAGTTTTATCACTGAGGAAGTAAGGGTTCAATTAAGCTCCGCCTTTGCACTCGCAAAAATCCAATTGCCGGTCGAAGACTACTCTTGTGTTGCGTTGCCTGCGTTGCGCGGTCTAGAGGGGTTCATCAAGGATCTTTTAATCAAGGGGAACCTTCATCCGGCGAGGCAGTCTACTTTTAGCGACTATTTTCGTGATGGCAAATTGGGAAGGGATCAATCTGCGCATGTTGTAGAACATGGTGGGCAAGCTTTGAAGGAAGTAATTGATGTGTGTTACGCGTTCTATGCGGTGGAGCGACACAGAATTGCCCATATGGATGCACCTAGCACTACTAGCAGAATATTGGACTTCCCTGCTGCTGAGACAATAGTTAATAAAGTTTTTGAGCTTGTTGAGGCATCATCCAAGAGGCTTTCAAAATGACGTCGGATTATTTGGTGAGTACAGAGATGCCAGAAGGGCTGGGTGTGACAGCTATCGTTCTTGCTGCTAATCACCATAGTCCCTTTGAGTGTCTTGATGAGATTTCCAAAGACTTAAATGATAGGTCGATAAAAGGTGCTATTGCCTTTGACCTGCTCTTGGCAAATGGAAATAAAATCAATAGATATTTCCTTGCTAATTTTGATGGCGAGAGCTTTGCATTAGATAGTATCCGGAAGTTTGGTGGGGAGTATGAGAATCTCAGCAGGATTTCGGCGCAGGTACTCAAGCAGAGCGTGAAGGTCATCGATGCGGTGCTTTTAACGCCCGCTATGAAATTTGCAGTCAGTCGTGGGATACCTTTGTAAAAGCTAGTCTGCGCCGCCTATTTGGGCGGCGCTTTGGTTTGTTGAGCTTTGCGCTGGCGGGCAGCGCCGGAGCGTCAGGCGGCTTTCGCCTCGGCCTGCTGAGCGACGATCGCCTTGGCGGCGTGGTTGATCAGGTACAGCCGATTGATCAGGCTGTCCCGAGGCTTGTCGATGGTGATCTCCCAGTAGTCGCAGCCCAGGCCAAGCACTTCGTGGTGCTCGCTCATGAGCATGTTGGCCTGTTCGACGCATTCGACGTGGTCGGCTTCGTACAGGCGATCATTCAGAGAATCCCAGAAGTCATGCCCGTCTTCGCCGTATTCGATTGCTGCGAGCCGATCCTTGACCAAGCTCCGCAACTCATCCCACCTGCCTGCTTCACCTACACCGCCGTCATTCCGCATCCACTCGGGCAGGGCGGCGTACAGCTCGTCGTCATCGGTGTTTTCACAGATCTGGCTGCAGACGCCGGTAACCAATGCTGCGCGGAAAGCATCCTCGTCGAACTCGCGCTCGCGGCAATGCTCTTCGAGCTTCGAGTGGATGTAGTAGCCGATGTCGTCCCCCGCCAGGAACTCGATGCCGTAGGACAGGCCGACGTTGAAGGTCAGGCCGTCGATGTCGCCGACAGTGGCGATGCCGAAGCGGGTGATCAGGATGTCGAAGGCGTAGCAGGTGGTGCGGGGGGCTTTGCAGCGCCAAGCCTTCAGCTGATCAGTGTCAGCCAGGACGGTGTATTCGTGCTCCTTCAAGCACTCGGCGGCACTCTTGCGGCGCCTGGCCTCTTCGGCTTTGCGCTGAGCGATCCATTCTTGGTGGCGTTGTTCGTCGTTCATGGCTTTCTCCATGCATGCGCCGCCCTCCGTGGCCGGATGCGGCATGGTGGCAATTTGAATGTGCTGGATTCGACGTGTAGTATTGCGCCCACTATTGAAGTCGCTGAGTAGCGATTTTTAACGAGCACGGACTAACAGCTAGCACGAAAGAAAAACTCTTCAGCGGTTTGGCAGTCGCATCGGGCCTAGTAACGCTATGTGGAGCTCCAGCAATTTTTGGGGTTCAGTTGTTCAACCATATCGATCTAGGAGCAGTGTTGATGGCTATTACAGCAGCATTTGGATGGGGCGGGACGGCGCTGGGAGCGATCGGTTTTCCAAATTGCGAAGGGTTGGACGAGTAGCGCTGGTGTCCGGACAGTGCCGAGGGGGTTCGATCCCTCCCGCTCCCTCCATATTTTGACCCGGCGGAACAATTTCATCCCCTGGATCCTGCTGAATAATCAGCATGCTCTTCCGGTCGAAGGCCAGCGCCAGGCGCGGCGAGATGCTGATCTCATGCCGCGGCGGCGTGAGAAACTTCGCCGCGTGCAGCCTGCCCAGTGCATGGATGCCGTGGATCAAAGCCTCGATCATCTGGCTGTATGTGGCGTCTGCCCAGCCGCAGATCGCGCGCAGGTGCTGGCCGGTTCGCGTCCTGGCCGACAGCCGCAGCGGCTCGGTCCGCGCCACAGACCGGTGAGCTTCGATTTCGTGGCGCGCGATCCTGAACAGTGCGTGATGCCCGAGCGCCTCGACGTGATGAATCATCAGCGTCATCGCCTCGCCCTGTTCCTCGATCCCGGCCCACTCCATGAGCTCCAGCAGGGCCTGTTTAGTACCTGGTCGAACCTTCAAACGCAGGTCTTCTTCCTGCAACCGGGCGGCTTTGGCGCGGCGCTTCTCGTCGCGCTCCTTGGGTGACATCGCCATACGGCACCTCCATGATTCCGCTGGGCGGCATGTGTATGTGCAGCTGGCGGCGACGCTGCTGCGTGAGTTTCTGGATGTGTCTCATGGGTGGCACACCTCAATGGGCGTTTTCTTCGTCGAGCCAGACGGCATAACCACCAGTAGACGCTTGTTTCCTCGGTATACGCCCCAAGGCTGACCAGTGGACCTGGCCATGGCCGCCGCGTACTTCACGGCGGGCACAGGCTGAGACATGGTGGCGATCATGGCCTACCCCCGATTCCGCTGGAGCGGGAAGTCAATGTCGAACTCGGCAATGATGCGCGCGAACCTGCAGTTACCGATGCCCAGTTCCAAAGTCACGCCCCACCGGGACTTGCCGGCATCACGCAGAGCAATGATCTTGTCGGCGAGTTCACGATCCTCCTGGCTCGGTTCGGCCTTTACCTTCGTCGGTCTGTCCGGCTTCGGTGGAGTGAAGAACCTGAATCCTCCCCGCGCTGCTACGCCCCAGAGAGCGGTCTTGGTTTCGCCCAGGAGCTTTGCGACCTCACCACAGGTCATGGTCTTGGCGAGCTCTTCTACCTGAGCTGTGCGTGCCTTGGCGCGGCTTTTACGCTCGCCGCCGCGCTCCTGCTTGACTGGCTTGACCCGCTTCGACGTCGGCTCAGGGTGATGGCGCTGGCGGAACGGCACGTACTGGAACCCTTCGAGCACAACGATCCGGCCGCCAGACGAGAAGAAGGCCGCTTTGGCGGCCTCCAGGTCGATTGATGGGTTCATGCTGACCTCACTTGATGCGGATTGAGCTCTCGCCGCGCTCCAAATGCGCCCAGGCTGGCTGAGGTATCAGTTCGTGTTCGCACTCTTCGCCGGCGGCCATGCGCTTGCGGACGGCTTCGTTGTGCTCGCGATCGGCCTTGAGCTTTGCGGCGATGGCGTTCTTGTCCGGCGCGATCTTGGTCTGCACTGATGTCAGGTCGTCCGGCACCGCCTGCTCGTTGTCGACGATCACCTTTTCCTTACCGGCGACCAGGCTGATGGTGAACAGCGGGCGCTTGATCGACTTGATGTTGGCTGCGTCCATGTTGCGGCGTAGGTAGTCGGTGATCGCCGTCACGCTGTTGGCCTTGATGCGCTTGAGCTCGCTCAGGCGGTCGATTTCGGCGTCGATGGCGCCGATATCGCTCTCGATGTTCCGGCGCAGCATGACGATGTTGTCGGCCTTCACTTCAAACTCGCCCTGGATCCCGGCCATGGTGTCCTGGATGGCCTGCTTCAGGCCTTCGTCGTCGGTGTCACACATGGCGGCCAGTTCGGCCATCTGGCCGGTGAGTGCGTAGAGCTGGGTCATGCTGCAGCCTCCTGTGGCTTGCCGGTCTCGAGGTTCTTCAGTTCAAGCGAGATCCGCGCTGCGCCTTTCTCATCTTTGCGGCCGATCAGCTTGCGAACTGCGTGGTCGTGGATTTTCTTGCGCTCATGCGGCGTCACCGCCTTCTGCATGGTCTCGATCGTGTCCTTGATGAAGTCCAGGCGCTCCTGCTGTTGGCGCTCGATCTCGGCCTGGCGGTCTTCAGCTTGCTCGATCGCTTGCTCGGCCTGAAGCTGCTGGACATAGTTCAAGTCGTCGAACATGCCCAGGAACACGTCGGCGCTGAAGCCAAGCATCGACAGGGCCTTCTTGATGGCGTCGGTCAGCGACTTCTTCGGCGCCTCGCCGTCGGTGGTAGTACCGTACTTCGACTTGTAGAGGTACTGGGTGCACCCGTACTGCTCGATCTCGCCGCGCTGGCCGTCGAGCACAAACCAGAAGGTGATCTTGATTGTGTGGTTGAGCTCAAAGCCCAGGCTGACGCGTTTGTCACCTTCGCCACTGAACATCTCAGCGCCCCTGTCGAAGCGCTCTTCAACCACGTTCCAGCCAAAGCCGATGCCGGCCGGGCCGAATACCTCGGTGGCCTTCATGATCATCGCGGTGCCGTTCAGGCTGGTGATCTGCTGGCCGCCGACCTTGGCTTCTTTGGTGAATTGGGTGTTGGTCGTCTGGACCTTCTCCCAGATGCGCATGTTGGTAGTGGACATTAGAAAACCTCGCGCCAGGCCGGCGCCGTCAGTTGAAATAGGGAAATGCCAGGTCACCCAGGCACGGAGGTAGGCTCCAGGCCCTGGCTGCGGTGGATGGTTGCGCGCTCTCGCCGCTTACGCTCCCGAAGGGATACGGTTATCCCGAAGGCCCGCCGTGCGCCGGGTGTGAATTCAGGAAGTGATGCTGCCGGCCAGTGCGCTGGCGAGCATGAAGAAGGTGCAGGCGAAGAGCATCGAGAAGGAGCCGCGCCAAGCCGCGATGCGGCGGGCCCGCTGGTAGGAGGTCACGCCCGAACCTCGTAGCCGACCGTCCATTCTCCGCAGATGCAGGCCCGGCACTTCCAAGCCTGCGGGTTCTCGATGCTGGCCAGCGCCGCCTCATTCACCGCTGCCGCGAACGTCGGGCCCTTGAACAGCATCAGCACCCGGTCAGCCGGCATGGCCTGAGCCTCGGGCAGTTCGGCGATCTGCTCGTCGATGAGCGTGGTGATCAGTGGCGTAGTCATGCAGCCTCCTTGCGCCGAACGGCAATACGCCGGATGCGCTCGCAGTAGTGTTTGAACTCCTCGGCGTCGATGGCGAGGAGGGAGAAGTAGGCGACCACCAGGGTTTCGGCTTTGGCGTCCTCCACCGGGCCAGAGCCCGGCAGAAGCATCGTTTCGATAGCCGCGTTGATCGCGCTGACGGCGATGCTGTGAGGGCTCATTCCGCCCCCTCGGCCTGGGCCATTACTCCTTCCTTGGCAAAAGGGGTGAGCAGATGGCGGGCGATCTCTTCCAGCGCCGACTCAGGGTTGGCCACGCTCAGGATCTCGTCAGCTGCCGCTGCTGCGTCGCTGGTCACCTTGCAGCGCGCCGCCAAGACCAGGCGACCTAACACCGAATTGCTGATATCCGACTGGCCAAGCTGACCCATGACGAACTCATCCACCGCCTGTGCAAAGCGCTCATAGGTGACACCCTGCTTCGGGCGCATCCGACGCTGAAACACTACGTCGCGGCGCGCCATCAGCTCAGCGATGCCGTCGTCGATCCAAGTGGATTCCGCGTCGGCTACTTCGCTCACCGCCGGCGGCATCCGATTGTCGTACTCAAACTGTGCTGCTCGAAGTGCGCCCATGGTCGCCTCCAGGTGGTGGGTTACTCGGTGGGTGGGGAAGGGAGGGGCTGCCAGTGAGTCGGCTTCCAGCTTGAGGCCCAACTGCTTTGCGGCTCTTCCCACGAAAAGTACGGCGGGTAGCCGTGGAAGTGGGCAATTGATCCTTCGCCGTACTCCAGGTACTGGCTTTCACGAGCGCCGTAAGCCTCATTCCATGCCAAGACCGTGGAGCCGACCTCCGGCAGCCTGTCGCTGCACTTGATCCAGCCGCTCATGGCTTCACCCGGGCGGCGAGCATGGCGTCCGCGATGCGGTATGCGTGTTCGGCTATTTCCGACTCCGCCAATCCCCATGTGTCGTTGTGGGCGCAGATCCCGTTCATGGCTTTTGCCGCGAAGTGGTCACGGATAGTTAGGCCGAAGCAGGTGCCGTGCCCGCCGTAGTCGCTCGCCTGTACAGGAAAGGCTGGCTGGTCACCGGCCTCGGCAGGCTGGCATTCGTAGCAGATACCGCCAACCTGCTCGGATTCTTCGATGCAGCTTGCGCAGCGCAGGCAATGGCCTAAGCCAGATGGTTCTGGTGGCTGGTACATGGGTTGTCCTCATGACCGCATTGGTCGGGCACCAGGCGCAGTGACCAAACTGGGCGTGAAAAGCCAGCCTGGTACCCGCCAATGCGGTCGAAGTGAAGGGAAGGGGTGCAGGCGCCCGGCGCTGCCCGGGATGCGTCGAGTCTGGCCAGCTGATGCCCTCGGACTCGCCTGCAAAAAGGGTGTTACTGGTCGGCCTTGAGGTGGGCGATTGCCGACCGGTATGCCGCTGCGTTGTCACGCTCAAGCTTGGCTTGTTCGTGATTGCCCTCGGCCTCGTTGATCGGCGCGTTGGTTTCGCAAACCTGAGCGCTGACCTCCAGCTGGGCGATAGCTGCTGCGTGTTTCATGCGGTTCTCCTGATGATGCGGGATGCATCGGGGTGCAAGCTCAGCGGAATCGAACCGCTATCTGCGTCGGACTTTCTCGGCCTGGTGATCAGGCAGGCCACGGCCAGGTAGTCTTGGGCAGCTACTCCCGCGACTTCTGTCCCCGCGCGCAGATGCTTCCTGCGAACTTGCACTCCAATGCAGCCTGCGATGGGGAGCAGGGCATCGGGCAGTTAACGACAGGCTGACGTGGCGCTGGTTGTTCAGCGAAGCGAGTCTGCGATGTACATCCAGTAAACAGCTGCATGCGCGTTCATGGTCGCTTGCAGCTCGCACGCCTTAACCCGAGCTTTGCGGTATTTTGGATCAGCTTTTAGGTACTCGCTGATAAGCTCGTCCGCCCGGATTTTCGTTTTTTCATCCATCGTCTTGCCCTCCAGGGCGGTTGATTTCCCAGATGCCACTCATGGAATGGCACCTGGTGAAATCCCGGCCTCGCTACTGGCGACAGGCCGGGGCATTGCGTCAGCGGTGATCGTCTGTTCGGGTGGGCCTACCATTCGGCCAATGCGCGGTGACATCGACGGCCCTACTTTCCGCTGCCTGTCATGGGTACGGGCTCAGCCTTCAGGCTTGCTGTGCCTCACTGGCGAATCGTCCGGTTACTTCATGGCGAAATCTCCTATTGCTCGCTCACTGGGCAGGCAGTGGCCACCTATCGAATCTGGTGTTTCTCCCATTACCGCCGGGGTGGCGGGGCGCATTGCATGCCCGGGTCGTTCTCTCGGTTTAGGCGTTTCACCTTCGTCAGCCGTACAGGGTTGTCCCTGTCGTGGGCAGCCTTTCGGGGCTGTCTGGTCGCCGGTCGCCGGTAGAGGCAATGCGGTCTGTTCACCAGTTCCAGAGCTGGTATGGGGATCGAATTTATTGCTCGCGCTGTACCGTTGCCGGGATCGATCCGCGAGGTTCCCATCAATGTGAAAGAGCGTGGCCGGTGAGGGCCTATGCAGTCCCTAGTGAGTGACTGCTTGAGGTGAATTTAGAAAACTAAACGGATCGCGTCAAGAAATATTTTAGAAATCTAAACCGGCGAGACGAACGGGAATTCCTACAGGCCGTGCAATGTCAAGACTTCCGGCTCTGTAGGAGATCGGCTAATCTTGTGTCGTCCCTGTATGGATATACAGTTATTGGAGTGTCAGATGGCAAAGCCCCAGAAGCAGCAGGAGAGAGCGGTTATGTCGGGCGTGGAGCGCCTGGGTCTTCGGGTGTCATCGATGATTAACCACCCGATCGCGCAGCAACAGCGATGGGTCGTGATTCACCGCCTGGACGCCGACGGTGACCGGGAGTGGGAAGAGGTGATGGGGGTTCTCAAGGAAACTGACGGGATAGAAATGGAGTTCAACGAGGAGGATGCCTCGGTCACGCTGCGCTGGGAGGCATTCTCGGATGATGACCCTCAAGCACAGAACCAGGATGAGTTCTTCACGATCGAGGAGCCGGCGCCGTTCTAGCGCACAACAAAAAGCCCGCGTTATGCGGGCTTTCTGAGAGGGTCACGCCTTCTTGGCGTTCCAGATCAGCAGAACCTTCGCGTGTACCGTAACGTCATCGATTCGCGCGGTCTGGTTCTCGTAGTGCTTATTGTCCGATATCAGGCGGAAGTGGTCTTCATCGAGGCGCATCAGGCGCTTGATGTACAGCTCCTGGTGCCAGGTGATCACGTAGATGCCTTCTCCGATGAACTCGTTGATCCCGCGATCGACAATGACCAGATCCTTGTCGTTGATCGTCCCTTCCATGCTCTGGCCCCAGCCGGTAATCATCGCCAGTGCCGAGGGGGCGGTATAGGTTACGCCTTTTTCGCGCAGGATCTCCTCGCGTACCACCAGGTTGCGTACCGCCTCGTTGTAGTCGGCCGGCACCTGACCGTGGCCCATGGCTGCCCGAACGTCGTACTGGGGGATCAGGATCTCTTCCTGGGTGGGCTTCAGGCTCGAGTAGGCGGAAGGCAGGTACTCCTGGCCATGATCTGGGCTGTCAGCCTCCGCCGCGGCAGCCAGCATCACCTCGCGAGCTTTCTCGGAGAGATTCTTGCCGGCCTTGGAGGCGAGCATCTGCGCGACCAGCTCGGCGGTGGTCGATGCCGTGCTAGCCGAGGATGACTGGTCTGTGGCCTGGCCGGTGCCATCGGACAACCATTCTGCTGAACATTCCAGTGCTTTCGCCAAGGCGAGCAGGTTCTTGCCCTTGGCGCCGTTCGTTCCGTTGATCCAGAAACTCACGGTTCCCTTGGACACGCCAGTCAGTTTGCTGAGGTCGGTGGAGCTGAGATTCAGCTCCTTCATGCGCGCTACGACGCGGTCTTTGAATTCCATATTAAGGATTCTAAACAGTTCGTTGTTTAGATAACTTGCCTTGTGCTGTTTAGAACTCTAAACTCGGTGGCAGACATCGGAGAAACACCCATGACCTACGACGAAGCCCTGAAATTTTTCGGCACCGGCCGCGCAATCGGAGACGCCCTGGGCGTTACCGGCAGCCGCGTTTCTCAGTGCCGTACGACAGGCGGGTTCTCCTACCCAATGCAATGCGTTTTGGAGAAGGAGTCGAGCGGGGCGCTGATCGCGAAACGCGAGGACGACCCGGCTAACTCGCTCAAGAAATCCGCCGCCTAACCAATTTCATAGCCGCAAGGAGCCACCCAAGCATGTACGCCAACCCCAAGCACCTGCATGACCGTGAGATCAAGGTCCGGGTCGACGAGGACACATTCAACCTGATCCAGGCATTAGCCGCGTATCACCGCACCCAGCGTGCCGTGCTGTGCCGCGAACTGCTGGAAGCGCAGTTGGCTGCGCTGGCTTCGGAGAATACCGGCGATCAAACCGCAGCCTGAAGGCCGCGAGGAGGCCCTATGCCGACCGAACAATTCGGTCTGGACCAGGGATCGATGGAGTTGCTTGAGCGAGAGGCGCGAAAGCGGGGGATCACCCCGGAAGCGCTAGCAGCCGAGCTGATTGATCGAGAGCTGGCCAGCCGAACGAAACCTCGAAACGCGAGGGGAGCGGTTCTTCCGTTCCAGCGCAAGGCCTGAACAGGCCCTGATAAGCCCGAATTGCGGGCACAAAAAAGCCGGGTGGCACCCCGGCTCTCTGCAACGCATAAAAGTGAGACCAATTATGCATCCACAGACCCCAAGTGTACAGGCCCTCAACCGGCCCGCGCCACAAAATGCAAACCACGATTTCGTGGCGCGAGATAAGCCAATAGCTATCTGCGGAGTGAAGATCCGGCAGGACAGCGAGGGACGTTATTCTCTGAACGACCTTGAGAAGGCTGCAAAGGCTGATGGGGTTGCAAAGGACATCAGGCCGAACGAGTGGCTGAGCCTCCAGGCAACCAAGGAAATAGAGGGTTTTCTAATTACGGAAAATCCGGGTTTTAAACCTGTCGAGTCGAAAGCGGGCCGATATGGCGGCACCTATGCAAGCCGGGACCTCATCTACAGCTATGCCATGTGGATCAGCCCTGCATTTCACCTGCACGTTATCCGCACCTTCGATGCCGTGGTTGTCGGTCACATCCAGCTGGTGGAAGGGCGCCAGGCCCGCGAGCGTGCACGTCTTGAGGCTCCGGCCCTGACCGAAGCCATCAAGCATGGCCGCCTGTCTGTCGGCAAGGAAGTGAAGCACTACCACTTCAGCAACGAGTTCGACCTGATCAACCGCATCGCACTGGGAATGCCCTCGAAGGCGTACCGTGCTGCGCACTGTATCAGCCCGACCGACTCGATCCGTGATCACCTGACTCCGTGCGAAATCCGCTGCATCGAGCATCTTCAGCGCGTGAATGCCTCCCTGATTGACGTAGGCATGGACTTCGAGTCGCGCAAGAAGAAGCTGAGCCAGATCTACATCCAGCGTCACAGCCGTGCGCTGCTGTCCGAAATCAAGCGCCTGGAGTTCTGACCATGACCACCCTGACCTATCAGCAACTGGTAGAGCGGGCGGCCATGACGGCCCTTGACCTGCATAAGGCTTCAACGGCAACCAAGGCCCTCAAGGCTGAACTTCGCTCGATGTACGACACCTACTTCCAGGCCCATGGGCGACCGGAGGGGAAATTCAATCCAGATAACGACGCCTTCCTGCCGGTGATGATGTTCACCAACGCCCAATACGACCGCGTCCAAGTAGCGAAGAAGGCCGAATACAACGCGAAGCGCCGCCATGAGCGGGCTGTAGCGTCTCTCGCCTCTGCATGTGAGTGCGCCGGGGGCGGCCTGCACACCCACGACAAGGCCGTGCGGGGTGCAGCATGAGCGATTTCGTGAAAGTCACCGAGATGCCAGCCAGCGAGTTTCCAGCCCATCTGGATGGGATGAACAAGCAGATGCGTGACTGGGCCGACCAGGCCGCCCGCGGCGAATGTGGCTGGATTTGCTCCGACTGCTGCCTTTCCGATCCCAAAGGCATGCCAGACGCCTGCTTCTACGGAAACGCCAAGTGCACCGAAATCATCCAGCGCGACAAGCTGCGCGCCATGCGCACGGGGAATGAGCCGTCATGACTATCGACAAGGATCAACTCAAGGCGCTGGCCAAGGCTGCAAGTCAGGGCCACTGGGATCAGGACGGCTTCGAAGTTCACAACGACGATGTTGAAGATTATCGCGTTGCCCAATGCCGCTCCATGCTCGATGCGGCGTTCATCGCCGCCGCCAGTCCAGCTTCGATTCTGGAACTGCTCGCCGAGAACGAGGCGCTGCGCATGCTGACGAAGGAAATGGACCTGATGTTCGGGCGCTATTTGCTCGGAATGCGCGCCTCAATTGTCGAGTGGCAGCAAGGCAAGGGTGCTGACGCGGCGATGGAGTGGATCTGGAACGGCCTGAACGGTCCTGGCGAGCTGCCGCCGGCTGAAGAAACCCAGGCCCAAGCCTACTTCGACCGTGAGGTGGCGAAGATCGAGGAAGGCCTTGAAGAGGTGTATGCCTACCGCGACAAGCGCCGCGCCGAAAAAGCCCAGGGGGGTATTTGATATGCAGTTCACCCTCACCATCAACCAGGTAAAAGCTCTGGAATGGGGGCTCAACTCCCAGCAGGCGCTGCTGTTCTCGTTCGTCTACGGCTGCCCAAGCTGGGCAAAGCCTATGCAGACGCCTGACGGGATCTACTTTGCTCTGAGCAAGGCCAAGATCACCGACGAGTTGCCACTGCTGACCGGCAAGCCCGACACCGCCTACCGCATGCTGAAAGCCCTGGAAGAGGTCGGCCTGATCGAGCTTTCCAGTACCTCCAGCATCACCCTGTTCCGTCTGACGGAGAAGGCCACCGAGTGGAACCAGAAACTGGATGGGTCGGAAAAATATTCGACCCCACCAACTGGCACCAAAGGTCGGAAAAAAATCCGATCTACCTCGGAAAAAAATCCGAGCATGGTCGGAAAAAAATCCGATCCAAGGTCGGAAAAAAATCCGACAAATCAGGATACCAATAATCAGGATACCAATCAGGGTACCAGTCAGTGTTCGCAGGAAGGCTCGGACGAGCCGAACCAGCCTGCCGGAAAAGTGGTTGCACTGATCCCCATTGGGGGCGAAGAGCCGCGCTGCGAAATCCCATCCGACATGCCTGGGCCAAAGGACCAGTCCTGCAAAACCTTCAAGGCCTGGGCCAACTACGCCATGGCATACCGCAAGCGCTACCACACCTGGCCGGTCTGGAATGCCAAGGCCGGTGGGCAGATGGGCCAGTTGATTGACCGCCTTGGGATTGAGGTTGCCCACCATGTGGCCGCGTTCTACCTGCGGATCAACGACGCCAAGCTGATCAACGGCTGCCACAACCTTGGCGACCTGCTGGCCAAGGCCGAGGCCTATCACACCCAGTGGGTAACCAACCGTCAGATGAACGCCACGACTGCCCGCCAGCAGGAGCAGACCCAGGCGAACATGAACGCGGCCCAGGAAGCGGCTGATGCTATCCGCAACGGCCAGGGAGGCAAGCGCAATGCTTTCCTCTGACGAACAAGCCGAACTGGCCGTGGCCATCTGCGCCACTGCCGAGGCGATGGGGCAGACCATCAGCGCTGGAGGCGCTCAGCTCATCGCTGAGGACCTTTCGGCCTATGAGCCTGGCGTCATCATCGGCGCACTGCGCGCGTGCCGTAGAGAGCCATCCGGGCGCCTTTCGCTCGGCATGGTTCTCAAGCACATCCACGCGGCCGACACCAGACCTGGGAAGGATGAGGCGTGGTCCATCGCGCTGGCGGCAAGTGATGAGCATGAAACGGTCGTGCTCACCACAGAGATCCGCCAGGCCATGATCGCCTCCGAGCCAATCCTTGAGGCCGGCGACAAGATCGGCGCCCGGATGGCCTTCATGAGCGCCTACGAGCGCCTGGTCAGCTTTGCCCGCGCCGAGGATCAGCCGGCGAAGTGGGAGGTGTCGCTGGGCTACGACGCTGGGCGCCGGGTGGTGGCCATCGAGTCTGCTGTCCGCGCCCAACTCATAACCCACGAGACAGGAGCCAAGTACCTGGCCGACCTGCGCATCGCCCCGATCACCGATGACGGTCAGGCCATTGCCGGTCTGCTGACTGGAGAAGTGCGCCCGCAGGCCAGCGCCAAGACCCGGGAAAAGCTGGCTGAGGTGCGCTGCATCCTCAAGGCAGCCAAGGCCAAGAAAGACCGCGAGCGCGCCAAGGAAGACCAGCGCCGCCGCATCGAAACCTATCTGCGCAAGCGGCAGACACGCGTCGCCATTGCTCAATTGAACATCAAGCGCGCCGGGCAGCCGGCCGGGGAGGGGGTGTGATGGACACCAACAAGATGCGCGAGCAGTTCGAGGCATGGGCGCTCAGCGCGAAGGCACATGGCGAGCATTTCGATCTGTCTCGCGGGAATCATGGGGCCTACAAAAGCCAGATAACTCATTGGCTCTACTGCTCGTGGGTTGCTTCGTATCAGGCCTCCCGTGAGGCCGTGGTGGTGGAACTGCCGAACCGAGCTGCTGAGGCCTACCGCGAGGAGTTCGACGACGTGGAGGGTGGCAGCTTCAACGAGGCGGCCTACATCCGCGACGTGCGCAAGGCGATTGAGGCCCAGGGCCTGAAGGTGGCTCCATGAGGAACATCAAGACGCGCGAAGGCTTCGAGTTCTGGGATCGGCTCAACGCTATCCCGCGCTTCAGCTTCCTGCTTGCGCCCTCTGGCACTCGAATCCAGAAGTTCGAGGACATCAGCGGCAACTGGATCGACGTGCACGAGGCGCAGAAGGTGATGGACGCCGCGCAGGACGAGATCAACGAGCTGCGCGAGCGCTTGGAGCGGCTTCAGCCGAAGGCGGTGGTGTCATGAATGATCTTGCCATGTGGCTCGGTTACGCGGTCATGGCGTGCGCCGGAACGGCCATTGTCGCCCTGGTGCTCTTCGCCCTGTCCTACGCCTGCGTCACGATTGTGAACAAGTGGATCAAGGCCATGATGCGTGCCTATGACCTGAACATCCTGCGCAAGACCATGCGGCAGCTGGAGGCCGAGGGGAAGGTGAGCAAGAAGACGGGGGTTCGGCCATGACTGAGTTCGCCATTCGCAGCACTCAGGACCTTAATCGTGTTTACGGCGCCCTGCACGCCATCGACCTGACCAAGCCCAAGATTGTGGTTATCAAGGACGAGAAGCGCCCGGACGTCTGCAACCGAAAGATGTGGGCAATGCTTCGCGACGTCTCCCAGCAGGTGGAGTGGTACGGCCGCAAGCTTACCGACGAGGACTGGAAGCACATCTTCAGCGCGGCGGTGCAGAAGCAGGATGCGGTGCCGGGCATCGACGGTGGATTCGTCGTCCTGGGCGTCTCGACCCGCAAGCAGTCGCAGAAGTGGTTCAGCGACCTGTTCGAAGTCATGCATGCCTTCGGCGCCGAGCAAGGCGTTCGCTGGACTGAGCCGGATCGGTGGGGAGGGCGGTATTGATGAGCCATCAATTCAAGCCGGGGGACCTAGTGCTGATCGTGGGATGCCGAACCATGGCGAACTTCAACGGGTGCTCCGCAGAGATCATCGAGCACCAGGGCGCTTGGGATCTTTTCGGGACTGGGTTGCAGGACTGGTATGCGATCCGGTGCGGCAACTTCGAGGGTGATGCTCGCTCTGGCGTTCTGATGCCCCTGCGCGGCGACTTCGCCCCCGAGCAGCAGAAAGCCAAGGAGGCCGAGCCATGCGTGTAGCTGAGATCAAGCCGAAGAAGTGCAAGGCCCCAGGTTGTGGAAAGCACTTCAAGCCGACCATGACCACGCAGAAGGTGTGCAGCATCGCCTGTGCCAAGGCCATGGCCAAAGACCCCAAACTGCAGAAGGTCGCGGCCAAGGCCATCACCAAGCAGGCCCGCCAGGACCTGCAGGAGCGCCGGGAGAAGCTCAAGACCCGCCGCGAGCACATGGCCGAGGCGCAGACCGCGTTCAACGCCTACATTCGCGAGCGCGACGCCGGCTTGCCGTGTATCAGCTGCGACTCGCTGCCGAGCGACCACGACCTCATCACCGGCAGTCGCTGGGACGCCGGCCATTACCGGTCGGTGGGTGCATGCCCGGAGCTGCGCTTCGAGCCGCTGAACGTCCACCGTCAGTGCGTGAAGTGCAACCGGAACCTGTCGGGTAACGCGGTCGAGTACCGCATCCGCCTGGTGAAGCGCATCGGCGCCGACCAGGTTGATTGGCTCGATGGGCCTCATGAGCCCCGACGCTACACCATCGAAGACCTGCAGGCCATCAAGGCCCTGTACAGGCAGAAGCTCAGAGACCTCAGGAGGGAAGCGGCATGACCTGGACAATCGCTGATACCGCCGGCGCTCTGCTACTGGCTATGACTATCGCCTCCACGTGGTGCGTCGTGCGCGCCAAAAGTATCGAAACGCGCCGCAAGAAGGAGAACGGACCATGCAACTGAACAGCGCGCGCCAAGCGTGGCACGACTGCCTCTACATGGCGTGGGACAGCCAGGGCGCATTCATCGAACAGCTTGGCCTGTTGGGCACTATGGTCCAGACCACAGAGAAGCAGCGGAAGGCAAGCCATGCTGTGCACCAGGCCTTGGCCGGCGGTGTGCAGGCGGCAATCTTCAAGCTGCCCGGCAGTCTGCGTGCCTTTGGAAACTTCATGTACGCCCCGCAGAGTGGCAACAACGAGCGCGAGGTAGCCGAGGAGTGCGTGTTCTCGTTGGCTATGGCCAGGTCCGGGCGGATGACCGCGGCCAAGCGCGAGCGCTGCGAGTACGTGGCCAAGGGCGTAATGTTCCGGTACCGGCGCATGCACCAGGGCGGGCAATCGTCGGCGCAGGATCCGTTCGAAAGCCCGGAGTGGTTCAAGCGCTGGATCGATGATGTATACGGCGTGACGCTTCCCTCATGCGCCTGGGCCAGGGACTGGGAGCCTTTCGTGCAGACCTGCTTTGAGGTCTGTGAGGATCTGGACAAGCGAGCACTCTCGCCTGTGGCGGCCGCAATTTACGAAATGAAGGAGGCCGCTTGAGGGCCTATTGCGTTCCCGCACGTGTAGTGGCACTATTTGTCCAATGTTAGAGTTTTGCCTTTGGCAAGCTCATCTAGAAACCGGCCCAAGCGCCGGTTTTTTTGTGCCCGTAGAAATGCAAAAGCCCCGAACAAATCGGGGCTTTTATGTTTGTGCGGCGAGAAAAAAGAGAGGGCGACTCCAAAGGGTGCTGTAACACCCAATGGGGACGCCAGATCGCAGTCCATACCTGCAAGCCAGCCAAGGCCCTCACTGCTCGCGCGAGCGGGGCGGAGCCTAGCAGAAAATCACAAGGCTTTGCAGATGCTTAGAGACATTCGTTGCGGGAAATGCAACCGACTCCTCGCCCGTGCGGTGGGGGTTACCCAGCTCCAGATCAAATGCTCCCGTTGCGGGACGTTGAATCAAGTGACGGCAGCCGACCGAGAAGTATCGCTCGCCGTTGCCGATCAGAAAGCTTCACGGGCGTGATCGCGCCAGAATGAGATTAACCCAGAAAGCCCAGAGCTTCGAACTTATCGCCTAGGTGCGACAAGAGAGCGACATTGATCGCCTTTCTTAATAATCGCAAAAGGAAATGAGCTATGGCTTTTACTATGATCCCTCTGAAAAATGAAGATGAAAATTTCTGTGGTGCTGAATTTTCCTTTACGGGAGGGGCTGCAGTCTCTGAGTTTGGCGCCGACTATCAGAATCTAACCTTCAACGCTTTTGGGGAAGAGAGTCAGCCCAGCATGGTAATGGGTACGGGCGGCGCCGGAAAAGGTATTGCCTCTACCTCTATTCAAATTGATTCCGATCTTTCGATCTCCTTCATGGTTTTCGATCTACCTGATGCTCAAAATCCAGCACTTCATAATGCTTCTGTGAGTGTTGTAGCCCTGAGTAAGGGAGAGCCTATCTTCACTAAGTCCTATTACCTCAAACACCGGGATGTAAATGGCAACTGGGTGGACACCGCCGAGTCTGGGGTTTACGTCGGTAGTGATTTTTCCATTAGCATGCCGAACCGCCTCGGCAGCCCATATTTGGCAACTTTCCAGCATACCGGCGTACACACGGTAAAAGTTAAGGTGGCTGCTTCCCTTGCGGCGGATGGATCCGGTCATGTAAATGCGACCGCGAAGGTGGACTTCCCTGAGGAGGACAAAGCTGCAGATTTCACCACGCGCGAACTCAATGCCATTGATGCTGCCATGAGAGAGCATGAAGGAATTACCGATCACATGTATCTTGATACAAATGGCTATGTCACCGTTGGAATTGGCTTCATGCTTCCCAATGAAGCTGCGGCTGTCGAATATCCTTTTCTAACTTCCAATAATAGTCCAGCCTCTGTTGAGCAAAAACGGGCCGAATGGCAAACTATCCATGCGCTACCTACCAATTACGTTGCGGGTTGGTATCAGAGTCACACAGACTTGCATCTGGCTAGCGATTATATCGATTCAAGGCTTGGAGCTATCATTAGCACCAATTTTAGTGAGTTGAACAACCTATTCCCTGCAATTGGTCAATACCCAGGCGCGGCACGTGTTGCTCTGCAAGACATGATTTACAACGTAGGTGCTACCAGGCTCTCAACTAGATTTCCACGATTCATGGAAGCCGTTCGCAACCAAGATTGGGCGACGGCGGCTACCGAGTCACATCGAAACATTCCTGATGAGAGCCGGAATGATGCTGTTCGCGATCTATTCCTGAATGCGGCAGGCACTGGGGATTTCTGAACCTCCAATTATTTGGCTGCTGAGTCAGTCAGATGACCCAAAGGCTGCCATCTCAGCAGCCTCCCAAACTAGAGTTAGCAGTGGACCCGGCGGATCTCGGTCCAGGTCAAGTCGACTCGACAGACACCACCAGTCGTTTGCCGAGCGCGGCTAGCGCCGTCTCCATTGCCTCCATCTTCGAAGTGTGCCGGAAGTCGACAAGACGATCTCCTTGGGTCTGCGCCAAGCCAAGCAGGCGGCACAGATCGGCCTTGCGCATATCGCGGGCCATCATTTCGTTCCACAGCACGATCTTCGCCACGGTCACCGCAGGCAAGTGGACAACCAACTCGCCAGTCTCAGGTTCGGACGCAGCGGGGATCGAGCGACGCTCATCGACATATATCGACAGGGTCGTCTCGATACCATCCACCGCTTCGCTTAGCGCGTGTTGCTCGTTATCGCCGTAGCTGTGAAACTGCGGCAGGTCGCGACAAAACACTGCTAGCCCAGGTGTGTCGTCGCGCTCAAAGCGGATTGCATAGTTGTACATAGCCATTCTTCAGAGGTGACCGCCCAGCATTCAGGTGTGGCGAAGGGGCTCTTTGAGCCCTAGTTGTTTAATGAACGCCTTGCGGGTCGGTTCTGGCATTTCCTTGCAACCGTGATCCGCGAAGATTGCCTTTGCCGTTTGGGGCGGTGACTTTGAAGTGGCTTCCTTTGCCTGCTTCGAAGGCCACCCCTTGGGCCTTCAACCATCGTCTGAACTCGCTGAACTTCATCACCTCGCCTCGTTGTTGGATGAGTCCATTATACAACGTTTTCGTGGTAAAAAAGAGCCTTGAAGAATTCCTTGGCTTTCTCTTTTCGGCTCCGCCACATCCATTGCTCCGACCTGGGAGTGTTGTAGGGGCCGTATCAAACTCACTTCCCGAAAGGGAGGGGCATTCGGATGTCCAACATGCCAGATAAACCAGACACCTGGGCAATGCTGTTCGCCTGGCTGAGCCAGCACGCCCCTCTGCTGTACGCGGGAGCGCTTTCGTTCGTGATGGCCCTGCTGCGGATCATCTACGGCGGCGGGACCAGGCGTCAGGCGGTACTGGAGGCCTGCCTCTGCACATTGCTGACAGCGGGTGCATTCCCACTGCTGGAGTACTTCGGTCTTCCGCAGAACTTCGCCGCCGGGCTTGGCGGCGGGATAGGTTTCATCGGAGTCAAGAAGATTGCTGATCTGGCTGATCGCTTCTCTGACATCAAGCTGCCACGGCGCACCGAAGGTCAGTAATCCGCGCCACAAAATCGAGGTGCACCGTTTCGTGGCGCATCGACCTAAATTCCGCATGTGATGATTGTGCGTAGCGTGCATCTCCGGCACGATGCAGTCGGCTACTAATAACCTCAAGGAACGAGATGCATGGAAAGTGTGTTCAAGGCAGTTTGCGTTGCGGCCTTGCTGGCGACGGGCGTGGCTCATGCTGATGTGGGACGAGAAGAGGCTCTTGATGAGGCAGTCCGTCAGTTTGCTGCAAAGGTGGAGGCTGAGTGGCAACAGTGCCTGAAGAATCCGAACACTCGCACGACGAAGGATAGTGACCTGTGTCTGTTATCGATGGTGCGCGCGAGTAACGAGAGGGTCGAAGAGAAGTATCAGGAAAAAATGGTAACAGCCCAGCACATGGCTGAGCATCCTGACAGCTTTGCGACCTATGAGACGGTACCGTCCCTGCTCAAAGATTCCCAGGCGCTGTGGAAACAATATGTCAAAGCTGACTGCGACGGAATTTACGCAGAAAGCGCAGCGGGAACTGCTCGCTCTGGGTATGCCCTCTTTTGCCGATACAAACATGCGCTTCATCGCCTTCGCGCACTGGATGAATGGTTATAGAACCTTTGATCTTCCGCCCTTCAATCTTCGGTTGTTAGTGGCGTTCTTCTAGGAGAAGTCATGAGCAACATCATTCGTATTCGCCATGAACTGCCAGTGAGCACGGAAATCGTGCTTGCGGTGGCAGAGTTCGATGCCACCTTGGTGAAAGCGATTGATGCCGCCAAAGAAGCGGGGCTGCCACAGGGTTTGCTGGTTGGACTGCTACATGGCCATGCCCACGCCGAGACGCACAAGATGGTGGTCGAATGAAGGTGGTCGAGTTCCAGCGCGAAAATTGGCGCGATGCATCCAAGACTCTGCGCAAGATCGCGGATCAGCTGGATAGCGGCGAGCTTCCGGTTTGCAGCATCGGTGTGATGGCCATGCGCGACCCTGCTGGGCAGGTGGAGCTGTTCGCTTTCGGTCCGATTTCCGATGACCTACAGTCGCTGGCCATGTTCAGGCTGGCGGAACAGAAGCTGATTGATGTGCTGCTGGATGGCGGGGAAGGGTAGGTGTGCCGCAGGTGAGTGCGGCACGGCTCTGTTACTTGACCTTCAGAGCTGCCTGAATTTGGTCGGCGTACTTCGAGAGGTTATCCAGCTCTTGCTCAAGGTGAACTGATGCGGAGCTAGATACCCTCGCTGCGATCAATTCCAGCGCGCTAGCTACAGCGTGAGCTCGCGCCATTTCGGCGGTAGCCCCACGTGAGGCGCCGGTGGTCGTTGCGGTGTGCAGGGTTTGAGACATGTTGACTCCTTCCGTTGGTTGAGCTCGCATCAATACCGGCAACCCGCCATCATTCAAGCACACCCTGCCGGCACTTGTATCTAGAGATTCCAGATTTCGAGCAGGGCCATGGCCCCCAGCCCGAGTATCGCCAGGGTGGTGGTGGACCGGATTCGTTTAGTTGCAAAGTAAGTCGCGATTAGTCCGAGTGTGGTAATTGCCAGAGTGCTCATTGTGGATCTCCGTTTTGGTTTGAGCTCCAAGTGTTCCTGATTTTTTTTTAAACAAGCCTCGGTTTCTGACGGATTTTCGTAAATTTCGAATTTTTTGCTTATCTCGACGGTGATGTATGGGGCGGCCAAATCCACCGAAAGACCTGCTTGAGTCGGTCTGGCTTACTCTGCGCCCAGCGCCTGAAGTCTGGGAGTGGATACAGAGGGAAATCCTCGCCGGCACCGGAAGCATCCATAACCCCGAGCACGCCCACCTGGTGGACGCCAACATCGGCGTGCTGTGGGCATCGAGTGGATTCGGTAAGCAGGGTCGGGTGGTTTTCGGCCAGGCGGAGCAGTTGATGTTCCGAGCTGGCGGATGGCAGAAGGCCCGGCAAGAGCAGCAGATGAGGGATTGGTTCGGCGAAGTCCCGGATTACCTGATAACCCTGGCCGCTGACTACTGCGTCCAATGCATCGACGCTGAGTTCTGCGCCTTGGTCGAACACGAGCTGTACCACATCGCCCAGGCGACCGATGAGCACGGCGCACCCAAGTTCACCCAAGAAGGACTCCCCAAGCTACAGATGCGCGGACACGACGTAGAAGAGTTCGTCGGTGTGGTTCGCCGCTATGGAGCAGGGGAAGATGTTCAGCAGCTGATCGAAGCTGCAAGCCGGCCGCCTGAGGTGGCCAAGATCAACATTTCGAGGGCCTGCGGAACCTGTCTGCTCAAGTCGGCTTGATCCTTGACAGCCCTTGACGGAACCCAAATCTATGGCAGCCCTGAAAAATGAGGTGAAGGCCTTCATCGTTCAGGCTCTGGCCTGCTTCGATACACCGAGTCAGGTGTCGCAGGCCGTCAAGGATCAATATGGGGTGGAGGTATCTCGCCAGCTGTGTGAGCGGTACGACCCGACGAAGTATTCTGGGCGCGACCTAGCGCAGAAGTGGAAAGATTACTTTCACGAGTGCAGGACACGGTTCAGAGAGGAAACCAGCAACATCCCGATCGCCAACCGGGCATACAGGTTGCGCGGTCTGAGCAGGATGGCTGAGAAGGCCGAGAACATGCGCAACCTCGCTTTGACTGCCCAGCTTTACGAGCAGGCGGCCAAGGAGTGCGGCGACATGTACGTCAACCGCAAGATCGAACCCGACAAGCCCCTGGGCTCCCAGGCGGACCAGCAGCACGCCGTTGCTGAGTACAAGCTGGAGCCAGACGAAGGTGTCCCGACTACCCCGTACCTATGACCCGCCGGTGAAGCTGACGCCGAAGCAGGCGAACATCTACGTGTGGGGCTTCCAGCCGCAGGCGCGCTTCCGTGATGCGGTGTGCGGGCGTCGGTTCGGCAAGACCTTTCTCGGCAAGGCAGAGATGCGCCGCGCGGCCAGGCTGGCTGCGGAGTGGGGCGTGAGTGTCGAGGATGAGATCTGGTATGGCGCGCCGACGTTCAAGCAGGCCAAGCGGGTCTTCTGGCGCCGGCTGAAGCAGGCAATTCCCGAGGCATGGCGTGCAGCCCGACCCAACGAAACCGAGTGCTCGATAACCCTCAAGTCCGGCCATATCATGCGCGTGGTCGGCCTGGACAATTACGACAATCTGCGGGGCTCTGGTCTGTTCTTCGTCCTAGTGGATGAATGGGCAGACTGCCCGTGGGCAGCCTGGGAAGAAGTACTCAGGCCGATGCTCTCCACCTGCCAATACACGATTCCCCAGACTGGAGAGTCGCGTAAAGGCGGGCATGCACTGCGCATCGGCACGCCGAAGGGCTTCAACCACTGCTACGACACCTACCGCGACGGCCAGCCGGGCGGGGAGCCCGACCACAAGAGCTGGCAATACACCTCACTGCAGGGCGGCAACGTCCCGGCCGATGAGCTGGACGCGGCCCGGCGCAAGATGGACCCCCGCACGTTCCGCCAGGAATACGAGGCCGGGTTCGAGAACTACGCCGGCGTGGTGTACTACACCTTCGACCGCGCCGCGTGCCGCACCAGCGAGCGCATCAAGCCAGGCGAAGCTCTGCACATCGGCATGGATTTCAACGTCATGAAGATGGCGGCGGTGGTCTACGTCGTCAGAGATGGCCTGCCCTTGGCCCTGGACGAGTTCCACTCGGTGCGTGACACGCCGGAGATGATCGAGAAGATCAAGGCGCGCTTCCCCGGGCACGGTATCGCGGTCTACCCCGATGCCAGCGGCCAGAACACCAGCAGCAAGAACGCCAGCGAGTCTGACCTGTCCCTGCTACGCAAGGCTGGATTCACGGTGATCGTGGATACCCAGAACCCGAGCGTCAAAGACCGGGTTAACTCGGTCAATGCCATGCTGCTGAACACCTACGGTGATCGGCGCCTGAAGGTCAACATCGACCAGTGCCCACAGCTGGCGCTGTGCCTCGAGCGGCAGACCTACGACAAGCATGGCGAACCGGACAAAGACCCGAAGAAGGGTCACGACCACATGAACGACGCCGCCGGCTACTTTATCGCCAAGCGATACCCAATCAACGTGGAAATGACCACAAGCCAATCCCTGAGAATGTGACCATGAGCGATAACCCGAGCATCACGCTGCCCGCTGTCGACGCGATGCGCGCCTACTGGGCCGTGATCTCGCCGCTAATGGGCGGGACGATGACGATGCGCGCCGCTGGCAAAGCCCTGCTGCCGCAGTACCCAGCCGAAGACGACGAGGCCTACAAGGAGCGCCTGCGTCTCTCGACCCTGCTGCCTGCCTACTCCGAAACGGTCGGCAATATGACGTCCCGGGTGTTCGCTGAGCCGCTTCAGGTGGGCGACGATGTGCCCGAGGTTATCGCCGAGATGACCAATGACATCGACCATGCCGGCAACGACCTAAATTCCTGGGCGGTGGGGTTCTTCACCGAGGGCCTGAGCCACGGCCTGTGTCATGCGGTAGTAGACCATCCCAGCACCAATGGCATCCGTAACCGGGCAGAAGAACAGGCAGCTGGCGTCCGCCCATACGTTGTGATGGTGAAGCCTGAGCAGGTGCTGGGCTGGAGGTCCAAGAGCGGCGTTCTGACCATGGTTCGCTACCTGGAGGTGGTCGAGGAGGCGGATGGTGCATTTGGGACCAAGTGCATCGAGCAGATTCGAGTTCTTGTGCCCGGCGCATGGCTCATCTACCGCAAGAGCGACAAGACCGGCGAGTGGTCTATTCACGACCAAGGCGAGACAAGTCTGTCGGTTATCCCGTGGGTAACCTTCTACACTGGCCGCACCGGCCTCATGACGGCCAAGCCGCCGCTGATCGAGCTGGCGCACTTGAATGTGAAGCACTGGCAGAGCCAGAGCGACCAGGACAACATCCTGCACGTTATCCGGGTGCCGATCCTGGTGCGCATCGGCATCCAGACGCAGTACGACAATCAGGGGAAGGTGGTTCCGCCAGAGTTCAAGGTGGGCACCGGCCAGCTGACCGATCTGCCTAGGGACTGTGACCTCAAGTATGTAGAGCACACCGGCCAGGCCGTAGAGTCGGGTCGCACTGCGCTGCAGGACCTGATCAACGAAATGCGCATGGCCGGGGCCAAGCTGCTGACGCCGGACAAAACGGCCACCAAGACCGCCACCCAGGCGGAGGAGGAGGCGGCGCAGGAACTGTCCCCGCTGGCGCGCATGGCGCACCACTTCGCCGACTGCCTGGCGCAACTGCTGCAGTACATGGCCGATTACCGCGGCCTGGGCGACGGCGGTACGGTCGAGATGCGTGGCAACTTCGATGTCGACTACATGCCTGAGGTGTCGCTACCTACGCTGGTGTCCATGGCCAATGCCGGGATGATCAGCAAGGAAACGCTGTTCACCGAGATGCAGCGCCGGGGCGTAATCAGTGATGAATACGACTGGGAAGAGGAGCTGGCGAAGATTGAGGCCCAGGGCCCGGCTCTCGGTACACTGTGATGAAGACGGCCAACGAGAAACTGCTGGACGAGCTGATCGGCCATGAGGTTGATCTGTCCAGGCTTAGCAACAGCCAGGTCGTGACGATCATCAGGATTCTGAACAGTTCTGACCCTGAGCTGAGGGCAGCGCTCATTGTTGCCATCGACAGCCTGGATGCCGGCGCGTCCGTTGCGGCGATCGATGCTGCTTTGGCACCTGTGCTGCGGATCAATCAATCGACGTTCTTCAGCGTTCAGCAGGCGCTTACAGGCGTGATCGACGGCGTTGCCAGCTATGAGATTGCTTTTCAGGCAGGTGCGCTTACAGCGGCTGTTCCGGAGCTTGTACAGGCACGATTTCCCGTTGCCGTTGCTCAGTTCAGCCAGGTGCGCGCTATTGCGCTGGCGAGGCCATTTCAGGGGAGGCTGCTCAGCGAGTGGATGGCCGGCATCGAGGCTGATCGGGCGTCTTCGATCCGTGATGCGGTTCGGTCCGGGGTGCTTGAGGGGCGAACGACGCCGGAGATCGTCCGACAGATCATGGGTACCAAGGCGGAGAAGTACGCCGACGGCATCCTGCAAAAGTCTCGCCGCGAGGTGGAGGCGGTTGTCCGGTCTGCTGTGTCCAGCACGGCAGAGGCGGCCAGCGACAAGGCGTTCGAGGCCAATAGCGACATCATCAGCCATGTCGAGTGGCTGAGCACGCTGGATAGCCGGACATCGACAACCTGCCGAATCCGTGACCGCCTGCCGTACACGCTGGGCACATACCAGCCCATCGGGCACAAGGTGCCGTGGCTGGCCGGCCCGGGCCGCATCCACTTCTGCTGCCGCTCGACCAAACTGCCGATCCTCAAGAGCGCCTTGGCGCTTGGGATCAGCGACACGGCGACTCGGGCGAGCATGGATGGCCAGGTTCCGCAGCAGACCACCTATGCGCAATGGCTTGCCCGCCAGCCTGCCGCCCGCCAGGACGAGATCCTTGGCCCGGAGCGGGGGAAGCTGCTGCGCCAGGACAAGCTGAAACTACGGGACTTCTACAACGACCGTGGGACATTTTTGTCGCTGGAAGAACTGAGGGCGAGGCTGCTGTAACTCGCAACACAAAACACACATGCGCCATTTCGTGGCGCGCAATTCCAGAGCCTCGCCCAGTGCGAGGTTTTTTTCTGCCCGCAGTTCGGACGAACGGGGCGCAATAGGGCCGGATGGCCTGCGATGGGCGGATGCCCGGAGACCGATATGAAACTGAAACTCGACGACCAAGGCCATGCAGTGCTTCAGGACGGCAAGCCCGTCTACATCTACGACGACGGTAAGGAACTGCCCTTCGATGCAGCTGGCACTGCCAGTACCATCTCCCGACTGAACGGCGAGGCCAAGTCCCACCGCGAGCGCGCCGAAGCAGCCGAGGGGAAGCTGAAGCTCTTCGACGGTATCGAGGATGGCGAGGCCGCCCGCAAGGCGCTGGAGACCATCAAGAACATCGACGAAGGCAAGCTCATTGCCGCAGGCAAGGTCGAAGAGATCAAGCTCGCAGCCCAGAAGGCCGCCCAGGACCAAGTGGCTGCTGCCAGCAAGACGCACACCGAAGAGCTCGCCAAGGCTCAGCAGGGCCTGGCCCAGCGCGACCAGACCATCCACAACCTGCTCATCGGTGGCTCGTTCAAGGGCTCCAAGCTCATCAGCGAGAAGTTCGCCATCCCGGCCGACATGGTGGAGTCCCACTTCGGCAAGGCCTTCAAGGTCGAGGAAGGCAAGGTCGTGGCCTACGGCGACGACGGCAACAAGATTTTCTCCCGGGTTCGCGCAGGCGAGCTCGCAGACTTCGACGAGGCGCTGGAAACCCTCGTCGAGCGCTACCCGCATAAGGACTACATCCTGAAAAGCTCGGGCGCTAATGGCGGTGGTTCACAGCACGGTGGCGGCAATGGTCAAGGCGGTAAGAAGTCTGTCACCCGCCAGCAGTTCGACCAGATGAATCCGGCCGAGAAGTCCACCTTCGTCGGTTCGGGCGGCACCGTTACCGAGTAGCCGCTGGCAAGCAGTCTATGCCGCGCCCCTGGATAGGGGTCGGTGCTTGGGTCGGATGACCCGTCTTCACAAAACCCAAACGCCGATCCTTAGGAGATCCAAATGGCTAACACCCTTACTGGCCTGGTCCCAACCATTTACAACGCGCTTGATGTCGTGTCGCGTGAGCTGGTTGGCTTTATCCCGGCCGTGTCCTCGGACATGACTTTCGCCCGTGCCGCTGTCGGCCAGACCGTTACCTCGCCGGTAACCAATGGCGCGACCGCCACCGACATCACCCCGGCGGTTACCCCGCCAAACGACGGCGACCAGAACGTCGGCGCCGTGTCGATGACCATCAACAAGGCACGCCGCGTGCCGATTCGATGGAATGGCGAGGAAAAACTGGGGCTGGACAACAACGGCGCTTCGTTCAACGTTATCCTGCGCGATCAGATGGCACAGGGCATGCGCACTCTGGTCAACGAGGTCGAGGCTGACCTGGCAGCGGTGGCCATCAATGCCTCCCGCGCCTATGGCACTGCTGGTACCACCCCGTTTGCCAGCAACCTGGCTGACAGCGCCCAGCTGCGTCGCATTCTCTCCGACAACGGTGCACCGCTTGGCGACCTCCAGATGGTGATCGACACCTCCGCCGGCGCGAACATGCGGACCCTGACCCAACTGTCGAAGGCGAACGAAGCCAACGACGACAGTCTGCTGCGCCGCGGCGTGCTGCTGGATGTGCACGGCTTCGCTATCCGCGAGTCGGCCCAGGTCAAGACCCCGATCATCGGCAGCGCTGCCGCCGCGACCACCAACACTGCCGGCTACGCCGTTGGTGCTACCGCCATCGTTCTGGCCTCGGCCGGTACCGGTGGCGTTCTGGCTGGCGACATCATCACCTTCGCCGGCGACAGCAACAAATATGTGGTCGCTGCCGGCGATGCCGATGTTTCCAACGGTGGCACCATCACCCTGGCCGCTCCGGGTCTGCGCAAAGCCATCCCGGCCGCTGCCACTGCGCTGACCGTCGTGTCTGCCAGCACCCGTAGCGCGGCATTCGCCCGCTCGGCGATCGCACTGGCTACCCGAGCACCGGCTCTGCCGCCTCAGGGGGACTCCGCTATCGACCGCATGTTGGTCACTGACCCAGTCAGCGGCCTGACCTTCGAGGTGGCGATGTACGCCCAGTATCGCCAGATGCAGTACGAAGTGTCGCTGGCCTGGGGCACCAAGGCGGTCAAGTCCGAGCACATCGCCAGCCTGCTGGGCTGATACCGAAACCGGTGGCGGCTGGCGTTGCGTGCGCTGGCCCACCTTTCCAGGAGAAGTTCATGAGCAACAAGACCCTGAAAGTAAAGCCATGGGGCGAAGGCCAAGGCGATTTCGTTGTGATCAACGAGGCGGACTTTGACCCTGACCTGCATGAGCTGCTGGGCGAGGCCGAGAAGACCGGCAAAGCTCTAAGCATCGACGAAATCCGTGCCGCGCTGACCGGCCGAAACATCCAGTTCGACTCCAAGGCCAAGAAGCCGGAGCTGCAGAAACTGCTCGATGATTCGATCGCGGCTGAAGAGTTGGTCGCCAAGCTGAAAGCTGCTCTGACCGAGAAGGGCATTCAGTTCGGTGACGAAGCCAGCCTGGAAGACCTGCAGAAGCTGCTGGACGAGGCCGTGTAATGACCATCTACATCACCGTCGAGCAGGTAGACGCCCTGCTTGGGCCTACCTGGGCGCCCGCCGACCAGAAGGCCCGGGCGGTGCTGATGGCAAACACCTGGCTCACCAACCTCGGCCTGCCTGAGTTCGATCCGGTACCGGATGACGTGATTCAGGCAGGCGTCGAGATCGCCCGAGAGGCTGTGGCAGGGAACATCTACGGCAGGAAGGAAACCGGTGTGCTGGCCAAGTCGGTCAACGCTGACGGGGTGTCCAGTAGCAAAACCTACGCGGAATCATCGCGCACCATCAGCGCTGGCGAGTCATTCGCCCTGGCGCTGCTGGCGCATTACCTGAACAGCAGTGGACAGACCAAGATCGTGAGGGGCTGATATGGGACTTCGCGACGAGCTGCAAGCCGATCTGGCCGAGGCTTTCGACACAGACTTGGCTGATGCGGTCGTGGGCTTCACGGGCGAGTACATGGGGCCTGGCGACTGGGATCCGGTCGAGGAGGTCAGCACGGCGCAGCCAGTGACGTACACGGGCCGTGGTGTGCTGTCTCGCTACGAAGATCGGCGGATCGACAACATCAACATACTGGTCGGCGATCTACGCCTGACGGTTCTTGCCAATGAAATATCCGATGTGCCCGATGTTGGTCACAAGGTAACAGCGCCTGACCTTATGGACCGTACGCAGCAGCTCACCTACGAAGTCAAGACGGCCCGGGCTGATCCAGCATCGGCCACATACCGCCTGCAACTCAGGAGGTCGTGATGGCCGGCTGGTCGATGTCGCCAACAGCCTTCATGGATCAGATCGACAGCGACCTGGCCAGGCAGACTCGAATCATTGCCATGGCGATTCTTGGGGAGATCGTTCTAAGGTCTCCGGTAGATACGGGGCGTTTCCGTGGTAACACCATAGTTAGCATCGGCTCTCCGGTATTCGACGCCGTCGACAAGGCGGACAAGGGCGGCGGAGCGACCTTAGCAGCTGGCCAAGCGATCCTGGAAGGATTGAAGCCATACAGCTTGGTGTTTCTGCAAAATAACCTGATCTATGCCGAGCGCCTTGAAAATGGCCATTCCAAGCAGGCTCCAAGCGGTGTATTTGGGCTTGCCTTTACCAGCGTAGCGGCGGCGTATGCATCATGACTTACAGTGAAATCTACGACGCAATCATCCTTCGAATGAGGTTGTTCTCAGGGATAGAGCAGGACAGGATTTACTATCCGAACGCCCAGCTTCAAGCGAAAGACCAGGACACTTCGGGAGCCTTCAAGCCTCCTGCTTCAGGGCTCTGGTGCCGGTTGAACATAGCCTATGCAAGCCCTTTCATGGCCGGAATGGCTGACCGCCCGCACACCCGAAAGGCGGGGATGATCGTCGTCCAGTGCTTTGCCCGGGAGCAAACCGGGTTGAAGGGCCTGAACGCGCTAGCTGACGCTCTGGAGGCGCATTTTTCGTACTGGAGCTCGGGAGGGCTTGAGTGCATCGAAACTGGCATTGTTGACGCTGACGAGTTCGAAGGCTTCCGCCAATACAACGTGAACGTCCGGTTTCGCGCCGGCTGACTCGAAACACCATGACCCACCCGCCGCGAGCGGGTTTTTTTATGCACGCAGAACGGAGATAACCCATGAGCAGCGGCGCCCAAGTCACAAGTTACATGATCACTGAGCTCTCTCCGGGTGTAACCCCAGCCACCGGGGCTTGGGATACCTTGCGCCTGACCGGAAACACCCTTTCGCCGACCGTAAACACTCAGGTTAGCGATGAGATCACCGATTCACGCATCAGCCAGGGTTCGGTTGTGTCCAGTGCCGATATTCAAGGTGATCTGGTTGGCGAGCTGTCCTACGGCACCTTCGATAAGCTTCTGGAAGCTGCCTTCTACGGAACCTGGACCGGTGACGTCCTGACTGTGGGTAGCACCCGGCGCACCTTCACCGTCGCGAAGAACTTCAACGATGTCAGCGTGTACACCTTGTTCCGCGGCATGCACGTTTCGGTTTTCGCCCTGGATATCCCGTCCGACGGCAAGATCACCGCGACGTTCAGTTTGGCTGGGCTGGATTACTCCGACGGCGACACTAGCACTGTCGGCACCATCAACCCGCCGACCACCACGCCGTTCATGAGCAATTTGAACATTGGTAACATCTCGGTGGACGGAGCGAGCCTGGAAGGCATTGCTTGCGTGTCTGCGCTGACCGTCAATCTGGACAACAGCCTTCAGGCACAGCGCTGCATTGGTAGCGGAAAACTAGGCCCAGGCGCGCAGATCGCGACCGAAGCAGCCATCACCGGCACTATCACCCTGGCCTGGTCGAATCGCGCCTGGCAGATTTGGAAGAACACTTTCAGCCGCAAGACCATCGAGGTGGAATTCCCGATCACTGACAGCCTGGGCAATCGCTACGACCTGTCGTTCCCAGCCCTGGAAGTAGACGGCGACCTGCCAAATGGCGGTAAGCGTGACCTGATTGAAGTCACCTTGAACTGGACCGTATCCAAACAGGCGCCAACCATCACCCGAGTGCCATTTATACCCGTCTCCAGCGTTTCGGTAACCCCGACCACTGCCTCGATTGCCGTAGCAGCGACCCGCCAGTTGGCCGCTTCAGCGCTGCCATCTGGCGCAGCCCAAAACGTCACCTGGAGCAGCTCGGCGCCGTCGATCGCCACGGTCAACTCGTCCGGTCTGGTTACTGGCGTAGCTGCAGGCTCGGCCGTCATCACCGCCACCAGCGTCTCAGACCCGACCAAGACCGCCACCTCGGCTATCACGGTCACCGCATAACCCGCATCACCTTTGACCGCTCCGGGTAAACGCCGCCCGGAGCGGTCCTTTTTATGGCGTGGCGTGAGGATTATTCATGGCTCTCAAGCTGAAGAAGGTCGGCACCACCAAGAGCGCAGAGGCGCGCTGGGAAGAATACGATGCTGACACCAAAGTCCTGCTGATGCCGCTGGACAACGAGCAGTACCAGGTTGCCCTTGAGCGCATGCGTCGGCGCCTGGCCCGAAATGACGCCCAATTCGGCGAAGGTAACGTTGGAGTGATCGAGGGGGAGAAGACCGAGCACGACAACCACTGCATGCTGCTAGCCCAGTTCATCGTCCGAGATTGGCAGGGCGCCCAAGACGAGAATGGCAAGCCGCTGGCCTACAGTGAGGCTGTTGGCGCAGATATGTTGCGCGGTGATATCGATTTCTTCCTGTTCGCCATCAGGCGGGCTGCTGCCATTGCCGCGGACAACAAGAAGGAGCAAGACGAGATCAGGGGAAAGCAGTGGAGCGCTTCCAGTGGGAGCGAACCTGGGGCCAGCGAACCGCAAAGCGAAGCCTGATCTACCAGAAGCTGCGCATTGCGGTCCCGGATGAGCCTGAGCTGGATGTCATCACCGGCAGCCTGCTCAACGCGTTCCGCAACGCGGCGCGCGGCCGGCGCTACCTAGTGGGAGCAGCAGCGGTGCAGCCACTGAGGCTGTCTGCCCGGGAGATCAATGACTGGCTTGAGGTTCACCCGCTGCCGCTGCCCAGGCGGCTTGTAGACGAGGTGATATTCGCCTTGGATGAGGTCGCACTGACTGAAGACAGTGACGAGTGATAATGAGGGTCGCAGAATGAGTGGAAGCAGGTTTTTTCGAGCAGCCATGCCAAGTATTCCTGATTCGCCAATCACCGCCGATGCGGAAGAGTTAGCCAGGCTAAAAGAGCTTGAGCGCGGCGTGATTACCATGACCGAGATGCTCAAGGAAAACTTCTGGGATACCTCTGAAGGCTCTGGTCTTAGCGGCTTGGCTGGCAGATTGCAGGGCGAGATAACCAGGCTATGGCTAGACACGGAAGGCTTGGGCGAAGAACTGCGCCGGGCTAGCAACAACTCGACGCAGGTGTAGCGAGTGCTATTTCGAGCGAATGCGCTCCAGTTCCTTTTCTCCTAGTGGAGTGAGCACTGGCCCTGTCTTGCGTGCTATGTACCTTCCAGTCACCATCTTCGTGAACCTGAAACCAATCAGATGTCGTTCGGATAGTATCTGGGCGGCACGGTAGTTTACGGCCCCCAAAAGCTGGCCACGATCGATTTCATCTTTTGCATGCTTGCTGAATAGCTCAAGCGTATCGATCAAGGTCTGCTGGGTTAAGGGCTCTTCCATAGTTGACCTCCAAGGTCATAATCGCCCGTGTCCGTGGGCTTGCCGGCAACGGACCGAGCAAGGGGTGATTACTTGCCTGGACCTTTGGTTTGGGTCATTACGATCAGCTCCCATCGAATGTCCTCATCGGTGCAGGCGTGTTGCTTTTTGTTCTGAGGAGGAAATGGGTCGCCTCTGTTTGAAGTGATCTCATCGCCGCATCCCATGCAACGATAGATACCAGAAACAGGAACCTCCGCTCCAATCCTGTATACATGGGTCCAGTGTGTGTTATTGGGTTGGTTGGTAGGCTTAAGATACTTCTGCGTATCGGGTGCATACAGGGCCACGCTGATCTCCTTCTGCGCGAGTGAAGGCACAAAGCTACTACGAGCAATATCTCGCCGGTTACTGGCTTTACATCCTGGGTGGATGGGCGGACAGGATCAGTTTAGGATGGATTTTTCATGTGAGGGATCATCATGGTCAACGCAGTATTGCTCAGTTTGTCCGAGGGCTCTTTCCAAAAGATTCCAGAAGACCGCTACCTTGATGTCTATGCGAAAGCAAGCGATCACGGCAGCTGGATTGGGGTCGACTATCTGATCCTATGCACGCAGTTCTCACCCGTCTGGGTGGCGAAGATTGACATTATTGCTCTGCCGAGGATTGATGGCGCTCCTCTGCGCGTCTCATTTTGTGAAATCAGATCTATTGATCGCCAGCGGGGGCATCCAGATTGCCCTGAAGAGCTCAAGCATTATCGCCACAACGGTGGCTATGCCAGGCTGCTTAGCTTTGAGACTGACGCATTCTTCACTATCGGAGAACCAGTTCCCTTCATCGTCCAGCCTGACATCCTTGGAGCCGTGAGCTTGGAGAAGGGGGCGGAACTCATTGCGCGCACGTATGGAGTCCAGGTTGATCAGGTGGATATCACGATTCGGTCGAAGTCACGATTGGGTTGAACTGTGCCCTGCAGTGCGTCGAGTGCAACACCACGCTGGGATTTTTGCATCTGGCGCTAGTGGCTGCTAGGCCATGGTAGATTGCGAGGCTGCCACTTAGCCGGGGGATAGCCTATGACTTTCAACGCAATGATCAGCATGGATGACTGCGTAGTCCTATGCGCAGACCGCAGTACGTTTTCGGTTTATGAAGACGGTCGATCGGAGTTGGCCGAGCAGCGCGTCAGGAAAATCACCGAAACGCCGCATGGATTCATCACGGCTTCGGGCTGGGCTGACCTGATACAGCCAGTGAAGGAGCGATTTGCGGGTGAAGCTCCGGCAGATGTAGAGGCCATGCTCTCGATAATTCAGGAAGAACAAGACTTGTTCAGCGAGCGAAGTCCTGAGTTGGCTCGATCATGGATTCCCCGATCCAGCTGGAAGCTGTCTATCCCCATGAGCAGAGGGGTAGTTGCGGCTTTCTATGATCATGAAAGCCAGGGTTTTTCTGGCCTCGAGCCAGGCAGGGCAATCTTTACCTTTCCGCCAGAGACGCCCAGCGATGATCGAGTTCGCGTAGAAAACTTGTTCCCCCAAGGACGCTACGTAATGCCGTCTAGCGAAACAGTTTCCGATGCTGTTAACCAGGTGCTGGCGAGCGTCACCTATCTGAGGGGGAGCGGAATTCCCATCTCGCAAGAGATTGACGTTGCGCTTCACTTGGGTGGTTCTCGTAGGCTACTGGAGCTGATAGCCCAGGGCTGAGTGAGGACCGAGACAAAAGCCCGGCGCTTGGCCGGGCTTGGGTCAGTCTTCCACCGCAACTGCATTGAAAGCGAATTGCACTTTGTACTCGACGAGTGACAATTCCGGTATGGCTTCCGCAGCGTAGCGGACGGCCTCAGGGAACTCACTAGCTATCAGCATGCCTCGGGGGCGCTGGCCATCCTGTCGTCCGTACCAGCCGAGATAGCGAGCGATTTGCCCGACTGCAGAGTCCTTCGCTGTGCCAACTTTCAATTCAATGACAACGCGGCGGCCAGCTGCATCTTCAGCAAGGATGTCTACGCGCCCCACGTCAATGCTCACCTGGCGATCGACGAAGCGAAGGCCATTTTCGATACTGTCGAGGCTGCGAACCAAATGGGTTTCGACATCCCGTTCCAAGGTGATGGAAGTCTCTACCAGTTCTTCAATACTGGCTTCGTCTCCAGCCTCTACGTCATCCACATCGCTCTGAGTGGATGGGTCCCAAGTGTTGACCCCATGCAGCCTTGGGTCGTAACGATGGAATAGCCCATCATCAGAACGATAGAGAAAACGGTCAGCCGACTTGTGATGAATGTAGGCCTTTGGATTGTTTACGGCGCAGGCATACAGGTGTGCTGAAAGCGTCCCTGGGGTCCATTGGCCGGGGTAATTGGTGTCGATAAAGTCTCTGATTTGATGCCTATTCAGGCCCCCGGAAGCTTGCTCGAAGAGGGTGCGAATGGCTCCTGCCATAGTCGTCATGCAATGATCCTTAATGTTTCTGTGCTAAGGGGGCTTAGTCGGGCTTGGGTTGACACTGGCAATACCCTGGGTCTGTTCGATTTTCAACCAACTGAAATTCATTGGTTAAAAAAGCGACCAATTACGGAACTCACATCTCTTCGAAGCGAATCCAAATGGATTCTGGCCCATCCCATTCGGCGACATACCCAGCAGCTGATAACCATGAAGAAAATTCTGAAATCAGTGAATCGACGTCCTCACTTGGGAGCGACTCCAGCTCCAGGTCTTTGAAGCTGATGTCAGCGGTTTCATGACCCATAGAAATTGCACGATTTATTCCTTCAAGGATTCGTTTCTTGACCGTCGCCGGAATGCTCTGCCTGGCGATTGCCGCCATCTCCCACGCCCTCGATGCAGGGATAAGCTCCTCATCTGGAGACTCGCCAATAAAGCTCAGCTCCAGTCGAGCCAGGATTTCTGCAGTAGCAGATCGCCCATTCTCCTTGGATGCAGCCATGACCTTGTCGCGCAAGGATTCAGGGATGCGCAGGTTGAATTGAGGGTCGGTGCGGCTCATGACGAATCCAGTTCTGTTTAACAGAACTGCAGGATGCATCACGGTGGTATTGACAGCAATGCATCACCGTTCTACATTTGCGATATGCACAACGGTGATGCATATGGAGGCGATCATGAAGGTGCGTGACATGGCGCAGGTGATTCTGCGCATCGAACCGGAGGTAAAGGCATGGCTGGAAAGGAAGTCAAAACAGGACGAGAGGAGCCAGAATTGGCTCGTCGCCAAAGCTTTGAGGGAGGCTATGCAGCGAGATGAGCAAATCACTCAGGCATGAAAAAGCCCCAAGCGTTGCAGCGCTTGAGGCCTCGGATAACGTCAATCGGTCTAGGAAAAACGTCGAGATGAATAATAGCACAGCTGCATCCACTGTCATCCCATTCCGTTCGGCCAAGCTTCTGCTGATCGAGCGCGATGGCCATCCATTCATCCCAATGAAACCAGTGGTCGAAGGCATGGGGCTGGATTGGAAGAGCCAGCATGCAAAGCTTCAAGGTGGCCGGTTCAATTCAGTTATGGTGATGATCACCACAACTGGTGCCGATGGTAAGCAGTACGAAATGGCATGCCTCCCACTGCGTAAGCTTGCTGGATGGTTGATGTCGATTCATGCCAGCAAGGTGCGACCCGAGCTGCGCGATGGCGTGATCGACTACCAGAATGAATGCGACGACGCACTGTGGTCCTACTGGAATCAAGGTCGCGCAGTGAATCATCGCGAGACAAACCAATCGATGACCCTGCTCGGCCAGACCATTGGCACCGATGGATTTCACATGCTCGGCGCCATTGTTAAGGGCAAGGTGGCAGCATTGCCTGTTCCCATCCAGCGGCGTGCGACGGCAAAGATCTGGTCTCAGGTGCATGCGGCGTTCGGGGTCCGTTCTGCTGCGGACATCCCGGCCGAGCACCTGGATGGCGCTCGGAACTTCATTGCAGCCTATGCGGTGGTTGAGGGTGAGTTTTTACCGAAGCGTGAGCAGGTCCAAATCGTTGGTGGCCCACAAAAGCGTTATCTGGTCTCGTTCGACCACAAGGGCAATCAGCGAGTGGAGGAAGTGGCTGACGATGCCTGCGTACTTTCTACTCGCGACCTCATCAAGGGAATGGTCATGTCACCAGGCGATATCCCAGTATCGACCCCGGATATGTTCGAGTTCTTGATGGCAGCAGTGGTGAACCTTCGCGGTCGGTTCGAGTACATGGCTCGGAGGGCGGTGAAATGAGCATGGAGCTGCTTACCCTGAGCATCAAGGGCACTTCGCCTTTGATGATGCACTCCGACAAGCTGGCCAACCCACTGCACCCGGCGACGAAGGCGCACCGCGAGCTCACCAGCAAGCGCAAGAAAGTCGATGACGATCATGTCGCCATCGCAAGATCTGAGTTCCTCGCCGGGGTGTACTTTGACGAGCGAGCGGGTATTCACGTTCCAGGAGCCAATTTCGACGCCACCTTCCTGGCCGGCGCCAAGTTGCAGAAGCTGGGAACACATTGGAAGCGGGGCGCCCTTGTGATGACTGACCGGGCAGCGCTGGAATTCGATGGCCCAAGCACTCCAGAATCGCTTTGGGAGGATCAGCGCTTCGTCGACTGCCGTGGCGTGAAGGTTGGCCAGGCTAAGATCATGCGGTACCGGCCGATCTTCCTCGACTGGGCCTGCCAGCTTGAGGTGGCGATCAATACTGACGTTCTGGACCTACAAGAGGTAAAGAAGGCCATCGAGGACTCCGGCAAGCTGATTGGCGTCTGCGAGTATCGCCCACGCTTCGGGCGCTTCGAGGTGGCCTATGTCTGAGGTGACCAAGTATCCAGGCCACAAGCAGGCAGTCGAAGACTTCCTCAAGGCGTTCAAGTACGGCGACCTTGTGGGGCACGACTGGCTTGAAGCGCGCTTTGGCATTCCATCCATGGCCGATTCCAAGTCGCTCACAGTCGAGCAGTTCCGCGACCGGCAGTTCGAGTGGCTGGCAAACGTCGAGGCGTTCAAGGCTGAGCTCCTGCGCGATCATCAGGTCTGCTTGCAGTCGGTTCGAGGTCGAGGCTACCGGTGGGTTCCGCCTCATGAGCAGACTGGCGTGGCCATGGAGGAGTTGGGGCGTGGAGTTCGCAAGGTATTTCGCGGTGCCGGGCAGAAGCTGCGGCACCTACGGATTACGGAGCTGACGGACGATCAGCGCCGGGACAACTTGGATCAGGTGGCAAAGCTTTCCGCACTGCACGGGATGGCAAAAAAGGCCTTGAGCTGAGTAGCGTCATGCCCTTTCATTGAGAGGGCATTGCGGTGCGAAAGCACTAGCGGCAGGGCCTGGCAAGGTGAGGCTGGGTCGGGCGAGGCAAGGTCAGGCCCGGCATGGTTCGGTAGGGGCTGAAAACAGCGTAATGTCTCTTCGACGAGGGGGCATTGCGGTGCATAAGCACCAGTTACTTGGCGCGCTACGGCGTGGTTAGGTTTGGCAGGCAGCGGCACGCCTGGGCATGGTATGGCTCGGTGTGGCATGGGCCGTAAACGGCATCGAGATGGCACCTTCGGGTGCCTTTTCTTTTTCAACCCGCATTGGCTTGGTTTTGGCGCATTCTGCTGATGATGGTAGATTCCCTCGAACTCAATGGATCGGGGATGCCTCATGCGCAGGGCTTTAGTTTTGTTCGCTCTATTACCGGTATCGATACCGATACTGGCAGAAGACATCAGTCGGGACGAGCTGAGGGCGGTTGCTGATGCGGCCTTCAACGCAGCCTCGTATTGCCACAATAGCCAGGCTGTATATCAAGGAGCAGTCTTGGCTGCGAAGAACGGAGTGCAAGAAGGAAAAATCCTCGAGGCGTCAGGCCTTTCCGGAGACAAAAAAGGGGTGGCGCTGATTTCCCTGGCCGTCTCTGACTCAGCGGCAGGCAGGGCAGACCCAAAGCGATATTACGACTCTTGTATGAATTCCGTTCGAACTGATGTCAACACACTGATTGACGCCGCGGTTGACCACTAAGCAAAGACAAAATTTATAGCGCCCGCTTAGAAGCGGGCTTTTTTTCGCCCGGAGAAAACGCATGGCCCTGACATCCCGGCTCGTTATTGAGCTTGATGCGCGCAGCGCAGAGCAAAAGGCGGCGGACATGCGGCGTGCCCTGGAGGGGCTGAACGACGCAGGCCTGCGCACTGTGCCGACAATGACCAGTGCGGGAAGCTCGATATCGGGCGCAGGTAAGAGCGCGCAGTCGTCGGCAGTGCAGATGCAGAGCCTGGAGCGCCAAGTTAAGTCCCTTGCCTCGGCTGCATCCGGGCTGGCCGGACCGCTTGCGGCAGCCTTCAGCGTGAAAGCGTTTTATGATGCGTCTGAGGCGTTCGCCACTTTGAACAACCGGCTCCGACTGGTCACCGACGGGTCTGCGCAGTTGGCGGAGGCGCAGAAGTCAATCTTCGCGATTGCGCAGGAGTCGCGACAGCCTCTTACGGCGACTGCCGAACTTTATCAGCGGATTGCGACTAACCAGGCCGAACTGAATCTGACCGGGAAAGGCGTTGCGGGCATTGTCGGCACTATCAGCAAAACCCTCGCCATCTCTGGAACTTCTGCTCAAGCAGCCGATGCCGCTCTGGTACAGCTTGGCCAGGCATTCGCATCGGGCACGCTTCGCGGCGAAGAACTGAATAGTGTCTTGGAGCAGGCTCCAGCGCTTGCCCAGGCTATTGCCAAGGGAATGGGCAAGACAGTTGGTGAGCTGAGAAGCCTCGGGGCGGAAGGGGCGCTGACTGCTGACGCTGTGGTAAAGGCGCTTCAAGCCCAAGCGAATGCCGTAGATGACCAGTTCGCGAAGATAGCTCCAACCATCGGAAGCAGCCTGGTTGCAGTAGGAAACTCATTCACTGGATTCGTGGGCGAGCTCGATCAGGCGATTGGAACAACCGGCGCATTCGCCAAGCAGATCCTGGCCCTTTCGAGTGCTATCGATGGCGGCCTCCCGAAGGCGCTTGCCTCTGTACAGGAAAACTCCTCTGCGCTTGAGCAGATGATGATGACGGGCCTGTACGCCGCCCTTGCCAGGGTTGCTGGTGGCTTTGCTCAGCAGGGTGCGGAGGCTGTTTATGCCGCCAACTCGACCAGAGTGGCAAACAAAGAGATTGCGCTCTCTGCCAAGCTGGATCTTGAGGCTGCCCAAGCGAAGCAAGCAGATGCCAAGGCTTCAGTGGACAGGGCGAATGCTCAAATCGCCTCGGCTCAGCGCCAGGTGGTTGCCGAGCGCGAAGCTCTCGGCGCTGAACTCAATCGAATAACTGCGGTACAGGCCTCTCTGGTTGCTGAGCGAGAGCTTGAGGCTCAAAGGCTTCGCGCCCAGATATCTGAGAAGGGCCGTGCAGCTTCGGTTGCTCGCCTTGCCGAGCTGAGCCAGGCGCATGCCGCAATAACTGCCCAGGTTGCTACTGCTGAGCGGACCCTGGCTGCAACGACAGTTGCTTCCTCTGCGCAGATTGAGGCTGCTTATGCTGCTAGAACGGCAGCAGTCCTGGCATACGGGGAGACGACTGCTGTAGTAAATGCGGCAACTGTAGCCTCGTCAAAGGCAGCAGAGGCAGCAAGCCTTACCTCCAAAGCGCTGGCGGGGCTTACCGCTGCAGGATCTGGCTTGCTTAGCATGATGGGCGGACCTCTTGGGCTTCTATTCATAACCGGCGCCGTTGCTGCCTCGTTCATTGATTTCCGCAGCAGTAGCGACAAGGCGAAGGAAGGCCTTGAGCAGTTGAAAGGACCAATGGATGAAGTGATTGCTCGCTTCAAGGCCATGACCCAAGAGCAACGGGCTGGCGCGCTGGTGCGGTGGGGCGAAGCGCAGGCAGAAGCGGTGAAGGCCGCCAGATCAGAACTGGACTCCCTTCAGGCCACCCTGAAGAAAGGAGTACTTGGTTCGGATTCACTCTCTCTTCCAGCCCGTATAGCCGGATCAAGCAATCAAGCGGTCATTGACCGGGCAAAGGCTTTTCAAAATCTCAGCGAGAGGATTGAGGAGGCAGCCAAAAGCGGCAAGTCCATCGTTCCAATACTTGAGGATGTGGCAAAAGTACCAGGTGTGCCCGCTAGCCTCCTCAATGACCTGAAGAAGGCAGGTGAGACCTGGTCGACGCAGAATGAGCTGCAGAAGACGGCAGCAGAGCGACTAGCAACCCTAAACGCGGAATACTCCAAAACTCCAGAGGTCGCTAATTCGGCTTCCGTCGCCGTTTCAGGTATGACTGCGGCGGGGAAAACGTACCTGGACGGCATTCAGAAGCAACTGGCCAAGCTCCAAGACAACAACGACGCGGTCAAGGAAGCCAACCGCTACATCGCTGAGCATTCCGATCTGACTGAGGCCGACAAGGCAGCCATCCTTTCAGCGGCGAGCGCGAAGAAGGCGCAAGAGCAGGCGAACAAGGACGCTGCGAAAGCGATCCGAGATGCTAACAAGGCTTACACCGAGAGCGCCGGCAACAAGGCGCTTGACGATGCTCGCAAGCAGTACGCCGTTCTCGTCGAGCAGAAGTCACTGATTACCGCCCAGGCCGGCGAGTCGAGCAAGCTTGGCGCTGCAGCCAGAGAACTCATTAAGTGGGAGCAAGAGCTCGCTGACATCAAGGGCAAGAAAACGCTGACAGCTGATCAAAAGTCACTGCTGGCAAGCCAGGAGCTGATTACCGCGCAACTGAAGCGTAATGCGGCCCTTGAGAAGGAGAACGAGCTCACCAACATCAGGCTAGAGAACGAGGCAAAGCTCTTAGCCTTTACGGAGAGCTTGAAGTCGGAGACCGACCTTGCGCGTCAGGGCCAGGAGGCCGAACTGGCTGGCGCAGGTCAAAGTGATAGGGCGCGTAAGCGGCTCCAGGATGACCTGAAAATCCAGCAGGATTATCAGAAGAAGCTGGAGAAGCTGACCCGCGACTACAACCAGATCAAGAACCCGACCACAGCCGACACTGACCTCTACAAGGGCGAGACCGAAGCCCTGCGAGCGGCGTTGGCCACGCGCATGGTAGATCAGCAGAACTACTACGCCGCGCAGGATGCAATGCGTGGCGAGTGGCTGATCGGTGTGTCGGAGTCCTGGCAGAACTACGTCGATCTCGCCACCAACTACAACGAGCAGGCCAGGGACGCGACCGAGTCGATTCTGGGTGACGCCACCTCGTCGATTTCCGGCAGCATCCAAGGGCTGGTCAAGGGCACGGAAAGCCTCAGTGATGCCTTCGGCAATCTTGCCGGAGACATTGCCAACTCGATGCTCAGCGCGTTCTCTGAAATCACCGCCCGATTCCTTGTCATGCAGGCCCTCAAGCTTGCCGGGATCGAAGCGGAGGCAACTGAGACGGTCGCGGCGGAAGGCGTCAAGACCACGGCCAAGCTGACCACGGACGCAGTAACCACGGCCAGCAGCCTGTCTTCTATCGGCACTGTCCTGACCGCCAACCTGGCTGCAGCAGCTGAGACGCTGGCGTCCTGGGCGCCGGCTGCATTGACGGCATCGATTGGTACCTTCGGCGCCGCGGCTGTTGTGGGCGGCAGCGCGTTGGTCGCGGCGTATGCCCTGCTCAAAGGCTTCTCCGAGGGCGGCTACACCGGCTCAGGCGGCAAGTACGAGCCGGCCGGGGTGGTGCACAAGGGCGAGGTGGTTTGGTCGCAGGCGGATATCCGTCGTTTCGGCGGGGTGTCTGCGGTCGAGGCCCTGCGCACTGGCAACGTCACGCCGATAACTTCGGCGCGCATGGCCGGAGGCTCCCAGGGCCAGTCAGGCACCACCAGCGCTTCTGGCATCCAGCAAAGCATCAATATCCACAACTACACCAACAGCCAGGTCGAAACCCGCCAGCGCTCAAACGGCGATATCGACGTGATCGTCAAGGCAGCCGTCGAGGAAGTGGCCGGTCAGTTCTCGTCTGGCTACGGACAAGTGGTGGATGCGTACGAGGGCGCATACGGGTCTCGGCGAACTGGCTCCTAACGAGGAATGGCAATGATTCAATACCCGGCAGAATTGCCACTTCCTCTGCAGGAGGGGTATGGCCTGAGCACGGTTGATCCGATCCGGGCCACGCCGATGGTCACCGGCCGGTCGCGGTACCGACGGGTTACCAGCAATCCTCCGACCTCCGCTCAGTTCACATTCAACTTCAGCCAGGAAGAGGCTGCGCTGTTCGAGGGTTGGTATACCTGGGCTCTGAACCTTGGCGTCGAGTGGTTCGAGATGCCGCTTCAGACCCCGCTGGGCATGCAGGTGCACTTGGTCCATTTCAAGGGCATCCCCACCGGCGGGGAACTGGCTCAAATCAAACGATGGCGGTTCTCTGCTCGCTTGGAGTTCAAGAAACGGCCGGTCTACACCGAGGACCAGTACCTCGGCGCCTACCTGGGCATGCCGCTCGACCAGTTCAACGACGGCCTGCAATCCATCCTTGAGAAATGGCACACGGAGTACTTCGGATGAGTCTGATCGAAGAGTGTTACGCCTCGGGGCGCGGTGAGCTTGTCGACACGATCGAGGCGCGGAAGGAGGGCGGTACAGTCTCGCACTGCTACTGCTCTGGCTGGGAAGACCGGGTGTGCACCACCGAGGATGGCCGGACGCTGACCTTCGTCGCAATGGCCATGGACCTGGCCCTGCCCAAGAACGACAACAGCGCGTTCCAGAACCTGGTGCTGGGCCTGGACAACGTCACGGGCGAGGTGCAGGAGGTCGTTGAGGAAGCCAAGGCTGCCGATGACCGCTTCATCATCACCTTTCGGCGCTACCTGGCCGAAGACCTGACGTTCCCGCAAGAGCGGTACCGCATGACGCTGCTCAGCCGGGAATATGAAGACGACGTGGCCAAGCTCACCGCCGGCTTCTTCGACCTGCTCAACACCAACGGTCTGCGCACCGTGCTGACCACCACCCTGGCACCTGGCCTCAAGTACCTCTAACCATGATCGAAAAATTCATGCGCGCCCCGTATCGCGAGGGTGCACGGGGGCCTATTGCCTTCGATTGCTGGGGGATGTGCATCGCGGTGCGCCACGAGGTGTTCGGTCTGCCGCTGCTGCCCAGCCTGGGCGCAGTGGGCAAGAACAAGCTCAAGGCCAACACCGAGGCGTATCACGACCTGCGCCGGGGCATGGAAGAGTGCCAGCCCGAGCCCGGCGCCATTGCCGCCGTTTTCCGCGGTGCTCTTTGCCTACACGTAGGCGTGGTGGTGGAAAGCGAGGGCCGGCTGAAGGTGCTGGACACAAACCCCGGCGGCGCATGCCTCCGGACAACTGGCGAGTTTGAAGCCGCTCACCCCAAGGTGGTCTATTACCGTGATCGAGTTCTATCCGAACAAGCTGAGTGACACGGCGCCGCTCGGCACCTGGAAGACCGACCGCCGCATGTCGATCGAGGAATGGCTGAAGGTCCTGGCTCCGTCGTATGAGCGCCGGGAAAGCCCACCGATCAGCGTTGTTCTCAATGATGAGGTGATCGAGCAGCACCTGTGGCACAAGGTGAAGTTCAAGCCTGCCGACCTGCTGCAGATCTACCGCGAGCCGAAGGGTACAGACCCATTCTCCATCACCTTCGCGCTGTTCAAAGGCGCCAAGGCGGTGCTCAAGTCGATCATGCCCAAGATGCCCGGCATGCCATCCAGCGCCGGCACCCAGCAGGGCGATCCCCTGACCGAGGCCAGCGCCAAGGGCAACAAGGTCAAGTTGGGTGACCCGGTGCGCCAGATCGCCGGGCACCAGCGGGTCTATCCGTCGTACCTGACCCAGCCACGCAGGGCGCACGTTGCCCCGCGTGACCAGCGCGTGGAAATGCTGCTGTACATCGGCGAAGGCGAGTACGAGGTACCGCTGGCCAAGGTCAAGGTTGGCGAAACCCCGCTGATCTCCCTGGGATCCGATGCAACGTTCACGATCTACCCGCCAGGCGCCGATCTTTCTGGCGACCCAGCCCACATCAACTGGTTCAACGTTCCTGAGGTAGGGGCAAGCTCCAGCGGCTCGGCCGGCCTGGAACTGACCATGGCCACCGACCTCACCAGGTCGGCCACGGCTTCGGCGTACCAGTTCGTGGGCGATACGATCAGCGTGCCGGCCGGCTCTGGCCAGTTCCCGGCCGACTGGTCGAACGGCATCATCGTCCGTGTGCTTGCGCCTTACACCTACACGGTGATCGACGGTGGCGCAGGCCGCGACATCATCCGTGGCCCGCTGGAAATGCTGAACCCCACAGCTGGGATGCTCATCGAGGTGGCCGGGGCGAACGCTGGCCTATACGTGGTCAACAGCTACACGCCATACAGCCCTGGCGTACCGGCCAACCCCGGCACCGCGTCGACGCTGACCGGCTCGGCCGCGCCCAGCAGGTACGACTTCGACGTCACGCCGCTGAGCTTTAGCCTGGTCCGCGGCGCGTCCACCTACCCGGTGACGCTGAACACCGCCACAACCGATCTCGCGGGCCTGGTATCTGCACTGAATACCCAGCTCAGCGGGACGCCATTCCAGGCGCAGCAGAGCAGCGGTATGGTGCGGTTCGTTGAGCTAACGCCGTTCGCCGGCCAGGCCATCACGGCCACCGGCGCATCGACCATCCTGGGCTCGTCGCCCGTCGGCGTGACCGGCACGGCAACTACCAGTGCAATACCCGAGCAGCCAGCGGAAATGACGCTGGACTATGATGGTGGATCGCCCGTGGTTGGCCTTGCGCTGGGACAGGGCCTGGCCACCATCGGCCCGCGCGGTCTGCGGTACCGGATCACGGCCTTCAGCACGAGCTTGATCGAGGTCGAGCGCCTGACCTCGTCCGGGTCGACTGACGCGGGCTGGCCCGGCTTCAACGCCATGCAGACCGTGAACGGCCTCATCACGCTCGACGCTTCGAACCTGCAGGGCGGCTACCGCGGGCCATTCGCCTGCTGCCCGGAAAACGAGAAGGTCACCCAACTGGAGTGGACTGTCACCTACGCCAACGGCCTGGCCGGTATCGGCCGGGAAGGGCAGATTTACGAGATCCCGACCTACTACATGTTCGAGTACCGCGACATGGACGTGGCCGGTGCCTGGACGCAGCTCCAGTACATGAACGTGGGCGGCTCTCTCGATGCCCAAGGCTTCACCGAACGCGTGTCGCTGCCGTATGCAATGCGGGCCGAGGCCCGTATCCGCAAGCAGTACGTGGACCGGCCCGGCCGTATCAACGATGAAGCGCGGGATGACGCCACCTGGACGGACCTGCGCGGGCGGATGCAGAACTCGCCCACCAGCTACCCCGGCATGACGGTGATGACCTGCAATATCCGTGGCGGTGACCGGCTTTCTGCGCAGTCCGAGAGCCAGGTCAGCGCCGAGGCAACCCGCATTCTGCCGCTGATGGAGGGCGGTACCGGGCCAAGCCGCGACATCGTGCCCTGGTGCATCTACCAGCTGAAGCAGCGCGGTTACACGGACGATGACCTGGATCTGCCCGAGTGGCAGGCCTTCCACAACACCTGCGTGGCCCGCGGCGATACCTACGACGAGACGCTGGATTCGACGATCACCGTGAAGGACATGATCAACAACGCTCTGGCGTGTGGGTTCGGCGAACTGGTGACCTTCCGTGGATTGCTGCGCCCGGTTCGAGACAGTGCCCGGGCCGCGTTCGACGTGACCTACGGCCCGAAAACGCAGACCTACTCGCCACAGAACATGACCAAGATGCTCAAGATCAGCGGCGCCATGCCGTCGATCAACGACTTCGACGGCGTAGATGTGGAGTTCTTCTCGCGCACCACCTGGGCGTGGGAAACGGTCGAGTGCCGGCGGCCAGGGGACCTTGGCACCAAGGTCGAAAAGATCAAGATGCCGGGTGTCAGCGATAAGACCAGAGCATGGCGCATCGGCATGCGCCGGCGTGGCCACCAGAAGTTCCGGACCGACATCTACACCTGGGAAACCGAGATGGACGGCAGCAACAGTGGCTACCTGAGTTTCGCGGCCGTTGCGGATGACGCGCCAAAGCGGTGCCAGAGCGCAATCCTGCTGGCCTTCGAGGTAACCGGATCCGGAACGCTGCTGACTTCCTCCGAGCCACTGGATTTCAGCGCTGGCGGCGAGCACAGGATCGGCGTGCGCAAGCTGGACGGCACGCTGTCCGGGCCTTGGACTGCTACGCAGGTGGACCAGTACACGGTGCGGGTCGACGCTCTCGACTTCACGCCGGAGGTTGATGGCCCGCTGGAGCCGCCTCACATCCTGTTCGGCCCGGCCTCGCGCTGGGCCTACCCGGTGCTGGTCACCAGTTCCGACCCAGCCAACGGCAACACGGCGATGAAGGGCATGCCCTACGACGCCCGCGTTTACACCTACGACGACCAGTTCCCGCCGGCATGACGCCGCAGCAGTTACCAAGCCCGCCCTGTGCGGGCTTTTTATTGAGGAAGATTTGATGAGCGGCCAACAGACCCTTCAGGAGCTGGACCGGATTGTCGGGACGACGAACGTGCTACTGCTGTCGCCCGAAGTGAAGATGATGGACGTTGGTGGCGGGGTCATGCGACCGACCAACGCACTAGTGATGACCAACCTTGCGACCTTACTGGGTGGGGCGATGCCCTATGCATCGGTGGCGCTCGGGCTGGCAGGGACAGCAGACGGCACGAATTTCAGCGTTCTTTCGAGCGCTGACGACGAGTATGTGAACGTGTACCGCAACACTGCAGGCGCTGCGGTGTTCGTGGATACCTACCCCAATGCCAAGAAGGTCAAGCAGGTGCAGGACAGCACCCAGTTTGCGGTCGAGACAGCACCACCCCGCAACATGTCGGAAACCCACCCTTGGGCCCTTACCGATGAGCTGCTTCGGGTAATCCTCGGCGTGAGAACCGACGGTGTCGTCGATGCGATCCTCGACCGGCTGCCTGGTCTGTCGCTGGTCGGTGACTTCGCGTGGGCGCTCTGTGATCAGAATGACACTGTGATCCTTGGAATCAAGTGGAGCGGCGAGGTCGTCTTCTATCAGCCGCCGGCAAGTGCAGCTAGTTCCATGGCATGGGTTGAGGGACCGCCTGGCCAGCGTGATGTTTGGGTCTTGGTGAGTGGGATTCCATATCAGCTTACCTCCAGCGGGGACAACACTGATCCTGAACTGCTGTCCGGCACCGTCAGTTTCCTGCGTCGCTTCAACGCCGTGAGCGTCCAATCGGTCGATGCTCCTATCGCGGGGTCCGTGGCTCCATATGTGATGAAGATCCTGCACATCCTGTTCAACGGTCAGTCGCTGATGCGTGGCATCGGATCCGGGGCGCCCATTACCGTCCAGCCACCAGCGGCAAACCGGCTATTCACCCTCAATGATGGGGTGCAGTTGACTGACGAGACTGGGACCCTCACCGAAGCGATGGTCGCTCCGTTCAAACCGCTGACTGCCAAGTCTCTGGAGTCGCCTGCGCTGCAGACCGCCGCGAACATCAATCGTATGCGCGGGCTGCCTTCAGATGTCGGCCTGCTCACCAGCGACCATTCCCGCGGCGCCCAGGGCATCACCTCGCTGAACAAGGGCACTATCCCTTACAACAACAGCATCACCGCAGCCATGGCCGCGAAGGCCGAGGCCGATCGGCTGGGCTACGCCTACGAGATTCCGTTTGTTGGCTGGAACCAGGGGCAGCATGACGGAGGCATGGCTGCCGGGGTGTACATCGGTCACCTGCTTCAATTGCAAACCGACTACGACACCGACCTGCGAGCCGTGTCCGGGCAGTTGAACACCATTCCGATGCTGCTGACCCAGATGAGCAACTGGACCGCACCTTCCTACAACCGCTCATTTAGCAACATCCCGCACGAGCAGTTGCAGGCAGCACTGGAAAACCCCGACAAGTTCGTCATGGCCGGGCCTCAGTACTCTTTGCCAAGCAACGCCGACGGCATTCACCTGCCTGCGGCGTCTTATGCGCGAGACGGGGTGATGGTTGCCCGAGCGGCGAGAGCGATCATCAACAAACGTCCTTGGCTGCCGCTTCACTGCTTGTCCGCCAAGCGTTCTGGGGTAACGGTCGATCTGCGTTTTCACGTTCCTACCGGGCCGCTGGTTATCGACACCGTGAACGTGCTGGACCCTGGTTTCTACGGCCTGCGCTGGATCGACAGTACGTCTAGCGCGACCCTTACCAAGATCGAGAAGACCGGTTTCGATACCCTGCGTCTCACCCTGAGCAATGAGCCTACAGGCACCGATGAGATGATAGGCATCGCCGACATCGGTGTAGCAGGCAGTCGTGCGGGACCGACTACCGGGCCAAGAACGTGTATTCGGGACAGCGCGCCCGACCTCGATGCAACAGGCACCCCGGTCTACAACTGGGCCTGCCACCAACGAATTCAAGTCACCAACTGATGGAGTGCACCTCATGGCTTTGCGAGGTCAACTGATTGTCTTGCCTGGCGTCCAGGCACCTGCAGCACCTGGTGCGGTGAAACTGAACGTTTCCGCCGCAGACCGCATTGCATCCTCAATGCCATACATTCACCGCGCCATGGCACCCAAGAGCCTCGTAGCACTTCCTGAGGGGGGCGTCTCCGGATATTGCCGGGTTACTGGCGAAAAGCTGCTCCAGAAGGGATCTACTCCATCGGTCCTACGCCTGAGCACCGTTGGCGGCAAGCCCGCACTGGGGTTTTCTGCCGATGACAGCCTTGGCTCGCTGGCTTTTCAGCCTGGTAGCATGCCGACGTCGTATACGCTGGTCATGCTTGTGGCGATTACCGAGCCAACGAACCGGCTGAATTTCATGATGGGTTATACCGGTGAGACTGCGATTGCCACTGTCCTGCGCTATGACACAACCACTGCGTCTCCTGAGGTAAAGAGGCTCATAGCTTACGGAAGTACCAACAGCGCCCCTTATGCTGAAACGCCGAAACCTGCAGGGACATGGGCGGTAGTTGTCGTGGATTACGACGACACTACCAAGAAGGTCTCTATCGCTGTGAACCAAGTGGACACCTTTGTCGAAAACACTAAGTCAACAGCAAGCGCTGCAGCAGCAGACAGCTACTTGGAGATCGGCTATCACGGAAGCGGCAATAGCCTGCGGACCTCGAAGGTGGGGGACACCTTCGTGTTCAATCGATCGCTCCGCACCAGTCCGACCAACCTGGCGCAACTTGCGCAACTGGTCGCTGCGCTGAAAACCGAGTACGGCATCGCCTGATCTGCAGGATTTGAAAATGGCCGCCTCGAGCGGTTTTTTTATGCCTGAAATTCCCTCAGCCCGCCATGAGCGGGTTTTCTTTCGTCTGGAGAAACCATGTCCACACCGCGCGGCGTTCGCAATAACAACCCGGGCAACATCGATTTCAACCCCCGCAACGCGTGGCAGGGCCAGCTTGGCTTGGAGGTGGGCGTGGCCAGCCCGCGCTTCGCCCGCTTTGACAAAGCCGAGAACGGCATCCGAGCTTTGGCCAAGCTACTGCTCAACTACCGCGGCAAGGATGGCATGCCTGGGGTGGGTCGCCCTGGTATCGATACCCCGCTGGAATTCATCAGCCGTTGGGCGCCGGCCAGTGAGAACAACACCTTGGCCTATGCCCAGGCCATCGCGAAGCGCCTCGGCGTAGGCGTTCGAGATTCGATCGACATCTCCAAGCCGCAGGTGCTGCGTGAGGCTGTGGTGGGCATCATCGTCCACGAAAACGGCGGCAACCCCTACAAGGCCGAAGTGATCGACGAGGGTGTGCGGAGGGCCCTGGCTTCATGAGCCCGTGGGCTGGAGTTGCCGCAGGCCTGGTGCTGTTGGCTTCCCACTGGGCGGCCTATGAGCACGGTCGCTCAGTGGAGCTTGCCCAGGCCGGCCAGCAATCAGCGAAGCGGGACAGCGGCGATCGACTGGCAGAAGTAATTGGCGAGCGCGCGGCGCGTCAGGAAGAACACCGGCGCGCAGATGCGCAGCAAGAGGCGAGGGTAAAAGGGCATGAAGAAAGAACGATTGCTGATGCTGGCGCTGTTGACGCCGATGCTGCTGGTCAGCGGCTGCGCGACGAAGCCGGAAAGCTTGCCGCCTCCGTCAGTTGCCCCGGCACGGATACCGCCGCTGTCGCCAGAGGCGAGGCAGCCGCCCGCGCCGCTATGGTGCTCTCCGACTTGCTCGAGCGGTCTCTCGAAGCGAATCGAGAGTTGGCGAAGGCGTATGATAGAGCCCGAGTAGCTGGCGACCAATGCGTACGTGAGTACGACGCTTTCATCGAGTGATTCGATTCTGTCTCCTAAACCACGTGAACGTCCTTTAAGAAAATCCTCGCTACCGCTATCCTTTGGTCCAAGTCGTCCTTAGCGTTCAGAGGAGCTGCGCTTCCTCCTCTGTGTTCGAGATTCAGATGTTCGTTTCTAATTGCGAGATCAGTATGTTTGATAAAAGTTTTTTTTATTCTTGCCAGTTGGCCCTTTTTGTCGGCAGCGGGACGGTACGAGCGGATGACTTAAGCTCTCTAATTCGAAGTAGGCTTGATATCGGAGAATATGAGCCAATGTTAATTCCTGAGCAGCCAGGTATGCCTGCGGAATTTCCGCGATTGCATATCAATACGGCTGAGGGATATCGCTTGTCAATGAGCAAGGCTCGTATTGATTTTATTCTTGAGTTACCGCTGGGGCTAGATAAATCGCATATCGATAGTTTTAAAGTTAAGTGTGAAGCGCTTGGTAGTCTATTAGGTGAGAAAGGGTTTAATTTCACAAGGATTGGCTGGGTAAAAAATGCCTTCAGTCAGAGCGACACGCCTGCGCAGGATATGATAGAAGCTTTGGCAAAGTTTTCTTCAGAACAAGTCTCTGATTTTTCAATGTCTGTGACGAAGAAGGTAACTATTGGGGATTGGTGCGCGAATAGTCTTTACACTATAACTAATGGGGTCGGACCGGCTGGTTTGACAGGAGTTGTATGCGTGCGAGATATAAACAATGATCCATTGCATCCTATAGTAATAGCGGCTTCTCAAGTTGGTCGTATAGTAGAGGAGTTTGATCGGGTCGCGTCGCTCGATAGTATTGAGCTATTTGTCAATGGCGGCGAAGGATTATTCTAATGGATAGTAAAGGCTCATCAGGAATGAATGCCGATCTATTAGCCAAGCTTTTTGCTCAGAGTCTTAGGTCCGTCTCTGGGAAATCGACCTCCAGCTCAAGCGTTTCTTCCAATATCCCGACAGCCTCGTCGAATCCAACGCCACAAGTATCTGCCTCGGTAGATTCAGATATTGATGTTAATAAGAAAATCGACGATTATATGCAAGTGGCTTTTGCACAGGTTAATGCGAGGCTAGATGAGCTTTATAAAGAAAAGGCTACATTTATTTCTCAGGCAGAGAAGAAAGTAGCTAAAATGTTGCGCGATTCCACCGGTATGATGAACTCTATTCAAACGAGTCTTGAGTCGGCTCGAAATCTCACAGAGAAATCAATTGAGACACAAGTGCGCTTGCAAGAGGAAGTAAGCGCTATTAAAGGGAATGCGGTCTCTGCACTGTCTATATTTGTATCGTTTTTCGCGTTCATCACGGTGTCGATCAACGTCTTTTCTAAGGCTCAGAATGTCGCAGCAGCCTGTGGCTTGGTTTTGGTTTTTTGGTGCTTGCTCATAGGGTTTAATATTTTGATTGGTTGGCAACTTAATACATTGCGGCACTCAGGATTGGCGTGGTTTGTTTTGATTGTTGTGCTGTTTTTGTCGTTTGTATCTATGATTGCTATGTATCATTTTGCACCGGACCTTGTTTCTGTCTCTAAGTCGGTGATGTGATTTAGGAGGCTGGCTCTTTCGGGTTGTTATGATGAAAACCTATGCGGCATCGAATGAGTCGGCCTAACTTAGACGTTTAAATTGATGGAGCACTGTATTGGACATGCGCAACTTCATTGGAATGGTCGAGGCCGGCGAGCCGTTGATTCAGCAGGCTATCGACGCCCTGCGGGAGTATCACCAGGCCCAGGATCGCGGTGCGCCGGCGGAGGAGATCGAGCGCCTGCGTCTGCTGGCTGAATCACTGTTCCAGGTGGTGTCCGATTACCAGCTCCGCGTCATCGCCAAGGCCAGAGGTAAGGATTTGCCACCTCTTCACTGATCCGCTGATCGGCAATTGCCCGCGATCGATCCCGCCTATACGATACTGTTTATGCATACAGTGTTGGTGCCATATGTACTTCCTCCTCGTTCGCCGCCGTGTGAATGGCGTGGCCATCCCTACGAATCAGCTCGGCAAGATCACACCCATCCGGGCCGACATCCACATCGGCGACCACCACAGCGAGCCGCTGGGGCGGGTATCGACCCAGGCCTGGGTGTTCAACCCGTCGCCTGGTCCGGATATCATCCCGCGGCTGCACGATGCCAAGGTCAACGGAATGGCCCAGCTCGGCATCAACATCAACGGGGTGGAGGAGATCGATGGCGTTCTGTACGCGCAGTCTTGGTGGTGCAGGGTGGAATGATGGTGGGAATACCACAGGCCTGGGTGGCGGTACTGGACGACCAGACTGCCCTGATAACTGATCCTGATGGGCGTGCGGCTGTGCTCAGTGAAATGGCCTATGCCGCTCACCGGAGACAGGAAGTCGATGACGGCGACCTGGTCGACATGCTGGAGATCGTCGAGTCGGCCAGGCTGTGGGCGCTGGATGGGGCAGCCCTATGAGTAGCTATATAAAGGAAGGGAAACGGTCGGCAGAGCGCCGTGGGCGGGCTGGCCGGGGCCAGTGACTTTTGAAGTGACTTTGTTCTGTTCGGTTCTTCATCGTTAGACATCGTTGCAGCGAGCGTCTGGCGGAAAAACCAATGCTTTCAAGCAGCTACGGCTGCCTTCCACGCATGGGGTGCAAGGGGTCGAGTGTTCGAATCACTCCGTCCCGACCATATATTTCAATGACTTAGGCCATTTCCGCAAGGGATGGCCTTTTTCATTTGCGTGACTTTTGCGTGACGTCTCAGGATTTTACGCCTGCCTCCTCTTCAAAATTGTCAGCAACGGCCCACGCGAGTCCGTCGCTGAAACTTTGTTCGCCGCCTTTATCAACACTCCCTCACCGAAGCGGCATCAGTGAATCTCGTGGCTCGCCGGGACCCGCTGAGTTTCAGCGCCCCCTCAATGCCGAAGCTCAGGGCGCTAACTCAATTCGTTTCATGAAGCGCACGATTGCGGCTTTCGAACATCGAACGTTCGCTTAGCGAGCGCCTGTCCAGATGAGGCGCTCTCGTATAGGGGAGTATCGCTCCATGTTACCGAGTCTTAACGTCCTCAGGATAACGCTGGCACATAGACAACTTGGTCACGCCCCCCATGTTTGGCCGCATAGAGACCGCCGTCAGCGCGCTTTATTGCATCATCAATCTGCTCACCCTGGGTGAGCAGGGCGCATCCGATGCTCATGGTCATCTTCCGAGCGCCGCCGGGCAACAAAAACGGCGCGCTGCCAATTGACTGACGCAAGCGCTCCGCAATCTGCGTTAATTCTTGGCTATCTTTAACCCGTAGCAGGGCCACGAACTCCTCTCCTCCCTGGCGTACCAGCAGGTCATCTGGCCGAAGCGTAGCCCGCAGTCGGCGGGCACACTCGCAGAGCACTTTATCGCCGGCATCGTGGCCATGCTCGTCATTGACGGATTTGAAACGGTCGAGGTCTGCGTATACGGCTCCTAGCTGTAAACCTCGCTCCTCAGCCAAATGAAGCTCTCGGTTCTGAAATGCTGCCAACGCCCCGCGGTTCCATAGTTGTGTCAAAGGATCAAGCAAAGCCCTGCGCTGCCCGCGATCCATTTCAACACGCAGAGCGCGATTGACCTGCGCTAGGCTCCGCAGTTGCAAATAACCCTCGGTGAGCGTGGCTAAGTCCCGAAAATTAGCCTGTTGCGCCTCGCTGAGCTTCCGCGGCCGAGGATCGAACATGCACAGGGTGCCGATGGCTTTGCCATTTGAGGCACGTAACGGGTGGCCCGCATAGAACCGGATATAGGGTGGGTTCAGCACGAGGGGATTGTCCTCGAAGCGTGAATCGCACCTGGCGTCGGAAACCATCAAGGTATCTTCACCGAGAATCGCGTAGCCGCAAAAGGACACATTGCGCTTCGTCTCGCTTACCTCGATGCCGATTCGAGCCTTGAACCACTGCCGATCCTGATCGATTAGGCTGATCAGAACGGTCTCGACCTGGGCTAGTTCTTGGGTGAGTCGTACCAAGGTATCAAGATAATGCTCGGCCGGCGTATCGACCAAGTCCATATCATCAAGTGTGCGCTGACGAAGTGCTTCATCAGAGGGTAGGGGACAAGCTGGCATGTCTGTTACTCCACTCCTTGGTTCGATTTTTTCCACAAACGCGGATAGAAAACTCTCAAGCATCTTGACCAATGCCGCACACGCTCGGCGCCTTCAGGCCAGGCCAGCCGGAATAGAGAGCATAGCAAACCGGTTGGCTCTATCCCGGATCCTCCAGTGGGTAATACCTTTGGCGATGATCGGCGCGGCTCGGTCGGTCGCCCAAGACCTCGACAAACTTCTCAGACCTACAGACGGCTTGAACGAACGGTTGAGGTTGTCGCCCCAGGCAGCCTTATTGGAAAACCGGTATTGACCTCGAGTTAAGTCAAGGTTTTAGAGTGGCGTCCGGACGCTCTCGCTGCTTTCGGAAACGAACTCACAAAGGACCAGGAATGGACACTCCGACTTCACTGCTGATTTTCCAGATCACCTGCTGTATTGGCTTGAGCCTGTGGCTGAGTATCAGCCTGATCAACAACCTGCATGCCTTTGCCAGCTCAGCCGGGGCGATCGGGGAGACCATGTCGATGGCGCCGCTGGCCCAACCTCCCGCAATCAGGCTCCCTCTGCTGGTGCGAGCGATGACCTCTCACGCCATCCATCGCTTGGCCTTGTCGATCATAGTGCTGACACAGGCAGCCGCCGCTCTCGCGGCCTGGGTGGGGTGCTATGAACTGCTGCTTGGCGCTGGCTTGGAGGTAGCGCGGCCCTGGTTGAACCTGGCCTTGAGCGCAGCGCTCGGGTTCCTGCTCGCGATGCTGCTGGGCGGGATATGGTTCGGCTACTGGATCCGCCAGGAAGGGTTGCAACTGACCCATCTGCTGTTGATGGTCTGGATCCTGCTGCACTTCGTCGTACTGAATGTCCGCTGGAGTTGAACGGCCCAGGGAAGCTTGGAGCATTTCAGTTAAAAGGAGCAACAGATGAAGATGATGATCGTAGGCGCCGGAAGAGGGTTGGGCCGGGCTTTGCTCGAAGGGCTCGGCAAGCCAGGGGACACGCTGATCGGCGTATCACGCAATCAGCCGTCAGACTTGGCCCTTGCCCCGGGCATCGATCTGCAGTGGGTCGATGCCGACCTTGCCAAGCCAACGGCGGCTGTAGCACAGATCGCGGATCGGACACCTGCCGATCTGGATGTCCTGATCTACAACGTTGGCATCTGGGAAGAACACGCCTTCAGTGAGCACTATGCATTCCTTGACGACAGCGACGAATCGATCACCAGGCTGGTCGAGGTGAATATCACGGCCACGCTGCTTCTGCTCAAGCGCCTGGTGCCCAAGTTGCTTGGCGCGCCCCGGCCGCAGTTGATCCTCACCGGTTCGACCTCAGCTCTTCGCCAGAGTGGGCGCCCGGAGGTAGCGTTCGGCGCCTCAAAGTTCGCCCTCAACGGCATGGCTGATGCGCTGCGCGAAGGTTTTAGGGATGACAACCTGGCGGTGACCGTGCTTCAACTGGGTTATCTGAATACCGACGACTCCCTGAACACTCCATTGGCACAAGCCGCAGCACGTGGCGAGCGGCGCCAGGTACCGGTGCATGATGTGGTCACTATGGTCGACGCGCTGTTGCGCTTGTCCGGGGCTTCGTTCGTACGGGAGCTGATCTTGCCGGCTATCGGTGATGAGCGCTTCTGAGGCCAAAGCTGCCATCAGCCCTCAAGTTTAGTGGCTGTGCTGCCGTCGGTGCTCGCCTGGTGTCATGCCTCTTCAGGCTCGAAGCGCGCAAGAAAGAAATGGAATTCATAAACCCAACGAGAAACGCAATTTCCCCTGGGGACAGGTTTGAGCGAAACGGTCTGTAGCCGTGCCGTTTCGTCTTTTTTTTAAATCGATTACGTCACTGAAACCGCATGGATTGGACGCTTATACCACTATCTTGAAAACCGTTGAGCTACGCAAAACCACCCTTGCAGAGAATTCGCTTGAGCGGTTAGGGCGACTGTGATCACGCAGGAATGTTGTCCTTTTTCCACTGCGCTGTAGGAAAATTCCTCTTTTTTGATAGGCTTCTGCCGTCAGTCGAGAGGAAAATGGAATGCCCGTCGTCATAGTTGAAAACGATACATCACAGTGGGAAGACCAGACAGGCGCTGTCTATCACTTCCCCAAGCGTTACCAAACCTTGCTCGCTCAGGGAACCGAGGTTGTTTACTACAAAGGGCGTATAAAAGATAAAGCCTTTGCCTCGGTCCGTCTGAGTGCCAATCCGCACTATTTTGGCAAGGCACGTATAGGCAAGGTCTACGCAGATAGCAGTAGTAATAAGGGTGATCTTTTTGCTTTGATTGAAAATTTCATTCCATTTGAAAGCGCTGTTCCCGCAAAAATCGACGGCGCGTACATGGAGACTATCCCCGGCAGCCGCGCGAGTAACTACTGGCGTGACGGGGTTCGGCTCATTTCTCAGTCTGATTACGACGCTATCTTAAGCCACGCGAAGCTTTTAGATCCGCGGTTGGATACTGCTCTGCCGCAATCAGAAGACGATTCGATTACATTTGAATCGGCTAATGAAGGCAGCAAGACAAGCTACTTTGGCACCCGATACGAACGCCGGAAAGATCTTAGGATGAAGGCCATCGCTATTCACGGGCTTCACTGCAAAGCATGCGGTTTTGATTTCCAGCAGGCTTACGGCGAACATGCAAAGGGCTTCATTCACGTTCATCACGTAGTACCTATTTCGAAATTTGGTGGAGAACAGGCTGTGAATCCTGAGACAGACCTCGTAACGTTATGTGCCAACTGTCATGCGGTAGTCCACCGCAAGCGCGACATGACCCTCAGTGTCGATGAGCTGAAAGGCATGTTACGCGGACGATGGGTCATCGAACCTCAGTAGGCATACACATCCAAGCGTACCCGGGCTATAGCCTAAATGCAGCGCTCAATCCAATAATACGAATATCTTCTGACGCGCCATTAGCTCTCGCTGAAGCAATGCACAATGGAGGTGGTATGCTCGCTATTCGCCCTGTAGCAGCAACTGATTGGCAATCTTATCGGGATCTACGTCTGCGGGCCCTGCGTGACTCTCAGGAGGCTTTCGCGAGTACTCATGAGCGCGAATCAGGCCGGGACGACGATGATTGGCGTACCCGCGTATCCGCCGTCGCTAGCTCCAGCATTGCTCAAGCTTTCTTCGCTCATTGGAATAATGAGGCGTGTGGCTTGGTGTGGTGCAAGGCATCCGACGTTGAGCCAGGCGTTGTCGAGATTTTCCAGATGTGGGTTGCGCCTGATGCACGTGGGATCGGAGCTGGGAGTGCCTTGCTTGAGAGAGCTATCAAATGGGCTGAGGATCACGGTGCGGCACGTGTTCGTCTGGGTGTGACGATTGGAGATAGCCCGGCGATGAACTTGTACAAAGCGAGCGGATTTCATGCAGTTGGCGCACCGGAGCCTTTGCGTGAAGGTTCGGCTTTGATGTCGCAATCGATGGAACTGAATCTTGGACCGCGTCCAGCGAGAAAAGAGGCAAGGGGCTAGGTCGTTGAGTCGCCTTCAAAACCAGGAGTCGCATTAGGTCTTGAAGGCATCCAGTCAATGATGAGTCATTCGCGCATCATGCCCAGTTCAGCATCATCCATCAGCGCCTTGGCCAACGCGCAAAGGTAGTGCGAAGCCCAGATTAACTGAGGTTTGTCTTCCATCAATCCATCCAGAGTCATGTCCCGTGCATAGCCCATCAGCTCGGACGCCTGTTCACGGGCACTCTGGCAAGGTGTGCCGGCTTCGATGCGGAAGAGGGGATGGGTCTGGTTTTCACCTTGGTAGAAGGTGGTTTTGCCGACGGTGAATTTGGTTTCTTCTGTGGACATTGTTCAGTTTCCCCAAGATTGCTTCAGCCTGTACGGGCCTATTCGCGGGTGAACCCGCTCCTACAGGAGCACGGCAGTTTTCAAGGCTGAGGGAGTGCCTGGGAGGGGATCCGCGAAGAGGCCGGCCCAGGCAGTACATCAGCGAGACGTCAGTGCGTAGTGCGAGGTTCAGTGGGCATCTGCACCTGGGCTATTGCGGACTCGAGTAAAGCTCTCAAGGTCTCCAGTTCATGCATCGAGGTCATCATCAGAATCGACGCTGGTGACTTGGGCTGCAGCAGCATTGCCTGATGCACGACAGTTGCAGCGCAAAGCGCGTAATCCGTGGCCTGGATCAGGGTGTCTTCAAGGCAGAGGGACCGGTGGGGTGGGTCTGGAACGATCTTGAGCATGGCGTAACTCCAACGTCGGAAAGTGGAGCTACCTCAACCTTGCTGTCAAACAAGATGGTGGCAGCTGTACGCGGGTTGACAGACCGAGACGTTGGCACTCGGCGCACCACAGGGTGCCCACACGTACAGCCGCCATGAAAGCGAGCACATGAGGACAACGTCAGCGGTCTGTCAAAACCGGTCGCTGAATTGGCAGCGACGGATCGAGACTAGGGCTGACTATTTCCATGTGCAACGAAAATCAGGCGCGAGGAGTATCTTTGGGAAATGGCCTACAAGGAAGGGGTAATTTCTGATTTTTCGACCCGCTCCCGTTCCTCAAAACTTAAACAGGAAACAGGCGGGCAAAAGAAAACCCGCCGAGGCGGGCTAAGTACTATCACGTAGGGATAGCTTCATCCTGCCCAAGCCACTGTGAAAATTGGGTGAAAGAAAGGTCCCCATAACATGATCATCCAGAGGGCCCCGCGCCCTTCAAAGCTCGGCTTTCTGCCGCTGGTGGCGCTGAAAGCGGGTAACCGCGATCTGGACGATAGCTGCCACGAGGCACAGCAGGCCGACTTTCCAGCTGCCCTCCAGGCCGTAATGCTCGGCGATCTTCCCAGTGATGATGACGCTAACGAAGATGGCGAAAGGCAGAGTCAGTTTGTTCATCAGGTCTTCCAGCAGGCTGCAAGGGCTTGAGTGAATACGCAGTTCACCCAGCGGAAATGCCGCGATCTTAGCAAATCCGGGTGCGGCGAGTGGAGGGTGCCTGCCATGGGAGGTTTGGTGGCAGTGAGATCGCGCGGGCGGCGCGCGATCTCACCGGCAACACAAATCCACCGGCGGCCCCCCCCCGAGCCCCCCCCATTGCGAATTTCCTGGTTTCAGCTAACTTATACAAAAACCTGTACAATCATGCGAGGTTGTACATGTATTGCAAGTGGCCCTTCACGCTGTACTTTGACGGCGCCTGCCCATTGTGCGCTCGGGAGATCGCCTTCCTGCGCATGAAATCGACTGGGGGAAAGCTCACCCTGGTTGACATCAGTGCTGATGATTTCGATGCAGGGGCGTTGGGCTTCACGGTTGAACAACTGAGGTCATGCCTGCATGGAAGGTTCGCGAGCGGGCACTGGGTTACAGGCTTGGACGCCACCTTGTGGAGTTGGCGTGCTGCGGATGTGGGCCTGTGGGTCGCGCCACTGTCCTGGCGTCCGTTACGTCCCGTGCTTTCGGTTCTTTACAGGCTGTTCTGTCGATTGAGGCCACACTTGGCCTGGCTACCACATCCCGATGGCGGGCACCGCTGTAGCGGTGAGGAGTCCAAATGTCACATTCGTTAGCCGAGCACTTTCATGAAATCCTCGTCGGCATTGGTGAGAACCCGCAGCGCGAAGGGCTTCTGGATACACCCCAGCGTGCGGCAAAAGCGATGCAGTACTTGTGCAACGGGTATGCCCAGGATCTTCACGAGGTCGTAAACGGTGCTCTGTTCGAGAGTGAAAACGATGAAATGATTGTGGTGCGTGACATTGAGCTCTACTCATTGTGCGAACACCACATGCTGCCGTTTATTGGCAAGGCTCATGTCGCGTACCTGCCAACAGGACGCGTGTTAGGCCTTTCCAAGGTTGCACGCGTGGTGGATATGTTCGCCCGTCGTTTACAGATACAGGAAAACCTCACGCGGCAAATTGCGTATGCCGTGCAGGAAGTCACGGATGCCGCAGGGGTGGCGGTCGTGATCGAAGCCAAGCATATGTGCATGATGATGCGCGGTGTAGAGAAGCAAAACTCGGTGATGATTTCATCCGTGATGTTAGGTGCATTTCGCGACGCCCCCTCGACGCGGCACGAATTCCTGAACCTCATTGGACGACACAGTTGACGTCCGGTCCTGAACCGTCGCGAAGGGGCGCCCAGATGAATACCGATGCTACTGCGTTATCTCCAAGCCGCTTCGCTGCCCTGGGTTACGGCGGTCTGCTGCCGTTTATTGGTGTGGCGCTGCTCATCCTTTTTTGGGCTGAATATCGAGCGTTTTTCTCGATGATGCTGGTTGGCTATGGCGCGGTGATATTGAGCTTCGTCGGTGCCCTGCACTGGGGGTTTGCCATGACGTTGCAGGGTTTGCCCGCGAAGCAGCGTCAAGAACGACTGGTGTGGAGCGTTATACCGGCCCTGATCGGTTGGGTTGGCACGTTGCTGCCTGTGCCGGTGGGGTGTCTGGTGTTGACCTTTGGTTTTATTGGCCATCTTTGGCAGGATCGCAAACTGGCGCAAGCGGTGCCTGGGTGGTATCTGCCGATGCGCGTGCATTTAACGGCTGTCGCGAGCCTCTGTTTGCTGCTCAGTGCACTCGCCGTATTCATTGATTTTTGAAACCCCAATCCACGCTTCGATCCGTTCTACCCTGCCAGAGTGAGCGCTACGGATAACCCAGTCGCGGGGCTGCGCGGCTTGCTTTTCGTTCCATGAATAGACGCTCTTCCACTCAACACTATGCATCCGTCTGTGTCTCTGCTCCCTGATGCGTTTGAGCGGCTGAGCGCTGGGCGGCAAGCACTTGTTGCGCGGTCAGCTCGATGTAGTCGAACACCGCCTCGGGGACCCTGTACAGGTACTGCTTACGCCGATTGTTTGACACGCTCCCGCCATTGCTCAGGCACATCATGACCAGGTTTGCGAGGTCGCTGCCGCGAACATCGAATCGCTCATCAACGGCCCTGTAGACGGCGTCATAGTTTTCCAGAAAGGCCGTCTCATCGCGCAGCTCGACCTCCAGCGCAGGTGAATACAACGCACTGCGTGGCATCCCAGAATCGGTAGATCGCGTCAGCTCCGATGAACTCAAATGTAAACTGCTCGTGATCGATCCATTGCACTTGCCAGTATTCTCGCACGGGCCCGGAATATCCCTGAAGTGTCTCCAGATACAGGCGTTCTTCGCGTTTCATGGCAACCGAAACAGGAAGCAACAGGCCGTTTTCAAGCGCCCGTTCCCATCCATGAACGGGTGGATGAACACGAACCCGAATGAAATGATGCTTGCCGCCATCACGGCCGACAGATTGCCTTGTGGATTATCATCGGTGCGGCGCGTGGCCGGCCCTCGCAGCTTTTTACAGCTGCCTTCACGGCCGTAACGCGCGGCGATCTTCCTGGCGATGATGACGCTGACGGTGATTTGTTTCTGAATGTGTGATCTCTCCCGCTCAGTCTTCGTCAAGAGGAATGCCCCTAGCCGTCGTCTGGGGATTGATACAGGGCCTTCCATGCAAACGCTGTTGAACGAGATTCTTGACGAAGTACGTCCCTTGATCGGCAAGGGCAAAGTCGCTGACTACATTCCCGCGCTGGCTGACGTGCCGGCGAACCAACTGGGTATCGCTGTCTATGGCAACGATGGCAGTTACCACTGCGCAGGTGATGCGCAGGTGCCATTCTCGGTGCAGAGCATTTCCAAGGTGTTCAGCCTGGTTCAGGCCATTGGCCATTCGGGTGAAGCCATTTGGGAGCGGTTGGGGCATGAGCCTTCGGGGCAGCCGTTCAACTCTTTGGTGCAGCTGGAGTTCGAGCGCGGGCGGCCGCGTAACCCGTTCATCAATGCAGGGGCATTGGTGATCTGCGATATCAATCAGTCGCGCTTCGCTGCCCCCACGTTGTCCATGCGCGATTTTGTCCGACGGCTTTCAGGCAACCCCCACATCTCGATCAATACCCGGGTCGCTGATTCGGAATATCAGTTTCGCGCGCGCAACGCTGCCATGGCGTACCTGATGCAGTCATTTGGCAACTTCCATAACGAGGTCGAGACGGTGCTGCGCAGTTACTTCAGTTACTGCGCACTGCAAATGAACTGCCTGGACCTGGCGCGGGCATTCTGCTTCCTGGCCAATGATGGATTTTGCAAGCACAGCGGTGAGCAGATCCTGACGCGGCGCCAGACCCAACAAGTGAACTCGATCATGGCCACCAGCGGGCTGTATGACGAGGCGGGGAATTTCGCCTTCAGGGTGGGTTTGCCTGGCAAGAGTGGTGTGGGTGGCGGGATCGTGGCGATCGTGCCGGGTCAATTTACCGTATGCGTGTGGTCGCCGGAGTTGAACGCTGCGGGCAACTCCCTGGCCGGGATGGCGGCGCTTGAGCTGCTCAGTTCGCGGATCGGATGGTCGGTGTTCTGATCTGCGAACTCAGGGGCCATCAGGCGTCGCCTTGGCGGGTCAGAACGCATACACCAACGTGGCCGTGGCGCTGCGTGGGCTGCCATACCAGCCGCGCGCGCCAATCGCCGTGTAGTAGGTTTTGTCCAACACGTTGTTGAGGTTCAGTGAAACGCTGGTCTGCGGCGTGAAGGCATATTGAGCCATCAGGTCGACCACGCTGTAGGGGTCCTGGGTGAACGTTTCGTTGTTGGGCCCGGCGCTCTTGTAATACTCGGTACCCTGCCAGCGCACACCACCCCCTACCTTCAACTGTGGCAGGGTCGCCAGGCGGTAGCTGGTGAACAGTTTCAAGGTGTCTCGCGGTATTTCAGTGTTCAGGCGGTCGCCATCCGAATCCTTGCTCACCGCATAGGTGTAGCTGGCCGAGACCTGCCAATCAGGCAAAATCTCGCCCGCCATTTCCATCTCGAAACCACGTGTCTTGGTACCCGATTCGGCACGGTAGGCCTGGTTGCCGTCTGGCGCCAGGTTGCTTCCGTCGGCTACCGCCAGGTTGTCCTGGTGTACCTCGAATACGCTGAAAGCCGTGGTCAGCCGCTGGTCCCAGAACTCACTCTTCAGACCGAGCTCGTAGTTAATGCCTTCCAACGGGTCCAGGTAGGTCCCGTTGATATCCTTGTTGCTCTGCGGTTTGAAAATGGTGGTGTAACTGGCATAGGCCGACCAGTTCTCGTTGAGGTCATACACAAGGCTAAGATAGGGCGTGACGACCCCGGTTTCGCTACGCGAAGTGCGGCTTGTAGCGACGGACGACAGGGTGGTAGAGGTTTCGTCGCGTTTCCAGTCGATCAGCCGCGCCCCGGTAATCAGCGACAGGTCATCCGCCAGGCTCCAGCGTACCGAAGCCACCAGGCCGTCCTGGGTTTCATCCAGCGCGTCTTCCGAGGACTTGGCATGGATGGCGTCCGGTATCGCCAGCGAACCGTCCCAGGTGTAAATGTTGTCGATGGTCTGGATCGTCCACAGTGGGTAACCGTCGTTGCGGTAGTAGGCGCGGTAGTGACTGGCCCCGACGTAGGCCTGGTGCTCGCGTGACAACAGCTCGAACGGGCCCGACGCCGACAGGTCGAACGAGGTCTGCCGGGGCTCGCCGGCCCAACGCCCCGTCCAGGTGCTGATGCCACTGCCATCGGGCTTGACGGTGCCGCTGGCAGCCGTGGCAAAGGTGTCGTCATAGCTGCGACGGCTGTGTTCGGCATTCACTTTCAACTGCCAGCCGTTGTCCAGTTGATGCTCCAGCGTAGTGAATACCGTCTTGGTGCGACGCTTGTGATAGCTCCAGTCCGAAGCTGAATTGAACGTGCGGGAGGGGCTGAAGTGACTGCCATCTGAATTGAACATCGGGAAGCCGTGGTTGCCTGCCCCGTCGTTGTCCATCTCCTGATATTCCGCACCTGCTGTCAGCATCGTGCTGTCGGTGATGTCCCACTCCAGTACCCCATAGGCCACCTGCCGTTCCAGCGATTGGCGGTCGACGTAGCTCTGGCTGTCGGTATTGGAGGCGACAAAACGCCCGCGGACATTGCCGCTTTGCGTCAACTTGCCAGAAACGTCCAGTTCGGTGCGGTAGTTGTCCCACGAGCCCGCTTTCAAGGTCAGCTTGCGTTGTGTTTCCAGGGTCGGCTTCTTGCGGATCAGGTTGACGGTGGCGCCCGGGTCGCCAGTGCCTGACATCAGGCCCGTGGCACCGCGCACTACCTCTACCCGGTCGTAGGACACCATGTCGGAGAGGTCGTCCCTGAAGCCAAAGGTATCGGGGCGGTTGATGCCGTCCACCTGGATGCTGCCGACCTCGAAGCCGCGCACGTAGATATGGTTGGCGTCGCTGCCGGTGGGCCCCATGCTGTCAACGACCACGCCCGGTGTCTGTTCAAGCACCTGGGCGACATCGTTCAGGTTCTGGTCTTCAATCTGCTGGCGGGTGACCACGCTGACCGATTGTGGTGTCTCGCGTGCTGACAGCCGCAGCCCGGTTGCAGTATTGACCGAGCCGGTGGTGTAGCTGCCGGTGCCTTCGGTGGTGGCACCCAGGGCCATGCTGGAGACGGTGGTTGCCGCAAGCTCCATGGCGCCATCCTGTTCAGCGCTAATCAGCATGAAGCGCTTGTCGCCCGCTGCCTGCACCTGCAAGCCACTGCCTTGCAGCAGTTCTGCCAACGCCTGATGCAGCGCGTAATTGCCGTGCAGCCCTTTGCTGTGTAAGCCAGCGACTTCTTCTTGGCTGAAACTGATGACTGCCCCGCTGGCGTCGGCAAACTGGTCGAGTGCGTGAGCCAATGACCCTGCCGGGATACTGTAACCCACAGGCTCGGCCCAGGCATGTGCAGTGCCCAGCAGCGAGCCCGCGAAGCTGACCGCTAGTGCGGTTTGGCGAATACGGGTGGCGGGGGAGGAAAAGCGAGCGGACATCCATTGACTCCTTGCTGATCGAATACAAGTGCTCCCAGTAACAAACGTGTTGTTGACGGAAATACTTAGTAGCAAGGTGCTGATAGGGCTGAGGATCTACTTTGGCAGTAACATCCTCATCGCAGCACAAGGCTGCTCCTGCCAGTGCTGTACAGGCTTTGAAATTGACATGCATGCTCTCGGTACTTGCCCAGGGCAGCGTCCGGACGGCGCCCGTGAACCCGTGCATTCACCGGAAATGGAACCTACCGAAGATGACCCGCGAAGCGTTTGCCCCTTATCAGTCTCTTGCCACTGACTTGCTGAAGTATCTGCCGCCCGACCAGAATGATGGCTCCCACGACTTGGCCCATATTCATCGCGTGTGGGTCAATGCGCAGCGCATCCAGCGGGTGGAGGGTGGCGACCTTGAAATCGTGCTTGCGGCGACGGTGCTGCACGACTGTGTGGCGGTGGAAAAGCATTCGCCGTTACGTGGGCAGGCCTCGACGTTGTCGGCGAACAAGGCTGCATCAGCCCTTGCTGAGATGGGCTGGCCGAGTGTGCGTGTTGAGCAAGTAGTGCATGCGATCAAAACGCACAGTTACTCGGCGGGGTTCGAACCGCTGACACGTGAGGCCTGCATCCTTCAGGACAGTGACCGGCTTGACGCCATAGGCGCGGTGGGTATTGCCCGGTGTTTTTACGTCTCCGGGCGAATGGGGTCGGCGCTCTATGACTTCGAAAACCCTTTCGCGCAGCAGAGGGCGTACCAGGACGGGGCGTATGCCATCGAGCACTTCCAGACCAAACTGCTCAAGCTCGCCTCGGGCTTTAAAACCCAAGAAGGGGCTCGCCTCGCTGCCGAGCGTCATACCCGGCTTGAAACCTTTCTTACCCAGTTCATGGATGAGATTACCGGGGCCGGTTAGTCATGCCGGGCTCGTACCGTCACTTGAATTCAGTCAGCCCAGCGCCACAGCGGCTCATCCAGCAACCCAACCCCCCGCAGCTGGGTTTGCCCTTGTATTTTTTCCAGCTCTAGCACATTGCACCCGTCACAGGCTGCCAGCGCGTTGATTAATGGCGCACTGTGCGATACCACCCAAACCTGGCTACGGCGTGATGCACGAATGATCAGCCGCGCCAAGGCCGGGAGCAGGTCCGCGTGCAGACTGGTTTCCGGTTCGTTCAACACCATCAGCGATGGCGGCCGTGGTGTGAGCAGGGCAGCCATCAGTAGAAGATAACGCAGGGTGCCGTCCGACAATTCAGCACCCTCGAGCGGGCGCAAAAGACCGTGCTGGTGCAGCCTTACACTGAACAGCCCGCCAGGTGGCGCATTGATCTCCAGACGGCTGCCGGGAAACGCGTCATTCAGCGCTTCCACCAGATCCTCCACATCGCCAATTTCGATAATGGTCTGCAACGCCGAGGCAAGGTTGCGCCCGTCGTGATGCAGCACCGGCGAGCGAGTGCCCAGTTGGGGTTGACGGCAAGGCGCATCACGGTCAATCCGGAAGTGATCGTAAAACCGCCAGCTGTTGATGAACGCGCGCAGGTCACCGATTTCCGGTGCCTGGCGGGGCCGGCCGACGATGTTGAAGAAGCTCTCGCCGCTGTCAGCATGCTGATCGAGCACCGCCCAGCTGTTGCCCTCGCGGGCCCGCACCAGGGCGTTCTTGCGCTCGACCAGCAAGGAAGAGGGTCGATAGGCGCCAGCGCCCCAGATGGCTTCACACTTTATTTCGGGGTCGAGCATGAACGCGGTCGGGTACGGCAGGGGAATTGGCAGGCCGAGGGTGATGGCAAACCCGAGGTCCTCGGTGGCAAAGCCCAGGCGCAGGCGCCTGGCTTCGCTCGGATGCTGGCCTTGGATGGGCACTTCGCCGCGCCGCATTCGTGCGCTGGTTTCTGGGCCGGCCCACCAGGTCGAATCCAGCCCGCCTTCACGGGCGAGGGCTTCGACCACACCGCCCTGTGCGGTTTCGGCCAGCAGGCGCAGTGCCTTGTACAGGTTGGATTTGCCGCTGCCATTGGCGCCGGTCACCAGGTTGAGTTGGCCCAGCGGCAGCACCAGGTGGTTGATCGAGCGGTAGTTGCCGATGGCGAGGGTAGTGAGCATGCAGTGCTTCCCAGCGTGGACCAGGCGACCGATTGTGGCCGAAGCGTGCCTGCCTTGTCAGCCTCCCTGCTGAGGCTGTTGCCAGTGAAGCAGGCGTGCGCACCGTCTATAGTGTGGGGCAACCTCTCGCGCAAAGGATGCTCACATGGCCAGATCACCAATCATGACTGCCATTGTCACCTCATTGGCGGTGGTCTTGGCCTCTGGCCCGGCGCTCGCCGACCCGGGTAACGGCAAAGGCCAGGGCCAAGGTCAGGGGCACGGCAAGGGCCAGGCTCAGCATGCCCAGGGCCAGGGCAATTCGGGCGGCCACAAGCAGAGCGCCGGCGGCAATAACTGGCACGGCGGCCCGTCCATCGACCGTCGCGATGTACTGGGCATCCTCGGTGGCCACCGCAACTACTGGAGTCCGGGCCCGGCATTGCCTCCAGGCATTCAGAAGAACCTGGCCCGCGGCAAGCCCCTGCCACCTGGTATCGCCAAGAAACTGGATGGCCGTCTGCTGGGGCAGCTGCCTCACTATGACGGGTATGAGTGGATGCAGGCAGGCGCAGACCTGATACTGGTCGCCGTGGCGACCGGGATCATCTATGAGGTGTTGAACGGGGCGTTCGACTAAGGCCGCAGGTGCGAGCAGTCCGCTCGGTCCCTGCAGGCGCTGGCGTGCCTGCGATGGGCTGCGCAGCAGCCCAATGGTCTATCAACGCCGTCGCAACAAGGCGGCCAGTCCAATGGTCAGCACCACAGCGCACAGCATGGCCAGCCCGATGGTCACGCCAACGCCCCACGTTTCCAGCAGCCCCGCCAATACCAGATAGAACGCAATCACCCCCACCGCGCCGATCGCATTGCCCCGCACCATCGCCGCCATCCCGGCTCGCCCGCCCTGCACATGCGCGAACACCACCAGCGGCCAGGCAATCACCGGAATCGGCGCCAGCATCCCGCTGGTCGCCGGGCCCAGCCAACTGGCCAGGCTGGTGGTGATCATCAGCAGGGAAGTGGCAGATACCATGCGCAACGGGATTTCCCAGTGCCGGTGCCGGGGACGGGCCAAGGTATCAGGTTTGGGCTCGCGGCCGCTGGCGCGGATCAGCACGCCGATCAGCACCAACGCCACTGCAATCGACAGGTACAGGCTGCCCCAGTGGGTAAAGGCATAGGCGGCCAGGCCATAGAACAGCAACGCCAGCAGTACGGCCACGGCGATGCCGAGTGTGCGCGTGGCCAGCAGGTAGACGGTGTAGGTGGCCTGCACCGCCGCCAGGCCGCCCAGTGCGCCGGGCAATGCGCCCAGGGCGAAGGCCGTGCCCTGTTCCAGGCACAGGAAGGTCATCACCAGCGCCGAGGTGATCGGCAGGCCGGACAGCAAACCGCCTAGCAGGCCTCCCCAGCGCCGGGAGGCGAGGGAGATGGCCCACATCAGCAGGGGGGTGATGGTGAGTTTCAGGTAAAACAGGGTCATTGCGGGTGCATCCAGGCTTGATGAAGGTGCGCCCGCCTTCGACATTGGGTTGGGCGCGGAGGAATCAGCCGCGGCTGGCCTCCAAGGCCTGGGCCAGGTCGGCGATGATGTCGTCACTGTGTTCGATGCCGATCGACAGGCGCACCATGTCCCGTGGCACGCCGGCCTTCTCCAGTTCCTCGTCGTTGAGCTGACGATGAGTAGTGGAAGCGGGATGGCAGGCCAGTGACTTGGCGTCGCCGATGTTCACCAGGCGTACCACCAGTTGCAACGCGTCGATGAAGCGCGCGCCAGCCGCCTGGCCACCCTTGATACCGAACGACAGGATCGACGCCGGCTTGCCGCCGGTGTAGCGCTGGGCCAGTTCATGTTCGGGGTGGTCGGGCAGCCCGGCGAACTTCACCCAGGCCACCTGCTCGTGGGCTTGCAGGTAATGGGCGACCTTTAGCGCGTTCTCGGTATGGCGCTCCATGCGCAGGGCCAGGGTTTCCAGGCCTTGCAGGATCAGGAAAGCATTGAACGGCGACAGCGCGGCGCCCGTGTTGCGCAAGGGCACCACACGGCAGCGGCCGATGAAGGCGGCAGGGCCGAAGGCTTCGGTGTAGGTGACGCCGTGGTAGGACGGGTCGGGGGTGTTGAGCAGGGCGAAGCGTTCCTTGTTCTCGGCCCAGGGGAATTTGCCGGAGTCGATGACGATACCGCCGATGCTGGTGCCGTGGCCGCCGATGTACTTGGTCAGCGAGTGCACGACGATGTCGGCGCCGTGCTCGAATGGCCGGCACAGCACCGGGGTGGCCACGGTGTTGTCGACGATCAGCGGCACCCCGTGGCGGTGGGCGGCCTCGGCCAGCGCAGTGATATCGACGATATTGCCGGCGGGATTGCCGATGGACTCGCAGAATACTGCTTTGGTACGCGCATCGATCAGCGCTTCGAGGGCGGCGATATCGTCATGGGCCGCGAAGCGGGTGTGGATACCCATGCGTGGCAGGGTGTGCGCCAGCAGGTTGTAGGTGCCGCCGTACAGCTTGGCCACCGAGACGATATTGTCGCCGGCTTCGGCGACGGTCTGGATGGCGTAGGTGATAGCCGCCATGCCCGAGGCTACGGCCAGCGCGCCAACCCCGCCTTCCAGGGCGGCCATGCGCTGCTCGAGCACGTCGTTGGTGGGGTTCATGATGCGCGAGTAGATGTTGCCGGCAACCTTCAGGTCAAACAGGTCGGCGCCGTGCTGGGTGTCATCGAAGGCAAAGGAGGTGGTCTGGTAGATCGGTACGGCCACCGCCTTGGTGGTCGGGTCGGGGCTGAAGCCCGCATGGATGGCAAGCGTTTCCAGCTTCATGCAATCGTTCCTTGAGCGTGGGTGGAAGCGTTCGAGCATGCGGCGGCGAGTGGGCATGGGTCAAGGAGGATCATTCTGGCGGTCCCTGCGTGGCGTTTGCGGCCACTGGGTCGACAGTAAAGATATGCAAAGTTTCCCTGTGCCATCACACCGCAGCTCTAGAATCCTGCCGCTGCCCTATCAGCTAAGGCAGGCAGCAGATCTAGCCTTGTGGAGCGTTTCAATGAAGTCGAAAAACCTTTTGCGCGCAGCCTTGGTGGCGGCGCTGGTATCCGCCTTGTCGGGTTGCTGGATGTTCATGCCGCCGGGAGGTGACGGTGGTCATGGTGGGGGTGGCCACGGCGGTGGTTTTGGTGGCCATCAGGGTGGCGGCCCGCGCTAAGCTGACCCCGCGATGGACCGCGCCCTCTCGGCCGGGTTGCAAGCGCGTACCCGGCACGGGCGCATGCACCTTGGTCGCCCGAACCGCGCGTGGCACAGCGCCGGTGTTTGCGCCTTAGGGCATGCAGGATGATGCGCTGATCGGCAGTTGATCCTGCTTCACGTCGGGTTCCTGAGGCGAGCGCACTCTGTTCGCCACCCCAAACGGTACATGCACCATCGGCAGGTTCCCCGCTGGCGATTGCAGGTGCGTGCGCTGGTCGTCGAAAAACACATGCGGCTTCAATATCGATAACACCCTGGGTTTATCCATACCGCCTAGAAAAAAGCACTCATCCGGGGATACGCCCCAATCCTTCAAGGTCGTCACCACTCGCTCATGCGAAGGCGCGTTGCGCGCCGTGACGATGGCAATGCGCAGAATCCGCTGGTACGTCGGGTCCTCGGCCAGCTTGCGGTCCTCCAGCATGCGTATCCGCGATAGTTTGCGGTAAAGGTCTGCCAGTGGCCCCGGCGAATGCGGGGTGCCCTTGTGCATGCGCTCGTGTTCCTGAAAGTCGTCCAGGTTGTCGTTGCGCTTGTAAACACTCTCTGCCTCGTCGTCGGCAATCACGCCATCGAAGTCGAAGGCCACCCGCAGCTCAGTATCGATTTCATCATCGTAGATGCGCGTAGGCAGTACACGCCCGGCAGGGTAGTTGGCGTCGATGGCCTTTTGCACATCTTCCTCGTTGGCGCTGAGGAACAACGAGGCATTGAACGCCGGGATGTATTCGTAGGGCGAGCGGCCCGACATGAATGCCGCGCGGGTGATGTCCAACTGATAGTGGCTGATGGAGCGGAACACCCGCAGGCCAGTTTCCGGCGAGTTGCGCGAGAGCAGCACTACTTCCACCGGCAACTGGTCGGGGAACGCCTTGTTGATGCTCAGGAAGCGGCGAATGAACGGGAGCGCCACCCCCCTGGGGAACGGCTCGTCCAGGTTTTGCTCCTGGTGTTGGCGGTAAGCCTCGACACCTTGTGTCTGGTAGATGTCATCGGAGACGGAGAGGTCGAACAGCGCACTCGAGGCAACGCCGATGACCAGTTTTTCTTCAATGGGGTAGGGCATGAAGCGGCTCCTGCGAGTGGCATGAAGGCAAGTGTACGCGCACGTTCTGACGAAAGCCGTCAATTGCGCGACTGATCAGTGGATCCGGTAATGTCATTTTGATAGCTTCTCGCCCCTTACCGCAGTATCCGGATAGTGATTGATGAACCAGCTACATGAACACGGCACCCTGACTCCGCTTGCCGAGGCGAATGGGAACACGATGCACGAGCCCCAGCATGAGGCAGACGCGTCGGCCCAGCAGGCCCCCGGGCATGACGCACTGCAGGCCAGTATCGAGGCGCTGAACAAAAAGCTCGTGGCAACTACCCTGGCCCGTGTGCAGAAGGAAGGGGCGATTCGCAAGCACCTTGAGCAGTGCCAGCAGCAACTGGCCGCCAGCAATCAGGCTCGGGAGGGGCTGTCCATCACGGTGACAACGGCGCTGAAGAAGCTCGCGCTGGCAGCGAGCACCCAGGCAGACCGTGTGGACAGTGTGGAGGCGCGCTTGACCGGCCTGGCTGAGCGCCAATGTAAATGCGTGGCGCAGTCAGCAGCCGGTTGGCCCGCGTATCTGGAACGTCATGGAGTGTCGTTGGTCGCCTTGGCCGTGGCTGTGTTTACGCTGGGGCTGCACCTGCTTGGGTAGTGCAACCTCAAGGCCGCACTGGGTTCAAGCGTTGAAGTGCCAAAGCTTGCGGGTTGGCGACGTTCTTCGGCACCCCTTCGAAAAACGCCAGCACATTGTCGAAGGCGTCACCGAAGTACAGCTCGTAGCCGTTCTTCTCCACATACCCCAGGTGGGGCGTACTGAGTACACGTGGGTGGCGCAGCAGTGGATGGGCCGGGTCGAGTAACGGCTCTTCCTCATAAACATCCACCGCCGCGTAGCCCGGCCGCCCGGCATCCAATGCCTGCAGTAATGCGCCCGGTGCAATCAGTTCCGCGCGGCTGACGTTCACCAGCAAGGCGTCGGGCTTCATGTGGGACAGGTCGTCGAAGGTCACCCCATGGCGTGTCTGATCCGAAAGGCGCAGGTTCAGGCTGACAATATCCGCCTCGGCAAAAAAAGCCTCACGCGAGGCGGCAGCAGCGTGGCCATCGGCTTTGGCTGCGGCGCGGCTGTTGTCGCTGCCCCACACCAGCACGGGCATGTCGAAGGCCTGCGCATAACGCGCCAGGCGCTGGCCGATCTTGCCATAGCCCCAGATGCCCAGCGTCTGCCCGGCCAGCGCCTGGCCCAGGTTGACCTGCCATTGGCCTTGGCGGAAGGCATCAATGGCCGGCACCAGTTGCCGGCGGGCATTGAGGATCAGCGCCCAAGCCAGTTCGGCAGGCGCTACCGGCGATCCGCGTCCCTCGGTCACGACAATGCCACGCGCGGTGCAGGCAGCCAGGTCGAGGTGGCTGGACACCTTGCCGGTCTGGCTGATCAGCTTGAGGTGGGGCAGGCGGTCGAGCAAGGCGGCGTCGATGCGTGTGCGTTCGCGGGTGAGTACCAGGGCGTCGGCATCGGCAAAACGTGCTGCAAGTTGCTCCAGCGTGGCAGGCGGGTGCTCATGAAGGACGCTGACAGCATGCCCGCTCAGCTTGCCGAAGCAATCGAGCGTACGGATTACATCTTGGTAGTCGTCGGGAATGACAATGCGCATGGTGGTCTGGCCCGGGCGGTACAGGGAAGCGTCGAAGATAACCTAACGGGGGGTATCGGTGTCAGATCAGGCTGCAGTCGCTGCACATCAGCACCGGCTCTGCCGCCCAGTGATGCAACCGCCATGCATTGGCGGCCCTGTCGCGACACGAGGCCGGCTCTACTGGCCACCAGATAGCTGCTCCACCAGAAAGTCCACAAACACCCGCACCCGCGCCGGCATCGCCGGGCCGCCGACGAACACCGCATGAATCGGTTCCCGATCACCAGGGTTGTAAGCCTCCAGCAACGGCACCAGCTGCCCGTTGGCCAGGTCATCGGCCACGGTAAAGGTGCCGATACGCGCCACGCCGGCGCCCAGCCTGGCCAGTTGCGCCAGCGCCTCGCCACTGCTGCATTCGATATTCCCTTTAACCTTCAGTGAGAACGTATGCCCGTCGCGGTGAAACGGCCAGTCGGGCATCGCGCGGCGGAAGTTGAAGCGCAGGCAGTTGTGCCGGGCCAGGTCTTCAGGTGCAAGCGGGGTACCGTAGCGTTGCAGGTATTCGGGTGAGGCCACCACTACCTGGCCGGTCTCGCCAATGGCGCGGGCGCTCAACGAGCTGTCCGGCAGATGACCGAAGCGCAGCGCCACGTCGGCCTGGCCGCTGAGAATGTCGGCCACCTCGTCGCTGAGGGTCAGGTCAACCAGCACTTGCGGGTAGCGTGCGCTGAAGGCCGCCAGCAGCGGCACTACGGTCAACCGGGCATGGCCCAGCGCAGCGCTGACCCGCAAGCGCCCGCGTGGCACGCCTTGGTCAGTGATGGCTTCTTCCACTTCGAGCATGTCCGCCAGCACCCGCCGTGCGCCGCGCAGGTAGGCCTCTCCCTCGGGGGTGAGGGTGAGCGCCCGGGTCGTGCGCAGTAGCAGGCGGGTACCCAGGCGCTGTTCGGTGCGGGCGAGAATGCGGCTGACCGCCGAGGGCGTCAGGCCTAGCGCTCGGGCGGCAGCAGACAGGCTGCCCGCTTGCGCCACCTTGGCAAAAATCTCCATCTCGCCGGATCTGCCACTGAAGTCCATTTGTGCCTCTCAAGCAAAGGTGGTTCGCAAAAATGCAGTCTAGTGCGCATTTTAAACGGATCGTAGCATTTGCGGCATAGATAAGGAGCTTGCCATGCGTATCAATCCACCTCTTGTCGCACTCGCCATCGGTGCCTTCGGCATCGGCGTTACAGAGTTCGCCCCCATGGGCATGTTGCCCAGTATCGCTACCGACCTTGGCGTTTCCATCCCTGCTGCCGGGCTGCTCGTCAGTGCCTATGCCATCGGCGTGCTGATCGGCGCGCCGCTGATGACCCTGGCCACGGTAAAAATCCCACGCCGTTACCTGTTGATCGGGCTGATGGCCATTTTCACCTTGGGCAACCTGATGTCGGCCCTGGCCAGCGACTACGCCAGCCTGCTGGTGGCCCGCGTGGTCACTTCACTCAACCATGGCGCCTTCTTTGGCATCGGCTCGATCGTCGCGGCCAGTGTGGTGCCGCCCGAGAAGCGCGCCGGGGCCGTGGCTGCAATGTTCATGGGTTTGACACTGGCCACCATCGGCGGAGTGCCGTTGGCGACCTGGTTGGGTGAAATGCTGGGTTGGCGCACGGCGTTCTGGGGTATTGCCGGGCTTGGCCTGGTGGCGATGACCACACTCTGGTACGCACTGCCCAATGTTGCGTCGCCCAAGGGCGAGGGTGCCATGGCCGAGATCCGTGTGCTGGGCCGCAGGCCGGTTCTGGCGGCATTGTTGCTGACCGTGGTGGGTTCCAGCGCCATGTTCACGGTGTTCACCTACATTGCGCCGATCCTGCAGCATGAAGCGGCGGCGTCCACCCCTTTCGTGACGGCCATGCTGGTGCTGTTCGGTGTCGGCCTGACCTTGGGCAACGTGTGGGGCGGCAAGGCGGCGGACCGCTCGATCGATCGCACCCTGATCCTGTCACTGGCTGGGCTGATTGCCGTGCTGCTGGTGTTTCCGCTGGTACTGGACTGGCCATTGCCGACCGCCCTGGCGATCCTGGTTTGGGGGGCGGCCAGTTTTGCCCTGGTGCCGCCGCTGCAAATGCGGGTAATGGAAGCGGCCAAGGATGCACCCAACCTGGCCTCGGCGGTGAACATTGGCGCGTTCAACCTGGGCAATGCGATCGGTGCGGCGCTGGGCGGCGCGGTGATCAACGCGGGGCTGGGCTACCCGGCGATTTCCCTGGCGGGGGCTGCGATGGCGGCGCTGGGGCTGGTGTTGGTGCTGCTGTTTGCCTGGCGGGGGCGAGGGAGGGTAGCTGCGCGGCAGGTTGCGCTGTAACAGGCCGGAACCTTGGGGCGCTTTGCGCCCCTCGACACACTTCCTGGCGGTACTACGGAGTACCGTTTCGGCCATGCAAGTGATAGGCAGGGCGCTCGCTGAGTCGCTCGTAATAATCGCGCACAGCAGGCAGGTGCGGGTGCTCGAACGGCGTTTCGAACCAGCGGTTGACCGACAGGCCGATAGGGATGTCGGCCAGGGTGAACTGGCTGCCGGTCACATAGGCACCGGTGCTGGCCAGTTGGCGGTCGAGGATGCGCATGTAGCGTGACCACTCGGCACAACCGGCAGCCAGTGCTTGCGGGTCCTGGTGAGCGGGTGAGTGCCTGACCAGCGACATGAACGCGTAGCTCCATGAGCGGTTCAGGTCCGAGGCCTGCCAGTCGATCCACTGGTCGATCCTGGCCCTCGCCTGAGCCTCGCCGGGATAGAACGCGGTGGCGCCGTAGCGGTTGGCCAGGTAGCGGATGATGCTGTTGGATTCCCACAGGGTGAAGTCGCCGTCCTGGATCACCGGGATCATGGCGTTGGGGTTCAACGCGAGGAACTCGGCGCTGTCAGTGACCTTGAAGCCAGAGCCCCAGTCTTCGCGTTCGAATGCGATCTCGAATTCGGCACAGGCCCACATGACTTTTCGCACATTGATGGAAGAGGCTCTTCCCAGTATCCGCAGCATGGTGTTCGTCCTTGTGTGGGGGAAGTTGATCGTCCGCCACTGCCGGGGGCGGGTCAAGGGGCTGAGCGGTGGCTCGGCGCTCCCTGTGCAGGATTCTTGTAGTCCATTTCCTAAAGTGACCGTTTCCACGCCTTTGTCATTGTAATGGGGTAGGCAGCGGCCTAGCCTCTGCACGCGCCTAACCTTGAGGAATGGACATGGACAGCGAAACGCTGAAAAACAGCAGCAAGCCCTCTGTCGTGCGTGCAGCGAGCCGCTTTGGCAATAGCGATGCCGAACTGGTGCAAATGAAACCGCAGCTGCCAATACGCACCGCACTGATGGAAGCTTCGGGCATCATGGGCTGCATCACCGAAATCACTCGCAAGGCCATCGACAGGCCTGACGACCGCCAGGTGATGATTAAGGCCACGTACTACCTGGCCGGGATGGCCAAGTCACTGATCGACGGCCAGCTGCTGCAGATACGTCAGGCGCGCGAAGGCGAGGGCGAAGCCTAGCCAGGCTTGCCTGGGGGGCGCGAACTTGGCACCCTTGGGCGGTTTTTATCGTCTGTAACACGACAGAAGGAAGCATGCATTGAGCTGGGACAAGGTGGGGAAGCTTCTCGTCGCCGTGCTGATCGGCCTGATGGTCCTGTTGGCCGCCTACGCGTTACTCAGGGGCAATCCACGCCTTGAGGCGTCACTCACCTATGCCTACCTCACTTACCCCAGCCAGTTCAGCGAGCGAATCAGCAAGGCCAGCGAGCAACTGAAGTACGAGCAGTTGCAGGGGCAAATCAACGGTATCGTTCAAGGCCAGCTGGGCCATGATCAGGTCGAGCGGCTCATCGAAATGGCGCAGGCACCTTATGCTCAGCTGTTCGCCAAGCCTTTCGAGGCCGGGCTGGTCGACCACCGTACCGGCCTGCTGGTCGAACTGCACAACAGTGGTGATGCGCAGGTTCGGCAGGTGAAAATCCGCCTGCCAGCCAAGGGCCTGGTGCAGGTGCGTGATGCTGCCGGCAACGACACGCTGCTGGAAACCCCCACCGCCCAGGTTGATATCCCGGCCATCGAGCCAGGTGGCACATGCAAGGTGTGGGTGTATTTCGATGCCGACTACTCGCAGATCCGCCATGGTGGGGTCAGTATCAGCCATGCCGATGGTGAGGCCCATGTGCAGGTGTACCGCGAGGTCATCGGTTTTCCGGCTATGGTGGCCCGTTACAGTCGTGAGCTGATGATACTGCTTGGCATTCTGGCGGCCAGCGTACTGGGCCTGGCTTATGCCTGGCTGGCACGTCGTGACCCGCGGTAAAGCGACCTGAGCCATTCAGGCGTCGCGTTTTGGCGATGCCGTAGCGTATCCCGGAACCTACTGACGCCGTTGGCGTTATTGCTTACAGCTCTCTCCATCATGCAGCGCCAGGCTCTGGCGCAATTGTTCAATCATGGCCGCGCGCAGCGCCTGCGGGGCCTGGATGCGGATCGAACCCGCCTGGGACAGTAGCCAGCCCATCAGCGCACGGTTGTCGTCGACGGTGGCCACCAGCGCGGCACCGCCGCTAGCCTGCGGCGTCAGTTGCATGTCGAGGGACAGTGGTGACTGTTCCAGGCGGCGGGCCAGCGCGTCATCGACCCAGGCATACAGTACAACGTGTGCCGGGGGCGCAAGTGTGTCGGGTTGCAGCTGCTGCGCTTCGCCCAGGCTCAAGCCCGGTTGCCAGTACCAGCCATAAGGCATGCCTTTACTGTTGCACTGTAGCGGGAACAGTGCGGCAAGCTCGACCAGGTCGCGCTCGACGGTGCGTTTGCTGGTGGTATGGCCCACGGCTGTCAGGGCAGCCTGCAACTGGGTGGAGCTCATTCCCGGGTGGCGGCCGGGCAGTAACTTGAGCAGTTGCCACTGGCGGGCGATGGTATGGCGGGTCGGGTGGCTGGGCAAAGGGTTCGTCCTTGAAGACAGGCACCAAGCCTGCCTGGGTAGTGGCGTTTAGCTATTGCTCAGCATACCTTTTCCAGGAATGGGATCCAAGTTCCCGGACGCGCTCTTGGCTTGAGGCGTGTCACTGTCTTGCCACAACTACCAATCCCACAAAGGCTCGCTCCCACATGGTACGCGGACCGCTTGCGCGCTGAGTTTTCTGCGCGACTGCGCAGTCCAAGGGGTTGGGCGATGTCCCACAAAGGCCTCGTCTATCGCGTCGAAGACGAGCGTATCGTTGTAGTGGGTGGTATCGGTTGGCAAGCGCGAGCGTAGCGAGGTCTATCGATCTGCTTAGAAGCGGTGAACGCCATCATGGTCATCAACCAAGCGCCGCACGCTGCCAATGCGCCTCGCTTACAATCGCAATGCTCGCACCCGCTTCCCTGATTTCCACTGCTTTCTTGATCTTCGTGCCATAACTGCTGTGCAGCCACTGCTCGTTGCCAATACTGCCAATGACCAGATAGTGGATCTTCTTGCTCACCCCCCGCGGCGATTGAACCCCCACGTTCGACTACCAGTGCTTCGCATGCCTTGCGAGGCCCCATTCCTTTGTTGTCCGGTTAGTTATGGAGTCATCTGAATCAAGCGTCATGCGCTACTGGTAAAAAAGCCAGGTGTTATTTCACCTTGCCATTGCGCCCCGCGAGCCTCCCCCGGAGGCATGGCTGGAAATGATGAGGTGCAGCGGGGAACCTTCGATATCAAGGAACAAACAAGGCGGACAGCGGGCCCTCACAGGAAGGTGTGGCCCAAAACTGATGTGGAGCGGCCTTACATCCCGCCCCGCCGCACATGCTTCACCAGCACCTTCTCCAACAACTCCCACATCGCCGGGTCCGTACTGAACGCCACGTTGAACCGCATCCACCCGGTCGCCTTGGCGTCGACCATGAACAACTGCCCAGGGCCTAGCATGATGCCTTTCTCCAGCGCATCGTCCAGCAACGCGGCACTGTCGGGAATCGCCGGGTGGCGGGTCCAGATGTACATGCCTTCATCCGACTCGGTGAACAGTTCGAAGCCCAATCGATGCAGATGCCGCCCAACTTCCTGATGCGCCTCGGCCAGGCGCTGGCGCAGGCGCTTGAGGTGCTTGCGCCAGCGCCCGTCGATGATCGCCGCATACACCACGCGCTCCATCACCTGCGAGGTGGTCAGGCCTGAGCGCATCTTCAGGTGCAGCAGTTTTTGCATCAGCTCGGGGTTGGCCAGCATGTAGCCGACCCGCACGTTGGGCGAAATGCTCTTGGAATAGCTGCCCACGTACACCACCTGCTGCAGATGGTCGAGGCTGGCCAGGCATGGCTGCGGCTCGGCGACCATGTCGGCGTACAGGTTGTTCTCCACCAGGCGGAAGCCATGCTGGCTGGCAAGCTGCAGCAGGCGGTGCAACTGCGGCAGCGGGGTGCGCGAGCACGTCGGGCTGTGCAGGTGCGGCTGGGTGAAGAACGCCGTCGGGCGGTGGTGGGTGAGCAATTGCTCCAGCTGGTTCAGGTCGTAGCCGGCCGGTGTACGTGGCACGCCTACCAGGGTTGCGCCTTGGGTGCGCAGGATGCTCATGAGGTTCGGGTAGCCGGGGTCGTCCACCAGCACCACATCGCCTGGGCGCACCAGTGTGCGTGCGGCCAGGTCCAGGGCCTGGCTGGCGCCGTGGGTGAGCATCAGCTGTGCCGGGTTGGCGACGATCGACAGCTCTTGCTGCAGGTTCTGGGCGGTCAGCGCACGCAGCTCCATCAGGCCCATGGGGTCGCCGTACCCGGACAACTCCAGCGGGCTGCCGGCCACCTGGCGCAGGCCGCGGCGCAGGCCGTCTTCGTACATCCAGTCGTTGGGCAGCCAACCGCACCCCGGCTTGTAAGGCAACTGGCGGATTTCGAAGATCTGCTGCAGGTACCACTCGGAGTTGAACATTGGTCGACTGGTGTCGGCCTCGGCGTTGTGCTGCTCCAACAGGTCGCCCGCCGCACGGTTGACGAAGAACCCCGCATTGCCACGGCTCACCAGCAGCCCTTGGGCGACAAGGCGGTCGTAGGCTTCGACCACGGTGAAGGTACTCACCGAATAGCTTGCGGCAAAGGCGCGGATCGACGGGACCTTGGCGCCTGGCTTGAGGGTTTGGTTGTCGATCAGCTCGCGCAGCCCATCGATGATCTGGTTGACCAGCGGGGTAGAGGAGTCTGGATGTAATTCGAACATTCGGGGCCTTCAGGGTGCGTATCGCCTGGCGTCTGCAGGGTGTACTGCATGGGCGACCTATACAGTGCAGTGCGAGATTCATGCCACTGTGCATGGCTCTCTGCGTCGGACATTTTTACATTAGGTGCCGGATATCGCCACATAAAGCATGTTCAGTTCGCCTCAGGCAGTCGCCCTGGGGCGCGTCAGCAGGCCGCCATGGAAGGTCTGCGTGTGTTCGTTCACACCATCCTGCCCGCATTAGCACTGATGTACAGGTGAAATCGCCAGCCATCGGGGTTTCACAGTTTTCCTTGGATAAAAAGAAGCACGGGGTACACAACTGATGGACGCAACATCCACAACCACCACCGCGAAAAGCGGGCACGAGAGCAAGCTCAGTGCCTCGCTGAAGTCGCGCCACCTGACGATGATGTCTATCGCCGGGGTTATTGGCGGCGCCTTGTTCGTCGGTTCCGGCAGCGTGATCCACAGTGCCGGCCCAGCCGCTGTCCTGGCCTACCTGGCAGGCGGCATCCTGGTGGTGCTGATCATGCGCATGCTGGGTGAAATGGCAACTTCCTCGCCTGACACCGGCTCGTTCTCAACCTACGCCGACCGCGCCATTGGCCGTTGGGCCGGTTTTACCATCGGCTGGCTGTACTGGTGGTATTGGGTCATCCTCATGGCCTGGGAAGCCTATGTGGCGGGCAAGATCCTGCATGGCTTCTTCCCCGACGTTAGCGTCAACGTGTTCGTGCTGGCCACGACCCTGTTGCTGATCACCGTCAACTTCTTCAACGTCAAGCACTACGGTGAGTTCGAGTTCTGGTTCGCCTTGATCAAGGTGATTGCGATCGTCTGCTTCCTGATCGTGTGTACCGCTGCCGTGATGAACATCTGGCAGTTCGGTGAAGTGCGTGGCATCAGTCACCTCACCGCCGAAGGCTTCATGCCCAATGGCATCACCACGGTGATCGGTGCCTTGCTCGGGGTGATGTTCGCCTTCCTCGGCGCCGAAATCGTCACCATCGCCGCTTCCGAAGCCAAGGACCCGGCCGCGCAGATCGTCAAGGCAACCAACTCGGTGGTCTGGCGTGTGTGCCTGTTCTACGTCGGTTCGATCTTCCTGATCGTCTGCCTGGTACCGTGGAACGACCCGCACCTGGGTGTTTCTGGCTATGGCGCTTACCGCCGTACCCTGGAACTGCTGGGCGTGCCGTATGCCGAGCTGCTGATGAACTTCGTGGTGCTGACTTCGGTGAGCAGCTGCCTGATCTCTGGCCACTACACCGCATCGCGCATGCTGTTCTCCCTGGCCCAGCGTGGCGACGCGCCGTCGTTCTTCAAGATCACCCGCGCCGGTACCGGTGTACCGGTGTACGCGATCATGGGTTCGTGCGCCGTGGCCGTGGTGTGTGCGTTGATCAACTTCAGCGAGACCCTGCGCCCGAAAGACGTGCTGGACACCCTGATGAACACCACCGGCATGATCGCCCTGCTGGTGTACCTGGTCATCGCCTTCTCGCAACTGCGCATGCGCCGCAAGCTGATTGCCCAAGGCAAGGAAGTACGCCTGAAGATGTGGCTGTTCCCGTGGCTGACCTACCTGGTGATCGCGTTCATCGTGGCTGCCCTGGTCACCATGGCCTTCATGCCTGACTATCAGATCCTGGTCATTTCCACCGGTATCGCTGCGGCGGTCGTGGTGGCGATGGGTGTGGTGCACCAGATCCGCTCTGGTAGCAAGCAGCACTAAGCGTTACTCGCGTCTGGAAACGGCCGGCTCCCTTGGGGACCCGGCCGTTTCGCGTTGTTGGGCCTGGGTTTTTTCTGCGGGCATGTGGAAACGCTGGTTCATCCATGGTGAACCGAGCAGGGCGGCCGCGGCGATCAGGGCCAGGATGGCGAGGGCGATGTAGGTCTTCATGGGCGAGCGCATGGAAGGACTGACTTCAAGCATAGGTGATCAGTTCCGGTGTTATCCCTTCGCAACCGTCCCGCTGGGCGACAGATGGCATATGCTAGACACATTGCCCGCCCAAAGGAGCCGCACATGGCCTGGTCCGCCACCCAGTATTCCCTGTTCGAAGATGAACGCACGCGCGCTGTACGCGACCTGATTGCCGCCATCCCGCCACGGCCGGTGCGCCACGCCACTGACTTGGGGTGCGGCCCCGGCAACTCGACCGAGGTGCTGCTGCAACGTTACCCCGACGCCCAGGTGACGGCACTGGACAGCGACCCGGACATGATCGACAAGGCCCGTGAGCGCAAGCGGCTGTGCATCCCGCGTGTGCGCACGGTCATTGCCGACATTGCCGGCTGGACTGCCCCCGAGCCGCAGGACCTGATCCTGGCCAATGCTTCGCTGCAATGGGTACCTGACCACGCCTTGCTGTATCCGCACCTGGTGCGCCAGCTCAGCGAAGGCGCCAGCCTGGCCGTGCAGACCCCGGACAACCTTGACGAACCGGCCCACCGGCAGTTGCGCGAAATCGCAAGCCAAGGCCCCTGGGCGGCGAAGTTCGCCGACTTGCAGCTGCCGCCACGACACAACGCGGCGTTCTACTATGACTTGCTCAGCCCGCTGTGCGCACGGGTGGACGTTTGGCGCACCACCTATCATCACCCGTTGATGGGGGGCGCCGAAGCGGTGGTGGAATGGTTCAAGGGCTCGGCGTTGCGGCCTTATCTGGCCAGGCTTGATGAGCAGGAGCAGGCTGACTTCCTGCAGATGTACCTGCAGGCCATGCAGCGCGATTACCCGCCAGCCTCTGATGGCAAGGTCCTGTTGCCCTTCCCGCGGTTGTTCGTGATCGCTACCCGCTAGGACGGCGCCAGCACCAGGCCACGTAGCCGTAGATGCCGAGGTTTAGTACCAGCACGAGGGTGCCCAGCAGCAGCTGGGTCTGCGGGGTGAGGCCGGCGGGGTAGATCAGTGGCCAGATGTAGTGCTCGACGAAACCGCCCCGGTAACCTGCGTCACCGGCGGCATTGCGCATGCGGTTTTCCCAGGTGGTGAGCGGGCAGCCCAGATGCAGGCATTCCACCCCCAGGCCCCAGGCCAGGGCCGGCAGGTGCAGCAACAGGGCAGGGCGCCAGCGCAGCACCAGCAGGCCGCCGAACAGCACCAGCAGAATGAAGGCCAGGTGCAGCAGCACCAAGGTGTCGGCGGCAAGGCGGTAGAGCATGGGTGAGTGCCCACGGATTGAGGTTATCCCAGCATAGTTGGGTTGCCTGAACTGGCCCCTTCGCGGGCTCGTCCGCTCCCACAGCTTCATCACAGATTGCGGATACTGCGCAGGACCTGTGGGAGCGGGCGAGCCCGCGAAAAGGCCAGCACAGGCCTATACCCTTTCCTCGACCATCTGCAGGAAAGTCGCCACCACCCGGCGCGTACGCTGCTCGCTCAGGCACACCAGGGTCTCGGTCAAATGCCGCTGGCAATCCACTATCGGCAACGCACACACCCGCGCATCGGCACCAAACTCCGCCGCCGACACCACGCCCACACCAATCCCTACCACCACTGCTTCACGCGCCGCTTCCCGGCCCTCCACCTGGATCGCTGCGCGTATCCGCAACCCGGCGCGTTGCATTTCTTCTTCCAGTGTCTGCCGCGTCACCGAGCCGGGCTCGCGCAGCACCAGTGGCGTGTCGTCCAGGTCGGCCAAGCTGATCGAGCCGCGGCTGGCCCATGGGTGGTGGTGGGAAACGAACGCCACCATCGGGTCACGACGCAGCGGCAGGCAATGCAGGCGCTCATCGTCGACATCCCGCCCCAGCAGGGCCAAGTCGGCCTGATAGCTGAACAGCCGCGCCAACGATTCGTCGGTGTTGCCGGTTTCGATCTTCACCTGGATCCCCGGATAGCGCTGGCAGAAGCGGGCGATCTGCGGCAGCACGTGCACCGGCGCATCCACTGCCAGCACCAGGCTGCCGGTCTGCAGTGCACGCGAGTCATGCAGCAGCTCCTGGGCTTCGGCCTCGCAGGCGAACAGGCGCTGGCTGATGCCCAGCAGCCGCTCGCCAAGGTCGGTGAGCTGCACCGAGCGTTTGTTGCGGTGGAAAAGCAATACGCCGAAGCGCTCCTCCAGTTTGCGCACCTGGTCGGACACCGCAGGCTGGGTAAGAAACAGCTTTTCGGCGGCGCGGGTAAAGCTGCCGTGCACGGCCACCGCGTGGAAAGCCTTGAGTTGGGCGTGGGAAACCGACATGACGACCTCAGTAACAAGCTGGGCTTATGTGTGTAATACGATAAATCGATTTTATTTATCTTACAGCAACTGTTTCCATGGATTTCAGCCCGACGCTGGCACCACGAATGCCGCCAGGGCGATGGTGCCTACTCGGCGCCACCTGACCCGATGACAGCCTCGTCATCGCTGTGCGTAACACAAGAACAAGACAGGCGTTTCTTCACATTCTGCCGGCACACTTGAGCAAGAGGTCAGACTTACATGAATCATTCCCTAGCCGCGTTCAAACGCTGGCGCATCCAGATTTTCGCCATCACCTGGCTGGCTTACGCCGCCTTCTATTTCACCCGCAAAGCCTTCTCGGTGGCCAAGCTGGGCATCGCCGAAGACCCAGGTTTCATGCTCGACAAGGCCGCCATGGCCAACCTGGACGCCATCTACCTGGCCGCCTATGCCGTGGGCCAGTTCACCTGGGGCATGCTTGCCGACCGCTTTGGCCCACGCGTGGTGGTGCTGGGCGGGTTGTTGATCTCTGCGGCGGCGGCAGTCGTGATGGGCAGTTATGCAACCTTCCCGATCTTCGCTACCTGCATGCTGGTACAGGGGCTGGCGCAATCCACCGGCTGGGCCGGCTTGTGCAAGAACATCGGCAGCTTCTTCCCGGCTTCGCAGCGCGGGCGGGTGCTGGGTCTGTGGAGTTCCTGCTATGCCTTCGGCGGCCTGGTGGCCTCGCCGTTCGCAGGATGGTGGGCCTACACCCTGGTCGGCACCTGGCATGCGGCGTTTTTCTCCAGCGCGGTAGTGGTGGCGCTGGTGGCGGTGCTGTTCTTCTTCCTGCAGCGCAACAAACCCGAGGACGTCGGCTTGCCGGCGGTTGAGCCCGAGCCGCAAAGCATGGCCCCGGCCGACAACCTGTGCAGCGTGTGGGCGCCACTGCGGGAAATCCTGCGCAACCGCACGGTGTTGACCCTGGGCCTGGCGTACTTCCTGCTGAAGCCGGCGCGCTACGCCATTTTGCTGTGGGGCCCTGTGATCGTCTTCGAGCAGATGCCCTCGGTCGGCAAGGTGGGCGCGGCAATCATCCCGACCGCTTTCGAACTGGCCGGGCTGCTTGGCCCGATCATGATCGGCCTGGCCTCGGACAAACTGTTTGGCGCCCGGCGCATGCCGGCCTGCGTGATCAGCCTGGTGCTGCTGACCGTGACACTGGCGTTGTTCATGGCGGCCATGCACACCGGCAGCGTGCTGCTGGTGGTGGCCTTGCTGTTCGTCATGGGCCTGACCCTGTACGGGCCAGACTCGATGATCAGCGGCGCGGCGGCCATTGACTTCGGCACCGCCAAGGCCGGCGCCACCGCAGCAGGTTTCGTCAACGGCTGTGGGTCGGTGGGCGCGGTGCTGGGCGGGCTGCTGCCAGGTTATTTCGACGGCGTCACGGTGTTCATCGTGTTCGCTGGCTGCGCGCTGTTCTCGGCGCTGGTGTTGCTGCCGCACTGGAACAGCCGGCCGGCCATCAGCCCGCAAGGCACCGACGTGGCACCGAACACCAGCATGGCAATCAAGCCACTGCGTACTTAAAGGAAAGCGAGCGAATGAGACCCTTCTGGCTGCAACAGGCCCTGGATTCGGCGCAGGAGGCGGTATGCCCGCCGCTGCAAGGCGATACCCGTTGCGATGTGTGCATTGTGGGCGGTGGCTATACCGGTCTGTGGACGGCGCTGATGCTCAAGGAAGCGGTACCGGCCCTGGATGTGGTGCTGATCGAGGCCGACATCTGCGGTGCCGGTGCCAGCGGCCGCAATGGGGGCTGTGCGTTGTCCTGGTCGGCCAAGTACTTCACCCTCGAACGCCTGTTCGGGGGGGCGGAGGCGGTGCGGCTGGTGCGCGAGTCGGAGCGCAGCATCACAGACATCGGTGTGTTCTGCGCAGCCAATGGCATCGACTGCGACTTCCGCCTGGACGGCACGCTGTACACGGCCACCAACGCAGCCCAGGTCGGTGCCACCGACGCGGTGATCGCCGCGCTGGAGCACAAGGGCATCAACTCGTTCCGCCGCTTGCCGCTGGAGCAGGTGCAGCGCCTGGCCGGTTCGGCACGGCACCTGGAGGGCTGGTTCTCGCCGGCCGCCGCCACCGTGCAGCCGGGCAAACTGGTGCGCGGTCTGCGCCGGGTGGCCTTGCAGCGCGGCGTGCGCCTCTACGAAGGCACCGCCATGACCGGCCTGGAGCACGGTGCCCCGGTGCAGGTACGCACGGCCCACGGCACGCTGCGCGCCGACCGTGTAGTGCTGGGCCTCAATGCCTGGATGGCGCGCGTCTTTCCGCAGTTCGAGCGCAGTGTGGCGATCGTTTCCAGCGACATGGTCATTACCGAACCGTGCCCCGAACTGTTGCGCCAGATCGGCCTGGACAGCGGGATCAGCGTGCTCGACTCGCGTATTTTCGTGCACTACTACCACAACACCTCCGATGGCCGGCTGATGCTCGGCAAGGGCGGCAACACGTTTGCCTATGGCGGGCGCATGTTGCCGGTCTTCGACCAGCCGTCGCCGTATCGGCGGTTGCTGGGCGAAAGCCTTGGCGGCTTTTTCCCGGCCTTGGCCGAGGTGCCACTGGCGGCCAGCTGGAACGGGCCGTCGGATCGCTCGGTGACCGGCCTGCCATTCTTTGGCCGGTTGGACGGGCAGGGCAACGTGTTCTACGGCTTCGGTTACTCCGGCAGCGGCGTTGGCCCGTGCCACATGGGCGGGCAGATTCTTTCGTCGCTGGCGCTGGGGCTGGACAACCCGTGGACCCGGTCGCCGCTGGTCAAGGGGCCGCTGGGGCTGTTCCCGCCCGAGCCGATCCGCTACCTGGGCTCGCTGATGGTGCGCAATGCCATCCGCCGCAAGGAGCAGGCCGAAGATCGTGGTGTGCGCCCACGAAGGCTGGATGTGCGGTTGGCGCGGTTTGCCGCGGCGGCGGGCAAAGCCGATAAAGGCTGATGAGATTTCTTGTCGATCCCAGGCTCGAGGGCGTATAAAATGCACCCACTTTTGGCCGGTCGCTTCCTGAACCGGCCGCTGAAACAAGAGAGTCGACATGGGCGCACAGTGGAAAGCCAAACATAGAGAAACAGCGGCCAATGCCAAAGGCAAGATCATGGGCAAGCTGTCCAAGGAAATCCAGATCGCGGCCAAGTCGGGTGCCGATCCCGACATGAACCCGCGCCTGCGCCTGGCCATCGTGCAAGCCAAGAAGGCTTCGATGACCCGCGAGACCCTGGATCGGGCAATCCGCAAGGGCGCAGGCCTGGACGGTGATGCCGTGCAATACCATGCGGTGAGCTATGAAGGTTTCGCACCGCACCAGGTACCGCTGATCGTCGAGTGCCTGACCGACAACATCAACCGCACCGTCGCGCAGATCCGCGTGCTGTTCCGCAAGGGCCAGCTGGGTGCCAGCGGTTCGGTAGCGTGGGACTTCAACCATGTAGGCCTGATCGAAGCCACGCCTGCGAGCGCTGACGCTGATCCGGAAATGGCTGCGATCGAAGCCGGTGCCCAGGACTTCGAGGAAGGTGAAGAAGAGGGCTCGACCCTGTTCATCACCGACACCACCGACCTGGACGCGGTGCAGAAGGCCCTGCCGGAGCATGGCTTCACCGTGACCTCGGCGAAGATCGGCTACACCCCTAAAAACCCGGTAAGCGCGGCCAGCCTGAGTGCAGAAGCACTGGCTGAGGTTGAAGCGTTCCTCGAAGCGATCGACGAGAACGATGACGTGCAGAACGTCTATGTTGGCCTGACCGAGTAACAGTCCGGGCCGCGTTGCGGCCTGTTTTGGGGGCAAGCCCGCTCCCGCAGGTTTTTCACGATGCTGAACGATGTGAGAACCCTGCGGGAGCGGGCTTGCCCGCGAACAGGCCCTTGAATTTCACCGCAGGGAGCCTGCATGAACCCCACCTTCGCCTCCCTCAGCCTCGCCCACCTGCGCACCCTCGACCACCTGTTGCAGCTTAAAAACCTCAGCCACGCGGCCGAGCGCCTGGGCGTCAGCCAATCGGCCCTGAGCCGGCAGCTGGCCCACCTGCGCGAAGCCTTCGATGATCCGTTGCTGGTGCGCCAAGGGCGTGGTTATGTGCTTAGCGAACACGCCGAAGCCCTGGTCGAGCCTTTGCGCCAGGTGCTCGAAGAACTGCACGCGCTGCGCCAACCTGCCGTATTCGACCCGGCCCGCTGCGAGCGGCGCTTCTGCCTGGCGGCCTCGGACTATGTAGCCGAGCACATGCTGCCGTTGCTGGTCACTGCGCTGGAGCACGAAGCGCCCGGCGTATCGCTGGAGTATCGCACCTGGCAAGCCGGCCAGTATGCCTTGCTGGCCAGTGGCGAAATCGATCTGGCGACCACCTTGTTCGACGAGTCGCCGCCCAACCTGCACGGACGGCTGTTGGGTGAGGACCGCGCGGTATGCCTGATGCGCCAGGATCACCCGCTGGCCGCGCAGGCCGCGCTCAGCCAGGCCGACTACCTGGCGTACAAGCATGTGCGCATTTCGGGCGGTGGCGACAAGGACAGCTTCATCGATCGGCACTTGCGTGCACAAGGCCTGCAGCGGCGGGTCAGCCTCGAAGTGCCGTTCTTCTGCGCCACGGTACAAGTGATTGCCAACAGTCAGGCCGTGGCCACGGTCCCCGAGCACATCGCCCGGCAACTGAGCCGTTTGCATGACCTGGCCTGGCGACCACTGGGCTTCATCGACCACAGCCAGCGGTACTGGGTTGTGTGGCACCAGCGCCTGCAGGCCTCGGCCGAGCACCGCTGGTTGCGTAACCGGGTATTCGAGTTGTGGCGCCAGTCGCAGTTTGGTGTGCAGGGCGGGCATGCAGGTTCGCCATAGCAGCTATGCGGGAAGCGGGGTTATTCGGCCGGGGATAGGTGCCTAGACTGGGGGCATTGTGTTGATTGTGCGGCTTCTTCGCGGCTGTAGGAGCGGGTTTACCCGCGAAAGGGCCTGCACAGGCAATGGATAACCCTCCAGGAGAGCTAGCGTGACCCCCGAACAATTTCGCCAGTACGGCCACCAACTGATCGACCTGATCGCCGACTACCGTCAGACCGTCGGCGAGCGCCCGGTCATGGCCCAGGTCGAGCCTGGCTACCTCAAGGCGGCCTTGCCGCAAACCGCGCCCCGCCAAGGCGAACCCTTCGAGGCTATCCTCGATGATGTCAACCAGTGGGTCATGCCCGGCCTGTCCCATTGGCAGCACCCGGACTTCTATGGCTATTTCCCTTCCAACGGCACCCTGTCCTCGGTGCTGGGTGACTTCCTCAGTACCGGTCTGGGTGTGCTGGGCCTGTCGTGGCAATCCAGCCCGGCCCTCAGCGAACTGGAAGAAACCACCCTCGACTGGCTGCGCCAGTTGCTCGGCCTGTCTGGCCAATGGAGTGGCGTGATCCAGGACACCGCCTCGACCAGCACCCTGGTGGCGCTGATCAGCGCCCGTGAACGCGCCACTGACTACGCCTTGGTACGCGGCGGCCTGCAGGCCGAAGCCAAGCCTTTGATCGTGTATGTCAGCGCCCACGCCCACAGCTCGGTGGACAAGGCTGCACTGCTGGCAGGTTTTGGTCGCGACAATATCCGCCTGATCCCCACCGACGAACGCTATGCCCTGCGCTCAGAGGCACTGCAGGCGGCGATCGAACAGGACCTGGCTGCCGGCAACCAGCCCTGCGCCGTGGTTGCCACCACCGGCACCACGACGACCACTGCCCTCGACCCGCTGCGCCCGGTGGGCGAAATCGCCCAGGCCAATGGGCTGTGGTTGCACGTAGACTCGGCCATGGCCGGCTCGGCGATGATCCTGCCCGAGTGCCGCTGGATGTGGGACGGCATCGAGCTGGCCGATTCGGTGGTGGTCAACGCGCACAAATGGCTGGGTGTGGCCTTCGATTGCTCGATTTATTACGTGCGCGATCCGCAGCACCTGATCCGGGTGATGAGCACCAATCCCAGCTACCTGCAGTCGGCGGTGGATGGCGAGGTGAAGAACCTGCGCGACTGGGGCATTCCGCTGGGTCGTCGGTTCCGCGCCTTGAAGCTGTGGTTCATGTTGCGCAGCGAGGGTGTCGACGCATTGCAGACGCGGCTGCGGCGTGACCTGGACAATGCCCAGTGGCTGGCGGGGCAGGTCGAGGCGGCGGCGGAGTGGGAAGTGTTGGCGCCAGTACAGCTGCAAACCTTGTGCATTCGCCATCGACCGGCGGGGCTTGAAGGGGATGCGCTGGATGCGCATACCAAGGGCTGGGCCGAGCGGTTGAATGCGTCCGGGGATGCCTATGTGACGCCGGCTACACTGGACGGGCGATGGATGGTGCGGGTTTCGATTGGTGCGCTGCCGACCGAGCGGGGGGATGTGCAGCGGCTGTGGGCACGCCTGCAGGACGTGATCAAAGGCTGAAGCCTGTACGGTACATGTGTGAGCGGGCTTGACCGCGAAGGGGCTGCAAAGCAGCCCCTGCAATCTATCAGTGACTCACTGCCTGAAAGCTACCTTTACGGCTGGCTTCATAGGCTGCCTTTTCCATCGGCTTGGCCTCTGGGTTGCCCAGGTCTTCCATCGCCAGGCGGTGGGTTTCCGGGGCAATGTAGGCCGCCAGGGCGCACACGCCGGTAATGAAGAAGGCCAGCCCACCAACTACCAGCGGAATGTTGTCCGAGCCAGGTGGGGCAACCATTGCGAACAGCGCGGGCAGCATGGCGGTCAGCATGGTGCCGATGTTCTGCGCGATGGCCATGGCCGTAACGCGGTAGCGGGTGTGGAACAGCTCTGGGTAGAAGCTTGGGAATACCGCGTTGTAACCCTGGTAAACCATGCCCCACATGACGATCGAGGCGGCGAACGCCATTGGCACGTTCTGGATGCTGATCGCATACAGGTAGACGAAGGCCAGCAGGCCTGAGCCCAGACAGCCAGCGATCATGGTCGGGCGGCGGCCTATCTTGTCCGACAGGTTGCCCACGAACGGGATCACCAGCACCGCGACGATGTTACCGACCACCGGAATCCACAGGTAGACGCTCTTGTCGAAGCCGATGCCATACGCCGGCTGTACCGCGTAGGCCGCACCGAAGATGGTGGCCACGACCGGGATCACGTTCATCAGAGCCATGAACATCACCAGCACCATGTGCTTCCAGCTGTGGCGGAAGGCTTCGCTGATGGGCGACTTGACAACCTTGTCCTGTTTCTCTTCTTGAACGAACGCTGGGGTTTCGTGCACTTCCTTACGGATGATGAAGCCGGCAATCAGCACGAAGGCGCTCATCAGGAACGGAATACGCCAGCCCCATTCAGTAAAGGCTTCGCTGGGCATGAAGTAAGCCAGTGGCAGGAATACCGCCGCCGCCAGTACCTGACCCGCTTGCACACCTTGCAGGGTGAAACTGGCGTAGTAGCCTCTTCGGCCAAACGGCGCGTGCTCCATGATCATGGAACTGGCACCCGAAATTTCCCCGGCCACGGCAAAGCCCTGTATCAGGCGCAGCACAACCAGCAAGGCCGGTGCGAGGTAGCCGATGTCGTGGTAGGTGGGTAGCAGGCCGACAGCCATGGTCGACAGGCCCATCAGGAACATGCACAGCAGCAGTACGTTCTTGCGACCGCGGGTGTCACCCCAGTGGCCCAGTACGAAGGCGCCGACCGGGCGTGCCAGGTAGCCCACGCCATAGGTGGCCAGCGAGGCAATGATGGCCATTTTCGGGTCGGTGTTGGGGAAGAAAATCTGCGGGAAAATCAGCGCAGCGGCCTGGGCGTAGATGAAGAAGTCGTAGTACTCGAGTGCCGAGCCTATCCATCCACTGGCGGTCGCTTTCTTTGCTTGCGAGCTGGAGTGAGCCATCGTTGTCTCCGTTGTTATTGTTGTTTGCGCAGGTTCCGCCAGAGGTTATGCCAAGGCAGGAGGCAACGGTCGGTGTGCCTGCGTCTGTGGTCCATGTTGACCACGGGGCCGCGGTCTAGCAATTCGCTAAAACGGGTTTTGTGCGATAATCGAACGCAAAACTAACCATTCCGTACAAAGAGATTGAAGCGTCGACTTTACCTGCGAATAATCGATCGTGCCATAAACTGTGACAGGGTTTGTTTGCCCGAATGGCACCGTATTCCTCCAACAACAAGGAACTCCCGCCATGCAGCGTTCGATCGCTACCGTGTCCTTGAGCGGCACTCTGCCGGAAAAGCTCGAAGCCATCGCCGCCGCCGGTTTTGACGGCGTCGAGATCTTCGAAAACGACCTGCTTTATTACGCTGGCAGCCCGCGCCAGGTACGCCAGATGTGCGCCGACCTGGGCATTGCCATCACCTTGTTCCAGCCGTTCCGCGACTTTGAAGGTTGCCGCCGTGACCGCCTGCAGAAAAACCTCGACCGCGCCGAACGCAAGTTTGACCTGATGCAGGAGCTGGGCACTGACCTGGTGCTGGTGTGCAGCAACGTCCAGGCCGACGCCCTGGGTGACGAGCAACTGTTGGTCGACGACCTGCGCCTGCTGGGCGAACATGCCGGCAAGCGCGGCCTGCGCATTGGTTACGAAGCGCTGGCCTGGGGCCGCCACGTCAACACATACCAGCAAGTGTGGAACCTGGTGCGCCAGGCCGACCACCCGGCACTCGGGGTGATCCTCGACAGCTTCCACACCTTGTCGCTCAAAGGTGACCCCAGCGCGATCCGCGACATCCCCGGCGACAAGATCTTCTTCGTGCAAATGGCCGATGCGCCGATCCTGGCCATGGATGTGCTGGAGTGGAGCCGTCACTTTCGCTGTTTCCCGGGGCAGGGCGAAATGGACATGGCCGGTTTCCTGGCGCCGATCCTCGCCACGGGTTACCGTGGCCCGCTGTCGCTGGAAATCTTCAATGACGGCTTCCGCGCCGCACCGACCCGGCAGAATGCTGCCGACGGCTTGCGTTCGCTGCTGTACCTTGAAGAGCAGACCCGCTTGCGCCTGGAGCAGGAAAACACGCCGATCGAACCTGGCGTACTGTTCACCCCGCCGCCGGCCAGCGCTTATGACGGCGTGGAGTTCCTGGAGTTCGCGGTCGACGAAGCCGTCGGCGCGCGCCTGGGCAACTGGTTGAAGCGCCTGGGCTTTGCCGAAGCCGGCAAGCACCGCAGCAAAGAAGTGCAACTGCTGCGCCAGGGTGATATCAACATTGTGCTGAACGCTGAACCGTACTCCTTCGGCCACAACTTCTTCGAGGCCCATGGCCCGTCGCTGTGCGCCACTGCGCTGCGGGTCAAGGACCAGCAAGCGGCCCTGAAGCGGGCCACCGCTTTCCGTGGCCAGCCGTTCCGCGGCCTGGTCGGCCCCAACGAATGCGAAGTGCCGGCCGTGCGTGCGCCCGATGGCAGCCTGCTGTACCTGGTAGAGCAGGGCACTGCCGGCCACACCCTGTACGACACCGACTTCAGCCTGGACAAGAACGCAGCCGCGACCGGCGGCCTGCGCCGCATCGACCACATGGCCCTGGCCCTGCCGGCCGAGTCGCTGGACAGCTGGGTGCTGTTCTACAAGAGTTTGTTCGACTTCGCTGCCGACGACGAAGTGGTGCTGCCCGACCCGTATGGCCTGGTCAAGAGTCGCGCGCTGCGCAGCCAGTGCGGCACCTTGCGCCTGCCGCTGAATATCTCGGAAAACCGCAACACCGCCATCGCCCATGCGCTTTCAAGCTACCGTGGTTCGGGCGTGCATCACATCGCCTTCGATTGTGACGACATCTTCCGCGAAGTGGCGCGGGCCAAGCTGGCAGGGGTGCCACTGCTGGAAATCCCGCTGAACTACTACGACGACCTGGCGGCGCGTTTCGATTTCGACGACGAGTTCCTCAGCGAACTGGCGTACTACAACGTGCTGTACGACCGCGATGCTCAAGGTGGCGAGCTGTTCCACGTCTATACCGAGCCGTTCGAGGAGCGTTTCTTCTTCGAGATCATCCAGCGCAAGGCAGGGTACGCCGGTTACGGCGCTGCCAACGTCGCGGTGCGCCTGGCAGCCATGGCCAAGGCCCGCAGCGGCGCAGCGCGCAAACCGGTGCTGTAGCCTGCCCCGGCCTGCCTTGTGGGGGCGGGGTGAACCCTGCTCCCACAGGATTATTACGGCCCGAATCAGTGACGCTCAGCCACCATCAACAACGACTGCGGCACCGCGCTTTGCGGGTGCTGCGGCTCCTGCAAACCGACCAGTCGCAATCCCGCCATGTCCAACGCATTCAGCCAACTGGTCAGGGTGCGGAAATACCAAGGCATCGGTTGCCAATCCCCGGCAAACCCGGCAAAAGACTCCTCTCGCCAGCCATCCTGATAGTCCCCACCGGCCACGCTCCACGGGTGCAGGGTCTGGATCTCCAGCGCACCGCCTGGCACCAGCAAAGCACGCATTGCCGATAACAGTTCAATGATGTCCTGGTGCAACAGCGCGAAGTTGGCGCAGATCAGGTCATAGTCCTTGCCAACATGCACCTTTGCCTCAGCCAACTGCGCATAGCTGGCCAGGTGTACCTCACCCGCGCCGGCAGCTCGCGCTGCATCAACCAGCGTTCTGTCGCCGTCGACGCCCACGGCCTCGATACCCCGGTCGGCCAGCGCGCGCAGCAGCCAGCCTTCACCGCAGCCCAGGTCGAGCACCCGTTCGGGCTGGCGGCCAAGGATGGCCAGCAGGATGGCCTGGTCAGTGACCTGGCGACGGCTCTCGATGGCGCCGTTGCGTACGGCGTCGATCCAGGCTTGGGCGTTATGCTGCCAACTCTCGAGCAAGGCGTCTTCAGGGTTGCGCATGATCGGCTCCATCAGCGGAAAAGGTGAAGGGCGAGCCCGGCAACGGCGCAGCCGATCAACACGTGTATCACCCCGCGCTTATAGCGGAACAGCGCCACAGCCGCCGCAAGCGCTATCGCAGCCGAGGACCAGTGGAACGCGCCATCGAACCCGGCCGGCCACAGCACGTGGTAGCCGAAGAACAGCGCGAGGTTGAGGATTACCCCCACCACCGCCGCAGTTATCCCGGTCAACGGGGCCGTGAATTTCAGTTCGTTGTGGGTCGACTCCACCAGCGGCCCTCCGGCGAGGATGAACAGGAACGAGGGCAGGAAGGTGAACCAGGTCACCAGGCTCGCTGCCACTGCGCCCGCGAGGAACGCTTGGTTGGCGCCGAACATCGGCTGCAGGTAGCCGCCGACGAAACCGACGAAGGCCACCACCATGATCAGCGGCCCGGGCGTGGTCTCGCCCAGCGCCAGGCCATCGATCATCTGCGTGGGCGACAGCCAGCCATAGTGGCCGACAGCCCCTTGATAGACATAGGGCAGCACCGCATAGGCACCGCCGAAGGTCAGCAGCGCCGCCTTGGTGAAGAACCAGCCCATTTGCGTCAGTGTGCCGTGCCAGCCAAAGGTCGCTATCAGCAGGCCCATGGGCAGAAGCCAAAGCGCCGCCACTGCCAGCAGCAAGGTCACCAGGCGGCCCCAACTGAAGCGGGCGTGCGCGGGGATCGGGGTATCGTCGTCGATCAGCGCCGGGCGCTGGCGGGTGCTGGCTGCGCTGTGCCCCCCACCGGGCGCGAACTGTGCCGGCAGCACCCGGCCGCCGACATACCCCAGCAGTGCTGCAGCCAGCACGATCAGCGGGAAGGGGACGTCAAGCGCGAAGATGGCCACGAACGAGGCCGCGGCAATGGCCCATAACCAGCCATTCTTTAGCGCCCGCGTGCCAATGCGGTGGGCGGCATGCACGACGATGGCGGTCACGGCCGGCTTGATCCCTGCGAAAATCCCGGCGACCACCGGTACTTCGCTCCAGGTCAGGTACACCCACGACAGGCCGATCAGAATGAACAGCGACGGGAGCACGAACAGAGCGCCGGCAATCACCCCGCCCCAGGTGCGGTGCATCAGCCAGCCGATGTAGGTGGCCAGTTGCTGGGCCTCGGGCCCGGGCAGCAACATGCAGTAGTTGAGGGCATGCAGGAAACGCCGCTCACTGATCCAGCGGCGCCGCTCCACCAGCTCCTGGTGCATGATCGCAATCTGCCCGGCCGGGCCGCCGAAACTGACGAAACCCAGCTTCAGCCAGAACAGCAATGCCTGGCCCAGGCCGACGGAGGCGGGTGTTTGCCCGGCAGTTGCTTGCAGGTGTTCAGCCATGCGGTGTGCCCTTGCTTTCAGCCCGTCGCAGCGCGTTGGCGCTTGATTCGGTACATGTGCCCGTCAGCATGGCGCAGTAACATGTCGGCATCGTTGCCGTCGTCCGGAAAGCGGGCCACGCCAATACTGCAGGACGGTGTATCGATGCCGGAAAACTCGGCGCCGAGCGGCTTGGCCATGACCGCGAGAATGTGCTGTACGTGCGTGGTAATGGCCTCCGGCGACGGGCAATCGGGCAACAGCACGGTGAATTCGTCACCGCCCATCCGCGCTACAGTGCCGGCTGCCCCCACGCAGCTTTCCAGGCGCCGGGCCAGTGTGCACAGTACCCGGTCACCCACGCTGTGGCCGTGGTTGTCGTTGATCTGCTTGAAGTCATTGATGTCGAGGAACAGCAAGGCCAGCTTGCGGTTATGACGCCGGGCCGTGGCCAGGGCGGTGTCCAGCCGTTCATTGAACATGGCGCGGTTGGCCAGCCGGGTCAGTGGGTCATGATGGGCGAGGAAGCGCAGTTCGTCTTCGGCCTCGCGCAGGGCGGTAACGTCCCGTGCCACGCCTATACGCGCCTGGGCCTCGTCGGACCAGCAGGCCGCCCACAGTATGTGCACCACGCTGCCATCCTTGCGAAGGTAACGGTTGCAAAAGTCGTAGTGCGGCTGGCCGTTCATCACCCGCATGATCGAGGCGCGCGTAGCCGGGAGGTCGTCAGGGTGCATGTAGCGGGTGATCGGCGTGCCGATCAGTTCGCAGGCCTCGTAGCCCAGCAGCGTCTTGCAGGCATCACTGACGAACACGATCTGGTTGTCCCTGTCGACCACGAATACCGTGTCCAGCATCAGGTGGATCAGCCTGGGGTACAACGCTTGCAGGTCTACGGGCATGGCTCAGGGTGTCCGCGGCAGGGTGACCGATCATAGCCTGAAGGAATACGTCGCAGCTACGGCAGCCTTCATGGCCAGGGTGCCGATTGTCGTCACAGTCCAGTGCCTTGCAGAAGCTACCTTGTGCTGCTCGCCAAGGTATTTGCCCAACTTGCGCCGGCATTGTCGTTGGGGGGGGGAGCAACGATTGGTGATCAAGGCCCGGCGCCACGCGTTATACTCCGCGCCATTTTGCATGATGGTCGGAGTACGCTATGCGACAGGTTTTGCTCATCGTCGATGTTCAGTCCACCTTCAGCCCGCCCGAGTGGCTGGTCGATGGTTTGCGCCGGTTGTCAGCGAACATTCCCACCATAGCCTCGGTCGAGTTGCATGATGAACAGGTCACGCCGTTCGAGCGCCAGCTCGGCTGGCACCCGGCGGCGGAGGACGAGAGCCTGGTCGAGGCCGACCAGGTGTTCGTCAAGCATGGCTATGGGCAAAGTGCCGAAGCTATCGACTACATCCGGCAACTGGGTGTAGAGCGGGTGCTGGTGTGTGGGTTGCAAACCGAAACCTGCGTGCTGGCCGCCGGTTTTGCCCTGTTCGACGCAGGGCTGATGCCCACGCTGGTGACAGACATGACAATAGGGTCATCGCTGGACCGCTCGGGCAAGCTGGGTACCGACCTGTGGAAGCACCACTTCCGCCAGGTCACCACCTCGGCCGAGGTGCTGGCCGAACTGGCCGGACAAGAGTAGTGCATGCGCTGGCGGCTCATCTTCGCTCAGGCAGAGGTGGCGCGTTCAGCTGGATCGGCTCCACGCGCCTGGTGCTGCTTGCGCCTGCGGGTAAACAGCAGGCGCAACAGGGTGTTCCAGCAATAGCTCACCAGTACCCCTCCAGCGAGTGCCAGGGCCACCTCGAACAACGGGTGCCTGAAAACATGCTCCGCCACCGACTCGAACTGGAAATGCGTCAAGTAAATATACAAGGTTGACGAAGCGATCACCGTACCCGCCCGTGCAACCAGGGCGGGCACTGGCACCGAGCGGAACCAGACAAGCGCCAGTATCGCTGGCAGGGCGATGTCGACATAGTGTGTCAAGGCTTGCCAGCCAACATGGGCAACCGCCATCAGGTCCAGCTCACCCACCACCAGCACGGCCACCGCACTGGCCACCCATTTGCGTGAGGTCGTGTCGGCATGGTGCACGGCCATGCCCAGCACCATCACCGCGAGGAAGTGCTGGGGTACCCGGTTGAGCAGGGCACTGGCATCGAATACGAACTGGTTGAGCAACACATCCAGCGCCACCAGTGCACAGGCAGCGATGATCAGCCAGCGAAACGGGTCGGCAAGCAGCACCTGGCGCACGCGCCTGATCGACAGCACCAGGCCAATGATCACGATCATCTGCACCAACACTTCGATGTACCAATAGTTGAACAGGCTGACCTCGCTGGCGGGGAACCAGTTGGAAACCAGCAGCAGCGATTGCCAGTGCAGGCGGTCGAATACCAGCTGGATCAATGCGGTGTACAACAGTGTTGGCACCACGATGGCTGCCAGTGACCTGAGCAGCGTGCGTGCATCACCGCGCGCTTCGATGGCCTTGAGCTGAAAGCGCGCCAGGGCGATGCCAGAGACCAGGAACAGCACCGAGGTTTCGCCGACGATCAGCCAGTGGTCGAACTCGCCCAGGTGGCCGACCACAATCAGGATGATGGCGAGCATGCGTATGAACACCGGCATTTCCATTACCCGCCACGTGCCCTTGGGCGGCGTACTCAGCTCGGCCAGCTGGCACACCGGCAGGGTTTCCCAACGTTCAGGCAGGTGGCCGATGAGCGCCTCGAGCACGCGCGAGGCCTGCACAAACGACAGCGAGTCGCCGCCCAGCTCGACAAAGCTCAACCTGGCGTCCAGGCGCGGCACCTGGAGGATGCGTGCCCAGGCTGTACTCAGCTTTTCGGCCAGGGGTGACAAGGGTAGGTTGATACTGTCGTCAAATGCAGCAGGCAGCGCGCGTTTGTCGACCTTGCCGTTGGGGGTGAGCGGCAAGGTATCAAGGAACACGAACAGCGCCGGCACCATGTAGTCAGGCAACAGGCCGGCGAGCGCCTGGCGCAGTTCGTCAGCTCGGGTGGGCTGCTGTGCGACGCAATAGGCAACCAGCCGGGTCGATGCACTGTCGTGGTTGGCCAGGACCACGCATTGCCCTATGTGCGGGTGACGGCAGATGGCGTTCTCGATTTCCGCCAGCTCGATGCGATGCCCACGGATTTTCACCTGGCTGTCAGCGCGCCCCAGAAAACTGGCGCTGCCATCGGCCAGGTAGGTGCCCAGATCGCCAGTGCGGTAACAGCGGTCGGCCGCGTCAGCGGTGAACGGGTTGGCGATGAATTTGGCTTCGGTCAGCCCTGGGTCGCCCCAGTAACCCCGCGACAGGTAGGGGCTGCGGATCAGGATTTCGCCTGTCTCGCCCTCGCTGACCAGCTGGTTGGCCGGGTTTATCACCAGCAATTGTGCATCGGCAATGCCTTTGCCCAGGGGCACCCGGGCATTGTCCATTTCCGGGTCGAGGGTGTGGAAAGCCATGGCCTGTGGGGTTTCGGTGGTGCCGTAGAAGTTCACATTGACGGCATTCGGTGCGATGGCGCGGACCTGCTGGTACTGCGTCGGGCTGAGTGCATCGCCACCCCAGAACAGGTAGCGCAGGTGGTCGAGAACCTGGCCGTTCAGGTGTGCGCCAGTTTCGATCAGCTTGCCCAGCGGCGGGGTGAGATGGATCACGCTCACACCGTGCTGGTGAAGCCAGCTGGCCAGCCGTGAGGGGGCGGTCAGGGTCGACTGGGCCGGGCAGGCAATGGTCGCGCCAAGCGACAGTGGCGTGAACACGTCGCGGTATACCGGGTCGTGGCCCAGGCCAGAAAGCAGCGAGAAGGTGTCGGCCTGGGTAAAGCCGTGCTGGCGCACATGCCAGTCGATGAAGTGCACCAGCGGTGCGTGGTGGGTGACGATGCCCTTGGGCTCGCCGGTGCTGCCCGAGGTGAAGGTGATGTAGGCCGGCTGCTCGGGGCTGACAGCGGGCAGCGCGACAGGTTGGCAAGGGAAGGCTTGCAGCGCTTCAGCGGGGGCTTCAGGCACCGTGACGACCATGGGTTGGCCGACGTCGACGGTTGCCTCGGCACAGCGCAGGACCACCGCAGGCTTCAGGGTGCTGACGATTTGCTCGATACGCGCGGCAGGGTAAGCGGCGTCAGCCACGGTGAAGGCCAGGCCGGCACGCAGGCAGCCGAGCATGGCGTACACCAGGGCGGCGCTGCGGTGGGTGACGATGACTACACGATCGGTGCCGCTGGCGGCGTTTTTAACCAGAAACGCGGCAATGCCCGCGCTGATCTGCTCCAGTTGGGAGTAGCTGCAGGTTGTGTGCTGGCCAATGATGGCAATGGCCGCCGGGCAGCGGCTGGCCTGCTTGATAAAAGCGTGGTGAATGGCTTGTTCGGCACGGTACTCCAGGCACAGCGTTGGATTCGGGCGCAGGTCCGGCATGATGATCGAGTGCTCCGCAGGAACGTTGGGCTGGCTGGTAGCACAACGCTAGTGCAGGCTGGCTGATGGCGCCAATGTTTGATGGCTGCCTTGCGATAGCCGGGGAGGTCCAGGGCCGCAAGCCAGCCCCCACAAAACCCTGCTGAACCGGGTTGTTCTATGGGGGCAGCCCTGCGCTGCTACATGGATTGTCGCAGGCCGGGTTATCAGGCCACATCCACAAGTACGATCTCGCTGTCCTCGATGGCGGTTACCCGCAGCACCGCTTCCTGCTCGATCGCCACGCCATCGCGCGCCTTGGCCCGCAGCCCGTTGACTTCTACCAGCCCCTTGGCCGGCACCAGGTAACCCCGGCGTGCGGCATCGAAGCGGTACTCGGCGGTTTCACCCGCCCGCAGGGTGGCAGCCACCAGGCGGGCATCGGTACGGATCTGCAGGCTGTCCTCGTCACCCGTGCGGCCGCTGGCCAGGGTCACGAAGCCTTCGCCGCGCTCGCCTTTGGGAAACGGCCGGCTACCCCACTGTGGTGCTTCACCGGTGCGCTCCGGCACGATCCAGATCTGGAAAATACGTGTGTCGATGTCTTCCAGGTTGTACTCGCTGTGCACGATGCCGGTACCGGCGCTCATCACCTGAACATCACCGGCTTCGGTGCGGCCCTTGTTGCCCAGGCTGTCCTGGTGGCTGATCGCGCCTTCACGCACATAAGTGATGATTTCCATGTCGCGGTGCGGGTGCGGGGGGAAGCCGCTGCCGGCCGCGATCAGGTCGTCGTTCCAAACCCGCAGGTTACCCCAGTGCATGCGTGCCGGGTCGTAGTACTCGGCAAACGAGAAATGGTGGTGGGCGTCGAGCCAGCCATGGTTAGCGTGGCCGAGGCTTTCGAAGGGTCGCAGTTGCAGCATGGTCGTGCTCCTTGAATCAGTGGAATGGCGCCATGATGCGCTAAAGAAACATCGAAAATAAGCGTAAATATCGGCTTAAAACAATCTATTTAGTAGATGTTATTTTTTGCTGCGCTTTATTCGCTTCATCGCCTAATCCACTGATCTGCAAGCATTCGCTGGCGATTTTTCGTCGATGCGGCGAACATGCCTGCTGTTTTGATTTTCAACGGAGTGACCGTGGCCCACGAGCAACCCCTGGCCCCCGCCGACCTTACCCCTCCTGCCCAGCTGCCCTGGTTTCGCCGCCTGGCCGCCCGCCTGTTGGGCCGTGGCCTGACCCGCCTGCAAGCCCAGCACCGCGACTCGTGGTTCCTCGGCCACGTTACAGGCCAGCGCACTGGCCATGCTGATGGCGTGCGTGAAGGGTTCGAGCGTGGTCGGGTGGAGGGCTATGAGGCTGGGCGCCAGGTGCTGGTGATCCGCGATACGCGCCCCGACAGCGCCGCCGTGCCAGGCCAGGATGACAACTTGTTCGACGACTGGCGCCTGCCGTTGACGGCCGAGTTGAAAAAGCGCTTCAAGGCCGATGTCGCCCAGCGCCTGCCTGCCGAAGCCCAGCCCAGCCCCGCGCAATGGAAGCTGATCTTCAGTGACACCCCGTCTACCTGCGTTGTGGCAGGCGCCGGGGCAGGCAAGTCCACGTCACTGGTGCTGCGCATCCTGCTGCTGCGTCATTACCTGGGTTACGAGCTGGATGCGATGACCGTGGTCACCTTCACCCGCGAATCGCGCAAGGACTTCATCAAGCGCCTGCTCCAGGTGTTCGCCCTGTGGCAGATCAACCTGCAGCCTGTGCAGGCCCGCGAGCTGGTCCGCACGTTCCATTCGCGCATCCTGCCGCTGGTGCGCAGCCTGCCGGGCTTCGGCCAGGTGCGTGCATTTGAAACACTGGGCCACGAGATGCCTGCCGGGCGTGAGGCCGAGGCCGACAGCAACCCGTTCGACCTGCGCCTGAACGATGCCCAGCGCCAGCAACTGAACCAGTGCTACAGCAGCTTGCTGGGCGAGAGCTCGCGTTTTGCCGAGCTGGTCGGCCAGTTGCGCAGCGAAGCCTTGCAACTGAAGCCGCTGGACCCGAACAACCCTGATGTGCAGAAGCGCGCACAGGTGACCCAATTGGCCGCCCAGCGCGACGAAGAACTGTGCGACGTGATCGAGGACCTGTGGTTCGCCGCTGGCGTCTGGCCGATCAAGGGCATCGAGCCCTGCCGCGAAACGGTCGACATCCGTGGCAGCCGCTTTTATGTGCATGGCCGCCTGGAAGGCCAGGGGCCTTTGGTGGTGCTGGGTTTCGATCCCGCACAAAGTGCGCAGTACCAGCGCCCCGGCGCCAAGCTGACGGTGCGTGCCGAGTGGGCGGTCAAGCGCACGCTGCTGCAGGCGTTCTGCGACAGGCCGCTGATCTGGCTCGACAACTACGCCATGGCCAGGCGCCTGGCGGCATCGTTGGCGGGCGATGCTGTGGCCGGCCCTGGCTTTGAGTACAAGGTCAAGGGTGAACTGGCCCCGGCGCCGCTGCTGGATGCGTTCGTCAGTGCGGCCAATTTCATCGAAAACCTTGGCTTGGAGGTGAACAAAGCAGTGGCGGCGATGAGCTTCCCGTCTGGCGATAGCGATGCACTGTTCTTCGAGGCCCTGGCACTTTACTGGAAAGCCCTGGAAGCGCACCTGCTGGACCAGTCGCCACCGGTGATGAGCTACAACCGCATGTTCGCCCTGTTTGGCGAGAACAACCCGGAAAACCTGCACCTGCTGCCCGATCCGTTGCTGCGGCCGCTGGCGCACCTGATGATCGACGAGTTCCAGGACGTGTCGCCGCAGATCGTCAGCTGGTTGCGTGCCAGCCTTGCTGAAATACGGCGCCGCGGCCCGGCCATGCACACCGGGCGCCATGCCCAGCATTCGTCGTTGCTGTGCGTGGGTGACGACTGGCAATCGATCTACGGCTGGCGTGGCAGTTCGCCCAAGTATTTCATGGAGTTCACCAAGGCATTCCCGTCGCCGGCCAACACGCGGGTGATGCTGGTCGACAACTACCGATGCCAGCAGCAGGTGATCGATGCGGCCGAACACCTGGTCAAGGGCACCCCGGCGATTGCCGGCAAGAAAGCGCGCGCCAGTGGCCCGGCGGCCGAGTTGCCCGGCTCGCCGGTCAAGGTGTTCGACCGTGACGAGGCTGCTTTGGGCGAAACGCTTGTCGAGCACTACCAGCGGGGAGAGACGGTCATGATGCTGTACCGCAAAGGCAGTGACCGGGCGTTGATGAACGAGCACCTGCAAAGCGTGTTGCACGCCGACGCGGCGCTACCGGCCGAGCAGCGCCGGCTGCGTCAGCTGACCTATCACAGTGCCAAGGGTTTGCAGGCCGATGCGGTGTTCATGCTGGGTGACTGCCAGTACCTGACCAGCTCTCCCTACAAGAACCAGGTATACCGCCAGGCCGGGCTGGGCAAGGCAGGTGATACCCAACCGTTCGATTCGGCACAGAAGGACGAAGTGCAGCGCTTGGCCTACGTGGCGGTGACCCGTGCAGTGCGGCACTGCTATTGGCATGTGGAGGCCGCCAGCGGTGACGCCGCAGCGGCTCCAAGGGCGTCCAGCCAGGTGGATGGCAAGCAGGCCTTCTTCGAAGACCTGCGCGGGCAGTGAGTGGGGTTTAGCGGCCGATTGTTTGCGTCTGGCGGGTGAGACTGGTCAGCAGACCCGTTTCAACCTGCTGCTGCTCGGCAGTCAGCGCGTCCACGCCCTGGCGATACTGCTGCTCGTTGATCACGACGCGACGCAGAACGCCTTGAGCATCAACAGGGCTTTCAGGCATGACCGTGGCCAAGGCTCGGAGCACAGAGCTGTCCAGGGACGTCACCGGGTCGGCGGTTTCATCCAGGCAGTAATAGAGATAATCAAGGCCCGGCCGCCAAAAGTCGGTGATCAGGCTGAACTGTGCCGCATGCTCTCGTTTCAAGTACTCGACCCAGCCCGGCTGCTGGGTCAACCATTGCTCCCGAGCGATGGCATCCCTGTCCAGGGAAAGGACCGCAGCTTTCACCATTTCGATGATTGTGTCGTTGATTCTGGCCGTATTGCGGTACAGCATGCCTCGGCTCGGCTCAGGGTAGTCCAGCGCGCTGGCCAACGACTGGCGCAAGGCCAAGCGTACCTCGACATCGTCCACCAGCCCCGTTTGAAGTTCGCAGTCTGGAAAGGCTGAGGGGTCGTCGAGCTCATCATATGGGGGGAGGTTTTCATCGAAGACCCCGTCGAGCAGCGCCTGTTTGCGCAAGGATCTTCTCCAGCTGATGCGGTCGGCCAGTTGATTGACCTGACTGCGTCGATACAACTTGCCATACAGGCTCAGTAGATCAGCCGCTCGACTACCGGCGACGGCTGCCGCTTCGTGGGCCAGCACTTCTATCTCCAGGGCACTGAACGCGTCGGCACCTGCGTCGCCACAGGTTGGCGGGAAGTCGCCGGCCACGGTGGCGAGGCGTTCACGCAGGGCGGTGTCGTGGGCCGCGTCATCCAACAGCTTCCAGACGCGTGCCCTCAGGGCCTCGGCATCACGCTGCGCTTCGGCCGATTGGGCAAGGCGTTCGAGTACCCCCAGCAGCGCTGCGTTTTCACCTTGGTCGAACAGGTCGCTCCACAGTTGCTCCTCGGCACTGCTCGCCTCGCCACGGAAAATGCCTTGCCACAGTGGCACGTCTTCTGCGTGCTCGAATACGTTGACGCCGCTGCTGCTCAGGCGTGCACGTGTCTGGGCTTCCAGGGTGTTGTAGTTGAACAGCCAGCGGCGCTCCGGCAAGTGCGCGGCGACATCGCGGGCAAAAGGGGTACGCAGCACGCCAGGCAAGTCTGGCAGGGTACGAATGCGGTTGGACGAAAGGTTCAGATAGCGCAGTTGGTACTGGGGCTGGCTCATCAGGACTGTCAGGCTGTCGGGCCATTGCTGCAGTTCGCAACGCTCAAGTTCCAGGTGGACAAGACGCGCCATGAAGCGCAGGTCGGGCGCCAGTCGCAGTGGGTTGCCTGACAGGTGCAGTACAGTGGGGTGGATCATGTCCTGAAACTGGGCGGCAAGGCTTTCGTCGAGGGTGATTTGATTGTGGCCCAGGCCGAGGGCATCAAGGGGCAAGCGCGTCAGGAAGCCCAAACTGGTGGTATCGAGTTGCAGCCGGTTGCGGCTGAGCCACAGTAGCCGCAGGCCGGGCATTGCCCCGATGGCCTGTTGGGCGGTGGGTGAAAGGGTGGTCAAGCCATTGTCTGTCAGGCCCAGTTCGCGTAGCCGCGGTGCAGACCTGAGCGCCTCGAACAATGTTTCGGCATCGATGTCCGGGTTGCCGACGATTTCCAGGGTTTCCAGGTTAGGGAAGTTTGCCAGGAAGCTGCCCTCCAGGTGCCGCATCTGCAGCCCCTCGAGCCTGAGATTGCGGATATGCGGCATGCGTGCATTGAAAGCGGGTAGCGCTTCGAGTTGCATACGGTCCAGTACCAGTGTTTCGGCTTGCACGCCGCCTTCACGGCGCGAAGCACTCATCAGTCGCTCGGTGCATTGCTGGCGATCAAAGCGCTCTTCAAGGGTGCGGGCGGTGCTTACCCAGCGGTTGAGATCCCGGTTGAGGGTACGCTGCTCGACTTCCAGCTGGTTGATGGCGCTACCCAGGTCGCCTCCTCGAGCCAGTTCGGCTTGCAGCCCACTGATTTGCTCGCTGCTTAGTTCAGGGTAGAGCGCCCGGAGCCGACGTGCAGCCGGCAAGGCTCGTCCTTGCAGGCCACGACCGCTCAGGGGATAGCCCAGTTGGCCGTTGGCCAACCGCAAAGGGGAGCGGAATCTGGGGTTGATGGGTTGCTGGCCGAGCAGTGAGGCGCAGTGCTGGCGATCACCAAGGGCGAGTTGCAGTAACCGGGCCGGGTCAGCCTGCGGGTGCGCGGCTTGCAGCGCCTGTTTGATGCGTAGGCTGTCGTCGTTGGCCAGGCTGTGCCTGAACAGGCCGAGGAGGGCGCGGTCAAGCCGCGCTCGAGCTTGCAGAAGGCGTGCTTCCTCGGCAATGCGCAGCGGCACCCGTCCGGTTGTCAGGCGTTCCCGTTCAGCGTTGCTGATGTTGGCAAGCAATTCTTCAAGCGCGCTGTCCGGCAGCCCGGGAAACTGCCGGGCGAGGGTTTGTGCGATTGGCGGGCGTGTGGGACGGCGTCTTTGGTGCAGGCTCTCGAACAGCGCCTTGCGATGCTGTTCCAGGTGTTGCGCGAGCTTGTTGTTCAGTGCGGACGCTCGGTGCTCGGTTGGTGTGTCACCGAGCAACTGCTCAATGGCTTCTTCATCCATCTGATCCAGCACGGTCTGGCTCAACTGGCCATTGTCCAGGTCGGTTCGGGTAACTTCGATTTCCACCTGGCCCAGCGTGTCAGGAGGGCCGTAGCGCACCGATTCGCCCCAGGGTTCTGGCCCTTGGTAAACCTTCAGCACCTTCCCCTCGGGCCACCCCGGCAGGCGCAGCAACTCAGGCAAGGCAAAGTTCTTGTACGCAGCCAGCGGCAACCCATGGCGTACACAGTTGATGATCTGTTGTGTCTGATTGTCCAGTTGCAACCGCTGCAGCGTGTCGAGCAACAAGGCGGGTGGACGCAGGCCCGCCGCCTGGGCACGGCGCAGTACGTCTGGATCTGTACCGGTACTGCGCATGGCATGGTCCAGTTCGCTGTCGTCCAGGCCTGCGCCATGGCTGCCGAGGCGGCGCGCGAGCTGTACACGGTCCCATTCCAGAGGCTGTTCATGGGCCAGTTGCCAGCGGGCATCACCATGATGCAGCAAACGTGGGGCATAGGCCTGCGCATCCTCGGGGTGGCGCACGCGCCACTGCTGATCAGCGTCCTGAAACACCTCGTACAGGGTCCCATCCAGCTTCAGGTAGGTCTTCCCGTCGACGTGCACATGGCCGAGCAAATCGGGTTGAGCCCCCTCAGGAATAGCCACCGTGCTCGCATAGGGTTTCATGTCGGGGTGCCAAAGCACTTCCTTGTCTTCATGCCATACACTCTTCAAAGCATCTACAAAGCCAGAGGCCTGGACAACCCTGGCGCCCGCTGCAAAGCCGGCAATCACCCCCGCGTTGATGGCCAACGATTCCAGCTGTGCCAGTGCCTGACGGGTATCTCCTTCTTCCCAGGCCTCGAACCCGGTGAAAACCGAGCTCATCAGGTCGTAAGCAAAAACGCCTAGCATGACCGTGTTCAGCCCCGGCACGAAGAACGCGGCGACATTCAGCACGTTCATCCCCAGGTCGAACCAGTACTTCAGACGCTCGTGGCGGGCGTTGGCGTCGACTTCGGCGGTAGGCACGGCAATGGTTTTTGCGTCGGCCTTCATGCGCGCAAGGTGTGCGTTGTACAAGGTCGTCCAAGGGTCGATTCTGATTGGCGAGAGCGTGAAAGGGATCACTGGCATGATTCGGGGTTTGCGTATGCCCGCTTCATCCTCTTCGAACAGCGCGATCTCCAGCTTTCCGGCGAGTTCTTTTTGCCTGTCCTTGTAGGCGAAATGCACCAAGGCTCGACGAAACTCGCTTTGCAATAGCCGACTGCGCAGGTGCTTGCCCGCTTCCTGACGAGAAGCGAACTCCCTTATCGGGTGCTCGCTGTCGCCAGGGATATGCATGATGCAGGGGTTCTGGCGGTAAGGGTTGTCTGGCCCAATGAACAGTACTTCGTGGACGGGGACATCGAAGAGGTTGAAGTTCCAGCAATGCAACGCCTCGTTTTCATAGGTGGGGTGAGGGCTGCCGTCGCACAGTTGCGCAAGCGCATCGAGCCCGGCCTTGCTCAGCAGGCCTTTGAGCTTGGCGATCAATGCCTGGACCCTCAACGTCTCACGGTTCGCTGCAATCGACAGGCGCTGGATCTCAGCGCGATTGGCGCCTTCATGGGTTGCAAGCAGATGGTCTTGATAGCGTTTGCCAAGGTCCAGCGCCCGACAATGCCTGACGAAGTCCGCCATCGTCAGGCCTGCCAGCGGCGTGTCGCTGCCTGCGGCGTTGGTGAGCCTGCTGTAGGGGCCGACTTCGTCCAGCCCCTCGAAGTTGTGCAGGGCAGCCTCCAGCAAGCTGCGTGTTTGCGGCTGGCCTACCGGGCGAGTAGCCAGCACATCCGCTTCCACGTCCGGGACCAAAGGTGTTTCCACATCGGGAACGCCGACCCAGATGTTGGCCTCTGACTCAAAGGGCTGGAAGACATATTGCGCCCTGTCTACGGGCACATTCACCTTCAACCGCTCGGTCAGCAGAGGGCTGCAGAACGCAATGATGTCCTTGAACTCGCCCAGCGCCTGTTTGACCTGCGCCAGCCGTTTGTTGCGCGTCTGCAACGCGTTGTGCAATTGCTCACGCGTTGGCTCATCGGCAGTGGCATACCACGAGTAAGGGGTGCCATCGTCATCCAGAAATTCCTTGTGCAGGCCCTGCACCACCTTGCGCGTATGCCTGGGATGGAGCGCCTTGCTCCAGTTCGGTAATGATCGTGTTATCTGGCTTTGATGTAACGGTGTCGGGGTTGTCATGGTAACCATCTCTTTTGTGGGGGAGACAGTCCACGCTGATCAAGGCGTCGGTGTGCGGTAGATAGTTGTTTGGCAGCGGTCGGTCCTGCACATGTGCGGGTCGGTGAGGGGCTGGCGGCGAGGGAGGATCTGCGAGAGGGTGGGGCAGGTCATGGTGCAGGCCTCAGCCAAGGAGAATTGCAATGCGTTCGCTGTGCAGCCCGAAAGACCACCTGCTAGACCTCGATGGTATTGAAATAGCGGTCCGTACCTGGGGGGAAGAAGACGGTATTCCCATATTGGCCTTGCATGGCTGGCTGGATAATGCGGCCTCATTCGAGCGGCTGGCACCGATGCTGGACGGCTGCTTCGTGGTGGCCCCCGACTTGATCGGCCATGGCCGTTCTGGCCATCGTCGCCACGACAGTGGCTATTACCTGTGGGAGCATGCCGAAGACATGCTGGCGGTGACCGACAGCCTGGGCCTGGCGCAATTTCATGTGCTGGCCCATGGTATGGGCACCGGTATAGCGTCGCTGCTGGCGGCCATGACCAGTGGCATTGCCAGCATGACCTTCCTCGACGGCATGGGTGCACCGTTCACGGTTGCCGAGGATGACCGCGTGCAGCACCTGGCGCGGGCCTACCGGCTCAAGCGCATGGTACAGCGCAGCCAGTTGCCGGGTTTTGCCGAGCCCGATGTCGGTCGCTTCGACGATCTGGACACCGCCCTGGCGCAACGCCGCGAGCGGCTGGACACCGAACTGTCGGAAGATGCCGCTCGGCTGCTGGCGCTGCGCGACCTGCTTCAACTGGGCGATGGTTATTGCTGGCGCCACGACCCGCGGCTGGTGTTGCCCGAGCCCATGCCACTGACCGAGCGCGAAGCCTGCGACCTGCTCAGCCAGATCCGCTGCCCGTTGTACCTGCTGTTCGGCCGCCAGGGGGCGTTCACCGGCGAGTCCTTTACACGGCGTCAGGCCGCCTTGCCCAGCCAGGCGAAAGTCTCCTGGCACCCAGGCGGACATCACTTCCACCTGGATGCGCCAGACCGGGCGCTGGTCGACCAACTGCTGCGTATCCTGACGCGCCATGAAGGGGGCGTACTGCAACGTTTGGTGAACGAGTAGCTGATTCTGGTCACGTCGCGTGAACCTGCGCTATGGTGGCGAACGATTTTGCAAACACGCCACAAGGAGCCCGGCATGCGACCGTTCACCATCAAGCACATCGACCACCTTGTGTTGCGGGTCCGTGACCTGCCGCGCAGTGTTGCCTTTTACACCGAGCTGCTCGGCTGCTCGGTCAGCCGCGTGCGCGAAGACTTGGGCATGGTGCATTTGGCCACGGGCGCGGCGATGATCGACCTGGTGACCCTGGATGGCCCGTTGGGGCAGCCAGGTGGGGCGGCGCCGGGGGTGGAGGGGCGCAACCTGCACCATTTCTGCCTGCGCATCGAGCCGTTCGACGAGGCCGCATTGACTGCCTATCTGGAAGCCGCCGGGGTAAAGGTGGAGCCTGCAGAGAAGCGTTATGGTGCCGAAGGCGAGGGGCTTTCGCTTTACTGCTATGACCCGGATGGTAATCAGGTCGAGTTGAAGGGGCCGGTAGTGCTTGGCGGGTGAAACCGCCCTCGCCAGAATCGCCAACCAGATATCGCGCAACACCCGGTCCTGCCGTGTCGTCCAGGCCGCCTTCGTGTGCAGGACCTGGCGGGTGGATATCCAGGCAATCCCGATTATGCTTCATTTACCTTGCTGCGATCCGAGGCGGCCCGCCTCGTCGTGCTTCGCGCAAACAAAGCAAGCTCAAGGGCCTGGGTGCGACGGTGAAGTGGTTGTGGGGTGCTCCGGCCTGCATGACAACATGACGGAGGCAACCCATGGCGGTTCTCGACAGCGCATCCACGGGCAGCAGCGCGCCCCAACGCGGCATCACCAAGGAGGAGCGCAAGGTCATCTTCGCCTCGTCCCTGGGCACGGTGTTCGAATGGTACGACTTCTACCTGTACGGCTCCCTGGCGGCAATCATCGCCAGGCATTTCTTTGCAGGCGTCAATGAAACCACCTCGTTCATCTTTGCCTTGCTGGCCTTTGCCGCCGGCTTTGCCGTCCGGCCGTTCGGCGCCATCGTGTTCGGCCGACTGGGCGACATGATCGGACGCAAGCACACCTTCCTCATCACCATCGTCATCATGGGCCTGTCTACGGCATTGGTGGGCCTGTTACCAAGCTACAGTGTGATCGGCGTAGCTGCGCCGATCATCCTGATCACCTTGCGTTTGCTGCAGGGCCTGGCCTTGGGTGGCGAATACGGCGGCGCGGCCACGTATGTGGCTGAACATGCACCCAAGGGCCGACGCGGCTTTTTCACCGCCTGGATCCAGACCACTGCCACGTTGGGGCTGTTTCTGTCTTTGCTGGTGATCATGGCATGCCGCACGGCCATGGGGACGGAAGTGTTCGAAGCCTGGGGCTGGAGGGTGCCGTTCCTGCTGTCGATCCTGTTGCTGGCGATTTCGGTGTACATCCGCATGCAGCTCAACGAGTCGCCGGTGTTCATGAAGATGAAGGCCGAAGGCAAAGCATCCAAGGCCCCGCTGACTGAGTCGTTTGCCCGCTGGGACAACCTCAAGGTGGTGATCATGTCGCTGCTCGGTGGTACCGCCGGCCAGGCCGTGGTGTGGTACACGGGTCAGTTCTACGCGTTGTTCTTCCTGTTGCAGATGCTCAAGATCGATCCACAGACCGCCAACCTGCTGATTGCCGGCTCGCTACTGATCGGCACGCCGTTCTTCATCATTTTCGGTAGCCTGTCCGACCGGATTGGCCGCAAGAAGATCATCATGGCCGGCTGCATCATCGCCGCGCTGACCTACTTCCCGATCTTCAAGGCCCTGACCGAGTACGGCAACCCGGATGTGTTCGTTGCCCAGGAGCAGAACCCGGTAGTGGTGGTGGCCGACCCAGATCAGTGCGCATTTCAGTTCGACCCGGTGGGCAAGGCCAAATTCACCACCTCCTGCGACATTGCCAAGAGCCTGCTGGCCAAGCGCGCCATTCCCTATACCAACGAAGCGGCTGAACCCGGCAGCGTGGCGCAGATCCGCATAGGTGAGCGAGTACTGCCGAGTTTTGACGGCAGCAGCCTGGCAGCGGCGGACTTCAAGGTGCAGAGCGAAGCGTTTACCGCAGCCTTGAGTGGTGCGTTGAAAGAGGCGGGCTACCCGGAAAAGGCCGACCCGGCGAAGATCCACTACCCGATGGTGCTGTTGCTGCTGACCATTCTGGTGATCTACGTGACCATGGTCTACGGCCCGATTGCCGCCTGGCTGGTGGAGCTGTTCCCGGCGCGTATCCGCTACACCTCGATGTCGCTGCCTTACCACATCGGTAATGGCTGGTTCGGCGGCTTCCTGCCGACCGTGGCGTTTGCCATGGTGGCAGCTACCGGGGATATCTATTACGGCTTGTGGTACCCGGTCGTGATTGCCCTGATGACGGCGGTGCTGGGGATCTTCTTCCTGCCTGAGACCAAGGATCGGGATATCAATCACACCTGAAGGTTGAGTTTGCCTGTGCTGGCCCCTTCGCGGGTGAACCCGCTCCTACACAGCTTTCGAGGCCTGTGCAGTATCTGTAGGAGCGGGTTCACCCGCGAAGAGGCCAGAACAGGCGATCAATCAGTCGAAGTAGCCACGTAGCCCGAATGCATACCCGGTATCCACAGCTGTCGCCTCACCCCGGTTCCAGCGCTTCTTCAACACGAACTCGAACGCCGGCTCGTACAACCCGTCGCGCACCAGTGCGCCCGCCAGCACCTCCACGTCGTACCAGCCATTGTCCAGTTCGATGATCGGCCGCCCTGTCACCTGGTAACGCGCCATCAGGTCACCCAGGGTCTTGGGCGTGAAGTGCTGCAGGATGCGCCAGGTGTACAGCATCAGCGCACCGTGCTCGACCCGCAGTACATAGCCATTGCGCCGGTGCTTCAGACGGCTGCCGGCCTCGCGCAGGGCCGGAGTGTGGTTATCGAGGGTGAACAGGATGCGGTAGGGCAGGTTGTCGACACCGGCCAGCGGCAGCACGACACCTTCGCGCACAGCCTGGTCGCCGCTGTCACCGTGGGTGAACGCACGGGCCAGGTCGTCGGGCAGTTGATGGTCTTGCTTGAAGCGCTCGAGCAACTGGATATCGCCGAGCAGAAAGTAGTCGACCAGGTCGTTGAGCACTTCGCTGAATTCGTGGCGCATCTTTTTTCCTTGTGGGTGCGCATTGGGGTAAGGGCAACCGGCTAGTGCTTCTGGGCAATCTGGATCAGGTTGCCGCACGTGTCATCGAACACCGCCACGGTAACCGGCCCCATTGGGGTAGGTGGCCGGATGAACTTCACACCTGCTGCACATAGCCGCATGTATTCGGCCTGGATGTCACGCACGCCGAATGAGGTGGCGGGGATGCCATCCTGCTTGAGCGCGGCCTTGTACACTTTGGCCGCCGGGTGCGCGTCGGGTTCCAGCAGAAGTTCGACGCCATTGGGGTCGTTGGGCGAAGTCAGGGTCAACCAGCGGTACCGGCCCATGGGGATGTCGTGTCTGGGCTCGAAACCGAGTACGTAGTGGTAGAAAGCCAGGGCCTTGGCCTGGTCGTCGACGAGGATGCTGGTGACCACGATCTTCATTAGCGCACACCGCTTACCTGGGCCGATGACTTTCAGTAAAGACGCTCGGGCGTTTTTGACCAGTGGCTGCAGTGCCTCTGGGGCCTGTTTCCAGCTGCGCGGCAGCAGAAGCGCGACCTATCTTTGGCCTGGCCTTAGCAACCCACCAAGGAGTGAAATGCATGCAAGAAGAACCGATGAAAGACCTGCCAGACGCCCATGATGAGGATCAGGCAGATACCACTGAGCCGCCTGCAACGCTGTCCCGGCGTAAGCGCGGTGCGGCTCCAGTTTGCGGAATGCCCTGTGAATCGGGGTACAAGCAGATTGGTGACGACTGCATTCGGGCGAACCCCGGGTTTGAGTGATGCACCGGGCCGGGGCAACCCGGCCCATACAAAAAACCTGTTCAAGGTATAGGTAAATCCTTCAGCTCTCAGCGCCCGCTCAGCGATAGCCAAGGGTAAAGTGTGAGGCGTGATCCCAGTCTGCCCAGACCAGCGTCAGAGAGGTACCCTGTGGCTGCTTATACCTTGCGACAACTGAAGTACTTCGTCACCACCGTGGAAGCGGGCAGTGTGGCCGAAGCGTCACGCCAGCTGTATATCGCCCAGCCGTCCATTTCCACGGCTATCAAGAGTCTGGAGGAAAGTTTCGGTGTACAGCTGTTCATCCGCCACCACGCCCAGGGCGTGTCATTGACGCCCAGCGGCAAACGCTTCTACGCCAAGACCAAGTCGCTGCTGCAGATGGCCCATGAGTTCGAACAGAACGCCCTGGCCGACAACGATACCGTCGCCGGGCAAATCGACATTGGCTGTTTCGAAACCGTGGCGCCGCTGTACCTGCCTCGCCTGATCGCCGGTTTTCGCCAGCGTTACCCGGGTGTGGACATTCGCCTGCGCGACGGTGAACAGCAGGACCTGATCCAGGGCCTGACCGCCGGTACCTTCGACCTGGCGTTTCTCTATGACCACGACCTGGATGGCACCATCGAGGCCGAACCGCTGATGCCGCCGCAGAAGCCCTATGTGCTGCTACCAGAGAACCACCGCTTTGCCGGCCAGGCCCAGGTCTCGCTGCGCGACCTGTGCCCGGAACCGATGATCCTGCTGGACGTGGCCCCTAGCCGCACCTACTTCGTCAGCTTGTTCAACGAGATGGGCCTGGCACCGAACATCGTCTTCAGTTCGCCGTCGATCGAGATGGTGCGTGGCATGGTGGGTCAGGGTTTCGGTTTTTCGTTGCTGGTAACCCGCCCGCACTCGGAATACACCTATGACGGCCAGCGCCTGGCGATGCTCGACATTGCCGAACCGGTGGCGCTGTCGGGGCTGGCTGCGGCGTGGTTGAAGCGAGTCCAGCTGACCAAACCGGCGCAGTTGTTCGTGGAGTTTTGTCGGGAAGAGCTGGCGAAGTTCCTGAACTGAGCCCGCCTCACAGAATAGTTCGCCTTTGACGCGGTGATGGAAGTTTTGTCCAGATGGGCTACACCAAATATCAGGCGCTGTTCCGATTAGCCGCTTGGCCTGATGCAAGGCTACCTGTGGGCAAACCATGATCCAGACGCAAGATCTGATCATCTGCGAGTATTGCGACACGGTGTACCACCGAGCCCCGCTGCTCAAACATCAACGTGCCCTTTGCCAGCGCTGTGGCGGCGTGTTGTACCGGCACAGGTCACTGACCATCGAGCAGCGGTTGGCATTGAGCGTGACGGGCGGTGTCCTGCTGGTGTTCGCCAACTATTACCCGGTCATGACCATCGGCATGCAGGGGCTGACCCACTCGGCCACATTGTGGGACGCCGTGCAGATCCTCAGTCACGGCAGTATCACCTTCATCGCCCTGGTCATGGCGCTGTCGATCATTTTTGCGCCGCTGCTGCAAATTGCCTTGTTGTGCTGGGTGTTGAGTTTTGCCCTTGCCGGCCAGCGTGCCCCCGGTTTCGCCTTGTGCATGCGTGGCCTGGAAAGCCTGCGGCCCTGGAGCATGCTGGAGGTGTGTCTGCTGGGGGCGATGGTGGCGGTGATCAAGCTGGCGGGGCTGCTCGATGTGATCCCCGGTATCGGCCTGCTGGCCCTGGCTGCGCTGAGCATGTTGATCATCCACATTGCCGGCAAGGACATCCGCGACTTGTGGGAACAGGTATGACTACTCCAGCCAATGCGCACGACCTTGGCTTGTGTCTGTGCCATGGCTGTGGTCAGGCCTGCGACGCGCGCAGTGGCGCGCACACCTGCGACCGTTGCGGCGCCGCCATTCACCGGCGCAAGGCCAATGCCATCAGCCGTGGCTGGGCGTTTCTTCTGGCAGCTCTGATTTTCTACATCCCCGCCAACCTGCTGCCGGTAATGCACACCGAAATGCTCGGCAGTGGTACAGACAGCACCATTGGCGGTGGCGTGCTGGAGTTCTGGGAGGCCGGGGCCTGGGACATCGCGCTGATCATCTTCATCGCCAGCGTGGGTGTGCCTGCCATCAAGTTCTTGTCCCTTGGCCTGCTGCTGTTCACTGCCCAGCGTGGTTCTTCCTGGGCCTGCCGGCAGCGTTCGCAGTTGTACCGCTTCGTCGAACTGATCGGTTACTGGTCCATGCTCGATGTGATGGTAGTGGCGCTGGTGGCTGCGCTGGTGCAGCTGCGTGGGCTGGGCACCATCGAGCCGCGCGTGGGCATCTTGTTTTTTGGCATGGTGGTGGTGCTGACCATGTTCTCTGCGATGAGCTTTGATCCACGCCTGATCTGGGATAGCCATGCCAACGAGGGGAGGCCGCATTGATGGGGCAACAGACTGACAAGCGCGAGGGCCCTGGGCAGGTTGAAGTGCGCACCCGACGTTGGAGTGTGTCGCTGGTATGGATCGTGCCGATCCTGGCAATCCTGATCGGCGCTTCGCTGGTGGTGCGCAACTGGATGCAGGAAGGGCCGGTGATTACCATTTCTTTCCACAGTGGCGAGGGACTGGTGGCGCACAAGACCCAGGTAAAATACCGCAGCGTGGTGATTGGCGAAGTGACCACGGTGGACTTGGCCGACGACAAGAAGAGTGTGGTGGCCAAGGTTCAGCTTTCCAACGATGCCCGTTCGTTTGCTACCCAAGGGGCGCGCTTCTGGGTGGTGCGACCGCGCATCGGCGTCGGCGGGGTTTCCGGGGTGGACACGTTGCTTTCGGGCAGTTTCATCGGGGCCGATTCCGGCGACTCGAAAGAGCCGGAAAAGTCCTTTGTCGGCCTGGAACTGCCACCGCCGATCACCTATGACGAAAAGGGCAAGCGTTTTGTTCTTGTCGCCAGCGACCTGGGCTCGCTGGATATCGGCTCTTCGATCTACTACCGCAAGATCCCGGTTGGCGAAGTAGTGTCCTTTGCGCTCCAGGACGATGGCAAGGGGGTAGAGATTGGCGTATTCGTGCAGGCGCCCTACGACACGTTCGTCACTGCTGACACGCGCTTCTGGAATGCCAGTGGCATCGACATGCAGATTGGTGCCAATGGCCTGAAGGTCGACACCGAATCGCTGTCGTCGATTCTGGTGGGCGGGCTGGCCTTTGGCTCGCCCGATTTCGCCGCGCAAGCCGAGCCTGCTGCTGATCAGGCCCGCTTCCAGCTATTCGCTGACCGCGACAGGGCGCTGGCACCGCCCCATGGCCAGGCGCAGTACCTGCAGTTGCGCTTCGACCAGGCCATGCGCGGCCTGTCGGTGGGCGCACCTGTGGAATTCAAGGGTGTGGAGTTTGGCCGGGTCACCTCGATCCAGCTTGACTACGATGCTGCGCGGCAGACCTTTCCGGTAGTGGTCGATGCGGTGATCTATCCGCAGCGGTTAGGGCCGGTGCACCGCAAGATGCTGGCGGTGTTCAAGCACACCGAGGGTGATATGGAAGGTGCGCGGCAACTGATTGGCACTTTTGTCGAACATGGGCTGCGGGCCCAGGCGCGTAGCGGCAACCTGATCACCGGACAGATGTTCATTTCGCTGGACTTCTACCCGGATGCACCCAAGGTGACCTTCGACATGGCTGCCAACCCCATCACGATCCCGACGCTGCCCGGCAGCCTTGAGCAATTGCAGGAACAGTTGCAGCGGGTAGTGGAGCGCATTGCCAAGCTGCCGCTGGAAAGCATCGCCGGTAACCTGGACGGCAGTCTGCGTGAGCTGCGCGCCAGCCTCAGGCAGTTCAATGGCCAGACACTGCCGGACGTGAACGTGGCGCTGGACGAGGTGCACAAGACCCTGCGTACGGCCAACTCGGCCATTTCCGAAGACTCGCCACAGCGCCAGCGAATGAGCGAAACACTGGACGAGCTGGAGCGCATGTCGCGTTCGCTACGTGACCTTGCCGATTACCTGGGCCGCCACCCCGAGTCGCTGATTCGTGGCCGGCCGAAAGCGGCCGGGGCCGCAGACCTTGAACCCTGAGGAGACAGCCGATGCAACGACTGCGCAATGTATGTGTGGCCAGCCTGCTGGTGTGGCTCGGGGGCTGCAGCAGTACGCCGAACAACTACCACACGCTGGTACCGAGCGAACCGGTGCGTGGCAGCGGCCAGCGCATCCAGGTTATCAGGGTAGCCGTGCCGCCCCAGGTCGACCGCCCACAGTTGGTGGTGCGGCAAGGGCAGAGCGGCCTGGCCATCCTGGAGACGGAGTGGTGGGGCGCCAACCTGGTGGATGAATTCCGCAGCGCCCTGCAGGACCAGTTGGGCGGCCCGGCGGGCGCTGGCAAGGCGTCGCTGCGGGTGGATGTGCAGCGCTTCGACACGGTGCCAGGGCGCTACGCCTCGCTGGAGGCCGTGTGGCGCCTCAAGCAGGAAGGGCAGGCCGAGCTGACCTGCCGTACGTCGGTGCAGACTGCCGCGGACAACAGCATCACCAGCCTGGTGAATGCGCACCAGGCCAACCTGCGCAAGTTGGCCGAGGCGGTGCGGGGGAGTGCCCGGCAGGGAAGCTGCCCTGCATGAACCGTGGCCTCATTTACTGCCGGGTGCTGGCTGTTTCCTGTACCCCGTCGGCCTTGTCCCGCGGTAGCTGATCGAACTCGCGCAAGCCATCCTTGCGGTATGGGTCGCCGATCCAGCGTGGCGCTACCAAGAACTGTGGGCTGACCAGGCTCTTGGCCGGTTCATAGAGGTCATAGCTCAACCCGGCCAGGTCAGACAGGGTGTGAATCAGGTGTGAGCTGCTGTACGGGCGGTTGGCCATTGCCTGCAAGTCACGCGGGTGGTCGGCCTGCCAGCTAGGCGAAGTCCACAGCAGGAACGGGATGGTGTACATCGGCCGGGTCGGTGCGCCTTCGTTGCGCCCCAGGCGGTCGTGGTCACCGGAGCTGTACACGTCTTCACCATGATCGGACAGGTACATCAGGAACCCATTGGGGTTGCCTGCCGAATAACGCTTGATCAGGGTCGACACCACATAGTCGTTGTAGCGCACCGCGTTGTCATAGAAGTTATAGGTTTCTACTTGGTCCGCCGTCAGCGTGCCTGGCACGCCCTGCCTGTCGTTGAAGTGTGCGTAGGCGTCCGGGTAGCGGTAGCGGTAGTCCATGTGCGTGCCCAGCAGGTGCACGATGATGAATTTGTTGGGCGCAGGGTCTTGCAGGGCTTTCTCGAACGGTGCCAGCACCACGTCATCGTACTGGCTGGCATTCTGGTTGCGCTGGTTGTTCAGGTACACCGGCGCGTCCGTCTGCTGCGAGAAAGTGGTAAGCATGGTGTTGCGCTTGGTCATGGTCTGCTGGTTGGTGATCCAGAAGGTCTTGTAGCCTGCCTGTTTCATCAGGTTGATCAGCGATGGGGCGCTGAGGAAGCGGTCCGGGTTCTGCTCGTCGCCGAACGTGAGGATCTGCTGCATCACTTCGATGGTGTACGGGCGTGGCGATACCACGTCGCGGAACACGGTCAGGCCCTTGTCACTGGCGGCCAGCGCGTCGAGGTTGGGCGTGGTGTCGCGGTTATAGCCATACAGGTGCATGTGCTCGCGGGTAGTCGACTCGCCCAGCACCAGTACCAGGGTGCGTGGCGCCTTGCCACTGCTGTCACGCAGGTTTTGCAGCGGTGGCAGTGCGGCATTCTGGGCCAGCAGCTTCTGCATGTTGTCCAGCTGCTGGCGATACTGGCGGTAGCCGACCAGCAACTGCCAAGGTACGGCCGGTTCCATGCGCTGCTGCACTTTTTCGAGCGCATCGGCGAAGTTGCGTTCCTGGGTGACCATCTGCTTGTAGAACGGCCACACCAGGTTGGCCACCAGCAATAGCGCGACCACCGGCAGGCGGCTGCGCAACGGCAGGTTGACCGGGCGCACGCGTCGCCACAGCAGTACCGCAACCAGCGTGTACAGCACCAGTGCCAGGCCCAGCCACACGTTGAAGTATTGGCTGAAGTACTCACCGGCCTCGGCGGTGTTGGACTCGAACATCACAAAGATGACGCTTTGTGAAAACTCCTGGCGATAAATGCCGAAGTAGCTCAGGCCAACCAGCGACGCAGCCCACAGCACCAGGCCGATGATTGCCGCGGTGGCGCGGGTGAAGCGCGGCAGCAACAGGACGGGTGCCAGCCACAGGCTGCTGAGGAATAGCGCATCGCGAAAACCGGCGAAGCCGGTAGTCCCGCTGAACAGTAGTAACGCCTGGGTTACGCCGGAGAAATACCAGAAGAACAGCAAGAGCCAGCCCAAGCCGGCCCAGTCCACGCGCTTGTGCGCGGCGGGGGATGTAGTGTGTGACACGTATGCCTCGTCGTACCTTGGCGGCCAGCGGTCGTGCTCGTGGCCGGAAAGGGCGTGACGCTAATCTGCGGACTGTGAAAATAACGTCAACGCGGCGAATCATGTGTCCTGCTGCGGCCTTGGCAGGCATGAACTTGGCCTTTGCCCGCGTTTTCCCCAGGCTGCCGAGGTATGATGGCGGCAGCTAAACCGTACTGACAGGCCCCGTGGACCATGAACCGTCGTAAGAAGATCAAGCAACTGTTGCAGGCGCATGCCAAGAAGGCCAGTGCCAAACTGGCGCCGCGCAAGCCCAAATACATCTGCAAGGCTGACCGCTTGAAGATGGAGGCAGAGGCGGCGGGCGATGCTCACCAGCTGGCCGACTGACACCGCGTCTGCACGCTCGCATGGGCTTCAACGGCGGTAGTAGCGATGCTCGTCATGATGACGCTGGCGCATAGCGCGCTCATGGCGGCGCTCCCAATCACGGCGCCGTTCCCAGTCGCGCCGCCGCTCCCAGTCCCGCCGGGCTTGTTCACGCCGCCACTGTTCGCGGCGCCAGTCGCTTCGGTGGCCATGCCAGCGATCGTCATCATGCGCCAGCAGCGTGGCCGGCTGTTCAACGGCCGCACTGGCCACCCTGGACCAAGGGTTGCCGGCTGGTTGCAACGGTGATTGAACGGCCGGTGCAACTGCCTCGGTGGCTTTCATTTGTGTTGCCGATGCCGTGCCCACCGCCGCGAACGAGAACAGGCCGAGCAGCACCAACCTTGCGACATGTATTTTCATGAGCGTAGCTAACCTCTGATAACAATTGAGCCATCTGGCCAGCAGGTGTGGGGCGAACCTTGTCTCGCGTTCCGCTACCTTTCTGCGCCTCACACATAGACAGGGAATCAAGAAAAAGTTCGCTGCAGCAACAACTTGAAGAACTTTGCCGGGGTGGCTGGTGCTGGGCAGTACCCGCAACAGGTGCCATTGCGCTCAGTCAACTGCCTGCAAATACCTCACGCAGATGCCCCCGATAACTGTCGAACGCAGCAATCGCGCCTGCCACCACCTCTGCTTCTTCCTGTTCCCCCAGCACCAGGCTGTCCAGCCTGGCAACAAACTCGCGCCAATGCAGCGCTCGGCCATCCGGGTGGGGGGCCAGGTGGCGGGCGCCCTTGTCGCCATCCAGTCCAAGACGTTGTGTGTGCCTGAACAAAAACGCCGCCCCCAGGTTCGAACCTTCACTGCAATACAGCCATCCCAGGGCCTGGGCCGAGCTGACGCAGACCGGTTGGGGGGACGTTGGCAGTGGCAGGCCCAGGTCGAGCAGGTCGGCCTCTACCGCCGCGAAACGCGACAGCGCCGCCAGCCCAGGCAGTTGCTGGTTGAGTTGTTCATCCTGATACAACGCCAGCAGGCTGCCATGAAAGCGGTGCTGCACCTGCAGGAAGCGTCCATAGCGCGCGCGGTTCTCGAAAGGCCGCGCTGCCATCACCAGTTGATCAACGCTGTCATGATCCCTGCTGCTGGCCGCTTTCAGGCGTTTGCAGCGGCTTGGTTCGGTGGTGAGGGAAGTTACAGCGGTCATCGGCGTATCCGTGGCAATAGAGCAAGGCTCCCATGATGCTTGCCGTCCTTGGCAAGCAGCAAGCATCACACGCCCGACCTGAGCGAGTTCGCAATGATGGAGCGCAAGGACGATGCTCATTTATCATGGCGGCTGCCTTTACCATTGCCAAGGATACTTGCCATGAGCGCCCTCCAGTTTCGCACCCCCGTCCCCGCAGATGCCGAGCGTTGCTACGCCATCGAAATTGGCGCCTATGAAGGGGATGAGGCAGCCACGCTGGAGAAAATCCGCACGCGTATCACGCAGTACCCACAAGGCTTCCTGGTGCTGGAAAGTGACGGCGAGATCGTTGGTTTCATCAACAGCGGTTGCGCCCACGAGGTCGTGATGTCCGACGAGGCATTCAAAGAGCTGGTCGGCCATGACCCGGCGGCAGCGAACGTGGTGATCATGTCGGTGGTTGTAGACCCGGCCCACCAGGGCAAAGGCTACGCCAAAGTGTTGATGAACGAATTCATCGGACGCATGCACGCGGCGGGCAAGCAGACCATTCACCTGATGTGCAAGGAGCAGCATGTGGCCCTGTACCAGAAGTTGGGCTACCAGTACGTGAAACCGTCGCCGTCGGACCACGGCGGCATGGCTTGGCATGAGATGGTCATGGACCTTTGAGTGGACATCTCGCTGTGTGACAGCGCAGCCCAAAGGGCTGCGCACTATTTTCATTCAAGCCGGCGATGCCGAGCTGATGCCTGGCATCAAGTGCCACTGACCAACTGATGTGCCAGCTGGTTGTGGCGCTCCAGTACGCGCGGCAGGTCGACAGTGGCCAGTTGGCCATCTTTCACTACGACGCGGCCGTTGATCACGCTGGTATGCACCTGTGTCGGGGTGCAGAACACCAGTGCCGCCAATGGGTCGTGGTGGCCGCCGGCATACGCCACATGGCCTAGGTCGAAGGCGACGAAATCGGCAACCATGCCTGGGGCCAGGGCGCCGATATCATTGCGGTTGAGCACTTTCGCGCCACCCAGGGTGGCAATCTCCAGAGCTTCGCGTGCAGTCATCGCGTCAGGGCCGAAGCCCACCCGTTGCAGCAGCAGGGCCTGACGCACTTCACCGATCATGCTGGCGCCGTCGTTGGAGGCAGAGCCGTCGACCCCAAGGCCCACCGGCACGCCGTGGTCGCGCATCTTGCGCACCGGGGCGATGCCCGAGGCCAGCCGCATGTTCGAGCATGGGCAGTGGGCCACGCCGGTGCCGGTGCGGGCGAACAGCTCGATGCCGTGCTGGTCGAGCTGCACGCAGTGGGCATGCCATACATCGTGGCCGACCCAGCCAAGGTCTTCGGCGTACTCGGCAGGGGTCATGCCGAACTTCTCGCGGCTGTACGCGATGTCGTTGACGTTCTCGGCCAGGTGGGTGTGCAGCGACACCCCATACTGGCGCGCCAGCACGGCAGCTTCGCGCATCAGGTCGCGGCTGACCGAGAACGGCGAGCATGGCGCGACCACGATGCGGCGCATCGAGCCGTGGCTGGCATCGTGGTAGTCCTCGATCAGGCGTTGCGACTCCTTGAGGATGTCGGCTTCCTTTTCCACCACCGAGTCAGGTGGCAGGCCGCCTTGGCTCTGGCCCACGCTCATGCTGCCGCGCGCGGCGTGGAAGCGCATGCCGATCTCGGCAGCCGCGTGGATGCTGTCGTCGAGCTTGCAACCGTTGGGGTAGATATACAGGTGGTCGCTCGAGGTGGTGCAGCCGGAGAGAATCAGCTCGGCCATGGCGGTCTGGGTCGACACCGCGATCATCTCGGGGGTCAGGCGCGCCCAGATTGGGTACAGGTTGGTCAACCAGTTGAACAGTTCGCCGTCCTGAGCTGCCGGTACCACGCGGGTGAGGCTCTGGTACATGTGGTGGTGGGTGTTGACCAGCCCTGGGATGACCACTTTGCCGGCCATGTCCAGAACCACGTCGGCGTGCTGCGGGAGGGTATCGCTGGGGCCGACTTGCCTGATCAGGTTGTCTTCGATGAACAGGCCGCCGTTCTTGATCTCGCGACGCTCGCCGTCCATGGTGACCAGCAGCGCGGCGTTTTTGACGAGTAGCGTTTTTACAGGGTTTGTAGATGACATGGTGCAAGCCTGCGCAATACGCATCGGCGATTACCGATGTCATAGGCGCTAGGTATTGTAAGCAAGCTTTTTGCTGATTGTATACAGCCCGGAGCACCAGTGCCGGCCTCTCAGCAGGTAAGACCGCGAAGCGGCCGGCACAGGTTAAACCCATGAATGCGCGCACTGCCTCGGCGCCCGGCCTTGCGTTCCAGCACCGGTTCCCGCGAGGCAAAGGCGCGCAAGTCGTCAGGTGTCACTCGGCCATCTGCAGCTCTGGCAGCTTCACGCGCAACGCCCGGGTCAGCACCAGTAGCACCAACAGGCCCATGCCCATCCAGCACAGACCGATGGTGAACGACAGGCTGGTCAGGCTGCTCCATAGCCACAGCGTGCTGATAAAGCCCAGCCCGGGAATTACGCCGTACAGCAGGCCGTTGCGGCAACCGCGCAGTTTCTGGTCGACCAGGTAGTGCTTGACCACCGCCAGGTTCACCGCCGAGAAGGCGAACAGTGCACCAAAGCTGATCATGTTGGCCACGGTATCCAGGGTGATCACCAGGGCGATCAGCGACAGCAGGCTGACCACCAGGATGGCAGTGGCCGGCACGCGCTTTTTCGTCACCAGCTGGCCGAATGCCCGCGGCAATGCACCGTCGCGGCCCATGGCGAACAGTACGCGCGACACGCTGGCCTGGGACACCATGGCCGAGGCGAAGCAGCCGGCCACGTAGGTAGCGGTGAAGGCGGTTACCAGCAGCTCGCCGCCCACCCGGCGCATCACGTCCACCGAGGCCGAATCCGGGTCGGCGAAACTGCCCCAGTCGGGGAACACCATCTGTGCGCAATAAGACACCACCAGAAACAGCAGCCCGCCGATCAACGACACCGCAAGAATCGCCACGGGAATGCGGTAGGTCGGGTTGCTGGTTTCCTCAGCCATGGTCGACACCGCATCAAAACCGAGGAACGACAGGCACAGTACGGCGGCACCGGTCATGATCAACGGCACGCTGAAGCCTTCGTGGTGGAAAGGGGCCAGCAGCGACACCGGCTCCGCCTGTCCGCTGAGCTTGAGAATGGACAAGGCGACGAAGACGATGATGAACACCAGTTGCACCACTACCAGTATCCAGTTGACCCGGGTGATCGACTCGATGCCGATCAGGTTGAGGAAGGTGACCAGGGCAATGGAGCCCGCCACCCACACCCAGGCATGGATGGTCGGGAAGTATTCCGACATGTAGATACCGATCAGCAGGTAGCTGAGCAGCGGCAGGAAGATGTAGTCGAGCAGCAGTGTCCAACCGGTGATGAAGCCGATATGGCTACCGAAGGCCTTGCGCGTGTAGGTGTAGACCGAGCCGGAGTAGGGGTGGGCCTGGACCATGCGGCCGTAACTGTAAGCGGTCAGCAGCATGGCGGCGAGCGTGAGCAGGTAGGCGGTGGGCAGGTGCCCTTTGGTCATCTGGGTGACCAGCCCGTAGGTGGTGAATACGGCCAGGGGCACCATGTAGGCCAGGCCAAATAGCACCAGGGCGGTCATGCTCATGGACTTGCGGAAGCGGCCGGTGCTGGTGCCGGGTTGCGAGGGTGCATGCGGGGCGGGGCTATGGGCTGTACTTGTTGTTGTATGCATTGCTAACTCCTGAAAAGGGATGCAGGACACCGCGGCAGGCGAGCGGGCTCGCAACCGTTGGGTGTTGTGCAAGGAGGTCGAGCGGGAAGCTCGCAGCGCTGGGGCAGGTCGATGCTCCCACACCCTGCAGGTACCCGGAATCACCCTTTGGGGTGAGCGGCCACTGCCCTTGCCCGGCTCACCCCAAAGGGTGATTCCGGTGCCAGCAGCGCCGTGGGAGTATCTGCTCAACGACGCACCGCACTGGCGGCGGTGCCACTGAAAAGAAACGGCAGGCCCACAGTGACTAATCAACTGCTTTCAGAACAATGGTTCGAGCACCAGGCCAAGGTCACCGAGGCGATCGGCCGGCCGGGCTTTGCCGCCAGCCTGTTTGCGGCATTGGGTGTGATCCGGCCGATCCAGGCGACCACGGTGTACCTGTACCCGCACGACGGCATGCCCTGTGCGCTGTTCGAGCAGGATGACAAGGCGCCTTGGCAGCCCGAGGGCAATGTCAGCCGCTACCTGTCGGGCTTCTACCTGCTTGACCCGTTCTACGGTGCTTGTGTGGAACAGGTCGAATCCGGCTGTTACGGCCTGTTCGAAGTGGCACCCGATCACTTCGAGGTCAGCGAGTACTACCAATCGTTCTACCGCCACTCGCACCTGGAGGATGAACTCAACTACATCCTGCAGGTGGCGCCCGGGCAAAGCTTGGCGGTGTCGCTGGCCTTCACCGACAAGCTGGATGGGCAAAGCCGCACGCGGTTCGGGCTCATCACGCCTTGGGTGCTGGCGGTACTCGGCAAGCATTTTGCCGGGCTGGACAGCCGCGCAGGCCGCTTCGAGAACATCCTCGAGCAACGTATCCATGCCGCCCTTAACAACTTCGGCAGCTCGCTGCTGACCGAGCGTGAATGCCGTATCGCCCAGCTGATCCTGCGTGGCCACTCGACCAAGTCACTGGCTGAGCGGCTGGGAGTGTCGGAAGACACCATCAAGTCGCACCGCAAGAACGTCTACGCCAAGCTCGACATCGGCACCCAGTCCGAACTGTTCTCCCTGTTCATCGATGCGCTGGCCAATGCCCAGGGCGTGCTGGGCAAGGACCCGCTGGAAAGCTACATGGGCAAGCTGCGCTGAACGCCAGCCGCCCTGCAACCCCACCGCAAAGGAAAACCAACAATGAACGCGCCTTTCGCCCCGCAACGCCAGACCCGTGACTACCAGGCAGCCGATGCAGCCCACCACATTCATGCCTTCCTCGACCAGAAGGCGCTGAACGCCGAAGGGCCGCGTGTGATCGTCGGTGGCGAACGCCTGCACCTGTGGGACAGTGAGGGCAAGCGCTACCTGGATGGCATGTCCGGCCTGTGGTGCACCCAGCTCGGTTATGGCCGCCGTGACCTGACGGCCGCTGCGGCCACGCAGATGGATCAGCTGGCCTACTACAACATGTTCTTCCACACCACCCACCCTGCGGTGATCGAACTGTCCGAGCTGCTGTTCAGCCTGCTGCCGGGGCACTACAGCCACGCGATCTACACCAACTCTGGCTCAGAGGCCAACGAGGTACTGATCCGCACCGTACGCCGCTACTGGCAGGTGGTTGGCCAGCCAAGCAAGAAAATCATGATCGGCCGCTGGAACGGCTACCACGGTTCGACCCTGGCGGCCACGGCGCTGGGCGGCATGAAGTTCATGCACGACATGGGCGGGTTGATTCCGGATGTGGCACACATCGACGAACCCTACTGGTACGCCGAGGGCGGTGAACTGACCCCGGCCGAGTTCGGCCGACGCTGCGCCCTGCAACTGGAGGAAAAGATCCTCGAGCTGGGTGCCGAAAACGTTGCCGGCTTCATTGCCGAACCCTTCCAGGGGGCGGGCGGCATGATCTTCCCGCCGGAAAGCTACTGGCCGGAAATCCAGCGTATCTGCCGCCAGTACGACGTGCTGCTGTGCGCCGATGAGGTGATTGGTGGCTTTGGCCGCACCGGCGAATGGTTCGCCCATGAATACTTCGGCTTCGAGCCCGACACCCTGTCGATTGCCAAGGGCCTGACCAGCGGCTATGTGCCCATGGGGGGCCTGGTGCTGAGCAAACGCATTGCCGAGGCATTGGTGGAGCGCGGCGGGGTCTTTGCCCACGGCCTGACCTATTCCGGCCACCCGGTGGCGGCAGCAGTGGCCATCGCCAACCTGAAGGCGCTGCGTGACGAAGGCATCGTGCGCCAGGTGAAGGACGACACGGGGCCGTACCTGCAGCGCATCCTGCGGGAAGTGTTTGCCGACCACCCATTGATCGGCCAGGTGCAAGGGGCCGGGCTGGTGGCGGCGCTGCAGTTCGCCGAGCACAAGCCGACGCGCAAGCGCTTTGCCAACGAGAACGACCTGGCCTGGCAGTGCCGCACCTTTGGTTTCGAGGAAGGGGTGATCATTCGCTCGACCCTGGGCCGAATGATCATGGCCCCGGCCTTGATCGCCAACCACAGCGAGCTGGATGAGCTGGTGGAGAAAACCCGCATTGCCGTGGACCGCACCGCTCGGTTGGTCGGCAAGCTCTAAGCCGTTGCCAAGGGCAACCGGTTTCCCCTGTGGGAGCGGGCATGCCCGCGAACACCGGCGAAGCCGGTGCCATCCACCGTGTCGCCTGATTCGCGGGCACGCCCGCTCCCACAGAGGAGGCGCGGCGCGCTTGCGGACTGTGTGGTACCTGTTACTTGCGCAAGAAGGACCGCCACGACGGTCGCCTGGAGTACAAATGTACACGCTCGAATTCTGGCAACAACGCGCCTCGGACCTCTACCTTCCGGCCCATGCACTGATCGACGGCAAACCCGTCAACGCACAGGATGGCGCCACCTTCGCAGCCATCAACCCCGCCACCAACAACGTAATGGCACAGGTTACCGCCTGCGGCCATGCCGAGGTCGACCTGGCTGTCGCCAGCGCCCGTCGAGCCTTCGAGCAAGGCCCCTGGCCGCGCATGGCGCCGGGCGAGCGCAAGAAAGTGCTGCTGCGCCTGGCCGAGCTGATCATGGCCCATCGTGAAGAACTGGCCTTGCTGGACTCGCTGAACATGGGCAAGCCTGTGATGGACGCCTACAACATCGACGTGCCGGGTTCTGCCCATGTGTTCGCCTGGTACGGCGAGGCGCTGGACAAGCTGTATGACCAGGTGGCGCCCACTGCTGCCAATGCGCTGGCCACCATCACCCGCGAAGCCCTCGGCGTGGTCGCTGCCGTGGTGCCATGGAACTTCCCCCTCGACATGGCCGCCTGGAAGCTGGCCCCGGCGCTGGCTGCCGGTAACAGCGTGGTACTCAAGCCCGCCGAGCAATCACCGTTCTCGGCCCTGCGCCTGGCCCAACTGGCGCTGGAGGCGGGGTTGCCGGAAGGCGTACTGAACGTGGTGCCAGGCCTTGGCGAGCAGGCCGGGCAGGCGCTGGGCCTGCACCCGGATGTGGACTGCCTGGTGTTCACCGGCTCCACCCAGGTGGGCAAGTACTTCATGCAGTACTCGGCGCAGTCCAACCTCAAGCAGGTGTGGCTGGAGTGCGGCGGCAAGAGCCCGAACCTGGTGTTCGACAACTGCCAGGACCTGGACCTGGCTGCGGAAAAGGCCGCTTTTGGCATTTTCTTCAACCAGGGCGAAGTGTGTTCGGCCAACTCGCGGCTGTACGTGCAGCGTGCCATTCACGATGAGTTCATCGAGCGCCTGCAGGCCAAGGCTCGCCAGTGGCTGCCCGGTAACCCGCTGGATCCGGCGAGCCGCGCCGGGGCCATTGTCGATGCCGGGCAGACCGGTCGCATCGAGGCCGCCATTGTGCGTGCCGGGCAAGAGGGCGCGCGATTGGTGTGTGGCGGCCGACGCCTGACCGTCGAAGGTTCGGACAACTACATCGAGCCGACCATTTTTGCCGGTGTCGAGGGCCGCATGAGCCTTGCGCGCGAGGAGGTGTTCGGCCCGGTGCTGGCGGTCAGCGCCTTCGACACGGAAGAAGAAGCCGTGCGCCTGGCCAACGACAGCATCTATGGCCTGGCAGCCTCGGTGTGGAGCGACGACTTCAACCAGGTGCACCGGGTAGCGCGGGCGTTGAAAGCCGGTACCGTATCGGTGAACACGGTCGATGCGCTGGATGTGACGGTGCCGTTCGGTGGGGGCAAGCAGTCGGGGTTTGGCCGCGATCTGTCACTGCATTCGCTCGACAAGTATTCGCAGCTCAAGACCACCTGGTACCAGTTGCGCGGCTGATGCCCTGATCATGGCCCACGTCGCCTGTGTCGCGGTACAAAGCCTTGCACGCTCGTCTGTAAACGTGTTGCCGGCCCGGCAGAACGCTCACGCGCACTCTACACTGCTGCAGACATCAGCCAAGGCAATGTGCCGCACATGGAGTACCTGGGATGGGCTGCGTGTCGACGAGGCGTGTTGTTGGCAATACAGGACGTGGTATTTCACTGCAGTGGCTGGTGGCGCTGGCTATCGTGCTGGGCATGCTGCTGCTCGGCGCCGCCCTGGCCTGGCAGGGCTATCGCGGTATTCGCCAGACCCTCGTGGCTGCTGCTGGCGATGCTGCCCAGCAGGTTGCCAAGACCATCGATGAGCGCGCCAGGCGCCTGATCGAGCCGGCGCAAAGCAGCATCCGCCTGCTTGCCCACAACACGACGCTTCACACCCAGGCACAGCGCATGGATCGGCTGCCACAGCTGGTGGAAATGCTGGACGCCAATCGCATGCTCAGCGCCGCCTATCTGGGTTACCCCAGCGGCGAGTTCCTGCTGGTACGTCGCCTGCGTGACCCGCAGCTGATGCAGCGTTTCGCCGCTCCACCGGGCACGGCATTTCTGGTGCAGAGCGTCAGCCGTGGCGAGGGCGCGAAGGTGCAGGGCGAGTGGCGCTTTTATGATCGGGCGCTGAAGCTGTTGCAGGCCCGGGCCAAACCGGAATATCGCTTCGATCCACGCCTGCGCCCCTGGTTCGCTGAAGCCACGGTACAATCCGCTACTGTGCTGACCCGCCCTTATGTGTTCTTCACCACCCGCGAGGTCGGCTTGACCATGGCCCAACGTAGCGTCGACGGTGGGGCCGTGATCGGCCTGGACGTTTCGGTCAACGACTTGGCCAGTGAGATTCAGGACCTGCGCATGACCCCGGGTACCGAGATCGTTGTGGTCGATGACCAAGGCGATGTTGTGGCTTATCCGGACCCGCAGCGGGCAATCGTGCACGATGGGCAAGGCGTGCGCCTGTCACGTGTCGCCGAGCTGGGCGCTCCCAGCCTGGCGCGGCTATACGCCGACCTGCCGACGGGCAACCAGCCCCAGCCTTATCAGGTGGATGGCCAGACCTGGTATGGCATTCGTGTGCAGCTGACCACTCTGGCCGGGCACGACTTGCAAGTGCTGATTGCCGTACCTGGCCACGAGCTGCTGGTAGGGGCACGCAAAGTCTTGTTCGAGCAGTTGCTCTGGACCGTGGCGCTGATGGCCGTGTTGCTGGTGCTTGGCGGTGTGCTTGGCCGGCGCATTGGCCGCCCGTTGCGGCTGTTGCGTGAACAGGTTCAAGGCTTGGCCAGCTTTGATTTCAGCCGTGAAGTGGGCGTGCACTCGCGGGTTTCCGAGGTGCGTGAGCTGAGCCGCGTGTTGAGCCGCATGGCCGGTACGATTCGCCACTTTCAGGCGATTACCCTTACGCTCAGCCGTGAGCGAAACCTGGAGCGCATGCTCGACGGCGTGCTGAACCATCTGGTGGAGGCTGCCGGGGGCGACGCCGGCGTGGTGTACCTGTACGACGCCGAACAGGCTTTGCTGCGCCTGGCCGCCTCGTGCCGCGGTGAGCAATACCCAAGCGAACTGGCAGTGGATGAAGGCGCACGCCAGCACTTGGCTTTAGCAGTGACCCGGGCCCTCGGCCTGCATGAGCGCAGTCTGGCCGTGGTGCTGTATGATCGTAGTCAGGCACTGTTGGGCATCCTGGTCCTGCAAATGGACGAAGAGCAGGCGCCGGAGCGGGTGGGTGAGGCATTCCGGCGCTTTGTCGAGGAGTTGTCCGGTGTGGCTGCAGTGGCTATCGAGACCCGCCAGTTGGTCGAAGCCCAGCAATGCTTGCTGGACGCCATGATCAAGCTGTTGGCAGACGCCATCGACGCCAAGAGCCCCTATACCGGTGGCCACTGCGAGCGGGTGCCTCAGCTGGCGCAGATGCTGCTGGATCAGGCAGTGGCAGCCGACAGCGGCCCGTTCGCCAGCTTCAGCATGACCGAGGCAGAGCGATACGAGTTCCGTGTGGCAGCCTGGCTGCACGATTGTGGCAAGGTCACCAGCCCCGAGTACGTGGTGGACAAGGCGACCAAGCTGGAGACCCTGTACAACCGCATTCACGAAGTACGCATGCGTTTCGAAGTGCTGTGGCGCGATGCGGAGCTGGCTTATTGGCAAGGCCTGGCCAGCGGCGTCGACCAGCAGGTACTGAAAGCCGCACTGAGCCGAAGCCAGGCCGAGCTGCAGGACGACTTCGCTTTCGTCGCCCAGGCCAACATCGGCGGCGAGTTCATGCAGGACACTGATATCCAGCGCTTGCAGGTGATCGGCAAGCGTCGCTGGTTGCGCCATTTCGATAACCGCCTGGGCATCTCCCGGGATGAAGCGGAACGCCTTGTCGGCGTGCCGCAGCCTGCACTACCGACAGAGGAGCCATTGCTGGCCGACCGCCCCGAACACTGCGTGCCCTGGGGCACCCGCACGCCGCCGGTGGTCAAGGACGACCCGCGGAATATCTGGGGGTTCGACATGCATCTGCCAGGCCACGCCAGCAACTACGGCGAGCTGTACAACCTGTCGATCCGCCGTGGCACGCTGACTGATGAAGAACGCTTCAAGATCAACGAACACATCGTGCAGACCATCATCATGCTCAGCGCGCTGCCGCTCCCGCGCCAGCTCAAGCGGGTACCCGACATCGCCGGCAACCACCACGAAAAGATGAACGGCAGCGGCTATCCGCGCCGTCTGGGCGGGCAGGACCTGGGCGTTGCCGAGCGGGTGATGGCGATTGCCGATATCTTCGAAGCCCTGACGGCAGCAGACCGGCCTTACAAACCCCCGAAGACACTGTCCGAATCGGTGAAAATCCTGGTGGCCATGGCCCGCGAGGGGCACGTCGATGGCCAATTGCTACAGCTGTTCCTCTGCAGCGGGGTATACCGTCAATATGCCGAGCGCTTCCTGCGCACCGAGCAGATCGACGAGGTGGATGTGGCCTACTGGCTTGAGCAGATTCAGGAGCACAGCGCAGCGTGACCTGTGAGCGGAGGGACGACAACGCTGAAAGATCAGACCGCGTGGCGCTCGATTCAAGCGCCACGGCCTTTCCCTGCGTCCTCCTGAAGCGTGCCGACCACCCGTATATTGTGGATCAGCTCACTCATACCCCTGCACCCCGGCAATGTGCCGCCCGGCGACGTAGCCAAAAGTCAGCGCCGGCCCCAGGTTGATACCGCCCGACGGGTACCAGCCACCAAACACGCTGGCCATGTCGGTACCTGCTGCGTACAGACCTGCGATCGGTTGCCCGGCCTCATCCAGCACACGGGCATTGCCGTCGGTGCGCAACCCGGCAAAGGTGCCAAAGCAGCCGGGCTTTACTTTCACCGCATAAAACGGCCCGTGTTCGATGGGCGCTACGCATGGGTTAGGGCCCTTGTGCCGTGGGTCGCCCTGCTTGCGGTTGAACGGCGTGGAACCGCGGCCAAACGCCGGGTCCTGGCCGTTACGGGCATGGCTATTGAAGTCAGTGACCGTGGCGCGCAGCCCGGACGGGTCAATGCCGCAGGCCTGGGCGAGCTGCTCGAGCGTGGCGCCGCGTTTCAGGTAGCCGTTGCGCACATGCGGCCCTACCGGCAGCGGTGCCGGGCGGGCATGCCCCAGGCCATAGCGGCGCAAGAAGCGATGATCGCAAACCAGCCACGAGCACACCTCCTGACCTTGCGGCACTGCAGCGACCATGGCCGACACATAGTCGTAATAGCCATGCGCTTCGTTGACGAAACGCTTGCCGTTGGCCAGCACGCCGATAACGCCCGGTTTGCCGCGCTCGATAATGTGCGGGAAGTGGCCGACGCTGCCGTCGCGATACGGCACCTGTGAAACCGGTGCCCATGCCACTGGTGACTTCAGGTCGGTAGCAACCACACCGCCGGCGGACTCGCCCAGCCGCAGGCCATCGCCAGAACACCCCTTGGGCGGCAGCGCCAGGTTGTCGTGGCCGCTGGCATCGCGCGGTAACAGTTGCTGGCGCCGGGCGTTGTCATTGGGGAAACCACCTGCCGCCAGCACCACGGCCTTGGCGCGGATCAGTTGCTCGCCCTGTGGCGTCGCGACCCACGCCCCGCGCACCTGGCCATCCTCGATCAGCAGGCGTTTGGCCGGCGCCGACGGTTGCAGGTGTACACCCAGGTCCTGTGCGGATTTAGCCAGGCGCGCCACCAGCGCCACACCGTTGACCAGGTGCATGGCCCGACCATGGCGGGCCAGGTGGTACAGGTGGCGGCCAAAGCGCTTGCACACGTGCAGCAGGGCTTTGGGCGAGCGGGTCATGTTAAGGAAGGCGGCAAGGTCGGCACCGGCCATGATTGGCATGCCCATGAACGAGGTTTCGCGCATGGTCTTGCGCAAGCGTGGCAGCAGGGCGCCAACCTCGCGGGCATCGTAGGGCGCGGCGATCACCTGGTGGCCGCCTAGAGCTGCCCCCGGCGTATCGCCATGCATGTCCGGGATGCCGTTGCCGTCGGCAAACTGCAACGCCGTGTACTTCTCGAAAAACGCCACCATGTGCGGGCACGCCTCAAGGAAGGCATCGACGCGCTCGGCATTGTAGTTTGCCCCCAGCTCATGGCGCAGATAAGTCCGCGGTTGCTCGATGTCTTCCTCGATGCCGGCCCTGCGCGCCAGCGGGTTGCGTGGCACCCAGGCCCAGCCGCCGGACCAGGCGGTGGCACCGCCAAACACCGGTTCTTTCTCCGCCACGATCACCTTCTGCCCATGCCAGGCAGCCGTGACGGCCGCCGCCAGCCCGGCGGCGCCAGAACCTATGACCAGTACATCGCATTCGGTTTCGAGAGGAGCGGAAGGCATTGCGGGTTTCCTGTGCTTTTATTAGAACAATGTTCCACATTCTTATCAGCAACGGGTGGTCCTGCAAGGTCAGGTTGGTCATGTCAGGCAAGAACTGGGCGATCACCGGACATTCGAGGTGGCCCGAGCTGCGCTGGCTAGCGACGATGTGGAATCATCTTCTAGAATCCGCAAAAAATCAGGGACCTGTGACATGGCTGGTAGTCAGATCGAACGCGCCTTCAGTCTTGTAGAAAGCCTTACCGGTGAACCCCAAGGGCTGCCGTTACAAACCCTGGCCGAGCGCCTGGACATTCCCAAAAGCGCTGCCCACCGCATGCTCACTGAGCTGGTGCGGCTGGGCTACGTGCGCCAGAACCGGGAAAACAGCCGCTATCAGCTGTCGGCCAAGCTGGTAGCGCTGGGCTTTCGTTACCTGGCCAGCAGCGGTGCCGACATCATCCAGCCGGTTCTTGACCGCCTGGCCCAGGACAGCGGTGAACTGGTGCGCCTTGGGGTGATCGACGATGCCCGGCAAACCTGGATCGCCAAGTCCCAGGGGGCCCGCTCCGGGCTGCGCTATGACCCGGATATGGGGCGCGACGCGCCGCTGTTCTATACCGCCTCCGGGCATGCCTGGCTGGCCAGCCTGGACGATGAGCAGGCGCTGCAGATGGTGTTGCGCCAGGGTATTGCCGACCCCGACCAGTTCGGCCCGAACGCGCCACGCTCCACCGATGAATTGCTCGCCTACCTGCACCGCGCCCGCGAGCGTGGCTATGCCTGGGTCGAGGAGACCTCCGCCATCGGCACCTCAGCCCTGGCCGCAGTGATACGCCGCCCGCAAAGTGACGAGGTGATCGGCGTGCTGAGCATCGCCGGGCCCAGCGCGCGGCTGGCACAGAGCCGCCTTGCAGCGCTGGCACCGCTATTGCTGGCGGCGGCAGAAGAGCTGTCGGCGGCCAGCCCAGCCAGCGAGCTGTTTGCCTGAGGGGATATTCCGGTCGATTACCGCACAGTCTGTTGCGCCCGTTCTTCTGAAAAGCTGAACTTGGTTCTAAATTGTCGATTATGAATTATGGAACCAGGTTTCAGAATTTCATGACAACAATGACAAGAGGACAGGCTGTTGAACGCACCCCTTCGTATTGCCTTGATTGGCGCCGGCATCATGGGCCGGCAGCATTACCAGCACTTGCGCAATGTGCCGCAAGCCCAACTGTGTGCCGTGGCCGACCCCGGCCCGCAGGCCGAGGCCTTCGCTGCCGAGTGCGGCGTGCCCTGCTTTGCCGACCACCGGCAAATGTTGGAGCGAGTGCGCCCCGAGGCAGTGATTGTCGCCAACCCCAACAACCTGCATGTCGCCACCGCTCTGGACTGTGTCGAGGCCGGGGTGCCGGTGCTGGTGGAAAAACCGGTGGGGGTGCACCTGGATGAAGTGCGTGCACTGGTGGAAGCTTCAAACCGCCAGGGTGTGCCGGTGCTTGTAGGTCACCATCGCCGACACAATCCGCTGATCGCCAAGGCGCACCAGGTGATCAACGAAGGCAAGCTGGGCCGTCTGATCAACGTCACCGCGCTATGGCAACTGCAAAAGCCCGACAGCTATTTCGAAACGCCCTGGCGTCGCGAGCCAGGGGCCGGCTTCTTGCTGACCAACCTTATCCACGACCTTGACCTGTTGCGTTACCTGTGCGGCGAGGTGGTGCAGGTGCAAGCCTTCACCCGCAACGATGTACGCGGTTTTGCCAACGAAGACAGCGCCGCAGTGCTGTTGCAGTTTGCCAACGGTGCCCTGGGCAGCCTGACCGGGTCTGACGCGGTGGCTGCTCCGTGGAGCTGGGAGCTGGACACTGGCGAAAGCCCTGTGTACCCGCGCCAGGATGGCCAGCCGTGCTATCTGCTGGCCGGTACCCAAGGAGCACTGAGCATTCCCCAGCTCAAGCGCTGGCATTACGCCGAGGCAGGCTCGGGCTGGCATACGCCCCTGTTGCAAAGCTCGGAAAGCATCCCCGCCGGCGAGGCATTGACCCTGCAATTGCAGCATTTTGTGCGGGTTGCCCGGGGTGAACAGGCGCCGCTGATCGACGCTGCCGACGGGGGGCGCACACTGGCGCTGATCGAAGCGATACGACAGGCAGCCCAAAGCGGTCGGGCTTGCGCGCCCGAGCACATTGGCTGATGCAACCTTACTATTGCTGGTGATGATAAATGACTGATCGAATTTTTTCCCTCGCGGCCCTGACGGTGCTCGAGCTGTCTCCACCGGACATGGTCGAGGCCGCCGCCCGAGCGGGTTACAGCCATGTCGGCCTACGGCTGGTACCCGCCACCGAACAGGAGCGGCATTTCCCGTTGGTAGCCGATGCCGAACTGCGCCGGCAAACCCAGGCGCGCCTGCGCGACACGGGTATCAAGGTGCTCGACCTGGAGATCCTGCGCCTTGAGCCGGCAACCTGTGTAGCCGATTTCGAAGCGATCCTGGCGGTGGGCGCCGGGTTGGGTGGCACTGAATTGCTGGTAGCGGGCAACGACCCCGACGAAGCGCGCCTGACCGAACGCTTTGCCGCATTGTGCGAGCTGGCGGCGCAATACGGCATTCACCCTCACCTGGAGTTCATGCCCTGGACCGACGTACGCGACCTGCGCCAGGCCATGCGGGTGGTGGCCAACGCCGATTGCGCCAATGGCTGCGTGCTGGTGGATGCCTTCCACTTCAACCGCTCCGGCTCTTCGCTGGACGACCTGGCGCAACTGAAGCCGCAGCGCATGCGCTATGCCCAACTGTGTGACGTTGCTGGCCCGGTACCGGCCGACATGGACGAGATCCTGCGCCAGGCGCGTAACGAGCGACGCTTCCCGGGTGATGGCGATGCCGACCTGGTTGGCCTGTTGCGCGCCTTGCCGCCGAGCGTGCCGCTGAGCCTGGAAATCCCCACGCGGCAATTGCTGGAGCAGGGCATCAGCGGCGAGCAGCGCGCGCGCATGGCGCTGGAGAAAGCCAAGGCGGTGTTGGCCACCGTCTGATCGAGCGAACGTGGCGCATGGCACCGTCTACGTCATGTCCGTGGGTCAACCCGCTCACACACCGAACGCTGCATTGTCGTTGTCCGTTTCTCAAGAAACTCCAAGCCAAAAAAAGGGCCCGCAAGGGCCCCGTAGAGGTAAGTGGCTAGCGCTCTCAGGCGCTCTCGACCTTGCGCGGTGCCATGAAATACATCCACACCAACGCCAGGAAGTACATGGCGGGGATCATGGTAAACAGCACGGCATAGTTGTTGTTGGTAGCGGTCAGCACGCTGCCGACAATCTGCGTCATGAACATCCCGCCAATTGCCGCACACATGCTGCCGAAGCCGAATACGGTGCTCACCAGGTGCTTGGGTGTGTAGTCCATCACCAGGCTCCAGATATTCGCCGTCCACGCCTGGTGCGCGCCTACCGCGATCGAGATGGCCGCCACCGCGACCCACAGTCCACTGGCGTTGGCGGCAAAGATGACGCTGAGCATGGTGCAGGCAAAGATCAGCATGGACACCAAGCGCGCTGTCGTGGCTCGCACGCCACGGCCGATCAGCCACGACGACAGGATGCCTCCGCCGATGCTGCCGAAGTCTGCCGTCAGCCAGATGATGATCAACGGGATCCCCATCTGGGTCACGTTGATGCCCAGGCTGTATTGCTGGTTCAGGAACGGCGGCAGCCAGTACAGGTAGAACCAGAACACCGGTGCGGTCATCGCATAGGCCACTGCAAAAGCCCAGGTGCCACGCAGGCGCAGGATACGGCTGAACGGCACGCGGGTCGGCTCGGGCTCATCATCCTGCTGGATGTACTGCACCTCGCTCTGACGCACGCGGGGGTGGTCTTCAGGGTTGTAGTACTTCAATACCCACAGCACGACCCACACCAGGCCCAGGCTGCCCATGGCGATGAACGCAGCCTGCCAGCCCCACACAGCCAGGATCAGCGGCAACAGCGCGGGGGTGACCATGGCGCCAACATTGGTGCCGGCGTTGAACAGCCCCGTTGCAATGGCCCGCTCACCCGCCGGGAACCACAGGCGCACGGTCTTGACGCAGGCCGGGTAGTTGGCGGCCTCGGTCAGGCCGAGGATGAAGCGGCAGACCATGAAACCTGCCGCCGAGGTGGCCAGGCCGTGGGCACCCGTGGCCAGGCTCCACAGCAGTACAGCGAAGAAGAAGGCCCGTTTGACCCCAACCTTGTCGATCAGCCGGCCTTGCAGCAGAAAGCCGATGGCGTAGCCGACCTGGAACCAGAAATTGATGTTGGCGTAGTCCATCGCCGTCCAGCTCATTTCCTTGGCCAGCACGGGCTGCATGATGCCGAGGGCGGCGCGGTCGATGTAGTTCAGGGTGGTGGCGAAGAACACCAGGGCCAGCATGCCCCAACGGGTCTTGCCGACGCCAAAGGCGCCGCGGAGCTTGTCGCCGATCGAGCCCTGGGACATCCGGGGCGCGGCGGGGGGGATCTTGGAGTGGTTCATAGACTGCTCGTTTCTTGAAATTGTATTCAGCTGCGGTGCTACGGGTACGTGACCGCTTCCCAGGCAGGGGGGCACGCAAGGCCGGTGCATGGTGAGCAGTGAAGACAGCAGCGTCAATTCGAGAGACGGGCTACTGTTCGGTTATCGAACGGTTGCGTTGGCCGGCGGGCGCGGCAGCTATTCACGTCACTGGAGGGTAGAAGGCTTTGGCATTGGTTGCCTGATGGGCGCAAAACCGACATCAATGATGTGCACAGCCCGCGCTCAACGCTCTACCGGCCAGATACCCGAAGGTCATCCCTGGCCCAAGGGTAATGCCGCCGCTCGGGTAGTACCCACCCATCACGCTGTGCATGTCGTTACCCACTGCAAACAACCCAGGTATCGGCTGCCCTGCGTGGTCCAGTACGCGGGCCGAGGCGTCTGTGTCCAGGCCGGCGAAGGTGCCAAGGCTGCCTGGCAGCAGTTTCACCGCATGGAACGGCCCCTTCAGCAACGGCCGAAGCGACGGGTTAGGTGCCTGCTGCGGGTCGCCTTGGGCCTGGTTGTAGGCCGACGCGCCACGCAGAAAGGTTGGGTCTTCACCTTGTGCCGCATGATGGTTGAAACCCTCCACCGTGCGCTGCAACTGCTCGGCGTCGATCCCGCAGCGCTGCGCCAGTTGCGCCAGGGTAGCGCCGCTGTGCAAATAGCCACTGCGCTGATAGAAGCGGGTAGGGAAGGGAAAGGGCTTGGCCCAACCGATGCCATAGCGTCGTTGCGCAGCATGGTCGCAGATCAGCCAGGCCTCCGGCTGCTCAGCCTGCGGCGTGGCGGCGAACAGCGCGTTCATGAAGTCGTGGTAGCAATCGGCTTCGTTGACGAAGCGCCGACCATCGCGGCGCACGGCGATGAAACCGGGCTTCGCGCGGTCGATCAGGTGTGGAAAATGGCCGAAATGGCCATTGCCGCGCGGTACCTGCGATACCGGCGCCCAAGCGCCCCCGTGGGCGCCTGCCGCAGACACCTGGCCACCCGCCTGTTCGCCCAGGCGCAAACCGTCACCGATATTCTCCCTGGGCGCAGCGGAGTAATGCTGGTCACCGTCTGGCGCGTGCGGCATCAGTTGCGAGATACGCTGGCGATCATGTGGGAAACCACCACACGCTAGCACCACACCACGCCGTGCGTAGATCGCTTGGCCATCGGCAAACAGCGCGCCGTTGACCCGTTCTTCGCACAACAACAGACGGTTGGCCGCTTTCTCGGTCAGCAATGTCACGCCACGATCAAGGGCGCTGCGCAGCAGGCGCGCTACCAGCGCGTTGCCATTGACCAGATGCAGGCCGCGACGGTGCAGCAGCAGGTCTCGGCCATGGCGCAGCAGGCGCTTGCCAACATGCAGCGCTGCCTTCGGCGAGCGTGTGGCGTTGAAGAAGGCAGCCATGTCGGCGCCCCCGGCAATGCCCATGCCGGCCAGGCTGACAATGTCCAGCGGCGGGCGCAACTTGTGCAGCCAAGGCCCTAGCCGGCGCCCGTCGTAAGGTAATGCACACAGCGAGCGACCGCCGCGTGCACTGCCATCGCCTTCACGCATGTCGGGCATACGGCTGCCGCACTGGAACTGCACGGCAGTGTGTTGCTGGAAGAACGCCACCATTTCCGGACCATGGCGCAGGAAGGCGCGTTGACGCGGGTCCAGCTCGCGGGTGTGGGTTTGCGCACGCAGATAGCGCTCCGGGGCATCGTCGGCTTCGACGATGCCTTCGGCGATGGCCAGGGGGTTGCGCGGTATCCACAACCAGCCCCCCGACCAGGCGCTGGTGCCGCCCAGCTGGCCGGCTTTTTCCGCGACGACCACTGTCAGGCCATGATGCGCGGCGGTTACGGCGGCAGCCAGGCCAGAGGCGCCGGAGCCGATGACGAGTACGTCACATTCAAGGGGGGGCATGGAAGGGGTCCGCTCGGCTGTTGGAGGAGGTGGCGTGTGGCTTACTGCAGCGGTGAGAAACCGGTCGGGCGCAGCAGCCGCGATTGCAGGCGCAGTACCGCGCCCAGCTCGCGATTGCGTCGCGAGAATTCCGCCCAGCGCGAGTCTGCCGCCATGGCTGCGCGGCGTGCCATGCGGTCGTCGAGGCTGGCATAGCCCCAGATGTGCACCACTTGGTTGACGTCGCCGAACTCGCTGGTGAAAAAGCCCACCAGGTTGCCCAGGTGTTCGCTCTGCACCTCGAGTGCGTGGCTTTGGTACAGGGCCAGCCAGTCGGCCATTTTCAATGGGTCGAGGGTGTAGGTTCTCAGTTCGTAGTACATGCCGGGTTCTCCGTATGGGTAGCCGGCGCCTGCAGGCGCGCGGTGATGTGGTTGGCAGCAAGCCAGCCGAAGGTGAGGGCAGGGCCCAGGGTGATGCCGGGGCCGGGGTAGGTGCCTTTCATCAGTGAGTTCATGTCGTTGCCGACCGCATACAGCCCGGGAATGGGCAAACCGCTGCGGTTCAGCACGTTGGCATCGGCGTTGGTCACCAGGCCACGGGCTGAACCGAGGTCGCCGGTGTGAATGCGGATGGCATAGAACGGCCCCTTGGTAAGGGGTGCCAAGCATGGGTTGGGCGTATGTTGCGGGTCGCCCATGTAACGGTTGTAACTGTTGCCGCCTTTGCCAAATGCGTGGTCGATGCCATTGCTGGCATCGCTGTTGAACTGTGCAAGTGTTTGCGCAAACACCTGTGGATCGACGCCGATGGCCAGGGCCAGTGCCTGCGATGTGGTGGCCCGGTACAGGTAGCCTGCGTCGATCAACGCCTGGTTGTTGACGGGTTTGGGCCGCGCCAGGCCAAGCCCGTACCGGTTCATTGCCTCGGCATCGCAGACCAGCCAGCAGCTGGCAATGCCGTTGGCGAACATGGTGTGCACGAAGTGGTGGTAGGAGTCGGACTCGTTGACGAAGCGCCGCCCGGCTTGGTCTACCGCAATCACGCCCGGCTTGGCGCGGTCGGTGACCAGGTGCGGGAAGCGCTCACGTTCACCATCGGCATGACGCAGTTCGGAAACCGGTGCCCAGAAAAAGTTGGCCGCCAGGCTCTCGCCCTCGGCTGCTGCCACGGCTTGGGCAAGGCGCAGGGCGGCTCCGTCGTTGGCCGGTGGTGACAGGGTCAGGTGCGGCGCCTTTTGAGCAGGGCGGTAGCCGGCGGCCATTGCGCCTGCTGCGAATCCGCCCATGGCGCACACCACGCCACCACGGGCCATTACCCGCTCACGGCGGCCCTCGCGCTGTACGACCACGCCCGTGATCACGCCGTGCTCGGCGATCAGCTCCACGGCTTCGCTGCGCAACCACAACTGCGTGCCGTGGGCGAAGGCGCTGGTGGCCAGGCGGGCGATCAATGCGTTGCCGGTGGTAAGCCGGGTGCCGCGTGGGTGCTGCAGGCGGTCGCGCGCGTAACGCGTCATCAGCTTCAGGCAATGCCACAGCGACCTGGGTGAGCGGCGAATGCTGAGGAAATGCTGGATATCCACCCGGTTGACCATCATGCCGCCGAACAGCAGCATGCCGGGCGGAGGCATCTGCAGATCCTTGAAGCGTGTACCCAGGTGCTTGCCGTCGTATTCGACCATTTCCAGCGCCCGGCCGAACTGAGTGGCACCGGGTGCATCTGGGTAATAGTCGGGTGAGAGTGGGCGCAGGGCATAACGCAGTTCGGTGTTCTGCTCCAGCCAGCGCAGCGCTTGGTGGCCATGCTCGATGAAGGCATCGCCCAAGGCGGGGTCGTAGCCGTCGCCGATGACCTGCTTGAGATAGGTGCGCATTGCCTCGGGGGAGTCCTTGGCGCCGGCTTCACGGGCTTGGTCGGTGCCGTACAGCCACACTGCGCCGCCAGAAATCGCCGAGGTGCCGCCAAAGCGTTCGGCCTTTTCCACCACCAGTACCTTCAGCCCACGGCGGGCTGCGGTGGCGGCAGCGGCAAAACCACCGGCACCGCTGCCCAGCACAACCAGGTCGAAGCTGTTGTGTGTGTGCTCCAGAGTCGTCATGGCCTCAGATCTCCAGCGGTGTGACGCCCATGAAGGCGCCAAGGTGGCCCAGTTGGGCGAAGGCCATTTCCGGGCCAGTCTGGATCCTGCAACCTACTTGCCGCGCGCGGTTCAGCAGCGGGGTTATCTCGGGTGAGGTGACCACGTCGGCGACCAGGGTGTCTGGCAGCAGGGTAGCCAGCACGGCGGTGGACAGCGGCAGCTCTGCGCGGGTGCCCATGCCGACTGGGGACGCGTTGGCCACCAGGTCGAAGTCTTCCAGCCCACTGAACTGTGTGCTGACCGTGAGCCCGGGGAAGGTGTTGCCGAGCAGTTCGCATACAGCACCCATGCGTGCTGTGCTGGGGTCGCTGAGGGTAATGCTGGCGATCCCTGCCTCAGCCAGTGCATAGGCAATGGCACTGCCAACACCGCCGCAACCGATCACCAGTGCCCGTTTGCCCGCCGGCTTGAAGCCATGCTTGTGCGCAGCGCCGAGGAAGCCAGCGCCGTCCACGTTGTCGCCCAGCAGGCGTCCGTCGTGCTCGCGACGTATCACATTGACCGAACCCAGGGCAGCTGCGCGCTCGCTCAGGCCGTCCACGCGGTTGGCCAGCGCCTGCTTGTAAGGCACGGTGACCACGCAACCGCGTAGGTTCTGCCAGCCACGCAGGGTATCCGCAAAGCTGTCCAGCGCCGCCTCGTGCAGGTCGATGGGCAGCATGGCGAGGTTGCAGTTGTTGTGGTTGAGCCAGGTGTTGAAGTTTTCCGGGGACTTCACCTGGGCGATGGGCGAACCGACGATGGCGACCAGTTCAGTGGAACCTCGAATCATGCTGACCTCCTTATTGGCGTTGTTATGGAAGCAAGGGTGAGGCAGAGGGGCGTGGGCAACAATGCGCCAAGCGGCCACTTAATGCGATAATCGCAGTCATGATCCGGTTATCGCAGTAATCGGCTGTTTTTGTGCCTCTGGTAGCGAGTCGAATGCATGAACACACCCGTCATCCATCCCCGTGACCTGATCGCGGGCTTGCAGAAAGGCCTGGCGCTGATGCAACTGTTCAGCGCCGAGCAGCCGCGTCTGAGTGTGCCGCAGGCGGCCAGGTTATCTGGCCTTACGCCCAGTGCGGTGCGGCGGTTTCTGCTGACCTTGGTGCATGAGGGCTTTGCCGAAACGGACAGCCGTGAGTACTGGCTGACCCCCAAGGCCTTGCGTATCGGCCAGGCTTATGTGGACTCGGCGCAACTGCCGCGCATGCTGCGGCCGATTGTTGAACAGGTGGCGCGGCAGACCCAGGAGCACGTATCGGTGGGTACCCGCGATGGCGATGAGATCATCCATCTGGTGCGTAGCCGGTATAGCCATGTGGCGTCTTTGTCGATCAGGCCGGGCTCGCGGGTACCCATGTATTGCACGGCCGGCGGGCGGGTCTGGCTGGCCTGGCTGGATGAGGGGGAGCGGGACGAATACTTTGCCCGTCACCCGCTGCGGGCATTGACGCCTTACACACTGACAGACCGGGCGCAGCTGGACGCTGAGCTGCTGCGCGTGAAGGGGCAGGGGTTCTGTATCGTTGATCAGGAATATGAAATCGGTATGCGGGTGCTGGGGGTGCCATTGCTGGGGCGGGCCGGTCAGTTGAAAGCGACGCTGACCATCACTACTCATGCTTCGCGGTTGAGTATTGATGAGATACGGTTGCGGTATTTACCGACCCTGTATGAGGCACAGGCGTTGCTTCGGCCAGTGCTGGATTGACGCAGACATGGCGCAGTTTGCGGGCTGGCGCCATGGATGTGAGAACGGGTCACCCGGAAAGGTGGCTTTGCTCGCCTTTTGGGCCGCTGGACGTTCAGCATCCGGCTCGGTGGCTGGTAGTGGCTTTCAATCAATGAGCCAACCCTGGTCCCCCTCGATCAAGGTCCCTCCATGACTGGTAGTGTCACCCTCCCTTGCTGCGGGGTGGCCCTCGATGATTGTGCAGGCAGCGCCGGTTTCGATAACGGCGCCACAACTGATGCGATCGCCCACACGAGCGACGGCCTTGCCATCCACGAATGTTGCATTTGCGCCGGTTTCCACAGTGCCTTCGCCATGGAGCGGGCAGCTATGACGATGGCCTACCAGTACGATGGGTTTCATTTGCGCTTCCTTTTGCCGGGTTGAACGGGGGCTTCTTCGAAGGCCGCTGGTGGCGGTGGCGCTGCTCGGACGTTGAACAGGCGGCAGATGCCATACCAGCAGAGGGCGACGGAGAGGTTGTAGGGAAACAGCACGGCCCAGAACGGCAATTGCCAGTTCTTTTTACCCTGCATTTCACCGGGCTCGCCGGTTCGCCAGGGGGCATAGTGGCGCCAGGCTTCTGCCGGGGTCAGGCAGATGGCGTGCAGTGGCTTGTGCCACCAGTTGGGTTCACCGGGCGGGGGGAGTTTGTCCGGGCCGTGGTCCATGAAGTGGCGGAGGTATTCCCATACCTCGGCCACATGCTTGACGCCGGGTTCGGTGGGTTCGTTGCTGTCGACCCAGAGGCAGTCTTTTTGATGCAGGCTGCCGTCTTCCCGGCGGGGGGCGAAGGCGAGGGCATAGCTGGTGCTGAATGATGAGCCGCCGTATTCGGTGCGTTTGAAGATGCCACCTCCGGTGTTGGCCCATTCGAATACGAGTACCTTGCTCAAACGTTGGTAGTAGATTTTTTGGGTCGCCCGATTGAAGCAGAAGCTTGATAGGCGTTTTATGAAATATATTCGATAAATGAGGAAAGGTAGGAAAGTGAAAGGCATAAGCAAGAATCCGGTCGCCAGTAATGGAGCGGATTCGTACATGTGCCATATATCTCTGGAGAGTAAGTGTGGGTAAAAGCCGGAAATTGATAAAATAATTATCGCGCAATACAGCTTTCCCATGAAGACAGAGTCTGTGACCCATGGATTCCTTAAGCATAAAATGGTGTCAGATAAGCTTAATAGTTGTCCTGTGATAGAGGGCTTGTGTCCAGAGTCTGACATTGAGTTGAATATCCAGATGGTTGCCATGATCAGCGCTCCAGACGAAAAATTGACAAGGTCTCAGCCATGGCCGGGAAGTCGCGGGTGCATGGCGCGTTGGTGTAGTGCACCGTCAGGATGTGTACGCGTGAGCTGCAGACAGGGCCCGGAGGTAGCGCTGCTGACGGAGGCGTCGCTCATGTACGCTTCCTTCGGGTTGAATGCTCTGGTGCCTCCTCAAATGCTTCGGGAGGCGGTGGCGCTGCTCGGACGTTGAACAGGCGGCAGATGCCATACCAGCAGATGGCGACGGAGAGGTTGTAGGGGAACAGAACGGCCCAGAACGGCAATTGCCAGTTCTTTTTGCCCTGCATTTCACCGGGCTCGCCGGTTCGCCAGGGGGCATAGTGGCGCCAGGCTTCGGCCGGGGTCAGGCAGATGGCGTGCAGTGGCTTGTGCCACCAGTTGGGTTCACCGGGCGGGGGGAGTTTGTCCGGGCCGTGGTCCATGAAGTGGCGCAGGTATTCCCACACTTCGGCGACATGCTTGACGCCGGGTTCGGTGGGTTCGTTGCTGTCGACCCAGAGGCAGTCTTTTTGATGCAGGCTGCCGTCTTCCCGGCGGGGGGCGAAGGCGAGGGCATAGCTGGTGCTGAACGATGAGCCGCCGTATTCGGTGCGCTTGAAGATGCCACCTCCGGTGTTGGCCCATTCGAATATTAGTACCTTACTCAGACGTTGGTAATAGATTTTTTGGGTTGACCGATTGAAGCAGAAACTTGATAGGCGTTTTATGAAATATATTCGATAGGCTAAGAATGGGAGGAAGATGAAAGGTGTAATTAGTGTAAGGAGGATAAAGGTATGACTAAAGGTGTATGGGTTCCAGGCTTCACTGGTTAGTAAGTAAGGGTAGGTGAAGACAACGAGCGCAATGGTCATTGCACAGTACAGCTTTCCCATAAAGACTGAGTCTGTTACCCAGGGGTTTTTCAGGCATAAGGTGGTTTTTGACAAGCTTGATAGTTGCCCGCCAATAGCGGGCTTATGCCCTGAACTTGAGCCTGAATTGAATATCCAGATGGTTGCCATGATCAGCGCTCCAGACGAAAAATTGACAGGGTCTCATTATCTTCGTCCAGGCCTTGATTGGCGTTGTAGGTTAGATGAAGTGAGACATGATTTTGGTTGGCTAGGGTGTTTTCGAAATGTAGAACTAAGCCAGCATCTACGATGTGGCCGGTCGGGCTGATTGGAAAAACGTCAATTCCTTGATCGTCACGGAGGGAACTCAAACTTCCTGACCATTCACTTACGCCTAGCCTGAACGCAGGCAGCAGCACTGTGAATTCTACGGTTGGTTGGGATGTGGCTACTTCGTTATGTGTGATAGCTGTCCAATTTGGCGGCGACCAGTGGTTGTTCTGATGCCATCGGGTGTCGACTTTAGTTATGCCGAGGGATAGGGCCTGCTCGGCGGATAGTAGCTTGGGTCCGTAATGTTCATTGTGCCAAGCCTTAATTTCTGTTTGCAGTGAGGTGAAAGCAGGAAGTTTTTTGTCAAAGTCCAAGTTGATATCAGCGTGCGACTCTCCATCATTGATGCGATTACCGAATATGCTACGTGCTGCCCACAGTTCTATTGGGCTGTGAAGGTGCTCATGTGCCTTGGCGTGCAGGTAGAGGCCTCCTGCAATGATGGCTACTCCTACGAGGACAAGGGCCGCCGCGGCCCATCCGGCAAAGGGCACAACCGATGTCACGCCCGCGATTGCAAGTCCTGCTTCAAGGACGACAGCGGAACCGACAGCCATGGTGAAACCACCAGTCAACGTGTAATCGGCAGCCGCTTGATTGCCGTTCGCTTTCTGGCGCCTTGCTTTGGAGATATCAGAAAGCAAGCTAAATGCAATTGCCGGGTAACCGGCTAAACGCGCAAACAGATTGCTACTCAAAAACTTGATAACCCCATTGCCAAAGGCCATGCCCGGCGCTGTGGCACTTAATCTCAGCATGACGGCCTTTTGCGTTGCCCGTACGCTGACCAACGTTGCCGCCGCTGCACCAATCACCCCGAAAACAGATGAAGCGAACCCCAGGGTGTATTCCGGTGCATCGCTCTTCTGCAGGCTGTTGTAGGCCGTCTTGAGCGATAAGATGTTGAACCACAGCATCCCCGCGTTTAAACCACCACCACCGCCGGAGGTGAGCAACCCAAGGAAGTTGGGTTTCACCCGCGCAGTGGTGGTCAGCTCGATCGACACCGTGCGGCTACCCGAGATGCGCAACGCTTTCATCTCTTCCACCTGCGCCATGCCGCTCTTCAAATACCGCTGCACCTCCTGGCTAAATGGATTTTCCGTAATGGCCTGCTCGGTGATGCGATAGCGCGCCGCCAACAACCCCAGTGCTTTCTCGGCATTGGCCTCACGCGCTGCCAACTGCACCTGCTGGCGCAGGCCATGGCTGGCATCCCAACGGGTCTGGCCACGCACGCGCTTGAGCACCACGGCATTGACCGACTGGGCGGTGAGGTCGGTGATGTCCGCCATGGCCGGGAAGCGCCCCGCCAATCCCTCGATCACGTTGTCGCTGGCGCCGAACAAGGAGCCGATGGCGTCGGCTTTGTCCTTGAACGGGTTGAACGGCGCCAAGGCGGTGTAAAGCGGGCTGTCGTGCTGGTCCAGCCATTGCTCCAGGCGTTTGAAGCGTCGGTCATGATCTTCGGTGCCGGGTGTCGGCTGGCCCATCGGGTAAATCAGCAAGGCCAGTGAGATTTCCAGACCGCGGGCGGAGGTGCGTTCGTCGCGGTCATAACAGGCCAAGGCGGCTGCCAGGCTGTAGGGGTTATCGATGTGTTGGGATTCGGCCGTCGCCAGCCAGGCGTCATGATCGTTGCTGGCTTGCAAGGCCAGGTTGCGCAGGGCGGCAATCCGTCGTTCCAGCGCGTCGCGTTCGGCGAGGAAGCGCCGGTATTTGTCGACATCGAGGCGCTGTGCCAGGCGTGCGCCATTGGGGGAGTAATCTTCATGGGTGAGGGCCTGGAAATGGGACTCGGCCGGCGACAGGGCAGGCCCTCGGCGTGACGTGCCCAACCTGAACGCGGCCAGTTCCGGTGAGGGGGCATCCGCCGGGTACAGGCTTTCCAGCGTCTTGTTCAGCAGCATGGCGACCAGGTTGCGATGGTGAAAGTCGCGGCTCTGCGGGCTGAGCTGCTCGGCATCCAGCCGGTAGCATGCCGGCACGCGCTCCTGCTCGGGAGGTTGGGCGGGTTTTGTGTGCTCCAGTTGCTCGGCCGGCATCAGGTCACGCAGTTGATGCTGGTAAGCCGAGACCGACAGGCTCAGGTCCAGGGCCATGCCTTCGGCGTCGGCGAGCGCTACCACCACTGGCACTTTCGGCTGGGTCCAGGGGTAGTGGCGGGCGATGGCAGTGAGGTTGCCGATGGGCAAAGTTTCGGTGATCGGGTCGCTGCTCCAGGTCAGCGGCATGCGCCGCTCGGTTGGCTTGAAGTCTTCGACCCAGGTTTGCAGGGCGCTCACTGGCAACATATGGGGCTGGGTGGACGGCGCCTGGTTGCCGCTCACCAGTTCGGCCATGTCCAGCTGGCGCATGTGCCGTTTGCGCAGGGCTGCCGAACCGGTGATACGGGCGGTGATGGCGTTGGTCCACAGGTGCGGGCTGTAGCCGATCCACACTTCCTTGGCGGAGTCCTGACAGGTGTCGGCCCACACCCAGCCCATGCTCTGGCCGGACAGGTAGCGCTCACGCCGGTGGTAGTCCTCCAGCCCTTGGTAGCGCAGCTCCTTGTAGAGGCCCGCGCCGACGTGCTCGTGAATGACCAGCTTTTCGCCCTGAGGGCCTTTCATGAACACGTAGACATAGCCTGGGCGCAAAGCGCGGAGGGTGTAGGCCGAGTGCTGCAGCGTGGGGAAGCCTTGTTCCAGGTTGAAGCCTGCATCGACATAGCGGCAGGCGGGGGCGTCGCCGGTGCGGGGTACGATGGCGTAGCGCACTGGCAGGATGGGTATGCGTGCGCTGCAGGCTGGGCCGGAGGTGGCGCGGCTGACGGAGGCATTGGTCATGCGAGCTCCTTGCTCAGAGAGACAGTCTTTTCGAACCAGAGACGCACTGCGGCAACTTTCAGTACTGACAAGACTGAAATGCCGTTATTCATACTGTGCTGGATTTCAGGCTCGAATCTATGCTGTAAGAAGTTTCCTACTTATTTGCTGAGATGAGCGGGCGATCAAGTATCTGTAATTCAAGTGAAAGACAATGCCTCGAACGCTGCTTTTGGGTCGAGGCTGAAAGTGTAAGATTTTATTTGAACGTATATGTATTGCGTTCGCGAAATATCGTGTGAAAAGTTGCAGTGTTTTTGTAGGAAGTTTCGTACTTTAAGATTGTTATATGTTCAGTTTTTGCACTTGGCCAGCACTACCTGGCAAGTCCTGGGCGTGCCTCCCGAGCGGCTGGCATAACGCACGCAGTTGTTCAGCGATTTCTGTTGCGCAATGCTCAATGTATTGCCCCAGGCCAGGCCGCCTTCACCGATAGTGGGGACGGCCTTGGCGAAGCAGTTGGAGCCCACTGCAGGCGTGGCGTAGCGTGCCTGGCTGGCTTTGCTGGAGCAACCAGCGGTAAATGCCAGGCTGAGGCAGAGCAGGGTAGCCAGTGCCCAGGACGCATGTGGTCTGCTCATGTATTCCCCTTCTGCGCTTGGCAGCAAATGCCTTGCAGGATATTTCATTACAGCGAAGCGGTGAACTATCTCGGCGTCAAGAGGCTCCTTTGCTAAGCGCACCCTGCGCTTACCTGATGGCGCAAGACCATCAGCCCTGGGTCACTGAATGAAAAGGAGGCACCGTGACCGCATCAGATCAAACCCTCTACCGCTGTACGCCCAGCCCGCTGCATGCCTTGCTGCTGGCAGGCAGTGTGCCGTTGTTCCTTGGCGCGCTGTTGAGCGATCTCGCCTACTACAACAGCTACCAGATTCAGTGGAGCAACTTCGCTGCTTGGCTGATCGCCGGTGCCTTGGTGTTCTGTGGGCTGGCACTGTTGTTCGCGCTGGCCAACCTGATCCGCGCCGAGCGCAAGGGCGGGCGCGCTACGTTGTACTTCGTACTGCTGCTGGTGACCTGGGTGCTTGGGCTGATCAATGCCTTCGAGCATGCCAAGGACGCCTGGGCGGTGATGCCTTCTGGGCTGGTGTTGTCGGTAATCGTGACAGTGCTCGCGGTGGTGGCCGCCTGGATCGGTTTGAGCAACCTGCGCTCAGGAGGTGTGGCATGAAGCCTTTGCATGCGTTCAGCCTGTTGAGCGTGGCGCTATTGTTGGGTGCCTGTGGTGGCGACGGCGAGCCGACCCAGGCCCATGGCCCGGACCCGAAGCTGCCGGAGCCTCAGCGCGGCTTGCTACCAAATATGAAGATTGCGCAGCCGGTTGCCTGGGGTGAGCTGAAACCGACCGTGCCGGAGGGCTTCAGTGTCACGGCCATTGCCACCGGCCTGAAAATCCCGCGTCAGAGCCTGGTGCTGCCCAATGGCGACATTCTGGTGGCTGAGGGTAGGGGGGGCAGCGCGGCCAAGCTCAAGCCCAAGGATGTGATCGCCAGCCAGATCAAGGCCAAGGGCAATACCCAGGTCAAGGGTGGCAACCGCCTGACCTTGCTGCGCGATGCTGACGGCGATGGAAACTACGAGCTACAGGCCGTGTTTGCGGAAAACCTCAACGCACCGTACGGCTTGGCCTATGCCAACGGCAAGCTGTATGTAGCCAACCAAGATGCGCTCGTGCGCTTTGACTACCAGGAAGGCCAGACCCAGGCCGACGGCCCGCCAACCAAGATCACCGACCTGCCGGCCGAGATCAACCACCATTGGACCAAGGCGCTGACCATCAGCCCGGATGGCCGCTTCTTGTATGTGGGTATCGGCTCGAACAGCAATATCACCGAGCGCGGCCTGGAGGTGGAGATCGATCGGGCCATGGTCTGGCAGGTCGATGCCGAGACCGGGGCGCACCGACCCTATGCCACCGGCTTGCGTAACCCGACGGCATTGACCATTCAGCCGCAGACCGGGCAGTTGTGGACGGTGGTCAACGAGCGGGATGAGTTGGGCCCTGACCTGGTGCCCGACTACCTTACCTCGGTGCGTGAGGGTGGCTTCTATGGTTGGCCTTACAGCTACTGGGGGCAGCATGTGGATGAGCGGGTGCGGCCGCAGAACCCGGACAAGGTGGCGGCGGCGATCAAGCCGGATTACAGCCTGGGTTCGCATGTGGCTGCACTGGGTGTGGACTTCTCGACCCCGGCAATGGGCGAGCGCTTTGCCGACGGTGTATTCGTGGGCGAGCACGGCAGCTGGAACCGGCCTAACCCGGTGGGTTACAAGGTGATTTTCGTGCCGTTCAGCAATGGCAAGCCTGCAGGGGAGCCGATCGACTTCGCCACTGGCTTTCGCGGTGAGGATGGCAAGACCCGGGGGCGACCGGTTGGGGTGACGGTGGACCCGCGGGGAGCGTTGATCATTGCCGATGACCTGGCGAATACGGTGTGGCGGGTGACGCGTAATCGCTGAATGCTATCTGATCAAATCGTCAAAGCTTGCTGGCGATGGGCCGCAGAGCGGCCCAATTGCTGAATGACAGGCATTGCGCGTGGGTCAGAAGCGGTAGTTGAAGCTGGCTTCCAGCGTGCGCGGTGCCCCTGGGGTGATCAGGTCGACCGAGCCATGTGCCGAGGCATAGTAGTCACGGTCGAACACGTTCTTCAGGCGCAGCGCGGCATCCCACTGCGGCACGCTGTACAGCAGCGCAGCGTCGAAGGTGGTATAGCCTGGCATCACCACCACATTGTCGAGTGCTGTGTAGCGTTCGTCGACGTAGTTGGCTCCGGCGGCCACACGCCACTCTGGTGTCAGGGTACGTACCAGCCAGACGTTGGCGCTGTTGCGCGGCGTCAGGGTAGGTGTCTGGCCTTCGTTCGCCACGCCATTGGTCTTGCTGTTGGACTTGGTGATTTCGGCGTCCAGGTAAGCGTAACCGGCATAGATCTGCCACTTGTCGGTGAGATGCCCGCTGACGGTGGCTTCAAAGCCATCGGTACGCTGTTCGCCAGCCAATACGGTCAGGTTGGGGTTGGCCGGGTCGGCAGTCTTCATGTTGGTGCGCTCAAGGCGGAACACTGCGGCGGTCAGTGACAGGCGGCTGTCGAGCAGGTCCCATTTGGCGCCGATTTCATAGTTGGTGGTTTCTTCCGGCTCCAGGTGCTGGTTGCTCGGGCTCACCGCGAACACTTCGCCCGAAGGCTGGTAGCTGCGGCTGACCGACACGTAGTAGGACTGGAATGCGTCTGGCTGGTAGACCAGGCCGGCACGCGGGCTCCAGGTCTTGTCGGTACGATCAAGGTCGATGTTCTGCACGCGGTCGTCGTCGTACTCCTGGCCAAAGATGTCATAACGCACACCGACCAACGCCTTCCAGTGCGCGTTCAGCTCGATCATGTCCTGCACGTACAGACCGGTGGTCTGCTGGAAGTTGGTGCCCTTGGAAGACAGGTTGGCGGCATGCTCCGGTATCGGCACCAAGGCATCGCGGTAAACCGGTACCTGGGCCACGTTGGTCTGGCTCAGCACGCGCTGGTATTTGTCCTGAAAGCCTGCTTCCACGCCATACAACAGGTTGTGCTGCATGCCCGCCAGTTGCGCCTGTTGCTTGAGCTCCGTCTGGTTGAACACACCGTACTCATCGCGGGCGACGTTGCCGCGGTTGAGCTTGATCAGCAGTTCACCATTGGGCGCGGTGACGAAGCGCGTCGGGCTGCTGTCGGCCAAGGTGTTGTTGCGGTCCAGGTCGTAGCGGTAGTAACGGCTGGTGTTGGTCAGGGTGAAGTTGTCGTTGATGCGGTAGTCCAGGCTGGCTGTAAGCGAGAACACCTCGCTGCGGACGTAATCCTGGTCAGCATCGCCAGAGCCGAAGCGCTTGTCGCGGTCCACGTCCACCGGGCGGTTGCCCAGGGCCGGTATGCCGAAGTCGATCAGGCGCTTGTCGTACAGGTAGGTGGCGCCCAGGTTCAGTTCCAGGTCGTCCGAGAGACGGAAGTAGGCCGACGGTGCGATGGCCTTGCGGTCGATGTAGCCATCATCGCGGAAGGTGTCGCTGTCTTCGAAGGCACCCGTTACGCGGTAGGCCTGGTTGCTTTGCGGGTCGGCCCAGCCGGTGTCGAATTGGGTTCGGCGTTTGCCTTCGCTGTCGAAGTTCATGCCGACTTCGCGCTTGGGTGTGAAGCTTGGTTTCTTGCTGATGCTGTTGATCAGCCCGCCCGAGGAGCCACGGCCATACAGCACCGCGGCCGGGCCCTTGATCACCTCGACGCGCTCGATGTTGGACAGATCGCGAAAGTACAGGGCGTCGTCACGCACGCCGTCTATGTACATGTCGCCAATGGCGCTGAATCCACGGATGGTCACCTGATCGCGTTGGCCGTCGCCGTTGGACAGGCCGATGCCGGGCACGTTCTTCAGCACGTCTTCCATGGACTGTGCGCCTTGGTCCTTGATCACGCTTTCGGGAACGACGTTGACAGTTTGCGGGATATCGCGCAGCGGCGCGTCGATCTTCATGGCGCTGCGGCTTTCACTGGCCTTGTAGCTTTGCTGCTCATAGACGCTGGTGACGGCGGTGGCGGGCAGAGCGAGGCTACTTTGCGTATCGGTTTGGGCGGCAGCGTGTACAGCAGGCACAACGAGCAGGCCAAGCATGGAAATGGATGCTGTGGCAACAGACTTTTTTGCCATTACAGGCGACTCTTTGTTGTTATCGGGAGTCACGAATAGTAATGATTTGCAAATGTAAAGCAAGTGTAAAGAATTCGTATTAGCTATAACAGTGGTTTCGGCGCCGAAATGCGTCGCGCGCCGGAAGGGCCGGCAAGGCGGCAGGTAATGGCTATGCTTGATACCGCGTGAACCTTTCACGCGCCTATTCGGACTTGATCACAGGGAAGCACGCCTATGAACCCCATTCGTACTCTCGCTCGTGCTGTAGCCCTTGCCACGCTGGCCTCTGCTGCCAGCTTCACGGTACAGGCTGCCGGTATCCCCATCGGGAGCGAGGCGCTGGAAAGCCATGTCACCACACAGGTAACGGCTATCGACCTGGTCACCCGCCAGGTCACGGTGAAAGGCCCTGACGAGAAGAAGGATGTGACGTTCCAGCTGACCGAAAAGGCCAAAGCGCTGCCCAACCTGAAAGTCGGTGACCAAGTCGACATCTACGTGACACGCGCGGTGGCCTATGTGCTCAATCCGGAAGTGGGTGGGGCGCCGAAAGCGACTGAAGAGTCCGGTACCATCCGTGCAACCGAGCAAAACCCCAACCCGGGCGGCGAGGCGTTCCGCCAGGTCAAGGTTACCTCTCAGATCAAGAAGATCGACCTCAAGACGCATGAGGTGAGCTTGTTGCCGCCGGAGGGCAAGCTGCAGGTGGTCAAGGTCGAGAATCCAGACCTGCAGAAACGCATGAAGAACCTCAAGGTTGGCCAGACGGTCGACGCGATCTACACCGAAGTGCTGCGCGTCGAAACCTCGCGCTGACCTCAGCCGTTGCCGACCTCGGTTACTCGCCTACGATCGGCCATTTGCGGTCGGGGCAGCCCGGTGCCTGGGAGCGGGCCTCAGTGGCCCGCGGCTTCGATCAAAGCCTGGGGGTCGGCACGCTCGGAGTAGTCGACATTGACGAAGGCATGGCGAATGCGGCCATCCTGGCCGATGACGAAAGCGCTGGCCATCGGCAGGCTGAGGTCGTCGCATTCGTTCAGTGCCTTGAGGTCGGCGCCAAGTGCTCGGTATACCGCCTCCAGTTCTGGCTCCAGCTCGAAGACGATGCCGTACTGGCGCGCCAGCTGGTTGCCCGGATCGCTCAGCAGTTGGTAGCGCACGCCCAGGGATTCGCGGGTTTTCAGGGTGGCAGCGCGGCTCTGGGCGGAGACGGCGACCAGCGTGGCACCGCTGGCGGCCAGATCGCCTGCCATCTGCTGGTATTCGCTGAGCACTACATTGCAGAACGGGCACCACAGGCCGCGGTAAAACACCAGTACCAGCGGGCCGCGTGCCAGCAGGGCCCGCAGGTCCACGGCCTTGCCATCGGCATCCTCCAGCACGGCCAGCGGGGCGTTGTCGCCGGCTTTGAGCACGTGGTCCTCAGGATGCCTTGCGATCAGGGCTTGCAGCGAGGCGCCAAATTTTTCCAGCACCTCGGTGGGCAGTTGGGCCATCTGCTGTTTGACAGCGTCGAGTTTTTCCTTGAGTGACATGCTTGTTTCCTTGTGATGGTTCACTGGGGCAGGCTTCGGGTAGCACGGGTTTGTATGCGCTGCGAGGCCTTGCAGGCCGGGGGATGGCGCTGAAACAGCTGAAGTACCCAGTCGGGACGGGTCTTGCTGGCATCATTGAGCCAATTGGCGACCGAGTCCTGGGCATATTTCTCGGCTTCGGCCAGCAGCGGTACCAGCAACGGCTCGGCCACTTCTGGATGTTGCTTGAGCGTGGCAATGTGCTCGCACCAAACGCCGCGCGGGCGCAGGATCTCGATGCAGAACCGACGCACCAGTGGGTCTGCATCGCTGGTATGGCGGCCAAGTAGTGCCAGGGCGGCTTCAGGGTGCTGGGCCAGGCGCGGGCGCAGGGCAATCCAGGCCCATTCACGCACGCCGAAATGCTCATCGCGGGCGAAGCGAAACTGCGCCAGCAGGGCATCTTCCACAGGCTGCGAGCGTGCAAGGTACGCCTGGGCGAACGCCGCCCAGCTGCGCACGGTATCGGACGGGTGCGTGCAGCATTGCTCGAACACCTGCTGGCGCAAAGGCTCGGGGGCCTGCTCTAGCCACTTGCCCAGCGCCAGGCCAATGGCCGCCACTTTTTTTGACAGGCCCAGTGCCTGGGCCTGGTCTGCACTGGCAGCGAGGTGCTCTACCAACGCTGCGGGCAGTTGGCCTGCCAAGGCGTTGACCAGGGCGGCTTGATCCACCGCCAGGCATTCGGCCAGGTTGCGGGTTGGGAGTTGGCCAAGGTCGATCAGGGACTTTCGGTCGTCGCTCATTGCTGAGGTTCCATGGCGGTGGCACGGTGCACTCGATGACCGGCCAGGCACGTGCACAGCCTCGTTGATGTGCACATCCTCCAGTGGACGGCCCAGTGCCGAATCTTCGATGGGCGAAAGCTGAAACCCTCGATGGCCAGTGGCTGTCTGGCAAGGCGGCGGATGAACAGTCGCCGGTAAAGTGCCGCTGGCAGGCAGGCCTCGAGCCAAGGTTGGCGACGACTTGACTGGTCGTGTTCGCTATGTACCCGGGGCTTCCTGCCAAGCCGGGCCGATACGCTCTGATTCTGCAACATTATCCACCTCCATGTGGTCTTGCGGGTGTGCCTTGGGTTCAGTGCTTGTCCGGTGGCAGTGCCAGGGCAGGACTGGCCGAGAGTGCCTGTAGCGTGATGGACAGGGCGTCGCGTTGCGTGTTGTCCAGTGACTGCATGATCGTACCGATCCAGTCGGTGTGTTCTGCGAATACGGCGTCGAGTACCGCTATGCCTGCCGAGGTTAGGCTGATGCTCAGCTTGCGACGGTCATGGGCGTCCTTGCGGCGCTTGATAAAACCATCACCCTGCAGGCCGTCGAGCAGGCCGGTCACGGTACCTGAGGTGATTGCCAGGCGCGTCGCCAGCTCCAGCGGCGCCAGGCGGCCGCCTGCGCCTTGCAAGGTCAGGAGGATTGCGAACCGCCCTTCCGACAGGTTATGGCGGGCCAACCGTGCGGCGCATACCCGGTTAATGGCCGCTGCAGCGGACAGGAGTTCGAAACACAGGCGCACGTTCTGTCTGGCGTCAGCGGGGGCCTCGGTCAGTGCATCGAGCATGATGTGATGCTTGTTCTCAAGCGTATTCATAAGGCGCAGTTTATCTTGGTGCCTTACTAAGTCAACAGCACAGATGTCTCAGGGTGAAGACAGCATGCGCACGCTGGACAAAAGGGATGTTTCACTATGCAGGGTACGAATAGTTCAAGTGCAGGATTTTGATTTCTATCAGTACTGGGGAATGCACCATCATGGTGGCCATCGATACCTTGGATGAGGACTGCCATGTTCAGTAAATCAATGCTTCTGCTGGCGCTTCCTGTGGCCATGGCGTTGCTTGCCGGTGCCGTGTTGCCGTTTCAGGCCGCAGGTAATGCTGCGGCAGGCCGGGCACTTGGGCACTGGCTGTGGGGGGCTTTCACATCGTTGACGGTAAGCATGCTGGTGGTAATCGCTGCCCTGCTGATTATTCGGGTGCCGGCGCCAGACATGGGAAAGGCCTTGCAGGGGCCCTGGTGGTTGTGGATTGGTGGCGTGCTGGGGGCAATGTATGTAGCCGGCGCCGCAGCACTCACCCCTAAACTTGGCGCAGCAGGGTTCCTGGTACTGGTGGTGGCAGGGCAGATCATCACGGCAGTGCTTGCCGACCACTACGGGGTGATGGGGTTGGGTGGCAAGCCGCTCAGTCTGGCCAGGGTGGCCGGCGTGGTGCTGATCCTGTGCGGAGTAATGCTGGTACAGGGCACTTGGGCGACGGCGTCACCGGCCCCTTCCACGGCAGCTGTGAAAGGGCAGGAAAACTGATCAGCGCCCTGGTTGGCTGCACGCCCATACGGTTTCGCGCAGCCAGCGGTGCCCGGGGTCACTGTCCTTGCGGTTGTGCCAGGCTTGCTGATAATCGAACGAGGGGATGGCCAGTGGCGGCGTGAACTGGCGCAGTGTCTTGTGCTGGCGCAACGACCCCACTGCGCGGCTGGCCACCGTCAGGATCAGGTCGGTGCCGGCCAGCACTTCGACTGCCGCACTCCAGTGCGGCAAGGCCAGGGCAATACGGCGTTGCAGGCCCCGGGCGGCCAGTGCGCGCTCGATTTCATCGAAAGCATCCGGGCGCATGGCCATCAATACATGTGGGCGTGCCAGCCAGTCTTCCAGGGCCATGCCGCCGCTGGCAGGCAGCACCTGGCGATCGGCAACGCTGATGAAGCGATCCGCAAAAAGGGGCTGGACGGTGATGTCCTGAGGCAGTTCGGGGAACAGGCCCAGGGCCAGATCCAGTTCGCCATCGAGCAACTGCGCCAACATGGTTTCACGGCTGGCCTGGCTGATGGCCAGGTCCACCCCGGGCGCGACTTGGCGCAGGTGGCGCAGCAAATGCGGCAGGATGATGCGCGAAGCGTAGTCGGACAGCGACAGCCGGAATCGGCGCTGGGCCCGGGCTGGGTCGAACAGCGGGGTGGCCAGCAGGCTGTCGAGATTGCTCAGTGCATCCTGTAGTGGTTGTGCCAGCGACTGGGCGCGTGCAGTGAGGGCCATGCGGCCGCCTTGGCGTACCAGCAAAGGGTCGTCGAAGTGTTTGCGCAACTGCGCCAAGGCGTGGCTGACCGCTGGTTGGCTGCGGTGCAGACGCAAGGCTGCACGGGTCACGTGCTTTTCGCTGAGCAGGGCGTGCAGCGCGAGCAGCAGGTTGAGGTCGATCTTGCGCAGTTCATCCATCGGGTGAATGGCCTTGGTCAATTCTGGCTGCTTGAATCAGCTTATCAGATGCTTGAGTGTTGCACGCGCTTACAAACTGCTGGCGATAGAGGCCGCTTCGCAGCACATGGACTCTACTAAATGACTTTATATTTGCTCAGTAATTTACTGATAAAAATAGAATTATCTTCTTGCGGTCGCATGCTGAACACACTGCTCAAAGTAAGTCCGCTTTATCGCTGCCGGCTTGAGCCGCGAGCGGCTGTTGTAGGTTTGTTCGGTAATGCCGAAGGCAGTCATGCGCATCCACGGTTTGGGAAACTTACGCACCTGAAGCTTCTTGCGTGTGGCGTACAGCGTTACCCCGGAAAGCTTGGCCTGCTGGGCCTCGGCGGCTATCTGCGCGCCCCAGCCGCAGGTGTGGCGATCGTTCTGGCTCAGTGCCCTGGCCTGGGCGCCGAAAGCGAGGGTGGCCAGCAGGCAGCCGGCCATCGTTGCTAGAATTACTCGCATGTTGCTGTCCTAAGCATCTGAAAGAAAACGGAGTTTGCCTTCGCTTTCCGGTGCTGTGGGCCAGCAATTTGCCGTCAGGTCACCGCCATGCGCAGAGGATTGGCCGCGGGCTTGTGCAGGCTCGTCCAGGCCAGGCTGGCAACCCAGGCTACCGACACGCCATAGTTGAGGCGTTGATACAGGCCGAACAGCTGGCCACTCTGCGCCGCCTGGCCCATCAACGCGACGGTGGTGATCGCCAGTACCACGCAAGCCAGCGAAAACAGCGCCAGAGCGGGGGAGCCGGCAATACGGTTGCCCAGCCATGCCCATAGGGCGCTGGCCAAGGTCAGCGAGAGGAACATCAGCAGGCCAAACAGGTTATGCAGTTGCTGCGAGGTAGATGGCTGTGCCGGTGCACAGCCCTGGTCGCAGGGGAACCAGCCGGTGCCCAAACTGCCCATGCCATGCAGCAACACCAGGCCCGCACTTAGCAGCGCCAGCTTCGAGCTGTGCCAGCGCCGCACCAGGCCCCAGGCGAACAGGGTAAACAGCAGGGCTAGAGGGTAGTTGTTGACCCGTGGCGACCAGCTGTGGGTGGGCGAGCCGGCCGCGCCAAGCTGGCTCATGGCCTGTTGCAGGTGGTCATAGCCAGGGTAGGCCTGGGCGGTGAGCCATACGCCCGCCAGCAGCCATAGGGGGATCAGCAGGCCACTGCCGAGCAAAAGGCGGTCGAGGGTTTTCATACTGCAGATTCCTTCCATGGATCAGTGAGCGTGAAGGCATACAGTACAGTCTCGCGCAGACCATGGGCCAGTGATTCTGCGCGTTTTTTCATGGGCCAGGGTCTACAAAGATGGGCAATAAATACCGCACCGGGTGTATGTGATCGTACAACCGCTTGCGCTATGATGAGCGCTGTCTTTCAAGGTGAAATACAGGGCAATGACAGAGCAGCAGGTACAGGCAAGGACCCGGCGCAAGCCGCGCAGTCTGGCCCAGGAACTGGTCACGGTGCTGACCGAACGCATTCGCAGCGGCCAGCTCAAGCGCGGCGACAAGCTACCGACCGAATCGCAGATCATGGCCGAAGAGGGCGTCAGCCGCACGGTGGTGCGTGAGGCGATTTCGCGGTTGCAGGCCGCCGGGCAGGTAGAGACCCGCCACGGCATCGGCACCTTCGTGCTGGATGCGCCGGCTACGGGCGGTTTCCGTATCGACCCGGCCACGGTGGTCACCCTGCGCGAGGTGCTGGCGGTGCTGGAGTTGCGTATTGCCCTGGAGATCGAGTCGGCCGGGCTGGCGGCCCAGCGGCGAAGCGACGAAGCCCTGGCCGGCATGCGGGCGGCGCTGGACGAACTCAACGAGGGGGCGGCCCACGCCACTGATGCGGTGTCAGCGGACTTCCAGTTCCACCTGCGCATTGCCCAGGCCAGCGGCAACCACTACTTCGCCGACATCATCAACCACCTGGGTACCAGCATCATACCGCGCACCCGGCTGAACTCGGCGCGCCTGGCCCATGATGACCAGGCGCATTACATGAGCCGCCTGATGCATGAGCACGAGGCGATCTATGAGGCGATTGCCCGGCGTGACAGCGAAGGGGCGAAGATGGCCATGCGCATGCACCTTAGCAACAGCCGCGAGCGCTTGCGCCAGGCGCATGAGGCGGCGGAAGCGCAAGGGACCTGAAGCCATTACAGTCAAAAGAAAAGCCCTGTCGTGCGCAGGGCTTTCCTGTTTCTGGCAACCAGTCAGATCGCCCCGTCACTCCACTGCCCGTTCACCAACCGCCGCAGCCCCAGCGGGTTGCCGTCGCGCAGTGCCTCAGGCAGCAGCGTCTGCGGATAGTTCTGATAGCACACCGGGCGCAGGAAGCGGTCGATGGCCAAAGTGCCGACCGAGGTGCCACGCGCATCGGAGGTAGCCGGGTACGGGCCGCCGTGCACCATGGCATCACAGACTTCGACACCGGTCGGGTAGCCATTGACCAGGATTCGCCCGACTTTCTCTTCCAGCAGCGGCACCAACCAGGCGAACGCATCGAAGTCGTCCGCCTCGCCGATCAGCGTCGCGGTCAGTTGGCCACGCAGGCCTAGCAGCGCGTCGCGCAACTGGTCGTTGTCTTGCACCTCTACAGCCACGGTGGTGGGACCAAACACTTCCTCCTGCAACAGCGGGTCGGACTCGACCAGCAGGCGTGCATCGGCCTTGAACAGCTGAGCGCGCGCCTGGTTGCCTTCCTGCGCCTGGCCGGCCACATGCTCGATACCGGCATGGGCATGCAGGTGTTCAAGGCCGCCAACGTAGCTGCGCAGGCCGCCAGCGTTGAGCATGGTTTGCCCGGCTTGCTGGTCCAGGTACTGGCCAAGGTCGGCGAGCAACTGGCTGTACTGTGGCGACTGCAAGCCAATCACCAGCCCAGGGTTGGTGCAGAACTGCCCGGCACCCATGCACACGGACCCCGCCAACTCGCGGGCAATGGCCTCGCCACGCTTGGCCAGGGCGCCCGGCAGGATGATGACCGGGTTGATGCTGGACATCTCGGCAAATACCGGGATTGGCTGCGGGCGCTCAGCGGCCATGCGGCAAAGGGCATCGCCGCCTCTCAGCGAGCCGGTGAAGCCAACCGCCTGGATGGCGGGGTGCTTGACCAGCCACTCGCCCACGCCGCCACCAAACACCATGTTGAACACGCCCTTGGGCATGCCGGTACGCTCAGCGGCGCGCACGATGGCGCAGCCGACCAGGTCGGCCGTGGCCATGTGGCCGCTGTGCGCCTTGAACACCACTGGGCAGCCTGCGGCCAGGGCGGCGGCGGTATCCCCCCCGGCGGTGGAGAAGGCCAGCGGGAAGTTGCTGGCACCGAACACCGCGACCGGGCCCACGCCGATGCGCATCTGGCGCAGGTCTACGCGTGGCAGCGGCTGGCGCTCGGGCAGTGCCAGGTCGATGCGCGCGCCGAGGAAGTCGCCACGGCGCAGCACCTGGGCGAACAGGCGCATCTGCCCGCTGGTGCGGCCGCGCTCGCCCTGGATACGGGCGGCGGGCAGGGCGGTTTCGCGGCAGACGATGGCGACGAAGGCGTCATCCAGTTCGTCGAGTTCAGCGGCGATAGCGTCGAGGAACTCGGCCCGACGTGCCGGGGCCAGTTGGCGGAACTCGGCGAAGGCAGCGGCAGCGGCCTTGGCGGCCTGGTCCACTTCGGCTTCGGTGGCCTGGGTAAAGCTGTAGGGCAGGGCTTCGCCAGTGCTGGCGTCCAGGCTCTGCAGGCGCTGAGGGCCAGCGGCACTGCGCTGACCGGCGATGAAATTATGGCCGAGGATTTCAGGCATGGGGTGCTCCTGTGGGCTTGAGGGTGGAGTGTGTGAATGCGTGGTCAGGGCTGCGGCATCAGGTAATGGGCGCCGGGTTGAACAGGGTGATGTCGTTGTGCAGCCGGTGTTGTTCGGCCCAGGTCTGCTTGCGGCCGCTGGCCACGTCCAGGTAGTAATGGAACAGCTCCCAACCCAGCTCCTCGATGGTCGAGCGACCACTGGCGATGCGACCGGCGTCGATGTCGATCAGGTCGGGCCAGCGTTGGGCCAGTTCGCTGCGGGTACACACCTTGACCACCGGTGCCATGGCCAGGCCATAAGGGGTGCCGCGGCCGGTAGTGAAGACGTGCAGGTTCATGCCAGCCGCCAGTTGCAAGGTGCCACAGACAAAGTCGCTGGCCGGGGTGGCGCAGAAAATCAGGCCTTTGCGGTTGACCCGCTCTCCTGGGCCGAGCACCCCCTGGATAGCGCCGCTGCCCGACTTGACGATCGAACCCAGCGATTTCTCGACGATGTTCGACAGCCCGCCTTTCTTGTTGCCCGGCGTGGTGTTGGCGCTGCGGTCGGCGGCGCCTTGCTGCAGGTAGCGGTCGTACCAGTCCATTTCGCGCACCAACGCGTCGGCAACGTCCTGGTTTTCTGCGCGCGAGGTCAGCATGTAGATCGCGTCGCGCACCTCGGTCACTTCAGAGAACAGCACGGTGGCGCCAGCACGGACCAGCAGGTCGGAGGCATAGCCCAGTGCCGGGTTGGCGGTGATGCCCGAGAAGGCGTCGCTGCCACCGCATTGCATGCCGAGGATCAGTTCGCTGGCCGGGACCGTTTCGCGGCGGCGCTGGTCCAGCTTCTTCAGGCGGGTTTCGGCCAGGTCCATGATCTGCTCGATCATTTCGACAAAGCCAAGGCTGGCATCTTGCAGGCGGTACAGCCATGGGTCGCTGAGGTCCACCGACGGGTCGTTGTCGTGCATCACTTGGCCGGCTTGCAGTTTTTCACAGCCCAGGCTGATCACCAGTGCCTCGCCGCCGAGGTTGGGGTTGCGCGCCAGGTTGCGCACGGTGCGGATCGGGATGTAAGCGTCGCGGGCATTGATTGCCACACCGCAGCCGTAGCTGTGGGTAATGGCCACCACGTCATCGACGTTGGGGTATTTGGGCAGCAGTTCGTTGCGAATGCGCTTGACCGCATGTTCCAGCACGCCGGTCACGCATTGCACGGTGGTGGTGATGCCGAGGATATTGCGGGTGCCGACAGTGCCGTCGGCATTGCGATAGCCCTCGAAGGTGAAGCCCTCCAGCGGCGGCAGCGGCTGTGGCACGGCGTCGCAGCGCGGCAGGCTGTCCAGTTCCGGGGCGGCCGGCATGGCCAACTGGCTTTCCTGTACCCAGCTGCCTTGGCGCAGGTCTTCCAGCGCGTAGCCGATGATTTGCCCGTAGCGGCGTACCGGCTCGCCCTTGGCGATGGCCACGGTGGCCACCTTGTGACTTTGCGGCACGTCTTCGACCAGGGTCAGGCCGTCGGCAAAGCGGGCGCCTTCGCCCAAGCCGCCGTCGTTGACGACCACCACGACGTTATCGTCGTCGTGCAGGCGGACGTAGCGGGGCGAGTCGGAATGTTCGATCAACTGCATGTTTGGGCCCTACTTGTCAGGTTCTCAGGCTTTTGTACATCCGCCCGCGCCGGGTGACCCGGCGCGGGCGTGTTCTTTCAGTGACGTGAGCTGGCCAGTTCGCCGTCGGTGGCAGGCTCAGCGTGTGGCTTTGGGGCGGCATCACGCAGCTCGATGCGCTTGATGGGGCCGACGATAACCAGGTAGCTGAATACCGCGACCAGCGCGTTGGCACCCACGTACACAAGCGCCCACTTGAACGAGCCGGTGGCGCTGATGATGTAGCCGATCACGATAGGGGTGGTGATCGAAGCGATGTTGCCGAAGGTGTTGAACAGGCCACCGGACAGCCCGGCGATCTGCTTGGGCGAAGTGTCCGCTACCACCGCCCAGCCCAGCGCACCGATGCCCTTGCCGAAGAACGCCAGCGTCATGAAGCCAACCACCATCCACTCGGCATCGACGTAGTTGCAGAACACCATGGTGGTGGACAGCAGCAGGCCACAGACGATCGGCAGTTTGCGCGAGAAGGTCAGCGAGTTGCCGCGGCGCAGCAGCCAGTCGGAGATCACGCCACCCAGTACGCCACCGATGAAACCACACACCGCTGGCAGCGAGGCGATGAAGCCGGCCTTGAGGATGGTCATGCCACGTTCCTGCACCAGGTACACCGGGAACCAGGTGAGGAAGAAGTAGGTGATGGCGTTGATGCAGTACTGGCCCAGGTAGACGCCCAGCAGCATGCGGCTGGTCAGCAACTGCTTGATGTAACCCCATTTCGGGCCGTCGCTGCCGCGCTTCTGGTCCATGTCGACCAGGCCGCCGTTCTGCTCGATGTGCTCGAGTTCGCTTGGGCTGATGCGCGGGTGTTGGCGCGGGTTGTAGATGGTCTTCAGCCACACCATCGAGAAGATGATGCCCAGCACACCCATGACCATGAACACGTGCTCCCAGCCGAAGCTGAACACGATCCAGCCCATGATCGGGGCGAACAGTGCAGTGGCGAAATACTGCGCCGAGTTGAAGATGGCCGACGCCGTGCCGCGTTCCTGGGTCGGGAACCATGCAGCGACGATGCGCGCGTTACCCGGGAATGACGGGGCTTCGGCGAAGCCCACCAGGAAGCGCAGGGTGAAGAGGGTGACCACGGCCCAGGCAACCGGAAGGCCACCGACAAAACCCTGCAGCAGGGTGAACAGCGACCAGGTGAAGATGCTGAAGGCGTAGACGTTCTTGGAACCGAAGCGATCGAGCAGCCAGCCACCAGGAATCTGGCCAGCCACGTAAGCCCATCCGAAGGCGGAAAAGATATAACCGAGGGTTACGGCGTCAATGCCGAGGTCTTTCTGCAGGCTGGAGCCTGCGATTGCAATGGTCGCGCGGTCGGCATAGTTGATCGTGGTCACCAGAAACAGCATGAACAGGATCAGGTAGCGCACATGCGTTTTCTTAGTCGCTTGCATGCTGGCAATACTCCCACTAGTTATTTTTGTGCGGGCTCACGAATTGTAACCGGAGTGGGGCAGGCCCACTCCGGGCGCGGCATGTGGCAGGCCGCGGGTAGCGCTTACTGCGGGCCCATCTTGTCCATCAGCGCGGCAAGCATCTCGTACTCTTCGGCGGTGAGGTCGGTCAGTGGGGTACGCACCGGGCCTGCGTCATAACCGGCAATTCTGGCGCCAGCCTTGACGATGCTCACGGCGTAGCCGGCCTTGCGGTTGCGGATGTCCAGGTACGGCAGGAAGAAATCGTCGATCAGCTTGGCCACGGTGGCGTGGTCGTCCCGAGCGATGGCGTTGTAGAAGTCCATGGCGGTTTTCGGCACGAAGTTGAACACCGCGGAGGAGTACACCGGTACGCCCAGGGCCTTGTAGGCGGCCGCATACACTTCGGCGGTCGGCAGGCCACCCAGGTAGCTGAAGCGCTCGCCCAGGCGACGACGGATCGACACCATCAGCTCGATATCACCCAGGCCGTCCTTGTAGCCGATCAGGTTCGGGCAGCGCTCGGCCAGTTTTTCCAGCAGGTCGGCGTTCAGGCGGCAGACGTTACGGTTGTACACCACCACACCGATGTTTACCGATTTGCACACCGCTTCGACGTGGGCGGCGACGCCGTCCTGGCTGGCTTCGGTCAGGTAGTGCGGCAACAACAGCAGGCCCTTGGCACCCAGGCGCTCGGCTTCTTGCGCGTATTCGATGGCCTGACGGGTGGAGCCGCCGACACCGGCGAGGATCGGTACCGAAGTGGCGCAGGTATCAACCGCGGTCTTGATCACCTGGCTGTATTCGCTGGCGGCCAGGGAGAAGAATTCACCGGTACCGCCGGCGGCGAACAGCGCGCTGGCGCCGTAGGGGGCCAGCCACTCAAGGCGCTTGATGTAGCCAGCGGGGCTGAAGTCGCCCTGGGCGTTGAAGTCGGTGACCGGGAAGGACAGCAGGCCGTGGGAGAGGATGGATTTGAGTTCTTGTGGAGTCATTGTTGTTGGCATCCTGGGGCGCTTGGGTGAAGGGTGTTGTCTTGCGTTTGAGGTAAGTTATCGTACAACCTATTCGATGACTAGTCCTTTTTCGGAATTTTGTGTTCTCGCCAGGGTGGCCGTCTGGATATGTGTGTTGTGGCGCAGATCGAGCGCCGCCCGCGCGGCGCTCGATTTCACAGGCGCAGCAGGTACGACGACAAACACATAGCAGTCATCGTATCTCTTGAGGGGAAGGAAAAAACGATCGCGGAGACAGGCACAAGCCCGCCGCCCGATTCCACGGGAAGTGTTCTGGGACCAGCAGAGGGTGACCGGGGAAACGGGGGCGGCCTTGCGCCGCCCCGCGATCAAAGCAGAGGAAACTGAAGGTCAGGCCGCGTGCTGACGCTTGGTTTGCGCCTTGCGCACCTGGGCCCGGCAAGCGTCGCCGAAAGCCTGGAAGATCTTTATCGAGTCAGGGTTCTTCGCCGCTTGCCATTCGGGGTGCCACTGCACGGCGAACAGGAACGGCGAAATGCTTGGCGCGTGAATCGCTTCGACCAGGCCGTCTTCGGCACGGGCGATGGCTTCAATACCGGCGCCGAGCTTGTGCAGGCCTTGGCCATGCAGCGAGTTGACGCGAATCTCGTCGGTACCCAGGGTTTCGTGCAGCCAACTGCCCGGCTGGATCTTCACCCCATGCACCTGGGCGTACTGCACTTCGACCGGGTCTTCCGGGTTTTCCCGGTGGTCATTGAACCCAGGTTCGGCATACACCTTCTGGTAAATGTCGCCACCCAGGGCCACGTTGATTTCCTGCATGCCACGGCAGATGCCGAAGATGGGCAGGCCACGCTTGATCGCTGCCTTCACCAGCGGAATGTCGAACAGGTCGCGGTTCTGGTCCTGGCCTTTGCCTGGGGTCTGGTTTTCCTGGCCATACAGGGCTGGGTCGATGTTGCTGCCAGCGCCAGTCAGGTACACGCCGTCGGCCATGTCCAGGTAGGTCTCGAGGTCTTCAGTGCCGAAGCAGGTGGGCACCAACACTGGGACGCAATCGGAGAACTCGACCAGCGGGCTAATGTATTTGTGGGTCATGACCTGGTAGTCATGGCCTTTGCGCTCTTGGGTGCCCATGGTCATCAGGACGACAGGTTTGCGCAGGGAAGGTTGCTTGTTGCCAATGTTGCTGTTGGACATATGTCACCTTGGGACAGGTTCGACCTGTCGTTGTTGTGCAGGCGCACGGCGCGGGGCCCTGAGTGCTGCCTGTGGCCCCGAGCACTGCCGGCTCGTCAGAGGCGACGATTCCGGTCGGGGCTTGTAGATAGCTTGCCAGAGCCGTTCGATATGTCAAACGACGGAAGAGGGCTTTAACGCGGGGAATACGCCGTTTTTTGGGGGCTGAAACCGATGCGGGCCTGTGGCGGCGTGGGTTTGGCAGGGGCTGCGGTCAATAATATTTAACGATGCAGTTGGCTCATTGCAGCGGTGCAATGAATAGGTAACTTGAAGTCACCTCGGTCCTTGTGGGAGTAACTGCCTTGCTCAACGTCTAAAAGCTGGCGCGATCCCTGTGGGAGCGGGCTTGCCCGCGAACACGGGCGAAGCCCGTGCCATCCACGGCGGTGTCTTCTTCGCGGATAAACCCGCTCCCACAGGCTTTCAATCAATGCAGTATCTGCGCCAGGAACCCCTTGGCCCGCTCGGTGCGCGGCTGGTTGAAGAACACCTGCGGCGGGCTGTCCTCGATGATCTGCCCCCCCTCAAGGAACAGCACCCGTTCGGCTACCTGCCGGGCAAAGCCCATCTCATGGGTGACGCACAGCATGGTCATGCCCGTGCCAGCCAATTGCACCAGCACATCCAGCACTTCAGCGACCATTTCCGGGTCAAGCGCCGAAGTGGGCTCGTCGAACAGCATGATCCGCGGCTTCATGCATAGCGCCCGGGCGATTGCCACGCGCTGCTGCTGGCCGCCGGACAGCTGGCTGGGGTATTTGTGCGCCTGGCTTTCGATGCCGACTTTGCTCAGGTACATGCGTGCCCGCTCCTCGGCGTCCTTGCGTGACAGCCCGCGCACGCTGGTGGGGGCCAGCAGGCAATTGTCGAGCACGCTCATGTGCGGGAACAGGTTGAAGTGCTGGAACACCATGCCGATGTCGCTGCGTACCTGTGCCGCCTCGCGCGTGGTGGCCGCCAGGTCGATGCCGTCCACCTGGATGCTGCCCTGCTGGGCGACTTCCAGGCGGTTGATGCAACGGATCAGGGTCGACTTGCCCGAGCCGGACGGCCCGCACAGCACGATGCGTTCGCCTTCGCGCACCTGCAGGTCGATGTCGCGCAGTACGTGGAACGCGCCATAGTGCTTGTTCAGGCCTTCGATGCGGATCAGCACCGGACGCGGGTCGGGTTCGGGGGCAAGGGTGGCAAGGCTCAGTGGTGCGGTCATCTTGTTGTTCTCCCGCGTGGGTTCAGTCGAAACGGGTCGCGCTGTAAGGCGCGGGGTCGGTGAAGGGGGGCTCGCCAGTGAGCAGCTCGGCCAGCAGCCGGCCGCAGACTGGGCCCAGCGTGAGGCCGTGATGGGCATGGCCGAAGTTGAACCACAGCCCTGGGTGGCGCGGCGCCGGCCCGATCACCGGGCGCATGTCGGGCAGGCAGGGGCGGCGGCCCAGCCAAGGCGTGTCGTCCAGGCGCTCGCCGAGGGCCGGGAACAGCTTGCGCGCCAAGGCCTCGCAGCGGCCCAGTTGAATCTGGTTGCCGGGCGCACTGGCTGCGTCGAACTCGATGCCGGTGGTCAGGCGCACACCGCGCGCCATCGGCGCCAGAACATAGCCGCCTTGCGTGTCGCAGATCGAGTGCTCCAGCTGAGCGCCGTCACGGGTGCTGTAGTGCATGTGGTAGCCCCGCTTGATTGCCAGCGGGATCTGGTAACCCAGGCCGCTGAACAGGTCGGCCGACTGTGGACCGAGGCAGGCCACCACTTCGTCGGCAGTGATCGGGCCGCGACGGCTCTCTACCCGCCATTGGCCATTGGCCTGGCGCAGGCTGCGCGCATCGCCATGCACAAACTGCCCGCCGCGTTGCAGGAACAGCGCCGCATAGCCACGGGTGAGCGCGCCGGGGTTGTTCACGGTTTTCGGGTCGAGCCAGTGGATGCCACCGACCACGGTGGCGTCCAGCTGGTGTTCACGAGCCTGCAGTTGCCCGCATTCGAGGATTTCGAATTGCAAGCCGTAGCGGCTCAGGCCCTTGGCATCGGTTTTTGCCTGCTCGAACAGCGCTGGGTCGCGGAACACTTCGATCCAGCCTTTGGCTTGCACCAGACCTTCCAGGCCGGCAGCAGCGATCAGCGCGTCATGCTCTTCGACACAGCGCTGCACCAGCGGCAACATATCGGCGGCGGCCCCAGCCAGACGCCCGGGTGCCGACTGGCGCCAGTAGCGCCACAGCCACGGTGCGGCCTTGGGCAGGTGCGCCAGGCTGTAGCGCACATCGGGCTGGCGGTTCAGGCCGTAGCGCAGCAGTGCGCTCAATTGCCGTGGAAAGGCATAGGGGATGACACTGGAGCGCTCGATCAGCCCGGCGTTGCCATGGCTGGTGCCGCTGCCCGGTTCGTCGCGGTCGATCAGAATTACCTGGCGCCCGCGTGCCTGCAGGTGCAGCGCGGTGCTGACGCCGACGATGCCGGCGCCAAGGACAAGGGTCTGGCAATGCATGAAACGTATCCTTCGGTCAGTTCAGGTGGCGGCCCAGGCGGCCTTCCAGGTGTTTCAACAGGCGCCGCACCAGTTCGACGATCACCAGGTAGAGCACGGCGGCCCACAGGTAGATCTGGAAGTCGAAACTGCGCGAGAAGGCCAGTTTGGTCACGCCCATCAGGTCGTAGATAGTCACCAGCGAGGCGATCGCGCTGGCCTTGATCATCAGGATCAGTTCGTTGCCCAGCGGGCCAATGGCCACCAGCAGCGACTGCGGCAATATCACCTTGAAGAAGGTGGTCGAGCGTTTCAGGTTCAGCGCCCGAGCCGCTTCATGCTGGCCAGGCGCAACCGCCATCAGGCTGCCGCGGAAAATCTCAGCCTGATAGGCGGCGGTGTTCAAGGTGAACGCCAGCAAGGTGCAGAACCACGCTTCGCGGAAGAACCACCACAGGCCGACGTCCTGCCAGAAGCCCTTGAGCGAACCCAGGCCGTAATACAGCAGGAACAATTGCGCCAGCAGCGGCGAGCCGCGGAAGAAGTACACGTAGCCGGCAGCCATGCGCTGCAGCAACAGGCTGCGAGACATGCGTGCAAGGGCCAGCAGAAGGCCGAGCACAGCGCCCAGGCTGAAGGAAATTGCCACCAGCTTGGCGGTTACCAGCAGGCCGTCGATGAAGCGTGGGCCGTAGCGCTCCAGCAGGTCGGGGTCGAGCACCATTGCCAGCAGTTGATCGAAGCTCATGCGCGTGCTCCTTGCAGGTGGCGGTTGCTGCGCCGTTCGATGTAGGCGAATACGCGCCCGGACAGTGCCGCGAACAGCAGGTAGCCCAGGCAGGCGACGCCGTAGAAGAACATCGGCTCCTTGGTTACGCTGACCGCCAGGTTGGTCTGGCGCATCAGGTCGACCAGCGAGATGGTCGACACCAGCGAGGTGTCCTTGAGCAGCGACAGCCAGTTGTTGGACAAGCCGGGCAGGGCGATGCGGGTCAGTTGCGGCAGCAGCACCTTGAAGAAACCGGTGCGCTTGCTCAGGCCAAGCGCCGAGCAGGCTTCCAGTTGGCCCTTGGGCAGGGTCTTGAAGGCGGCCAGCCAGATCTCGCTGGAAAACGCGGCGAACACCAGGCTGAAGGCGATCATCGCGGCGAGGAAGGTGTTGATGATGAACTCACCTTGATAACCCATGGCGGCGAGGATCTTCTGCGCGGCGATCTGGCAGCCGTAATAGATGATCAGCAGCGTCAGCAGCTCGGGCAGGCCGCGGAACACGGTAGAAAAGGTGGTGGCCCAGGCCCGTGGCAGGCGTTTGCGTGAGCGCGCCGCCAGCGCGACCACCAGGCCCAGTGGCAGGCCAATGGGCAGGCAGGCCAGGGCCAGGGAAACGGTAACCAGCGCGCCGGCCAGCAACGCTTGGCCCCAGCCTCCGCTGGCGAAAGACAGCAAGGACAATTGATCGAGCATGACGAACCTCTTGGGCAGGTTATGCGGCCTTGTGGGAGCGGCCTTGCGTCGCGAAAGGGCTGCGTAGCGGCCCCAGGGTTTATGCAACTGCAGAGATTATCGGGGCCGCTACGCGGCCCTATCGCGACGCAAGGCCGCTCCCACAGGGCGTTTGCACAACTTCCTGAAGATCAGTTGTAGATATCGAAAGCAAAGTACTTGCTGGCGATCTTCTGATAGGTACCGTTGGCCACGATCTGCTGTAGCGCGGTATTCAGGCGCTGGCGCAGGGCTTCGTCGTCCTTGCGCACAGCGATGGCGGCATCGGCTTTGGTGTCGGCCACGTCGCCAAGGATCTTGCAGCAATCCCCACCGTTCTTGTTCATCCACTCGTGCAGCGGGAATTTGTCGGCAATCACGCCGTCCAGGCGGCCGGCCGCCAGGTCTGCGTTGGCTTCGTCCATGGTCGGGTACAGTTTTACGTCGGCACCGGCCTTGCCATACACGTCTTCGGCGTAGATGGCCTGGGTGGACGAAGACTGCGCACCGACGGTGTAGCCGACAAAGTCGGTCTGGGCGCTGTCGATCTTGCTGTCCTTGGCAACCGCCACGGTCAGTGGCGTGCGGTAGTAGTGGTCGGTGAAGGCGATCTTCTTGCGTCGCTCTTCGGTGTCGATCATCGACGCCACGACCGCGTCATACTTGCGCGCCATCAGGGCGGGGATGATGCCTTCCCAGTCCTGGGCCACCAGCGTGCATTCGACTTTCATCTGCTCGCACAGGGCGTGGGTGATGTCGATATCGAAGCCATGCAGCTTGTTATCGGCGTCTACATAGTTGAAGGGCGGGTAGGCACCCTCGGTGGCGAACCGCAGGGTTTCAGCGCTGGCGGCACCCGCCAGCAGCAGGGCGCACGCACCCACCAAGGCCATGGACTTGTTCATCTCTGCACCTCATTGCACTCTTGCTATTGTTGTTTGCCCGTCGACCACGAGGTGTAGCCGACGAATTCGTTATGTAGAGCGGCAGTTGCTTCCAAGCGTTTTTCAACATCTGGCCCGAGCTTCTTGCAGACCTCGTTGACCATCAGATGCACCCACGACAGCATCGTCGAGGTGGATTCCCAGAACAGGTTGAACTCGGTGGGGATGCGGAACACCTCGTCGGCATTGGCATCTGCCCAGTCACAGAAGGTGTCGGTCACCAAGGTGACCGCGATGCCAGCCTCGCGCGCCTTCTGGCACAGCATCAGGGCATGGCGGGAATAACGGCGCGCCTCGAACACCACCAGGGTGCTGTCTTCGGCACGGCCCAGCAGCACTTCGCCGAAGTGCCCGGCGCTGATGTCGACCAGTTGCACGCCATCGCGCAGGTATTGCAGCAGGTGGCTCATGCACATGGCGATGCCACGCTCGGTCTGGAAACCGGCGATGAACACCCGCGGTTTGCTTGCCAGGCGTTGCGCCACGTTGTGCCAGGCCGGGCTCTGACGGTACTCGTGTACGCGCACCAGGGCGGCGATTTCCAGTTCCAGGCTGCCGGCGTTGTCGCTGGCGTCCTGGTTCTGGCGGTAATCTTGCAGGCGATCACCTACCAGCCACGGGCCATCGCCCAGATCGTTCTGCAGGTCTTGCTTAAGCGCCTTGAGGTGGGCATAACCCAGTGAGCGACAGTAGCGCCCGACGCTGGATTCGCTGACGCCCAGCTTGGCGGCAATGCTGGCCGAGGTCTGGAACGGCAGTTCGTGCAGGTTGGCAAGCATGTAGGTGGCGATCTTGCGACCCGAGGCAGCGGCCCCTTCGAGGCTGTTTTCCAGGCGTTGCTTGATCAGTTGGCTCATGCTGCGGCTCCAGGGGTGAGGCATGGGAAGAAAATGAATGTTTTCTGTCATCAAGTCAACATTTGACAGATTGCTGTCACATGAAGGAAAGTTTTTGTCGTTGCAACGCTGTAGCCATTCCAAAATCAACAAGGAGCTTCAGATGTCCGCACCTTCCACCAGCACCGTTGTGCGCATGCCGTTTACCGAGCTGCAAAGCCTGTTGCAGGCCATTTTCCAGCGCCATGGGTGCAGCGAGGCCGTGGCCCGGGTGCTGGCCCACAACTGCGCCAGCGCCCAGCGTGATGGCGCCCATAGCCATGGGGTGTTCCGCATGCCCGGTTATGTCTCGACCTTGGCCAGCGGCTGGGTCGATGGCCAGGCCACGCCACAGGTCAGCGACGTGGCCGCCGGTTATGTGCGTGTCGATGCTGCGGGCGGTTTTGCCCAGCCGGCACTGGCGGCGGCCCGTGAGCTGTTGGTGGCGAAGGCGCGCAACGCAGGCATTGCTGTGCTGGCGATCCACAACTCGCACCACTTCGCTGCGTTGTGGCCGGATGTAGAGCCGTTCGCCGAAGAGGGCCTGGTAGCCCTCAGCGTGGTCAACAGCATGACCTGCGTGGTGCCGCATGGTGCGCGCAAGCCACTGTTCGGTACCAACCCCATCGCTTTTGCTGCGCCTTGCGCTGAGCATGACCCGATCGTTTTCGACATGGCCACCAGTGCCATGGCCCATGGCGATGTGCAAATTGCCGCGCGTGCCGGCCAGCAATTGCCGGAGGGCATGGGGGTGGACGCCGATGGCCAGCCGACCACCGACCCAAAGGCGATTCTGGAAGGCGGGGCCTTGCTGCCATTTGGCGGGCACAAGGGCTCGGCGTTATCGATGATGGTCGAGTTGCTGGCGGCGGCGCTGACCGGCGGTCATTTCTCCTGGGAGTTCGATTGGTCCGGGCATCCGGGGGCGAAAACGCCATGGACCGGGCAGTTGATCATCGTCATCGACCCAGGCAAGGCCGAGGGCGAGCGCTTTGCCCAGCGCAGCCGCGAACTGGTGGAGCAGATGCAGGCAGTCGGGCTGACCCGCATGCCGGGTGAGCGGCGCTATCGTGAGCGTGAGGTGGCCGAAGAGGAGGGGGTGGCAGTGACCGAGCAAGAGTTGCAAGGCCTGAAAGAGCTGCTTGGCTGAGCCGGCCCTTTCGCGGGTTTACCCGCGAAGAATCCAGCACTCATCCCCGGCCATGCAATGTTGCATAGACAACCTTGCACAATAGTGGATGTTCCTGAGCCCGCTCTCCGGGTATGCTCAGGGCTGACTTTCCGTACCGTCCTGATCCAAGGAGCTGCACGCTGTGTTCAAACATGTCGATGCCTATGCCGGCGACCCGATCCTCTCGTTGATGGAAACCTTCAAGGCCGACCCGCGCGCCGACAAGGTCAACCTGAGTATTGGCCTGTACTACGATGAGGCCGGCGTGGTGCCGCAACTGGCGGCGGTGGATGCGGTGGAAAAACGCATTGCCGGTCAGGACCACGAAGCCTCCCTGTACCTGCCGATGGAAGGCCTGGCCAGCTACCGCCAAGCCATTCAGGCGCTGCTGTTCGGTGCCGATCACCCGGCCGTGACCGGCGGCCGGGTGGCCACCGTACAGACCGTGGGTGGCTCCGGCGCCCTGAAGGTCGGTGCCGACTTCCTCAAGCGCTACTTCCCGCAGTCCGAAGTCTGGGTCAGCAACCCGACCTGGGACAACCACCGCGCCATCTTCGAAGGTGCAGGCTTCAAGGTGCACACCTACCCGTACTTCGACCAGGCCACCCGTGGCGTGGACTTCGACGGCATGCTGGCCACCTTGCAGAGCCTGCCGGCCAACAGCGTGGTGCTGCTGCACCCGTGCTGCCACAATCCTACCGGTGCCGATCTGGAACAGCACCAGTGGCAACAAGTGGTCGAAGTGGTCAAGGCGCGCCAGCTGATCCCGTTCCTCGACATCGCTTACCAGGGCTTCGCCGAAGGCCTGGTGGAAGACGCCTACGCTATCCGCGAAATGGCCCGTGCCGGCGTGCCGTGCCTGGTCAGCAACTCCTTCTCGAAAATCTTCTCGCTGTATGGTGAGCGGGTGGGCGGCCTGTCGGTGGTGTGCGATGACGAGGCCACTGCCCAGAGCGTGCTTGGCCAACTGAAGGCCACCGTGCGCCGCAACTACTCCAGCCCGCCCAACTTCGGCGCCCAGCTGGTTGCCGGCGTACTGAGCGATGCTGGCCTGAATGCCCAGTGGGCCGAAGAAGTCGAAGTGATGCGCAAGCGTATCCTCGACATGCGCCAGGCGCTGGTCGATGCCCTGGCCGTGCTGCTGCCGGGCCAGGACTTCCAGTTCTTCCTGCGCCAGCGCGGCATGTTCAGCTACACCGGCTTCAGCGTCGAGCAGGTACGTCGCCTGCGTGACGAGTTCGGCGTTTACCTGATCGACAGCGGCCGTGTGTGCATGTCCGGCCTGCGCCCGGCCAACCTGCAACGGGTTGCCGAAGCGTTCGCTGCCGTTCAGAAGTAACCGCAGGGCCGTGAAGCGGCCCGCTGCAGGTTGTGCAATACCCCTACAGGAGCGGGCAACCCGCTCCTGTATTTTTTTGCGCCACGTCATCCAGTTGCACTCTGCTTGTAAAGACAAGTGCAACCGCTCCTCGGAAAAGGGCTTCGCAAGTGCTACCTTTCCGTGCACAATCGCGCCCCTCTTTTCCGGTTGAGTTGGGCGAAAGGTCTATTTCGCCATTCTCAGCCTGTTGCAGTCTTGCGAGTGGAGCTTCACCGGAATGAATGAGCAGGCCCCAAGCGTTGAACAACGCTTTGCAGAATCGACCCCCGCCACCCTAGGCACTTGGGCGCGTCAAGACACCACCTGGATGCTGGGCCTGTTCGGCACAGCCATCGGCGCCGGGACACTGTTCCTGCCGATCAACGCGGGCCTTGGCGGCTTCTGGCCGCTGCTGATCCTGGCCGTGCTGGCCTTCCCGATGACCTATTTCGCCCATCGCGGGCTGACCCGTTTCGTCCTTTCCGGGCGCGATGGAGGTGACATCACCGAAGTGGTCAAGGAGCATTTCGGCGTCACCGCCGGCGCCTCGATCACCGTGCTGTACTTCTTCGCGATCTTCCCGATCCTGCTTATCTACAGCGTGGCGCTGACCAACACCGTGTCCAGCTTCATGGAACACCAGCTGCACATGCAGCCGCCGCCACGGGCAATCCTGTCATTCGTGCTGATTCTTGGCCTGCTGGCCATCGTGCGCTGCGGGGAGCAGGCCACGGTCAAGGTCATGAGCCTGCTGGTCTACCCGTTCATCGTTGCTCTGGCGTTGCTGGGCCTGTACCTGGTGCCGCACTGGACCGGTGGCATTCTCGACAGCGCCACTCAGGTGCCGCCGGCCTCGGCCTTCCTGCACACCCTGTGGCTGGCCATTCCCGTGATGGTGTTCTCGTTCAACCATTCGCCGATCATTTCGGCCTTTGCCGTCGACCAGAAGCGCCGTTACGGCGAGCACGCCGACGAGCGCAGCGGCCAGATCCTGCGTCGTGCCCACCTGCTGATGGTTGCGATGGTGTTGTTCTTCGTGTTCAGCTGCGTCCTCACCCTGAGCAGCGCCCAGCTGGCCGAAGCCAAAGCGCAAAACCTGTCGATCCTGTCGTACCTGGCCAACCACTTCAGCAACCCGACCATCGCGTTCGCTGCGCCGTTGATCGCCTTCGTGGCCATCGCCAAGTCGTTCCTTGGCCACTATATCGGTGCCAGCGAAGGCCTGAAGGGCATCATCGCCAAGACCGGCGCGCGTCCGGGCGCCAAGGCCCTGGACCGCGTGGTCGCTGCACTGATGCTGGTGGTGTGCTGGATCGTTGCCACGCTCAACCCGAGCATTCTCGGCATGATCGAGTCGCTCGGCGGCCCGATCCTCGCGGTGCTGTTGTTCCTCATGCCGATGTACGCCATTCGCCGTGTGCCATCGATGCGCAAGTACAGCGGTGCGGCCTCCAACGTGTTCGTCGTGGTGGTAGGCCTGGTTGCGCTGACATCGGTGGTGTACGGCCTTGTAAGCTGATTCACCCGTTTCATTCAAGAATGCCCGGGTCGCTTGTCGCCACCCGGGCATTTTTTTGCCTGATCAAGGTTTCAGCAGCGTTGCATTCCATCGTCCTTGGTGCATGCAAGTAGCCACCACCCGCATAGGCTGGCCACCACGAACAGCACGCCCAAGCCCGCCGGTAGCGCGCTTTCGAAGCCTGTGACCAGACTGCTCGTCAAACCGGCACCGGCGAACAGCAATGTCGTATTGAGCGACGCTGCCGCACCTGCCTGACGCGGATAGCGCGCCAAAGCCTGGGTCGTTGCGGCGGGGCGTACCAGGGTTGTCCCGGTGGTACAGGCAATCATCGGCAGTAGAACACCTACCACAGATAAACCTGCTACCCGCTCCCACATCAAAAGGGTGATGCCCGCAGCACTTATAAGCAGGAAGCCTGCTTTTATTTGAACCTGCGGGCTTACGCGACGGTTCAAATAGGTCGCAACCATGCCGCCGGCGATGTATGCCAACCCATAGCCGATAAAGACCAGAGAGAATTGATAGGCCGTCAGCTCCAGCCTGCCCATCAGCAGCAAGGGCGCTATGACGATAAAGGAAAAATGGCAGGCAAAGGCGAGGCTGGACAGCATGGAATGCGCGAGATAGTCCGTGTCTCGCAGCATCACCCGATAACTGGACATACTTGGCGCCCGGTCGCGCGCCGCAGGTGTGTCATGAAGCAGCACATACGATAGAAGTGAAACGATTGCAGCGATGATCACGAATACCGTAAAGCTTGCCTTCCAGCCAAAAGACTGTTGAAGAAAAGCACCTGCCAGCGGTGACAGGGAGATGAACAACCCGCTCGCGCTTGTTAACAGGATGCGCATGGCATTGCGTTGTGTACCGCTGTAGAGGTCCTGCACAAGCGCCTGGCCTAGCACGAGGCTGCCGCAACCCAGGGCCTGCACCAAGCGAAAGGCCATGAACGTTTCATAATGGGTTGAAAATACGCAACCGAGCGCCCCCACAATGGATACGCTCAACCCAGCGAGCAACAAACGCTTGCGCCCGATGCCATCCGACAGTGAGCCGATCACCATTTGCGCCATGGCCACACCGACAGCAAAAAAGCTCAATGAGTACGCAATCTGTTTTGTGTCGACCCGAAACTCATCTGAGAGCGCAGGGAATGATGGGAGGATTACGTCCAGAGGAAACACACCCAGCAGACATAACAGAATCAGCAGCGTCGAGCACAGGTGGCGCCGAAGCGAACCAGCTGGGCGGTGCACGTTGCTAACCACGAGCCAGGCTGGCCGGTTTTTCAGGTCTCGTGTTGGTAGCGTTCATCTATGCATTCCCGTTGTTGTCAGGCGTCTGATGGTAGCGCTGCCTTGAGGATGCACAAGCCGAACTGAGTGGCGAAACTTCTGATAGCGTTGTAGGTTCCTGCCGAGGGCTTATCGGCAGCCGTGAAGCAACTGGCCGTGATAGCGGGGCTTGTCATTTTGTCCACAAAAATCGTCCGGCAATAGAACAATTTCACCTGCCCCCATAGGCACCCGGCTGCCTTCATGCTTAACTCAGTGTCCTTTTCAAACCCCGCATAAGGATTTCGTCATGGCTCAAGTGACTCTCAAAGGCAACCCGGTCCAGGTCAACGGCAACCTGCCACAGGCCGGCGCCCAGGCTCCGGCTTTCTCCCTGGTAGGCGAAGGCCTGGCTGACAAGTCGCTGAAAGACTACGCCGGCAAGCGTAAGGTGCTGAACATCTTCCCGAGCGTCGATACCCCGACCTGCGCCACCTCGGTGCGCAAGTTCAACGCCCAGGCCAACGACGTCGCCAACACCGTGGTGCTGTGCATCTCGGCTGACCTGCCGTTCGCCCAGGCACGCTTCTGCGGCACTGAGGGGCTGGACAACGTGAATAACCTGTCGACCCTGCGTGGTCGCGAGTTCCTCGAAAACTACGGTGTAGCCATCGCCGACGGCCCGCTGGCCGGCCTGGCCGCCCGCGCCGTGGTGGTGGTGGACGAGAACGACAAGGTGCTGTACAGCGAACTGGTTGGCGAAATTGCTGACGAGCCGAACTACGACGCGGCGCTGGCTGTACTGAAGTAAGGATTGCGTGGGGCAGGGCGGGCGTCTGTAGCCTGTGATGGCCTCTTCGCGGGTAAACCCGCTCCTACAACGTGCGGCACAGGTTTCAAAGGCTGTGACATCCCCGTAGGAGCGGGTTCACCCGCGAAAGGGCCAGACCAGGCAACCGAACCTTCAGGCCCGCCACCGCTCCAAGCAACACCCTGTAACGGCCCGGAACACGTTCCGGGCCGTTTTCATTTAAAATTCCGCCTCTTGGCAACGTCAGGCAAAGGTAAACCTCTGGTAAAGGCCCTTTGCTAAAACGATGGCAGTGCTTATCGTTCATCCTCCCCAAGTCGTCATTCCGAACAAGGTTCGTTCAACCCATGCAAGCGTCCAATTCCCGTTCCCTCCGTCGCTGGCTCGTCGGCCTGCTGATCCTGCTGCTGGTGGCTGCACTGGCCTGGTGGCTGTGGCCCGCAGCGACGCCTGCGCATAAAGAAGCCAGTGGCGGGCGCGGTGGCAAGGGCATGATGGGCGGTCGGCCAGGTTTTGGCGGCTCCAGCGACCCGGTGCCGGTGCGCGTCGTACCGGTTCAGACAGGCGACTTCCCGCTCTACTACAAAGCCTTGGGCACGGTCACCGCGACCAATACAGTCAATGTGCGCAGCCGTGTGGCTGGCGAGCTTGTGAAAATCCACTTCAAGGAAGGCCAGCGCGTCAAGGCCGGCGACCTGCTGGCCGAAATCGACCCGCGCCCTTATCGCATCGCCCTGCAGCAGGCCGAAGGTACCTTGGCGCAGAACCAGGCGCAGTTGAAGAACGCTCAGGTCGACCTGGCCCGCTATAAAGGCCTGTACGCCGAAGACAGCATCGCCAAGCAAACCCTGGACACTGCCCAAGCCCAGGTTGCGCAGTTCCAGGGGCTGGTCAAGACCAATCAGGCACAGGTCAACGACGCCCGCCTGAACCTCGATTTCACCCAGATCCGTGCGCCGATCAGTGGCCGGGTGGGCCTGCGCCAGCTCGATCTGGGCAACCTGGTGGCCGCCAACGACACCACCGCGCTGGTGGTGATCACCCAGACCGAGCCGATCAACGTCGCCTTCACCCTGCCGGAAACCGAACTGAGCACTGTGCTGGAGCGCTACCGCAGTGGCGCCAGCCTGCCGGTCGAGGCCTGGGACCGCAGTGACAGCAAGCTGCAGTCCACCGGTGTGCTGGGCAGCATCGACAACCAGATCGACACCACCACAGGCACACTCAAGTTCAAAGGCCGCTTCGAGAACAAGGACCTGGCCCTGTTCCCCAACCAGTTCGTCAACGTGCGCTTGCTGGCCGACACCCTCAAGCAGGTGGTCATGGCGCCGGCCGCGGCCATCCAGTTTGGTAACGATGGCACCTTCGCCTATGTGGTCAACGAGCAGAGCACCGTCAATGTCCGCAAGCTGAAGGTGGGCGCCAGCGATGGCGAGAACAGCGTCATTCTCGACGGCCTGAAGGCCGGCGACCGCCTGGTGCTGGAAGGCACCGACCGCCTGCGCGAAGGCACCAAGGTGGAAGTGGTCGAAGACAGCTCGCAAGTGCCGACCAGCCCAGGCCAGCACCTGCAAGGGCAGGAAGCCAAGGGCGCGGCCCAAACAACAGGTGAAGCACAACCCGGCAACGCAGCAGGCAAGGCGGGCGCATGAACCTGTCGCGCCTGTTCATCCTGCGCCCGGTCGCCACCACGCTGAGCATGCTGGCCATCGTGCTGGCTGGCCTGATCGCCTACAAGTTGCTGCCGGTATCCGCCTTGCCACAGGTGGATTACCCGACCATTCGCGTCATGACCCTGTACCCCGGCGCCAGCCCGCAGGTGATGACCAGCGCCGTCACCGCGCCACTGGAGCGCCAGTTCGGCCAGATGCCGGGCCTGGAACAGATGGCCTCGACCAGTTCTGGCGGCGCGTCGGTGCTGACCCTGCGTTTCAACCTCGACATGAACATGGACGTTGCCGAGCAACAGGTACAGGCCGCGATCAACGCCGCCAGCAACCTGCTGCCCAGTGACCTGCCGGCACCGCCGGTGTACAACAAGGTCAACCCGGCCGACACCCCGGTGCTGACCCTGGCCATCTCCAGCAAGACCATGCCGCTGCCCAAGCTCAACGACCTGGTCGATACCCGCGTGGCGCAAAAGCTTGCGCAAATCAGCGGCGTGGGCATGGTCAGCATTGCCGGTGGCCAGCGCCAGGCGGTACGCATCAAGGTCAACGTCGACGCCCTGGCGGCCAATGGTTTGAACCTGGATGACGTGCGCACGCTGATCGGTGCCTCCAACGTCAACCAGCCCAAAGGCAACTTCGATGGCCCGACCCGGGTGTCGATGCTCGATGCCAATGACCAGCTGCGTTCTCCCGAGGAGTACGCCAACCTGATCCTGGCCTACAACAACGGTGCGCCGCTGCGCCTGAAAGATGTGGCTGAAATTGTCGACGGCGCCGAAAACGAGCGGCTGGCCGCCTGGGCGAACGAAAACCATGCTGTGCTGCTGAACATCCAGCGTCAGCCGGGTGCCAACGTGATCGAAGTGGTCGACCGCATCAAGGGCCTGCTGCCGTCGATCACCGACAACCTGCCGGCCGGCCTCGATGTGTCGGTGCTGACCGACCGCACCCAGACCATTCGCGCCGCCGTCAAGGACGTGCAGCACGAACTGCTGATCGCCATCGTTCTGGTGGTAATGGTCACCTTCGTTTTCTTGCGCCGCTTCAGCGCCACCCTCATTCCGTCGATTGCCGTGCCGCTGTCGCTGATCGGGACGTTCGGGGTCATGTACCTGGCCGGGTTTTCGGTCAACAACCTGACACTCATGGCCCTGACCATCGCCACCGGCTTTGTGGTCGATGATGCCATCGTCATGCTGGAGAACATCTCCCGGCATATCGAAGAGGGCGAGACGCCCATGCAGGCGGCGCTCAAGGGCGCCCGGCAGATTGGCTTCACCCTGATTTCGCTGACCTTCTCGCTGATTGCGGTACTGATCCCGCTACTGTTCATGGCTGACGTGGTCGGACGCCTGTTCCGCGAGTTCGCCATCACGCTGGCAGTGGCTATCCTGATTTCCCTGGTGGTGTCCCTGACCCTGACGCCGATGATGTGCGCGCGTCTGCTCAAGCGCGAGCCCAGGGAAGAAGAACAAGGCCGCTTCTACCGTGCCAGTGGCGCCTGGATCGACTGGCTCATCAAGCACTACGGCAGTGCCCTGCAGTGGGTGCTCAAGCACCAGCCGCTGACCCTGCTGGTGGCGGTGGCCAGCCTGGCGCTCACGGTGTTCCTGTACATGGTTGTGCCCAAGGGTTTCTTCCCGGTGCAGGATACCGGGGTGATCCAAGGTATTTCCGAGGCGCCGCAGTCCACCTCGTTCGCCGCCATGAGCGAACGTCAGCAGGCCCTGAGCAAGGTCATCCTGCAAGACCCGGCCGTGCAAAGCCTGTCGTCCTACATTGGCGTAGACGGCGACAACGCCACGCTCAACAGCGGTCGCCTGCTGATCAACCTCAAGCCCCACGGCGAGCGCGATGTCAGCGCCAGCGAAGTGATCAGCCGCCTGCAGCCGCAAGTCGACCGGCTGGTGGGCATCCGCCTGTTCATGCAGCCGGTGCAAGACCTCAGCATCGAGGACCGGGTCAGCCGCACCCAGTACCAGTTCAGCCTGTCGTCACCGGACGCCGACCTGCTGGCGCAGTGGAGCGGCAAGCTGGTGCAGGCGCTGCAGCAGCGCCCGGAACTGGCCGATGTGGCCAGCGACCTGCAGGACAAGGGCTTGCAGGTGTACCTGGTGATCGACCGTGACATGGCCAGCCGCCTGGGGATCAGCGTGTCGCAGATCACCAATGCCCTGTACGACGCCTTCGGCCAGCGGCAGATCTCGACCATCTACACCCAGGCCAGTCAGTACCGTGTGGTGTTGCAGGCCAAGGACGCCGCCACGATCGGCCCGCAGGCGCTGGAATCGATTCACGTCAAGGCCGCCGATGGCGGCCAGGTGCGCCTTTCGGCGCTGGCGCGGATCGAGCAGCGTCAAGCCCAGCTGGCTATTTCCCACATCGGCCAGTTCCCGGCAGTGACCTTGTCGTTCAACCTGGCCCACGGCGCGTCGCTGGGCGAAGCCGTGCAGGTGATCGAGCAGGTGCAGAAGGACATCGGCATGCCGCTGGGTGTGCAAACCCGCTTCCAGGGTGCGGCCGAGGCCTTCCAGGCGTCGCTGTCGAGCACCTTGCTGCTGATTCTGGCGGCGGTGGTGACCATGTACATCGTGCTGGGGGTGCTGTACGAAAGCTACATCCACCCGGTCACCATCCTCTCGACCCTGCCGTCGGCGGCGGTCGGTGCCTTGCTGGCCTTGCTCATCAGCGGTAACGACCTGGGCATGATCGCCATCATCGGCATCATCCTGCTGATCGGTATCGTCAAGAAGAACGCGATCATGATGATCGACTTCGCCCTGGAGGCCGAGCGCCATCAGGGCATGAGCCCGCGCGATGCCATCTACCAGGCGGCGCTGCTGCGCTTCCGGCCGATCCTGATGACCACCCTGGCCGCGCTGTTTGGTGCGGTGCCGCTGATGCTTGCCACCGGTTCCGGCGCCGAGCTGCGCCAGCCACTGGGCCTGGTGATGGTCGGCGGGCTGCTGGTCAGCCAGGTGCTGACGCTGTTCACCACCCCGGTCATCTACCTGTACTTCGATCGCCTGGCCCGCCGCTGGCGCCCGGCCACTGACGTGAAGCAGGCTCAGGCATGAACCTGTCCGGGCCTTTCATCCGTCGCCCGGTGGCGACCATGCTGTTGAGCCTGGCGATCATGCTGCTGGGTGGGGTCAGCTTTGGCTTGCTGCCGGTGGCGCCACTGCCGCAAATGGACTTCCCGGTGATTGTGGTGTCGGCGAACCTGTCTGGTGCCAGCCCCGAGGTCATGGCTTCTACCGTGGCCACACCGCTGGAACGCAAGCTGGGCAGCATCGCCGGTGTCACCACGCTCACCAGCAGCTCCAACCAGGGTTCGACACGGGTAATCATCGGCTTCGAGATGGGCCGTGACATTGATGGCGCAGCCCGTGAGGTGCAGGCGGCGATCAACGCAACCCGCAACCTGCTTCCCAGTGGCATGCGCAGCATGCCCACCTACAAGAAGATCAACCCGTCGCAGGCGCCGATCATGGTGCTGTCGCTGACCTCGGATGTATTGCAGAAAGGCCAGCTGTATGACCTGGCCGACACCATCCTTTCACAAAGCCTGGCTCAGGTGTCGGGGGTAGGGGAGGTGCAGATCGGCGGCAGTTCGCTGCCGGCCGTGCGCATTGCCGTCGAGCCGCAACTGCTCAACCAGTACAACCTGTCGCTGGACGAGGTGCGCACTGCGGTGTCCAACGCCAACCAGCGCCGGCCCATGGGCTTTGTCGAGGACGCCGAGCGCAACTGGCAGGTGCGGGCCAACGATCAGCTGGAAAGCGCCAAGGACTACGAGCCGGTGGTGATTCGCCAGCAGAACGGCACCATTTTGCGCCTGTCTGACGTGGCGACCGTCACCGACGGCGTTGAAAACCGTTACAACAGCGGCTTCTTCAACGACCAGGCAGCGGTGCTGCTGGTGGTCAACCGCCAGACCGGCGCCAACATCATCGAAACGGTCGACCAGATCAAGGCGCAGCTGCCGGCATTGCAGTCGCTGCTGCCAGCCAGCGTGCAACTGAACGTGGCCATGGACCGCTCGCCCGTGATCAAGGCCACCCTCAAAGAGGCCGAGCACACCCTGCTGATCGCCGTGGTGCTGGTGATTCTGGTGGTCTACCTGTTCCTCGGCAGCCTGCGCGCCTCGCTGATCCCCAGCCTGGCGGTGCCGGTATCGCTGGTGGGTACGTTCGCGGTCATGTACCTGTGCGGTTTCTCGCTCAACAACCTGTCGCTGATGGCGCTGATCCTTGCCACCGGGCTGGTGGTGGACGATGCCATCGTGGTGCTGGAAAACATCTCCAGGCACATCGAGAACGGCCAGCCGCCGATGAAGGCGGCCTTCCTGGGCACCAAGGAAGTGGGCTTCACCTTGCTGTCGATGAACGTGTCGCTGGTGGCGGTGTTTGTCTCCATCCTGTTCATGGGCGGCATCGTGCGCAACCTGTTCCAGGAGTTTTCCATCACCCTGGCAGCGGCGATCATCGTCTCGCTGGTGGTGTCGCTGACCCTTACGCCGATGCTCTGCGCCCGCTGGCTCAAACCGCACCAGGCCGAACAGAGCCGCCTGCAGCGCTGGAGCGACAAGCTGCATCAGCGCATGGTTGCTGCCTATGACCGCAGCCTGGGCTGGGCCCTGCGCCACAAGCGCCTGACCCTGCTCAGCCTGCTGGCCACCATCGGCATCAACATCGCCCTGTACGTGGTCGTGCCCAAAACGTTGATGCCCCAGCAGGATACCGGCCAATTGATGGGCTTCATCCGGGGCGACGACGGCCTGTCGTTCAGCGTGATGCAGCCGAAGATGGAAATCTACCGCCGCGCCTTGCTGGCCGACCCTGCCGTGCAGAGCGTTGCCGGTTTCATCGGCGGCAACAGCGGTACCAACAACGCCTTTGTGCTGGTGCGCCTGAAACCGATCAGCGAGCGCAAGATCGATGCGCAGAAAGTGATCGAACGCCTGCGCAAGGAACTGCCCAAAGTGCCCGGCGGGCGCCTGTTCCTGATGGCCGACCAGGACCTGCAATTGGGTGGCGGTGGGCGTGACCAGACCTCTTCGCAGTACCTGTATACCCTGCAAAGCGGCGATCTTTCGGCATTGCGGCACTGGTTCCCCAAGGTGGTCGCGGCGCTGCGTGCACTGCCTGAGCTGACCGCCATCGACGCCCGTGATGGCGCCGGTACCCAACAGGTGACGCTGGTGGTCGACCGTGACCAGGCCAAGCGCCTGGGCATCGACATGGACATGGTCACCGCAGTACTGAACAACGCCTACAGCCAGCGGCAGATCTCCACCATCTACGACAGCCTCAACCAGTACCAGGTGGTGCTGGAGATCAACCCGAAATACGCCTGGGACCCGAGCACGCTGGAGCAAGTGCAGGTGATCACCGCCGACGGCGCCCGGGTGCCGCTGTCAACCATCGCCCACTACGAGAACAGCCTGGCGAACGACCGGGTCAGCCACGAAGGCCAGTTCGCGTCGGAAGACATCGCCTTCGACGTCGCCGAGGGCTACAGCCCCGACCAGGCCATGGCGGCGCTGGAGCGCGCGGTGGCCAAGCTGGGCTTGCCCGAGGAGGTGATTGCCAAACTCGGTGGCACTGCCGATGCCTTTGCCAAGACCCAGCAGGGCCAGCCATTCATGATCCTTGGCGCACTGCTGCTGGTGTACCTGGTGCTGGGCATTCTGTATGAAAGCTACATTCACCCGCTGACCATTCTCTCGACACTGCCTTCGGCGGGCGTCGGAGCCTTGCTGGCGCTGTACGTCACCGGTGGCGAGTTCAGCCTGATCTCGTTGCTGGGGCTGTTCCTGTTGATCGGGGTGGTGAAAAAAAATGCCATCCTGATGATCGACCTGGCCTTGCAGCTGGAGCGCCATCAGGGCTTTTCGCCGGAAGAGTCGATACGCCGGGCCTGCCTGCTGCGCCTGCGGCCGATCCTGATGACCACCCTGGCGGCGATCCTTGGCGCATTGCCGTTGCTGCTGAGCCAGGCTGAAGGCGCAGAAATGCGTCAGCCGCTGGGCCTGACCATCATCGGTGGCCTGGTGTTCAGCCAGATCCTCACCCTTTATACGACGCCGGTGGTTTACCTGTACCTGGACCGCCTGCGCCACCGTTTCAATCGTTGGCGCGGCGTGCGCACCGACGCCGCTCTGGAAACCCCGCTATGACTTTTGCCCAGACCCCACTTCATCGTGCCCTGCAAGCACTGGCCCGTGGCCGTGGTTCGCGCCTGCTCGGCGCCGGGTTGTGCCTGGCCTTGCTCAGTGCCTGCACCCTGAGCCCCGATTACCACCGCCCCAAGCTGAACAGCACGGCGGCGCAGTTCAAGCATGCCGAAGGCTGGACCCAGGCCTCGCCCTCCGACGCCATCGCCCGCGGCGCCTGGTGGGAGATATACGGTGATGCCGGGCTCAATGCGTTGGTCGAAGAGCTCAACCGCAGCAACCAGACCGTGGCGCAATCAGAAGCCCAGTACCGCCAGGCCCAGGCACTGGTGCGCAGCAGCCGCGCGGCGCTGTTCCCCAGCCTGGACCTGAGCGCCAGCAAGAACCGCTCGGCGCAGGGCACCGGCAGCTCCAGTTCCAGCCTGTCCAATAACAGCAGTGGCATTCGCAACACCTACAACGCCCAGTTGGGCGTGAGCTGGGAGATCGACCTGTGGGGCAAGCTGCGTGAAACCCTGAATGCCAACGAGGCCAGTGCCGAAGCCAGTTTCGCCGACCTTGCGTCGATCCGCCTGAGCCAGCAGTCGGAACTGGTGCAGAACTACCTGCAATTGCGGGTTATCGATGAGCAGAAGCGCTTGCTGGAAGCCACCGTGGCGGCTTATGAACGCTCACTGCGAATGAACGAAAACCAGTACCGTGCCGGGGTCGCCGGCCCGGATGCCGTGGCCCAGGCCCGCACCCAGCTCAAAAGCACCCAGGCTGACCTGATCGACCTGATCTGGCAACGTGCGCAGTTCGAAAATGCCATCGCCGTGCTGCTGGGCAAGGTTCCGGCCGACTTCGCCCTGGCCGACAGCAAGGCTATTCCCGCGTTGCCGCAAATACCGGTTTCGCTGCCTTCGCAACTGCTGGAGCGACGCCCGGACATCGCTGCAGCCGAACGCAGCGTGATGGCGGCCAACGCCAACATCGGGGTGTCGCGGGCAGCCTACTTCCCGGACCTCAGCCTGAGCATGAGTGGCGGATATTCCAGCAGCAGCTTCAGCAACTGGATCGAGCTGCCCAACCGCTACTGGTCGGTAGGCCCGCAGTTGGCGCTGACCCTGTTCGACGCCGGCAAACGCAGCGCCGAGGTCGACCGCACGGTGGCCGTGTATGACCAGACCGTAGCGCAGTACCGCCAGACCGTGCTGGACGGCTTCAAGGAGGTGGAAAACCTGCTGGTTCAACTGAAAGTGTATGGCGATGAAGCCAGGGTGCGCCAAGAGGCGCTTGATGCCGCCCGTGAGTCGTTGCGCCTGACCGAGAACCAGTACCGCGCCGGGCTGATCGGCTATCTGGATGTGGTCAACGTGCAAACCACGGCGCTGAGCAACGAGCGCAGCGTGCTGAACCTGCTGCAAGGGCGCCTGGTGGCCAGTGTGCAACTGGTGGCTGCGTTGGGCGGCGGCTGGGATGCAGAGCAGGCGTTTGCCGAGCAGAAATGACCATGTGCAAAGGGGGGCATTTGCAGTTATTGGGTCCATTCCCATCCGCAAAAACCCCGTGCGTTTCGCTTAAGCTTGAGTACAATCGTCAGCTTTTGCCGGCCCCCTGTTCCGGCGCTGGAACTCTCAATGCTGACCGGTAGCTACTCTTCTTCGCTGGTGTTGATTTCGCTGTGCGTGGCGATCCTGGCATCCTATACCGCTCTTGACCTGACTGGCCGCATCGCCACGGCCAAGGGGCGCGCTGCCTACCTGTGGATGGGCGGCGGTGCATTGGCCATGGGCATCGGCGTGTGGTCGATGCACTTCATTGGCATGCTTGCCTTCAGCTTGCCCATCGACCTGGGTTACGACCTGGCCCTGACCGCGTTCTCGCTGCTGATCGCTGTGCTGTCCTCGGGCTTTGCCTTGTGGCTGGTCAGCCAGCCGAGCCTGCCAGCGCTCCAGCTGGGGTTCGGCGCGCTGATCATGGGCGCCGGTATCGCCTGCATGCACTACACCGGCATGGCCGCGCTGCGCATGCTGCCGGGTATTGATTACGACCCGACGTTGTTTGGTGCTTCGCTGCTGATTGCCGTAGGCGCCTCGGCGGCAGCATTGTGGATCGCCTTCCGCCTGCGCGCACACACACCCTATGTACGGCAGATCCGTGGCCTGGCGGCAGTGGTGATGGGCTTTGCCATCGTGGGCATGCATTACACCGGCATGGCAGCGGCGAACTTCCCCGAGGGCAGCTTCTGCGGCGCGTTGGGGGGCGGGCTGCAGGGTGACAGCCTGGTTTACCTGGTGCTGATCACCACGCTGGCAGTACTGGCAGTGGCTCTGCTGACTTCGGTGCTGGACGCTCGCCTGGAGGCGCGTACTGCCGAGTTGGCCCGTTCGCTGACCTTGGCCAACCAGGAGCTGACCCAACTGGCCCTGCACGACACCCTCACCGATCTGCCCAACCGTACCCTGCTGGCCGATCGCATCGAACAGGCTATCGCCAAAGTGGCGGAGCAGGGCGGCTGTTTTGCCCTGATGTTCATTGATCTGGACGGCTTCAAACCGGTCAACGATGCCTTTGGCCATCATATTGGTGACCTTCTGCTCAAGGCCGTGGCGGCCCGCCTGCGCGGCCACTTGCACAGCCAGGACACGCTGGCACGGATTGGTGGCGACGAGTTCGTTCTGCTGGTGGAACTGCAGGAACCGAACGATGCCATGGACGTGGCGGTCAAGCAGGTCAACCTGGTTTCCCGGCCTTTCCGCGTGGCCGAGCACGACCTGCAACTGTCAGCGAGCCTGGGCATCGTCCTGTACCCGGGCAACGGCCAGGACCAGCACGAGCTGCTGCGTAACGCCGACGCGGCCATGTACCATGCCAAGAGCGCTGGCAAGAACGGTTACAGCTTCTTCGATGTGTCGATGAACAGCAATGCTCGCCAGCAGTTGCAGTTGCTGCAGGACTTGCGTCTGGCGCTGGAGCAGCGCCAGTTCAGCTTGCATTACCAGCCCAAGTTCGACGCCCATACCTGCCAGCCGATTGGTGCCGAAGCGCTGCTGCGCTGGGAGCACCCGCAGCAAGGCCTGCTGCTGCCTGACCGCTTCATCGGCCTGGCGGAAAAGACCGGCCTGATCATCCCCATTGGCGAGTGGGTACTCATCGAGGCCTGCCGTCAGATGCGTCAGTGGCTGGACCAGGGCCACCTTGGCTGGCGCATGGCGGTGAACCTGTCGGCTATCCAGTTCTGCCACGCCGGCTTGGTCGACAGCGTGGCCCGTGCCCTGCAGCAGAACGGCTTGCCGGCCAACTGCCTGACACTGGAAATTACCGAAACCACCGCCATGCACGATGCCGACGCCAGCCTGACTGTGCTGCAGCGCCTGTCCGACATGGGCGTGGACTTGTCCATTGATGACTTTGGCACGGGCTATTCCAGCCTGATGTACCTAAAGCGCCTGCCAGCCAACGAGCTGAAAATCGACCGCGGTTTCGTGCGCGACCTGGAGCAGGACAGTGACGATGCAGCGATTGTCTCGGCAATTGTCGCACTGGGCCAGGCGTTGGGCCTGCGTATCGTTGCCGAGGGGGTTGAAACCGACAGGCAGCAGGACTTCCTGACTCGCCTGGGCTGTGATTCGTTGCAGGGCTACCTGCTGGGCCAGCCCGTGCCGGCCGAGCAGTTCATGAGCAAGTTGCAGGCCGTGGGCCCGGAATTCACGGCTGCGGGCTAGGCGCTGTATGAGAAGCCTTGATACTCGGTGATACTGCGTTGGGAACAGACCCTAGACTGCATCACGCAAAGTAAAAGCGGGTATGAAGGCATCCATTTCCGCCTCGACGGCCTCGATGATGCGCTCTACATCGGCAGCGGGCATGATCGCTGCACAGGGAATGCCGGCAATCGCCAGCAGGGTCTCACCGCTGGCCCGGTCGAACAGCCGCGCGACCATGCTGCGTGGCGCATCCATGCTGGCCTCGAAACCCAACGGATGGAAATGCCAGCGCATCACCTGGCAGGCGTTGGGGAACGTCATCTTGTTCATGCCAGCCTCCTTGTCCGTACCTGGACGTGATGAGCGGATGGCCACATTGATGCGGCCGCCGGGAAAGTAAAGATAGCACCTGCTACGTGCGATTTTCGGTTGCAAGTACGACAAATGTGCCAATGCATGACAGTGGTCACATCCTAGTCATTGGCGCAGTGTGTCGGCTGGCCGCATGGCAAACGTTTTCTCGGCCGCAAGGTATCAGGTAACCGTTGAGTTTCGTGGTTTTCGCTGATGTTCGACGTGCAGGTTTTTCAGACGAGCGGCTCGGGGGCGGGCAGGCGATGGAAAGCCATGGGCACCGTGCACTGGCTGTTTCTTTGATGCCCCCATCGCACGGCATTGCAACTCTCAGTACACTGCACGCTCCAACACCAACATCCGTTGAACTCGAGGTTTTGCATGACGCTCAGTCCTTTGGCAGGCAAGCCGGCTCCGACCAGCGTGCTGGTTGATATTCCCCGGCTGCTCACCGCCTATTACACCGGCCGCCCAGACGCTGCCGTGGCGGCCCAGCGTGTGGCCTTCGGCACCTCGGGGCACCGGGGCACTTCGCTGGAACTGAGTTTCAACGAGTATCACGTCCTGGCCATTACCCAGGCTATCTGCCTGTACCGCCAGGAAAAAGGTATCGATGGCCCGCTGTTCATCGGCGCCGATACACACGCCCTGTCGGCCCCGGCTACCGCCAGCGCCCTGGAGGTGCTGGCCGCCAACGGCGTGCAGGTGATGCTATCCAAGGATGACGAATACACGCCTACGCCGGCGGTTTCCCACGCCATCCTCTGCCACAACCGTGGCCGCACGCAGGGCCTGGCTGACGGTATCGTCATCACTCCGTCGCACAACCCGCCGCAAAGCGGTGGCTTCAAGTACAACCCGCCCAACGGCGGGCCGGCCGACAGCGACGTGACCAAGTGGATCGAGGGCAAGGCCAACGAGCTGCTGGCGGCTAACCTGTCCGGCGTCAAGCGCATGGACCATGCCCAGGCGCTGCAAGCGCCGACCACCCACCGCCACGACTACGTCAGCACCTATGTGGCCGACCTGGAAAACGTTATCGATTTCGATGTGATCCGTGGCGCCGGGTTGCGCCTGGGCGTCGACCCGCTGGGCGGGGCAGGGGTGCGCTACTGGTCGGCGATTGCCAAGCACTACCAGCTGGACCTGGAAGTGGTGAACACCGAGGTCGACCCGACCTTCCGCTTCATGACCGTCGACTGGGACGGCCAGATCCGCATGGACCCTTCCTCGCCGTATGCCATGCAGGGCCTGATAGGCCTGCGTGAGCGCTTTGACGTGGCCTTCGCTTGCGATCCGGACCACGACCGCCACGGCATCGTCACCCCTGATGGCTTGCTGCAACCCAACAACTACCTCGCCGTGGCCATCGACTACCTGTTCCGCCACCGCCCGCAGTGGCGCAGTGACGCCGCCGTGGGCAAGACCGTGGTCTCCAGCGGCCTGATCGACCGCGTCACCCAGCGCCTGGGCCGTAAGCTGTACGAAGTGCCGGTGGGCTTCAAGTTCTTCGCCCAAGGCCTGTTCGACGGTTCGCTCGGTTTTGGTGGCGAAGAAAGTGCAGGGGCTTCGTTCCTGCGCCGCGATGGCTCGGTGTGGGCCACCGACAAGGACGGGTTGATCCCGGCCTTGCTGGCCGCCGAAATGACCGCCCGTACCGGGCGTAACCCGAGCCAGGCTTATGCCGACCTGACCGACGCGCTGGGCAAGCCGTTCGCCACCCGTGTCGAGGCCAAGGCTGATGCGCGGCAGAAGGCGTTGCTGAGCAAGCTGGCGCCAGAGCAGGTGAAGTCGACCGAGCTGGCCGGTGAGCCGATCGTGCAGATCCTCAGCCATGCTCCAGGCAATGGCCAGGCGATTGGCGGGCTCAAGGTGATGACGGCCAATGGCTGGTTCGCCGCGCGCCCGTCGGGTACTGAAGACATCTACAAGATCTACGCCGAAAGCTTCATCGACGAGGCGCATTTGCAGCGTCTGGTGCAGGAAGCACAAGTGCTGGTAGATGAAGCAATTGCCTGACCGGTAACAAACCGCTTGGTTCTGTGGCGTGATGTAAATTAGAATAAATCTTATTTACTCCGCCGCAGGACCCACCTCATGATCGACGCCGCGCCGCCACCGGAGCCTGGCCTGCCTGCCCTGTACCGGGAGCATCGCGGCTGGCTGGAAACCTGGCTGCGCCGGCGTATGGGCAATGCCTGGGATGCCGCCGACCTCAGTCAGGATACTTTTCTGCGCATTCTGGCCAGCGCCCAGCCGCTGGCAGACATACGCGAACCGCGCGCCTATCTGCTGACCGTCGGCAAGCGCCTGCTGAGCAACTTCCACCAGCGACGTAGCCTGGAGCAGGCCTACCTTGATGCCTTGGCGCAGTTGCCCGAGCAACACGTGCCGTCGCCAGAGCAGCGCTGGGTACTGCTGGAAACCCTGCAGGCACTGGATGAATTGCTCGACGGCCTCAAGCCGGCGATACGCAAGGCCTTTCTCTGGCACCAGCTGGAAGGTTTGGGCTACGCCGAGATTGGCCAGCGCCTGGGCGTTTGCCAGCGCTCGGTGAAACGCTACATGGCGCAGGCTTACGAACATTGCCTGTTGGCCGAGTTGCAATGAGCCCCCACTCCCCAGAAACCCGCGAAGCGCTGCGTGCTGCGGCCCGTTGGCTGGCACTACTGGATTCTGGCGACGCAAGCGAAGCTGACCTGCTGCGCCTGGCGCAATGGCGCGCCAGCAGTCCCCTGCACGAAGACGCCTGGCAAAAGGCATCGCTGCTGCGAGCGCGGTTTGCCGGGTTGCCCGGCGCATTGGCGATGGCCGCTCTGGACCGCCCGGATGCCGGTCGTCGCGCGCTGCTTAAACAAGCCTTGGGTGTGTCGGTGTTGTTGCCGGTGGCCTGGCTGGTGAGCCGTGAGCTGCCGCTGGATGCCTGGACCGCCGACATGCGCACCGCAGTAGGAGAGCGTAGGCAGGCTCTGCTGAGCGACGGCACCTTGTTGCAGTTGAACACCGACAGTGCGGTCGATATCCAGCTGGGGGCAGGCCGCGTGGCACTGCTGCGCGGTGAAGTGGCCGTCAGCGTGCCCGCTAACCTGAGCCTCACCTTGCAGGTGCCTTACGGCCGGGTGGTGGTCAGTGAGGGCGAGGCGTGCCTGCGCCTGCTTGATGAGGCCTGCCGGGTGTCGGCGATCAAGGGTGCAGTCAGCCTGCAACCGCTGCGTGGTCCAGCCGTGATGCTACAGGCCGGCCAACAGGCCAGTTTGCAGGCGGCCGGCGTTGGCCCCGTCAAAGCCTTCGACGAATGGCAACTGGGCTGGCGCGAAGGCGCACTACGGCTGGACGACCGCCCGTTGGGCGAGTTGCTGCACGAACTGCGCAGATACCGCCCCGGCGTACTGCGCTGGGCACCAGAACTGGAGCGCTTGCGTGTGACCGGCACGTTCCGCCTTGACGACACCGACCGGGTGCTGGCCCTGCTCGCCGCCAGCCTGCCTTTGCAGGTGCAGACCCGCACGCGTTATTGGGTGAGCCTGACCGCACGAGAAAATCGAGCATGAGGCTGTCCCCTTTTTTTCACTCGCCGGTCATTACCGGTAGGAGAAAATAAAAGGGGAGCCTTGTTCAATGCCTGCAGTAAAATCTTGCCGCCTGCGCCCACTGGCGCGCGCAGCACATCCATTGTTCGCGATGAGCCTGCTGTTGTGTGCGCCCACCTGGGCCGATGAGCCGGCCCGGCGTACGTTCCAGGTAGCGCCAGCCAGCCTGGGTGCCGCTTTGACCCATTTCGCCGACCAGGCCGGTGTCAGCCTTTCACTGGACCCGGCATTGGTAGAGGGCCGGCAAAGTAACGGCTTGTCCGGTCGTTACAGTGTCGATGAAGGCTTCAGCCAGTTGCTGCGCAGTAGCGGCCTGCAGGCGCTACCGGTGGGTGAGGGGGCCTTCACCCTGATGGCAGCCCCCCAGGCCAGTGGCGCTCTGGAAATCGCCCCCACCAGCATCGTCGGCGGCCTGGCCGCAGGCAACGAAACGCCGCCGTATGCCGGTGGCCAAGTGGCACGCCAGGGGGCGCAAGGCTTGCTCGGTTCGCGCGACTTCATGGAAACCCCGTTCAGCATCACCAGCTACACCAGCGACCTGGTCAAGAACCAACAGGCGCGCACCTTGGGCGAACTGATTGCCAGTGACCCTTCAGTGCGTGCGACCAACCCGGCGGGCGGGCGATTCGAGCAGTTCACCATTCGCGGCTTCAGCCTGTTCAACAGTGATGTGGCCTACAACGGCCTGTATGGCATCTTGCCGACGTATTCGATCGACATGGAAATGGCTGACCGGGTCGACATCATCAAAGGCCCCAGCCAGTTGATCAACGGCATTTCGCCGCGTGGCAGCGTGGGCGGCGGTATCAATGTGCAGCCCAAGCGAGCCGCTGACAAGCCGATCACCGAATTCACCGGCAGCTACGCCTCGGCCGGCCAGGTTGGCGGCGCAGTGGACATCGGCCGTCGCTTTGGTGAAGACCAGCAGTTCGGCGTGCGCTTCAATGGCGTGAAGTAGGCCGGTGACACCGAATGGGATCACCAGCGCGTCGACCGCGAAATGGCGGTGCTGGGCCTGGATTTTCGAGGCGAGCGCCTGCGGCTCTCGGCAGACCTTGGCCACACCGAACGCGACACCGACGCCCCGCAGGAGCGTGTGCTGGTCGGTGCCAATGCCAAGGTGCCCAATGCCAATGATGTACGCCACAACTACGCCCAGGCCTGGAGCAAGGCGCGTACCAACGACACCTTCGGTGCGCTGAACGCCGAGTACGATATCAGCGAGTCGCTGCTGGCCTATGGTGCGGTCGGCGCGCGCAAGAGCAACCACGACTTCCTGCGCCATAACGTGTCGATCACCAACGATGCCGGCGATTTCACCGTGCAGCCGCGTGACTTTACCCGGGATGAGTCGGTGCGTACCGCCATGGCCGGTTTGCGTCACTGGTTCCATACCGGGCCGGTGAGCCACGAGCTGAACCTGGCCGCCAGCTATTACTACATGGACTTCACCAACGGCGGTGCGCGCTATGCATCGGCGCCGAGCAACCTCTACAACCCGGTGGCCGCACCGACACCCGCTACGCCAACCCGCCTCGACCCCGAGGTCTACACGGAAAACCGCTTCTCCGGCGTGGCCCTGGCCGATACCCTTGGCTTTTTTGACGACCGCCTGCTGTTGACCCTGGGTGCGCGCTGGCAACGGGTGCAGGTGGATGACTGGAGCGACGGCGTCAAAGGCGATACGGGCTATGACGAAGAAAAGGTCTCGCCTTCTGGGGGCGTATTGCTCAAGGTCACCGATCAGCTCTCGTTGTACGCCAACTACATGGAGGGCTTGAGCCAAGGCAAGATCGCCCCGTCGACCTCGATCAACGAAGACCAGATCTTCCCGCCGTTCACCAGCCGCCAGATCGAAGTGGGGGCCAAGTACGACCTCGGCCAGGTGGCCTTTACCGCCAGCGCCTTCCGCATTCGCCAGCCTGCCTACGAGACCAACCCCGCCTCGCGGGTATTCGGCCCCAATGGCAAACGTGACAACCGCGGCATCGAGCTGAGTGTGTTCGGTGAGCCGGTGCAGGGCGTGCGGGTGCTGGGCGGGCTGATGTATATCGACAGCGAGCTGACCGACACCGTCGGCGGCGCCTACGATGGCAACCGTGCGCCGGCCACGCCCGAATACAACGTCAATCTGGGGGCTGAATGGGACGTGCCAGGGGTGAACGGCCTGACCTTAACAGCGCGCGGCATTCACTCCAGCTCGCAGTACCTGGACCAGAACAACAGCAAGCGGATCGACGGCTGGGAGCGTTATGACCTGGGGGCACGGTATGCCTTCAAGGTGGACGCCACCGAGGTTACCTTGCGGGCCAGTGTCGAGAATGTGCTGGATGATCGCTACTGGAGCTCGGCGGGGGCGTCGGATGACAGTGAGCCGGGGTTGACCCTGTCTACGCCGCGGACCTATCTGCTCTCGGCCACGGTCGGCTTTTAAACTGAAGCCTTGTATACCCACCGGGAGCGGACATGCCCGCGAATCTGCCGACTCGATGCATTGCACCGGCTTCGGCAGTGTTTGCGGCTGAAACCTTTCCCACAGGGGGCGGTTGCGTAGATGATCAGCCCGGCGTCAGCGCCCGCCCCAGCTTCTGCGCCTGCCCCTGCAACACCCGCATCAACTGCAGCGCTGCATGCGATGGCGGCTCGAAGCGCGAATAGACGAAGCTGATATCGAAGTGAATATCATCGGCCAACGGCACCACCGCGAGCCCGCTGTCCTGTGCAACGAACTCGTCGATCACGCTGATGCCCATGCCTTGTTTGACCAACGCCACAGCCTCGTTGGCATTGGTGAACGACAACAGTGATTTCAGCTGTAGCCCGCGGCGCCCGATGTGTTCGGCCAACAGCTCGCCAAACGGCATGTCGGGCCGGAACAGCAGCAACGCATGGCCCTCCAGCTGCTGCAAGGTCAGCGCGGGCTGACCGGCCAAAGGGTGACCCGGCGGCATCACCACTACCATGCGTCCACGCATGAATGCTTGTGAATGCAGGTGGTCGTGCACCACCGGCAGGGCGGCTATCGACAGGTCGACCTTCTTCGACAAGATCTGGTTGGGCATTTCGCCCATCAGCGAGGTTTGCCACTCGATATTCAGCGACGGTGATTCACGCTTGAGCTGGGCCAGAGCCATCGGGATCACCACCGTGGACAACGATGCACTGCACGAGATACGCAACTTGCGCTGGCCGCCAGCGCCCAGTGCGAGTGCGCATTCGTTGACCTGCAACGCTGCCTGGTACACCCGCTCGACCTCGCGAAACAGCACCTGCGCTTCGGCCGTCGGCACCAGGCGGTTGTTGACGCGCTCGAACAGCGGGTAGGCCAGGCGCGCTTCGATGTACTGGATCAGCTTGCTCACCGCCGGCTGCGACACATACAGCAATTTGGCCGCCGCGCTGATCGAGCCCGTCAGCATCACCGCCCTGAACACTTCCATGTGCCGCAGCTTGAACAGCATGGGGCTTGCGTTTGCGCCTTCGTTGCCAAGCAGCATGTGTATTACCTTTGGTTATGGTTTTCGCCATCTGGGTATGTGCGTCAAAACCGGCCACACAGTATTGTGAACCCCAGCCTAACTGCCCTTGTGGCGCACAATAACAAGATCTGCAGGCAAGCGCAGTGGCGCTTGACGGGAGTGCTGCGTGAACATATTTGACGAAGCGAAAATCGATTGCCATAACCATTTGTTTGACCCCGCCCGTTTCCCCTATCACCCCTATGCACCCTATGCGCCCTCCGGCCAGGAGGTCGCCACCCAGGCGCAGTTCACCCGAGTGATGGACGCTTACGGCGTGCAACATGCCTTGCTGGTGGGCCCCAATAGCGGCTACCACACCGACAACCGCTGCCTGCTGCATGCCTTGGCCAGCGGGCAGGGGCGGTTCAAGGGGGTGGCGGTGGTCAAGGCGGACGTCGACCTCGATGCGCTGGCGGCGTTGCAGGCGCAAGGCGTGGTGGGTATCGCCTTTAACCCCGCGCTTTACGGAGTAGCCAGCCTAAAGGGCGTTGACGGGCTGTTCGGCAAGCTCGCCGAGCTTGGCATGTTCGCCCAACTGCAGGTGTGTGACGACCAGTTGCTGGACCTGCACGGCCTGCTGCAAGGCTCACAGGCTCGTCTGTTGATTGACCATTGCGGCCGCCCGGATGCCGCTGCCGGTGTGCAGCAAGCCGGCTTCCAGGCGTTGCTGCGACTGGCCGACAGTGGCCGCGCCTGCGTGAAGCTATCAGGCATGCAGAAGTTTGCCGCAGCGGATGCCTTGTTCGAACAGAGCAGTGCATACGTGCAGGCCCTGCTCGAAGCCTTTGGCGCCCAAGCCTGTGTGTGGGGTTCGGACTGGCCGTTCATTCGCCAGCCCGCGCGGGTGGACTACGGCCCGCTGCTGAAGTTGGCCGAGCGCCTGATGCCGGATGCCCGGCTGCGCCGCACAGTGATGTGGGACACCCCTCGCCGATTGTTCGGGTTTGCCTAGCCCTTCTGTTGTTTGCCATTCCAACAACAAGCGCGCAATCGTGATGAACACTGAACAGAACACCCGTCCCGGGCGGCATCCTCCATGGCCTGGAGGATCGTATCGGATATTGCCCCAAAGGGCATGTGACCTGCGTCGCTTGCCGGATATTTCTTCTGTCGAAAATGGAGCTAAACAATGAGCCAGTACCTGCAAGGCCAAACCGCTATCGTCACCGGTGGCATGCGTGGCATCGGCCTGGCGATTGCCCGCCGCTTGCATGTCGCCGGCGCCCAGGTGGTGATCTGGGACCTTACCGTCGATGGCTGGAACAGCACGGAAAACGGCTTTGAGCCGGTGCTGCGCCAGGCAGTGGATGTGTCGTCGCTGGCCTCGGTGGAGGCAGCTTTTGCCGCGACGCTGGCGCGTTTGGGGCAGGTGCAGATTTTGGTCAACAATGCCGGCATCAACGGCCCGGTGGTGGCGTCTTGGGAGTACCCGCCAGAGGCCTGGGACAAGGTCATCGCCATCGACCTGAACGGTGTGTTCTATTGTTGCCGCACCGCCATCGCGCACATGCGTGAGCGCGGCTACGGGCGCATCGTCAATATCGCCTCCATGGCCGGCAAGGAGGGTGTGCAGTACATCTCGGCCTATTCGGCAGCCAAGGCCGGGGTCATCGCCTTCACCAAGGCGGCGGCCAAGGAGCTGGCGCAGGATGGCGTGCTGCTCAACTGCGTGGCACCAGCGATGGTCGAGACGCCGCTGATGGCCGAGATGACGGCTGAGCACATTGCCGCGAGCAAGGCCAAGATCCCCATGGGGCGCTTCCTCAAGGCCGAGGAGATCGCCAACATGGTCAGCTGGATCGCCGGGCCTGAGTGCAGCTTTACCACTGGCTTTGTGTTCGACCTCAGCGGCGGGAGGGCGACCTACTGAATGGGCTGGGCGTGCCAGTACCCCAGCGCTTGCACGCTGCGGCACAAGCAACCCAGGCGTGGCTGGACGGCAGGTGGCAGTCACCACCCGCCATTCAGGCCTGCGATCATTGTTGATCGGGCACCACGGCGATCACGTCGATCTCCATCAGCCACTCGGCCTGGGCCAACCCGGCCACCACCAACCCGGTGGAAATCGGGAACACGCCCTTGAGCCACTTGCCCACCTCTTTGTACACCGGCTCGCGGAAGCGCGGGTCGGTGATGTAGGTGGTGGTCTTGACGATGTGCGAGAGGTCCGAGCCGGCTTCTTCAAGCAGTTGCTTGACGTTCTTCATCGCCTGTTCGGTTTGTGCGCGCGGGTCACCCAGGCCGACCAGCTTGCCTTCGAAGTCGGTACCGACCTGGCCGCGCACGTAGATGGTATTGCCCGCCCGCACGGCCTGGCACAAGTCGTTGTCCAGGGTCTGGTTGGGGTAGGTTTCCTTGGTGTTGAACATGCGGATGCGAGTATGGGTAGGCATCAGTGGGCTCCGAGGGTGCTGATATTGCTGATCTTGGCGGTTTGCTGCTCATCCGCGGCGCGTTGCTCGCGGTCGCGGTAGGCGGTGTAGGTACGCTGCGTGGCGATGTGGCCGGCGACGTGCTTGGCGTCGTGCCACACCCCCCAGATGAACGATGAACCACGGCGCGACAACCACGGCAGGCCGAGGAAGTACACGCCCGGTTCGCGGGCCACACCACGCTGGTGCTGGGGCTTGCCGTTGGCATCGAAGGTGTCTACCTGCAGCCAGCTGAAGTCCACACCGTAACCGGTGGCCCAGATGATGCTGCTGACGCCGGCCTTGGCCAGGTCCAACTGCTGCAGCGGGTTGCGCATGCACTCCGGGTCGGCCAGGCGCTGGCGGGCTTCGGGCTCTAGCGGCAGGTCCAGGCCGTTGCGTTCGATGTAGGCATCGGCCGCGTCCAGCAGGGCCAGGTAGTTTTCGTCGCCGCGGTTGATGTTCTCGACCAGGTTGTCCTGGAAGCGCGCTATGCCGTTTTCGAACGACTGGGTCAGGCCGACCAGGGTCATGCCCTGGTGGGCGAGGGCGCGGAAGTCCACGGTGTGGCCACCACGGGCGCCGCTGACCGCGATGGTCACATGCTCGCGACCGGGCTTGGCAATTTCTGCGTCCCACTCGCCCAGTACGCCCAGCCACCAGCAGAAGTCGCGGTTGCGGTAGGCACGCGGTGGGCGGTCGTGGGCGCCGACTGACAGGTACACCTGGCGCCCGGCGCGCATCAGTTCCTCGGCAATCTGCACGCCGGAGGAACCGGCACCGACCACCAGCACCGCGCCTTCAGGCAGTTGCTCTGGGTTGAAGTAAGCGGCGGAATGAATCTGGTGCAGGTTGCTGTCTTTCGGCGCGATGGCCGGGATCACTGGCTTCTGGAACGGGCCGGTGGCGGCGACTACGCGGTTGGCGCGAATCACGCCTTCATTGGTTTCGATGGTGAAGCCTGGGCGGTCGCTGTTACGCACCACGCGCTTCACTTCAATGCCGGTGCGCACGGGCAGGTTGTACTTGCGTACGTACTGCTCGAAGTAGTCAGCCACCTGGTCCTTGCCGGCGAACGCATCGGCGTCGAGGTTGAATTCCAGCCCCGGGAAGCGGTCGTGCCAGGCCGGGCCGTTGGCGACCAGCGAGTCCCAGCGGCCGGTACGCCAGGCCTGCGCGATGCGGTTGCGCTCCAGTACCAGGTGCGGCACGCCAAGCTTGCTCAGGTGTTCGCTCATGGCCACGCCGGCCTGGCCGGCGCCGACGACGAGGGTGTCGATTTCGAGGTTGTTCAGTGTCATGTCCGAGCCCTTGTTCAGGCGGTTATTGTCAGGTCGGTTTGGAGGACCGCCGTTGCCTGGAGCCAGACTAGGGATGCTGTGGAAATGGCGAAAATAGTATTTAGCTGGTGCTTGCCGATAAAACGGCGAAGGCCTTGATTTCTCTGGTCTGTGGGGTGGGTTGCCCGGGTGGGTGACAGGGTTTTTCGAGCGGGTGCAGAGATCGGGCCCTTGAGCATAGTTTTTTCCTGCCTACCCCCTCGGAAAAAGGTCGTTTCGCCCACCCGAAGGTTCCACTCAGAATGCCGTGTATCGCACAGCACAACAGGAACCATGACATGACGTTCTCCATCATCGGTCGTTGCCAGGAAACCGGCCAGGTCGGTATTGCCATCAGCTCGTCGAGCATCGCCGTGGGTGCCCGTTGCCCCTGGGTGCGTGCCGGTGTGGGCGCGGTCTCTACCCAGAACATCACCCTGCCGGCGTTGGGCCCGCAGATTCTCGATGCCCTGGAGCATGGCCAGTTACCGCCTGCCGCTGCGCTGGACAGGGTGCTCAGTGCCAATGGCTGGAGTGAATACCGCCAGGTCACGGTGATCGACAGTCACGGCCAGGTGGCATTGTTCACCGGGCGGGAAGCACTGGGCACGCACCATGCAGTGGCCGGCGAACAATGCGCGGCGGCTGGCAACCTGCTGTCCTCGACCCAGGTGATCGAAGCCATGGTGCTGGCCTTCGAGCAGGCCGGTGGCCACCTGGCCGATCGCCTGCTGGCAGCCATGCACGCGGCGATGGCAGCGGGTGGCGAAGCCGGGCCCGTGCACTCGGCAGCGCTGAAGATTGCGGGCGAGCTGACCTGGCCGCTGGTGGACCTGCGCGTCGACTGGGCCGATAGTGACCCGATCGGCGTGCTTGATGGCCTGTGGCAAGCCTATCGCCCCCAGATGCAGGATTACGTTACCCGCGCCCTCAACCCGACCGCCGCGCCAAGCTATGGGGTGCCGGGCGATGAGTGAATTTGCCAGCCGCGCGCTGCTGGCCCGGCTGATCGGCTTTGCCACGGTGAGCCGCGACTCCAACCTGGCGCTGATCGGTTTTATCCGTGATTACCTGGCCGAGTTGGGAGTGGAATGCGAGCTGTTCCATAACCCAGAGGGCACCAAGGCCAACCTGTTCGCCACCATCGGCCCCAAGGATGTTGGCGGTGTGGTGCTGTCTGGCCATACCGATGTGGTGCCGGTGGATGGCCAGGCCTGGACGGTCGAGCCGTTTGCCCTGAGTGAGTGTGACGGCCACCTGTATGGCCGCGGCACGGCCGACATGAAAGGCTTTATCGCCTCGGTGTTGGCTGCTGTGCCCGCTTTTCTTGCCCAGCCGTTGCGCATGCCGGTACACCTGGCATTTTCCTATGACGAAGAAGTTGGTTGCCTGGGCGTGCGCTCGATGCTGGCTGCCCTCGAACAGCGCCCGTGTAAACCACGGCTGTGCCTGATCGGTGAACCTACCGAACTCAAACCGGTGCTGGGGCACAAGGGCAAGCTGGCAATGCGCTGCCAGGTACAGGGCGCAGCGTGCCATTCGGCGTACGCGCCGTATGGTGTGAACGCCATCGAGTATGCGGCGAAACTGATTGGCAAGTTGGGTGACATCGGCGATGCCCTGGCACTGCCGGTTCATCACGATGAGCGCTTCGATCCGCCGTTCTCCACGGTGCAGACCGGGGTGATCAAAGGGGGCAGGGCGCTGAACATCGTGCCGGCCGAGTGCGAGTTCGATTTCGAAGTACGCGCGCTCCCTGGGTTCGAGGCGCAGGCGGTGGCCGACCAGCTACAAACCTATGCCGAAGCCGAGTTGCTGCCGCGTATGCGCAAGGTCAATACCGCCAGCGCCATTCGCCTGGAGCCGCTGAGTGCCTATCCGGGGCTGGCGACTCCGGAGGACAGCGAGGCTGCGCAGTTGGTGGCGTTGCTCAGTGGCTCGGATGCGTTTGGTACCGTAGCGTTTGGTACCGAAGGTGGCCTGTTCGACCAGGCGGGCATCCCCACCGTGGTGTGCGGGCCTGGCAGCATGGACCAGGGCCACAAGCCGGATGAGTTTGTCAGTGTCGAACAGTTGCGGGGCTGCGATGCCATGCTGCTGAGGCTGGTGGACTACCTCAAGCAGGCTTGATGGTTGCGACGGTGGATGGGCCGCAGCGCGGCCCCGGTGACTCAGAAGGTCGCCTTGACCTGCAGGCCAACCACCAGTGCGTTGTCGATGTCTTTGCCCGAAAACGCCCCTGGCTCGATGATGTATTGCACATCCGGGCGCAGGTTCAGCCATGGCGTGGCCTGGTAGCCGTAGCTCAGTTCGATCAACTGCTCGGCGCTGTCGATATCCGGGAACTGCTGGCCCGCGTTGAAAGCGGCATCTTCCAGCACGTCGCGGCTACGCGGGTTGGGCACGGCCCGGCCGTAACCCAGTGCCACGGTATCCTTCGGGCGGCCTTCGAACGGTTTGTACAGCACCACGCCGGCGCCATACCACTTGGTGAACGGCGAAGCAGCCTTGCTTGACGCCGAGTACTGGCCGAAGGCGTGCAGGCTTCGGCCTGGGGAGGCCTGGTCGTTCCACACCGCCTGGTCGACCAGCAGGTAATGGCCACCTCGGCCGGGCACTTCATCGTCGCTGCCGATGCGTTTCACATCGGAGCTGTCGTAGTAGTAGCCCAGCTTGTACTCGCCTGGCAGTTCACCTTGCAGCTTGTAGATAAGCTCTACCGGTACCACGGTGCCGGTGGTGTGTTTGGGCCCCAGGTGCCAGGCGCGGCTTGAGTTGCCGTTGCTTTCGGGGTCAACGTTGAACGCCGCCACGCGCAGTTGCCAGGCAGGCGACAGGTCGTACTTCACCCGCACACCGAGGTGGGCGTTGGGGTAGTTGGCCCAGCCACTGCCGCCGGACATGTTCAGCGGGTGGCCGCAAAAGCCGGCGTTCATGAAATTGCACAGGATGCCGCTGTCCAGGCCGCCGAGGTCGTTGCCCATGGCCATGTAGCCGAGCTTGACGTTGAGCGCCGGGGTGAACAGCGTGCGCTCGTAGCTCAGCTCGGTCAGGCGGGTGTAGAGGCCGCCGTAGTTTTCCTGGATCGGCAGGCGGTTGCCTACCAGGTCTTCCGAGGCGCTGTTACCGCGGCGGTCGTTGATGGTCAGCTGAACCTTGCCGCCGTTGTCCAGGCCGTACAGTTTCGACAGGTCGAACTGCACGCCCAGCTTGACGTTCTGCGAATAGCGCGCCGAGCGGTGCAGGCCACCGTGGGCGTTGTAGGCGGTTTCACCGCTGTAGTCGCCGGTGATCTTGACGCCGTCTTCTTCGAGTTGGTGACGCAGGCCGCCCCAGTCACCGGTCAGGGTGCTGCGGGTCAGCAGGTCGTCGTTGGCAAGGGCAGTGGTGCTGGCCAGGGCCAGCAGCAGGGTGGGGGTGATGCGAATTGCGGATGGCATTACAGAATCTCGGATTGTCTTTGAGGGGCATTCGCGGGCAAGCCCACTCCTACAGGGCCGGTGTAAGCCTTGTAGGAGCGGGCTTGCCCGCGAAGCAGGCGACGCGGTCTTACGGCAGAGCGTAAGAAATCACGTAGTCGCCACGATCAGTCGACTGGCGTGCACCACCAGCAGTGATCACCACGTACTGCTTGCCGGTCTTCGGCGAGACGTAGGTCATCGGGCCGCCCTGGCTGCCTACTGGCAGGCGAGCCTTCCAGATTTCCTTGCCGTTGCTGCTGTCGTAAGCGCGCAGGTAGAAGTCCTGGGTACCGGCGATGAACACCAGGCCACCTTGGGTCGACAGGGTGCCGCCAAGGGTTGGCAGGCCGATCTTGATTGGCAGGTGCATGCGGATGCCGAGCGGGCCGGTGTCTTCAACGGTGCCGACCGGTACCTGCCAGGCTACCTGGCGGGTCTTCATGTCGATGGCGGTCAGGGTGCCGAACGGCGGTGCCTGGCATGGAATGCCGGCGACCGACAGGAAGCGGTTCTTGTTCACGGCATACGGGGTGCCCTTGAGCGGTACCGCGCCCATGCCAGTGTTCAGTGCTTCGCCACCGGATGCTGCACCACCTTTGTTCAGCGAAGGAATCATCTGGATCCACAGGCCCAGACGCATGTCGTTGACGAAGATGAAGCCATGTACCGGGTCGGTAGAAATGCTGCCCCAGTTCATGCCACCCAGCGAACCCGGGAAGCTCAGCGACAGGTCGGTGCCCGGCGCGGTGTACAGGCCGTCGTAGCGCATCTTCTTGAAGTCGATGCGGCACAGCAGCTGGTCATATGGGGTGGCACCCCACATGTCCGATTCGGTCAGGGTCTGCGCGCCAATCTGCGGCATGCCCACCGACTTGGGCTGGGTAGCGGAGTACGGCTCGTTCGGGATGTTGCTTGGCTTGACCGGTACTTCGTCGACCTGGGTCAGCGGTTTGCCGGTGGCGCGGTCGAGCACGTAGATCTGCCCGGCCTTGGTGCCGATCACCACCGCAGGTACCGACTGGCCGTCGTCCTTGGTGAAGTCGATCAGGCTTGGCTGCATGGGCAGGTCGAAGTCCCAGAGGTCGTTGTGCACGGTCTGGAACACCCACTTCTGGTTGCCGGTGGTGGCGTCCAGAGCCAGCACCGAAGCGCCGTAAGTGTGGTCCAGTTTGCTGCGCTCTACGCCGTAGATGTCAGTGGACGACGAACCCATCGGCAGGAACACGGTGTTCATCGCCGGGTCGTAAGACATCGGCGCCCAGCTGTTCGGCGTGCTGCGCACATAGGTGCTGTCGGCCTGTGGTGCCTGGCGATCTTCCGGGTTGCCCGGGTCGAAGGCCCAGCGCATTTCACCGGTGATCACGTCAAAACCACGGATCACGCCACCTGGCATGTCGGTCTGGACGTTGTCGGCAACACGGCCGCCGACCACTACGGTAGTGCCGGCCATCAGTGGTGCCGAGGACAGCTGGTAGTAGGAGTCCGGTACATCACCCAGGCCGGCCTTGAGGTCGACCTGGCCATTGTTGCCGAAGCCCTGGCAGAACTCGCCGTTGTCGGCGTCGACGGCAATCAGGCGGCCGTCGATGGTGTTGGTCAGCAGGCGACGCTGGCAGTTGGCACCGGCTGGTACGCTAACGCCGGTGATCGGCGAGCTGTTCGGCTGGGTTGGCTGGGCGATGGCGGCAGTGGCGTCGAAGTAGGCCATGCCACGGCAACGCTGCCAGACCTTGGACTGGGCGTTGATTTCGTTCTTCCACAGCTCTTTGCCGGTGTCGGCATCGAGTGCGATCAGGTTGTTGTGCGGGGTGCAGATGAACACCTTGCTGCCGATCTGCAGCGGGGTGAGCTGGTCTTCGGCACCGTTGCCGTCACTGATGGCGACGTCGCCGGTGTGGTAGGTCCAGGCCACTTTCAGCTTGTTGACGTTATCCCGGTTGATCTGGTCAAGCGCGGCGAAGCGGCTGCCACCTTCGGTGTTGCCGTAGTGGGCCCAGTCTTTCTGTTCCTTGCCGGTTTCGACCGGGGTCATGCCAGGGCCTTTGCCGTTGGGGGCAACGCTTGGGTGGGCAACGAACATGTTGCCGACAGCGATCACCAGCACCACGGCCATTACCCCGGCGACGCCGTACGCACCGCGCCCGGCGCTGGCGCCATTGGCACGCGCCAGCAGCGGGTAGACCAGGGCCACGACCATGCCGATTGCGCCGAACATGAACAGGCGCGAGAACAGCGGCCAGAACACCAAGCCGGCATCGATCAGCGCCCAGATGACAGTACCGACCAGGAACACGGCATACAGCCAGGCGCCGGCCTTCTTGCGCCGAGCAATGAGGACACCGGCGATGGCCATGGCCAGGCCGCCGATCAGGAAGTACCAGGAACCGCCCAGACCGGCGAGCTTGACGCCGCCAGCAGCCAGGAGGAGGCCGAGCAGGGCGATGATCACGCCCAGGCCGACCAGGATGAAGTGTGTGGCGCCAGAGGCGCGCGGTGTTTCTTTCATGCCAGGGATCTCAGCAGGTGGAATGCGCGCAGTTTAAGCCCTTAGCTTGCTAATTAACAAGTTGGTACATAATTGAGCGAGGCTGATTGTCGCAGGGCTGAACTTACGAAGATGTGACTAAAAGTATAGATAAGGTGCTGAAAAGCGCATTGAACGGGGCGTTTATGACGCCTCTTCGATTTGTATTCGGGCTTTGCTGGTAAGCCGAACCTTGCACGGCGACGTGACAACTGCGCCTTGTGCACGGGCAGGCGTGGCCCCTTCATGCCGGCCATGGGGTGCTGCTGCTATAGAACACCGCGAGCCAGATGGTGGCTGTGCCGGGCGCGGTCCATTCCACGCGGTGGCGGTGGTGCGGGGGGATGTCCAGACAATCGCCCGGCGCCAGCAGGCGGGTGTGGTGCTCGTGCTCGAAACGCAGGGCGGCAGCCCCCCTGAGCAACATGATCCACTCGCCTTCGGCCTGGTCGTACCAGAAGCCGGGTGGGCTTGCCTGCCCGCTGGAGACGATACGCTCCACGCGCACGCCTGGGCGGCTGAGCAATTCGTCGACACGTTCGGCGCTGGCGGGATCGCAGGGCGGTAGGGCGGTCAGCAGGTTGTTCAGGGTCATGGCAAGCCTCCGTGGAATTGGGTTGATTTCACTATGGACGCTATTGCCGTGGGGCGCGCTGCTTGACCCGCCCGGCTGTTTGTAAGAACTTTCCGGTTTTTGGAAGACGGGCTGAACATGGACAAGCTGCTGGCGATGAAAATGTTCGTGGCCACTGTCGATGCCCAAGGCTTTTCTGCTGCCGCGCGCAGGCTAGGGCTGGCGACATCGTCGGTGACACGTCTGGTCGATGCCTTGGAAGCGTCGTTGGGCGCCACCTTGCTCAACCGTTCGACGCGCCAGGTCAGCCTGACCGAAGCCGGCGCCCGTTACTACGAGCGGGCACGGGGCATTTTTGAAGCACTGGACGAGGCTGATGCCAGCATCGCCGATCGCGGCGAGGAGCCTGTCGGTGTACTGCGCCTCAGCCTGCCAGTGGAGTTCGGCAGGCGGGTCATCGCCCCGCACCTGGGGCCGTTTCTGGCGCAGCACCCGGCGCTGGAACTGGACATCGACCTCAGCGACCGCCTGGACGACTTGCTTGACGGGCGCTATGACCTGTCGATTCGTCTGGGCGACCCCTCGCCCAATGACGAGCTGGTGTGCCGCCGGCTCGGCGGTTTTCAGCGTTGGCTGGTGGCCAGCCCGGCCTACCTGGCCGGGCGTGAGCCACTGCAGCATCCCCGGGAGTTGCTCGACCATGCCTGCCTGCGCTTTCGCTATGGGCAGAAAGCGCGCCCCTGGCGCCTGACCTGTGGCCAGGACAGCCTGGAGCTGGACGTAAACGGGCCACTGCGCAGCGCCAACGCCGACATGTTGCGTGAAACGGCACTGGCAGGCAGTGGTATTGCACTGCTGGCGGACTGGCTGGTACGCGACGATGTGCTGGCAGGGCGCCTGCAGCGGGTTTTCCCCGACTGGCAGGCCAGCCCTGGCACAGCCAATAGCAGCATCAACGCCTTGTATATGCCCAACCACCGGGGCTCACGGCGGGTAAACGCATTCATCGACTTTTGCGAAAATTTGCTCATACGCGGCAATTAGTGTTGCGCTGTGCGCAAAGCCGCATTGCGCCACCGCCGGATTCTCGGCGATGGCGTGCATGGGTAAGGTGGCCAGCATCTCCCCATCCCTTGTCGAGGAACTTCGCATGAACCCCTCCCTTGCGACAGCGCAACCGGCAGCCGCCAGCCTGAGCCGGGCTCTGGTAGTGCTGCTGGCGTTCTGCTGCGGCGCGATCGTCGCCAACATCTACTACGCCCAGCCCATCGTCGGGCTGATCGCCCCGGACCTGGGGCTGTCCACCGAGCATGCCAGCCTGATCGTTTCTCTCACTCAGCTGGGATATGCCCTGGGCCTGTTGTTGCTGGTACCGCTGGCCGACCTGCTGGAAAACCGCCGCCTGATGGTGGCCACCGCGGTCCTGGCGTGCGTCAGCCTGCTGCTGGCGGGCACCAGCAGCAGCGGCCAGGGCCAGCTGTTCCTGGGTTACGCACTGCTGATCGGCTTCAGTTCGGTGTCGGTGCAGATGCTCATCCCGCTGGCAGCGCATCTGGCGCCGGAGCAGCAGCGTGGTCGTGTGGTCGGTAACATCATGGGCGGCTTGCTGCTGGGCATCCTGCTGGCGCGACCGCTGTCGAGCCTGGTGGCCGACCACTTCGGCTGGCGTGCGGTGTTCATCGGCGCCGCAGGGGTAATGCTGGCGATCATCCTGTTGCTGGTGTTGACCTTGCCGCAGCGGCGTCCCGAGCACAAAGCCAGCTATGCCGGGTTGATGCTGTCGCTGCTCACACTGCTGCGTCGTTATCCGCTGTTGCGCCAGCGTTCGTTTTACCAGGCACTGATGTTTGCAGCGTTCAGCCTTTACTGGACGGCGGTGCCGATGGCGCTTGCCGGTGAGCATGGCCTGTCACAAAGCCAGATCGCTGTGTTCGCCCTTGTCGGCGCGGTGGGTGCCGTTGCTGCGCCCATGGCCGGCCGCCTGGCCGATGCCGGGCATGCCCGCGCCGGCTCGCTGCTGGCGCTGTTGCTGGCGCCAGCGGCCTTGTTGCTGGGGCTGACAGTGCCGGGTTACAGCGTGATTGGCCTGGGCCTTACCGGCGTGTTGCTGGACTTTGCGGTGCAGATGAACATGGTCATCGGCCAGCGCGAAGTGTACGCACTGGACCCTGCCAGCCGCGGGCGGCTGAATGCGGTGTACATGACCAGTATCTTCCTCGGCGGGGCGCTGGGGTCGGCGGTGGCCAGTGCGCTGTTCGGCCAGTTTGGCTGGCATGGCGTGGCACTGGTGGGGGCGGGGTTGCCGGGTGTGGCGCTGGTTGTGTTTCTACTCAAAGCACGCCGGGGTTGAACCGGAACGCGATGGAGGGCACGGGCTTTGCCCGTGTTCGCGGGCCCGCTATCGGCCAAGCGGCAGCGCCAGGCCAATCAAGGCAAACAGGCTGCCGCAGCAGCGATTGAAACCTTTACCTCCCTTGGCCAGCCAAGGCCGAATGCGAAACGCCAGGCGTGCCAGCAAATACTCGACCAGGAACTCGACGCTGGCAAAGGTCGCGGCCATCACAGCGAACTGCAGCACCAGCCCTCGCTGTGGGTCGATGAACTGCGGCAGGAAGGCACCATAGAACAGCAACACCTTGGGGTTGGCCATGGCCGAAAGCAGGCCCTGGCGAAACAGCCCGGCATTGCCGCGCCGCGCGCTTTGCTCGGTCAGTTCCAGTTGCAGGCCTGGGCTGCGCCACAGTTGAATGCCCAGCCAGATCAAATAAGCCCCACCCACCCACTTCAGTACGCCCAGCACCGACGCCGAGGTTTGGAGCAGTGCGCTGAGGCCGAACATGGCCAAGGCGATGAGGGCGCTGAAACCCAATACCCCGCCCACGATGGTGAACAGCGTTCGTCGTGCGCCATATAGCGCGCCATGGGTCAACGCCAACAGGCTGTTGGGCCCTGGGGTCAGCGACAGACCGATGCTGGCCAGCAGGTAGATGAGCCAGGTGTCCAGTGCCATGTTGAAAAATACCTTGTTCGAGAGAGGGCGCCAGTCTATGGCGCAACGCTCAAGCTGGAAGAGTATTATCTGGTCATACAAGGGTCTTTTCTGGACGTGGTTTCATGCCGCCCGACATCCGTTTGCTGATCATGCCGTTACCGGATTTTGCCTTGCTGCCGTTTGGCGCCTTTCTCGACAAATTGCGCTTCAGCGCCGACGACGAGGACTACAGCCAGCAACGCTATTGCAGTTGGACGGTGGCGGGGCTCAGCCTTGAGCCGATACCGTCGAGCAGTGGCGCGGTACTGCAGGTCGAGGCTATTGCTGATCAGCTCGAGCTGAACTGTTTCGACTACCTGGTGGTGTTTGGCGGCCGCAGTGCCATGGCCACCGCAGCGCTGGCGCCACGTTACCAGGCTTTGCTCAGGCAGGCCGCCAAGGCGGGTGTCAAGCTGGTGGGGGTCGACAATGGCGCCTTCCTGCTGGCGGCCTGCGGCCTGCTGCAGGGGCACAAGGTGGTGGTGCACTGGCGTCACGAAGCCGAGTTTCGTGCTGCTTTTCCGCAGTTGCAGCTGCTGCGCGAGCAGTTGTACTGCATCGATGGCAACCGCATCACCTGCGCCGGTGGCACTGCCGCCATCGACCTGGCCGTTGCCCTACTGTCACGTGCTTGCGGGCGAACCCGTGCGCTCAAAGGGCTGGCTGACATGCTGGTGGACGAGACCCGCGACAGCCGTCACGCCTTGCGCTCGCTGGAGCTGGGTGTCGGTCAGGGGCGCCAGGTGCAGCGGGCGCAAGCACTGATGCGTCATCACCTGGGCACCCCGTTGGCCGTGGAGCAACTGGCGGCGGAACTGGGCATCAGCCGGCGTCAACTGGACCGGCAGTTCCAGGCCAGCCACGGCATGAGCGCCAAGGCCTGGTGGCTGGAGATGCGCTTGCAGCAGGCGCGCTGGCGTTTACTCAACTCCAGCCACAGCCTGGCGCAGATTGCCGATGAGGTGGGCCTGGGGGATGCCAGCTACCTTGGCAAGTGTGTGCGGCGTCGGTTTGGTTGTACGGCCTTGCAGTTGCGTGCAGGCAATTGCCCCTTCACCTGACCTACTGCGGCGTCCCGAACACGCCTGTCCAGTAGATCCCGGCATCACTCTTGGGGTCTACCGCATACGCAGCGCCCAGTTCCCGGAAGGCCGGATTCATCAGCGTGGCGCAGTGCCCCGGGCTGTCCAGCCAGCCGTTGACGACCTTTTGCGCGGTGTCACGCCCGGCAGTGATATTTTCGCCGATCTGCTGGTACAGGTACCCGGCCAGTTCCGCCCGGTCACCGGGTGTGCGGCCATCTTTGTCGATGTGGTCGAAGAAGTTCTGGTTGGCCATGGCCCGTGTGTGGTTGGCGGCGACCCCGGCCAGCACTGTACTCCAGCTAAGTGCCGGGGCGGCGGCAAACGGCTGGCCGCCGCATTGCCGTGGCACCCTGCGCGCGGCGTTGACCTCCTGCAGCACCTTCTGCCCCTCGGCCTGCCAGTCGCCCAGGCGGCCGCTGAGCAGCGGCCGTGCCAGCACGATGCGCCAGTCGCGGCCCTCCTGGCTGACGCCGATATCGACGAATTGCGGGTCGAGCACCACCTGGCAGAAGCTTTCCTCAATGGCATGCATGGCGGCGCGTGCATCGCGTGGCCCCGACAGGCTGATGGCCTGGACGCTGACCATGGGGTAGGCGGCGCGGGTCATGGCCTGTTGCAGGTCGCGGGTGCCCTCTGGCGACAGCGCCAGGCGTGTGTCGCTGTTGAGCGGCGGCAGTTCCAGCGACGCCCCGCCACCGCAGGGCTGGGCCTTGCTGCGGTAGACATTGATCGAATCGATCAGCTGCGCCTCTTCGCCGGTGGCTGCCAGCGCCCCGGTCGAAACGACCAGGCCCAGCGACAAGACGACAACGGATGTCAGGACGCGCATGTGGATCTCCCTTTGACTGGCAGCGTCGTGGTATGCGCTGCTCATCCTACACAAGCCCGCGGCTTTTGGCCCGAGGTCGTGCAAGGCAATGAAAACGCCGGCAATCGTTACTGGCGGCAAAAGAGGGGGTAGACCCCTGGCCGGTGGAAAAGTGCGGTCAGTTGCCAGTCATTCGTATCTGGCCGGCGTTGTCAGCCGTTTACGCGTCAATGGGCCAACGCCTGGTTCGGCTTGTAGAACAGGAAGTGGGCCGTCTGCGCGGTCTTGCGATAAGCCTTGGCCCAGTCGGGGTGCACCGTGCGGTCGTGGAAGTACAATGCGCCACCGGTGGGGTCTTTCAACTGCTGGTTCAGTGCCTTGCGTGCGATCTCTTTGGCAACATCGTAGCGTTGCGGCTCCTCGACCTGGTCCGGGCGCCCGTCACACCACCAGGAGAACTGACAGGCCTTGGTCTCCACACCCTGTTTGACAACCCCGCAGATGGTATCGGGAAAGCCATCGTGGCCCAGGCGGTTGAGCACCACACTGGCCACTGCGGTCATGTCTTTGGCGTCGGCGCCTTTGGCTTCCCAGTAGAGGGTACGAGCCAGGCAGGTGATGCTGTCATCCAGCGGCGCCTTGCCAGCCGGGTCCACTGCCTGAGCTTCGCCGGGGGTCAGTTTCTCCGCTTTTTTGGGGGGAGGCGCATCTTCAACGACTTTTTCTTCAAGCACTTCGGCCTTGTCCTCGGCAACGGCGGCTTTGGCCGGGTCAGCGGCAAACAGGGGGCCTGTGAGCAGGGCCGAGGTCAAGCCGATCAGCATGCAGTAAAGGCGCATGGGTGAACTACCAGGCGGTGGGCAGAATTTCAGTCTAGCCAAGCGTAAGCATTAACACCAAAGGCAGGGTGGCGGCGGCAGCCACGGTCTGCAGAGCGATGATGGTGGCCATCAGTGGCGCATTGCCGCCCATTTGCCGGGCCATGACATAAGATGACGAAGCGGTGGGCAGCGCCTGGAACAACACCGCCACCACCGCAGCCTGGCCACTCAGGCCGAGCAGCCGGCAAAGGCCCCAGGTGGTCAGTGGCATGACCAGGAACTTGAACGCCGATGCTGCCATCAGCGGCCGTACCTGCTGGCCGAGGCTGGCGCCACCCAGTGCTGCGCCGACACACAGCAAACCCAGAGGCAGGGCGGCGTGGCCCAAGGCCTTGACCGTGGCGTCGATACCGGCTGGCAAGCCCAGCCCCGAGACCCGTAGCATCAGCCCGCCAGCGCAGCCGACGATCAACGGGTTGGCGAAGATCGCCCGAAGCACTGTGGCAGGGGAACTGTGACGGGCGCTGAAGCGGGCAAACACCAGCACGCAGAGCAGGTTGACCAAGGGCACGATGGCCGCGTTGGCCACCGCCGCCAGAGCAATACCGGCGCTGCCGTAGATGCCCGCAGCCAGGGTGGCGCCGATGTAGTTGTTGAAGCGGATACCGCCCTGAAACACCGAGGTGAAATCGGCACCATCATGATTTGCCGTGCCCTGATACAGCACCAGCAACACGGCACCTGCCAGGGTCGAGAGCATCAGTGCGCCGGCCATGCCCAGCACCGGTATGCCATCGAGGTTGGCGGTGGCCAGCCCATGAAGGAACAGCGACGGCAGCAGTACGTAGTAGCTCAGGCGCTCGGCGCCAGGCCAGAAGCTCTCGGCAAGAAAACCGCGAAGTCGCAGGAAGGTACCCAGGGCAATCAGCAGGATGATGGGTAGCAGGGTGGTCAGCAGCAAGTGCAGCATGGTCAGCATTCCGTGGTCGGGTACGGGCATAGACTACGGGTGCGGATCAATCTGGAAAAACGTTGTTTTCTTCAGTGACCGTTGAGGAAAAATGCATGTTGGTGGGTGCTCGTCTCGCCCTGGAGCAGCCCGGCTTCAGGCTTCCAGGGCAGTCTTCAACACCGCGCTCAAATGCCGCCGCTGGCTTTTTTCATGCTCCAGCAACACTACCCGCCGGGTCAGCTGCGGCTCGCCAAACGGCAGGCAGGTGGCGGGTGGCAAGCGTTGCAGGTCGTCATCTGCCATGGGGATGACCGCCACGCCCAGGCCCATCACCGCCATGCGCGCCAGGGCTTCCTGGCTGTCCAGTTCCATCAGTTCGCTCACCTGCACATGCTGGCGGCGTAGCTCCTGCTCGATCTGCCGGCCAGCCCAGGCACGCTTGTCGAAGCGCAGGAAAGGCTGGCTGGCCAGCAACTGCGGCACGCTATACCCGGCCAGCTCAGGGCTGGCAATGGCCCAGAAACGGTCCTCGAACAGCGGCGTGAAGTCCAGGTTTTGGGGGTAAGGGCTGACCGGCTCGGTAGTGATCGCTGCATCGAGTTCACCGTCTTCCACGCGCCGCGCCAGCTCCGCCGACATGCCCGAGGCCACGCTGATGTGTAGCTGCGGGTGGTGAGCCTTGATCCACACCAGCGCCTTGGGCAAACGCCGCGCCAGCACCGTGTGGATCGCCCCCAGGCGCAAGCGGCCGCGCAGGCTTGGGCCGCTGGCCAGGGCATCGGCCAGTTCGTCATAGGCAGCCAGAAGGCTCTCGGCGCGGGCCACCGCCAACTGGCCGGCTTCGGTCAGCACCACCTGCCTGCGGCTACGGTCGAACAAGGCCACCTTCAGTTCGTCTTCGAGGGTTTTGATGTGCAGGCTGACCGCCGAGGGGGTGAGGCTTAGCAGGTCGGCAGCGCGGGCAAAGGTGCCGTGGCGGGCGATGGTCACCAAGGTGCGCAGGGCTTTCAGGGACATGCGGTTGAGGTCCGGTTCTCAGCTGACAGAGGCGTATTGTCAGGCCCGGCCCTCTCGCAGCACAAGGCTGCTCCCAGGCCTTGGCCGCAGGGCTCAGCGATTGCTACGCCCATAGGCCTGGCTGATCCGGTCGATCACCATCGCCAGGGCGACAATTGCCAGCCCGGCCTCCACCCCTTGGCCAACATTCAAGGTCTGGATCCCCGCCAGCACATCCTCGCCCAACCCACGGGCGCCGATCATCGACGCCACGACTACCATCGACAAGGCCATCATCACCGACTGGTTGAGCCCGGCCATGATACTTGGCAGCGCCAGGGGCAGGGCGATGCGCCGCAACCGCTGCCAACGGCTGGCGCCAAGGCCGTGTGCCGCCTGTAACAACGAGGGGTCGATCTGGCTCAAGCCCAGTTCGGTCAACCGCACCAGCGGCGGCAGGGCGTAGATCAGCGTGGCGAACACGGCAGGCACCTTGCCCAGGCCAAACAGCATCAGCACCGGGATCAGGTAAACGAACGCAGGTAGCGTCTGCATCACATCGAGTACTGGCAACAGCAGCCGTCTGGCCAGCGGGCGGGCGGCCAGCAGGATGCCCAGCGGTACCCCCACCAGTACGCACAGGCCGGTACTGACCAGCACCAGGGCCAGGGTCTGCAGCAGTTTGTCCCACAGCCCGAGCATACCGATCAGGGCCAGCAGCGCGACCAGCACGGCGCTGCGCAGCAGGCTGCGGCTGGCGTGCCAGGCCAGCAGCCCCACCAGCAGCAGCAACAGCCACCAAGGCAACAGACGCAGCAGGTTCTCCAGGCCGACCAGCAGTTGCAGCAACTGGTCAGAAAAACCGCGCAGATGGTCGCCGTAGTTCAATACCAACCAGTCGACCAGGCGGTTGACGCTGTCGGCAAAGGAAAACTGCAGGGTTTGCGGGAAACCGCTGCTCACAGGCTGGCCTCGACCTTGGCGGCGATGTCCGCCGGCAGCCAGGCTTTCCACACCTCGCGGTTATCGCGCAGGAAGGTGAGGGCGGCTTTGCGCGGGGGCGTGCGTTTTTCGCTCATGACAGCCAGGGCCTTGTTCAGGCGATCGATGGGCAGGTTGACCTGTTCGAACACGCTGACCAGGTCTGGGTAGTTTTCGCGGAAGGCTTTGGACACGCCAATCGACAACTTTGCCGGCAGCGAGCGGCTGCCCTTCGGGTTGGGATTGGCGGGGTCGGTGAGGGTGGCCCAGGCCTGGGCATCGAACGGTGGCTCTTCCAGCCGGATGAGCTTGTAGCGCCCCATCAGCGGGGTCGGATTCCAGTAGTAGAACAGCACGGGTTTGCCACGGCGGATTGCCGAACCGATCTCGGCGTCCATCGCGGCGCCGGAGCCACTGCGGAAGTTGCTGTAGAGGCCATCCAGGCCATAGGCCTTGAGCTTCTGGCTGTTGACGGTTTCAGACGTCCAGCCGCTCGGGCTGTTGAGAAAGCGCCCTTTACCGGGCGATTCGGGGTCAGAAAAAACCTGCGGGTAACGCTTGAGGTCCTCGACACTGTGCAGCTCCGGCGCCACGGGCTTCAGGTTGCGTGTGGCATCGCCCTCGATCACATAGGCCGGTACCCACCAACCTTCCTCTGCATTTTTGACCGTATCGCCCAGTGCGAACACCTGGCCGGCCTGTTCGGCCTTGACCCAGGCAGGGCTGCGCCCGGCCCATTCCTCGGCGATCACTTGCAGGTCATTGCGCGCCAGGGCCACCTCCATGCTGACCGTGCTGCCAGGCAGGGTGTCGGTACGGTAGCCGTAGCCGCGCTCCACGATCAGCCGCAAGATCTCGGTAGTGAGGGCGCCGCTTTCCCAGCCGATGGCACCAAAATGGATAGGTGCAGGCTGTTCTGCCGATGCGGCGCTGTCCGTGCTGGCCAGGCCCACCGTCAACAGCAGCCCGGCCAGCAGCGCTGGAATTCGCTTCATGTAAACCTCGTCGTTCGCACCCCTTGGCGGTGGGGGCAAGTGTAGACGACGAGGTTTTGTCGGTTTCAGGGCCACTGGCGTGGCCCCGTTTGCTTCAGACGCGGAACTGGTCCATCAGCGCTTGCTGCTGGTTGGCCAGGCTGTTCAGCGATTGGCTGACCCGCGCCGACTCGTTGGCCTGGCCAGACAGTGATTCAGTGACATCACGAATGGTCGCCACGTTGCTGTTGATTTCCTCGGCTACCGCGCTTTGCTCCTCGGCGGCAGAGGCAATCTGCAGGTTCATGTCGGTGATCACCGTCACCGCCTGGCCAATGCGCTGCAATGCCGTGACGGCTTGGCCGACCTGCTCCACGCCACCTTGGGCCTGGCGGTGGCTGTGGTCCATGGCGCCGACCACTTCGCGGGTGCCGTTCTGCAGTGCTTCGATGACCTGACGGGTTTCTTCTACCGACTCCTGAGTGCGCTGGGCCAGGTTGCGCACCTCATCGGCGACCACGGCAAATCCACGGCCGGCCTCACCGGCGCGGGCAGCTTCGATGGCAGCGTTGAGCGCCAGCAGGTTGGTCTGTTCGGCGATCGAGCGGATCACTTCCAGTACCGAGCCGATCTTCTCGCTGTTCTGCGCCAGGCCTTCTATTTCGGCCATGGTGTCGCTCATGTTGGCGGCCAAGGCACCGATGCTGCTGGTGGTGCGGTCGATTACCGCCAAGCCCTCGCGGGTGGCCTGGTCGGCATCGCGTGCAGCCTGTGCAGCCTGGGCGGCGCTGCGGGCAACGTCCTGGGCGGTGGCGCTCATTTCATGCGAGGCGGTGGCCACCTGGTCGACCTGGCGGTACTGCTGTTCCATGCCGGCGCTGGTTTCAGTGGCAATCGCCGAGGACTGGTCGGCCGTGCCTCGGGCGGCCTGCACCGAGCTTTTGACCTCGGCGATGGTTGGCTGCAACTTGTCGAGGAAGCGGTTGAACCAGCCGGCCAGTTCGCCCAGTTCGTCTTGCTTCTGGTAGGTCAGGCGACGGGTCAGGTCGCCTTCGCCGCTGGCAATGTCCTTGAGCATGGCGGCCACGCCAAGGATCGGCCGGGTAACGCCGCGGGCCATCAGCCACACCAGCAGCAGGCCGGCAATGGCTGCGGCCAGGCCCAGGCTCAGTTCCAGCAGGGTGCCACTGGTGTTGAGCGCGTCCAGTTCCTGCTTCAGGGTTTCGGCCGGCCCGGTCAGGGCGTTTTCCGGCACATCCAGCAACACGCCCCAGGGTTGGGCATCCGGGATTGGCCGGAATGCCGCCAGCACCTTCAAGCGCTGACGGTCGTGGAGGATGGTCAGTTTGCCATCGGCCAGCTTGCGCACCAGCTCGGCGCCTTTGGTCGGGTCTACCTGGTCGAAGCGCTGGGCCAGCTTGCTGGCATCGGCGCTGTAGCCTGCCAGCAGGCCGACCGGGGTGAGAATGCCGACCGTGGTGCGGCCTTCGTAGAGGCTGCGGCTGGCCTCCTGGCTCAGTGCCTGCAGGCTGTTGAGGTTGATGTCGATGGACAGGGTGGCAATGATCTTGCCGTTGACCGCCAGCGGGAACACGATGCTGGTCATCAGCACCTGCTGGCCGTCGATGTCGTAGAAGTAGGGCTCCACCACACACACCTTGCCGGATGTGCGAGGGCACACCCACCAGGTGTTGGCCGGCTGGCCGCTGGGGCCGATCTCGGTGTTGGCCATGTCATGTTCGGGCAGGGCCATCGAGGTCAGCTGGCCTGCGCGTGGCTGCGACCAGTACAGGGCAAAGCGCCCGGTTTCGTTGCTGCCCAATTCTGCCTTGCCGGCAAACAGGCTGTCCTTGTCGTCCAGGGCATTGGGCTCGAACACCAGTGACAGGCCGAGCAGGTCGGGGTTGGCTTGCAGTGCGGCGCGCACCTGGCGGGTCATGTCCTCACGCAGGTCGAAGGCATCGAGAAAGCGCTTTTCGGCCTGCTCGCGCAGGAACAGCACCTGGCGGGCGAAGCCGGCGCCGTACTGGTAGGCATCCATGAACTGGCGGCGAATGTTCAGCGCTTGCACTTCACCTTGTGATTCGATACGTGACTGCGCCGCCTCGGTCAGCATCTGCATGCTGCTGGCCTTGACCAGGTCCGAACTGTGATCCATGCGGTACAGCGACAGGCCGACGAGCAAGGTGACGATAGCGGCCAGACAGAGACCGGCGAGCAGGGTGATCTTCCACTGGATGGAGAGTTGTCGCAAAGGCATGGGGGCGGATCCCTTTTTTGGCAGTAAGGGTTATGGCTTCATCTGCGGTGGGGCCGGGAGGTGCCAAAGCTCTCCAGCCAGGCACCTCGCTGCCTCTCACGGTATCGGCCCATGCCGTTTTTTCTTTATTCAAACATTCAATTTAAATTCGACCGCCCGTTAACGCGCCGCATCAAGGCGCTTTTGACATCTGCCGCCTACTGCTTCAGAGTTCGCGCTTTTTTCTGTCGTAATGAGGTAAGCCAACCATGAATGCAGTGATCGCCGCGGTCGGCATCATGCTGATACTCAGCCTGTCCCGCGTGCACGTGGTCATCGCCCTGATCATCGGCGCCCTGGTCGGTGGGCTGGTGGGCGGCCTGGGTATCGAAGGCACGCTCAAGGCCTTCAACGGTGGCCTAGGTGGTGGTGCCACGGTGGCTTTGTCCTATGCACTGCTGGGTGCCTTTGCCGTGGCAATCGCCAAGTCTGGCCTGGCTCATGCGCTGGCCGACCGCGCCCTGGCCATGATCGATCGGCGGGGCGACGCCAATGGCGGCAAGCTCAAATGGCTGATGATCGGCCTGATGCTGGTGGTGGCCGTGTCGTCCCAGAACATCCTGCCCATCCACATTGCCTTCATCCCGCTGCTGGTGCCGCCGCTGTTGTACGTGTTGACGCGCCTGCGCATCGACCGCCGGCTGATCGCCTGTGTAATCACCTTTGGCCTGATCACCCCGTACATGTTTCTGCCGGCAGGCTTCGGCAATATCTTCCTCAACGAGATCCTGCTGGCCAACGTTGCCCGCGCAGGTGTCGATGTGAGCGGCGTCAACGTCACCCACGCCATGGCCATCCCGGCAGCCGGCATGCTCGTCGGCCTTCTGGTGGCGGTGTTCATCAGCTACCGCAAGAAGCGTGACTACGACCTGACGCGCATCCAGCAGGTGGAGCAGGTGAGCGTGCAGTACAACCCGCTGACCTTGCTGGTGGCCGGGCTGGCGATCGCTTCAGCCTTCATCGTTCAGCTGTTGCTGGACTCGATGATCATCGGCGCCATGGTCGGTTTCCTGATCTTCTCGCTGTCGGGCATCGTCAAGTGGAAAGATACCGACGACCTGTTCACCGAAGGCATGAAGATGATGGCCATGATCGGCTTCATCATGATTACCGCGTCCGGCTTTGCCGAGGTGATGAAGGCCACCGGTGAGGTGATGAGCCTGGTGGAAACCTCAGCGCAGTGGATCGACCACAGCAAGGGCATCGGTGCCTTGCTGATGCTGTTGGTAGGCCTTTTGGTGACGATGGGGATCGGCTCGTCGTTCTCCACCGTGCCGATCCTGGCCGCGATCTTCGTGCCACTGTGCGTGCAACTGGGCTTCGACCCGTTGGCCACGGTGTGCATCATCGGTACTGCCGGTGCATTGGGCGATGCGGGTTCGCCGGCCTCTGACTCGACCCTGGGCCCGACCTCGGGCCTGAACGTGGATGGCCAGCATCACCACATCTGGGACACCGTGGTGCCGACCTTCATCCATTACAACTTGCCGTTGATGGCGTTCGGCTGGTTGGCAGCGATGACCTTGTAAGGCGGGGAGGGCGTCAGCCCTTGTCGGGCGGCGGTGAGATGCGATTGAGCACGGTGCTGCCGTCCTTGCTGCGGGTCAGGTAGACCGGTAGGACTTTGGGCAGGTTGTTGACCAGGCGCCCCACTTCACGGGTGTTGTAGATGCCGCTGATGCGGATACGGCCGGTGCTGGCATCGGCCAGCAGCAGCGGAGCGTCGAGGTAGCGGTTGATCACCGGCAGCGCCTGTTCCAGGCTCAGGTTGTCGAGCACCAGCTTGCCGCTGCGCCATGCCAGGCTGTTGCCATAGTCGTCGCTTTGCTCCAACTGCGGCTCGAAGTCGCCCTTGTGGTAGCTGGCCTGCATGCCAGGGCCAAGGCGGTAGCCACCGGCACTGCCCTCACTGGACACCAGTACTGAACCTTCCACCAGGGTGACCTTCACCTGGTCTTGGTACTTCCACACGTTGAACTGGGTGCCGGTGACCCGGGTCTGGCCACTGCCGGCACGCACGATGAACGGGTGGCTGCTGTCGTGTCGCACCTTGAAGAACGCCTCGCCGCGCTTGAGCGTGACCTGGCGCTGGTCCTTGTAGTTGAGGAAGGTGAGCTCGGTGTGGAGGTTGAGCTGTACCGTGCTGCCGTCGCTGAGCTCCACGGTCTGCATGCGGTCACTGGCTTCAAAGTGCTGGTAGTGGTTGGGCAACCAGCCCTGTTCCCACCCCATCCAGCCGGCCAGCGGCAGCACTGCCAGGGCGATGGCTGCAGCAGACGCCAGTGGCCGCCAGTTGCGAGGGCGGGCGGCGTGTTTGGCGGGTGGGTTGAAGTCGATGACGGTGGCGCTGCGCGGCAGCAGGTCGGCGGTTTGCCAGATCTCCAGCATCGCCTGGTACTCTTCGGCATGCCGCGGGTCGGCCGCCAACCAGTCAGCGAATTCTTCATGCTCGGCCTGCGTGCAATCTTCGGCGTGAAGGCGCATGCACCAATGCGCTGCGGCGTCGGTGATGGCATCGTCTGGGTTGGGATTGAGGCGGTCGTGGTTCATTGCGGCTCCGGGTTTTGCGCATTCTACCCTTGCGGGAGGGCTCCCGAGAACCAATGTAATGGCGAATGACTATCAGTTGTGCCGGTTTTTCGTCGGATTAGCCATGGTTTTTCAGCGTTTGAGAACCCTTTGCGGGCACAAGACGATGTCTGCAATCGCTTCTGGAACGGGCTGATGCTGCGAAGAGGTCAGTGAGTACAGATTCGGTAGCCTGCACCGGCCTCTTCGCAGCACACGGCTGCGCTTGCAAAAAGCGCGTCAGTGACACATCGCTCAGAACTGTGCAGCCTCTAGCCCATAAAGGCTGCCACTGCCGGCCCGAATACTCGCCTCCAGCCCCAGCCCTCGCGGCAAGACCCGCTGGAAATAGAACGCCGCACACGCAAGCTTCGCGCCATGAAACGCCTCATCCTCCTCACGTTTGGCCAACGCCACCGCAGCCATCCGCGCCCACATATATGCGTACGCAGTCAGCCCGAACAGCTGCAGGTATTCAACCGCGACCGCGCTGACCAGGTTGGCATCTTCGCCTGCCTGCTCCCGCAGCCAGTTGCTGGTGGCCTCCAGCCGCGCCAGGCTCGCCTGCAGGTCCTCGCGGTACAAGGGCGCATCCACACTGAAGGCTCGCACTTCGCTGGCAAAGCTGGCCAACGCCTGACCACCGTCGGCCAGCACCTTGCGCCCCAGCAGATCAAGGGCCTGGATGCCGTTGGTGCCTTCATAGATCTGTGCAATGCGCACGTCTCGCACCCGTTGCTCCTGGCCCCATTCGCGGATGTAGCCATGACCGCCATACACCTGCTGGCCAAGCACGCAGCTTTCCAGACCGTTATCGGTGAAGAATGCCTTGGCCACTGGCGTCAGCAGTGCCACCAGGCGCTGGGCATGCTCGCGCTCGCCGGCGTCCTCGGCATAGCGCGCCACGTCCAGTTGCTGGCCAACGTAGACGGCGAACGCCCGACCCGCTTCGGTGAGGGTGCGCATGGTCAGCAGCATGCGCCGGACATCGCCATGGTGGATGATCGGGTCGGCCGCCTTGTCGTGTGCCCGCGGGCCAGTCGCTGCGCGGCTCTGCAGGCGCTCGTTGGCGTAGCGGGCGGCGCTCTGATAGGAGGCTTCGGCACAACCGATGCCTTGTATGCCGATGGACAGGCGCTCGTAGTTCATCATGGTGAACATCGCTGCCAGGCCCTTGTTCGGCTCGCCCACCAGGTAACCGATGGCACCATCAAAGTTCATGACACAGGTCGCCGAGGCCTTGATGCCCATCTTGTGTTCGATCGAGCCACAATGGACAGCGTTGCGCGCGCCCAGACGGCCATCGGCCTCGACCAGGAATTTGGGTACCAGGAACAGCGATATGCCTTTGGCACCGGCGGGCGCATCCGGCAGTTTGGCCAGCACCAGGTGGACGATGTTCTCGGTCAGGTCCTGCTCGCCGCCGGTAATGAAGATCTTGCTGCCACTGATGCGCACACTGCCATCGGCCTGAGGCTCGGCGCGGGTGCGGATCAGCCCCAGGTCAGTGCCGGCATGGGGTTCGGTCAGGCACATGGTACCGGCCCAGCGGCCTTCATACAGCGGTGGCAGGTAAGTGGCCTTGAGGGTTTCGCTGGCGTGGGCATCGATCGCCAGGCAACTGCCGGCGCTCAACGCCGAATACAGGCTGAAGCTGCAGTCGGCGGCGTAGAGCATCTCTTCGAACAGCACGCCGAGCATCTTTGGCATGCCCATGCCGCCGTGTTCCGGGTTGCCGCCCAAGCCGACCCAGCCACCTTCGCGGTAGGTGTTCCAGGCCTCGCGGAAGCCATCAGGGGTGGTGACCTGGCCTGCGTCGAAGCACACACCTTGCTCGTCACCGTTGCGGCTGAGCGGGGCAATCAGCTGGCCGGTGACTTTGGCAGCTTCTTCGAGAATGGCGTCGGCAGTGTCGGCATCGATGCGTTCGGCCAGGGCGGGCAGGCGGGCCCACAGGTCCGAAGCGTTGAACACGTCATGCAGGACGAAGCGCATGTCGCGCAGGGGGGCGGAATAGGTGGTCATCGGCAGCTCTTGCAATAGTGGGGGATGGTTGGGCGTGCGCTGAACCTTCAGGCGCAGCCGTGTGCGGCGCCTGAAGGGGAGCGGCTAAGGCATCAGAGGGCCTTGGCCCGGTCGCGCAGCACGTATTTCTGGATCTTGCCGGTCGAGGTCTTGGGCAGCTCGCCGAACACCACGGTCTTCGGCACCTTGAACCCGGCCAGGTGCTCGCGGCACCAACTGGTGATGTCGGCTTCACGGGTGTCCTCCCGGCCTGGCTTGAGGGCAACGAAGGCACACGGGGTTTCCCCCCATTTTTCATCCGGGCGCGCCACCACGGCGGCTTCCAGCACTGCCGGGTGCTTGTACAGGGCGTCTTCGACCTCGATGGTGGAGATGTTCTCGCCACCGGAAATGATGATGTCCTTGAGCCGGTCCTTGATCTCGATATAGCCGTCGGCATGCCACACGGCCAGGTCGCCGGTGTGGAACCAGCCGCCACGGAAGGCTTCGGCGGTGGCTTCAGGGTTTTTCAGGTAGCCCTTCATCACCGTGTTGCCGCGCATGAAGATTTCGCCCAGGGTATCGCCGTCGCGGGGCACCGGCTGAAGGGTTTGCGGGTCGGCGACCATCAGGCCATCGAGGGTCGGGTAGCGCACCCCTTGGCGAGACTTGATCCGGGCACGCTCTTCCAGCGAAAGCGCGTCCCATTCGTCATGCCAGGCACACACGGTCACCGGGCCGTAGACCTCGGTCAGGCCATAGGTGTGGGTGACCTTGATGCCCATTTGCTCCACGGCGCCGATGACCTTGGCCGGTGGTGCAGCGCCGGCGACCATGGCCTGCACCGGGTGCTCGATGGCTGCCTTGGCCGCCTCGGGCATGTTGACCAGCGCATTGAGCACGATCGGCGCACCGCACAGGTGGCTGACTTTGTGCTCGCGGATCAGGGTCAGGATTTTCTGCGGGTCGACCCGGCGCAGGAACACATGGGTGCCGGCCAGCGCGGTGATGGTCCAGGGGTAGCACCAGCCGTTGCAGTGGAACATCGGCAACGTCCACAGGTACACCGGGCGGTGGCCCATGGCCCAGGTCATCTGGTTGCCCAGTGCGTTCAGGTAGGCGCCACGGTGGTGGTAGACCACGCCCTTGGGGTTGCCGGTGGTGCCGGAGGTGTAGTTCAGCGAAATGGCCTGCCACTCGTCATCGGGCCATTCCCAGGCAAACTCCGGGTCGCCTTCGTTGAGCAGTGCCTCATAGTCCAGTTCGCTGACTGCGCGGCCTTCGCCGTACTCCGGGTCATCTACATCAACCACCAGCGGCGGGTGTTCAAGCAGTGCCAGAGCACCTTCGATGACCGCATGGAACTCGCGGTCGGTGATCAGCACCTTGGCCTCGCCATGCTGCAGCATGAAGGCGATGGCCTCGGCATCCAGGCGCACGTTCAGGGTATTGAGCACGGCACCGGTCATGGGTACGCCGAAGTGCGCCTCGAGCATGGTCGGGGTGTTGGGCAGCATCACTGCCACGGTGTCGCCGCGGCCAATGCCACGGCCGGCCAGGGCGCTGGCCAGGCGCCGACAGCGTTGGTAGGTTTCTTGCCAGTTGCGGCGGATGGCGCCGTGGATGACGGCCGGGTAGTTGCCGTAAACGGCAGCGGTGCGTTCGATGAAGCTCAGCGGGGTGAGGGCGACATGGTTGACGGCAGCGGGCATCAGGCCCTGGGCATAGATCGACATGCGGTAATCCTGTAAGGGAGGCAGACGCAGCCTGTGCACCTGGCCCCCGATGGCTGATTGTTAGCTCTGTTCAGGGTGCAGTGGGGGCGGACGGTGGGCCGCCCCCTCTGTCGCAGTTTTACGCGAGTCGCTATGGTATTAGGAATATCGACTATAGCAATATAGTAAAACTACTATAAAAACAGGCCGCCTACTGTGGATGACACTGCTTACCCCTTGCTCACCAAAGACCCACAACCCAGTCTGTTGCTGGCCAGTGATGCAAGCCCGCTGGCACTCAACCCGGCACTGCAGGCCTGGGTCGCTGAAGGGCCTGAGCTGGCTCGCTGGCTGCCGGCCAATTGCGCTGCACTGGTACGTGCCTGTCTGCGTCAGCATCGGGCGATCAGCGATGTCGAAGTGCAGGTCGGCGAGCGCATCGTGTTGTGGACGTTCATGCCGGACAACCAGGGCCAGCAGGTGCTGGGCCGCTGCCGTGATGCCAGCGAAGAGCGCCATGGCGCACGCGAAGCCAGCCGCGCCCGGCGCCTGTATCGGCTGATCATCGAAAACACCACCGACCTGATTTCCCGGCACAGCCCCGATGGCCGCTTTCTCGATGCCTCACCGGCAGCCTACCGCCTGCTCGGCCTGTGGCCCGAACAACTGCGTGGCATGCCTGTACATACCCTGCTGCATCCGCGCGAACGGCGTCAGGTACTGCGCCAGGCCGCTGCCGCGCTGGACCAGGACGGCTATCACACCATGACCTGCCGGGTACGCCAGGCGACAGGTGACTACCGCTGGTTCGAAATCGCCAGCCGGGCGATCCGCGAGACCTACACCGGCGCGGTGGTGGAGGTGGTCAGCGTGTCCCGCGACATCACCTTGCGCATCGAAGCGCAGGAAAGCCTGGCGCACAGTGCCCGCCTCGCTACCCTGGGCGAGCTGGCCTCGGGCATCGCCCACGAGATCAATCAGCCACTGGCCGCGGTGGTCAACTATGCCAACGCCAGTCAGCGTTACCTGCAGGGCCTGGAACGTGACCCCCAGGCTCGCGAGCGGGTAGGCCAGGGCCTGCAGCGTATCAGCGAGCAGGCCACCCATGCCGCCGAAGTGATCCGCCGCCTGCGTGCCTTCCTGCGCAAGGGGCCGCGACGCCTGGAGGCGTTGGATGTGGCCGAGCTGGCTGGCGAAGCCATGCGCCTGTGCGCCTGGGAAGCCGCGCGGGACCAAGTGCAGGTGGAACTTCGCATGAGCGCTCAACTGCCCTTGGTGTATGCCGACCGGGTGCTGCTGGAGCAGGTGCTGCTCAACCTGCTGCGCAATGCCATCGATGCCAATCGCGAGCAGCAGGGGGAGCGGCCGTCACGTATCCTGCTCTGCGCTGCGCGCGATGGCGATGGGGTGCTGGTCGAGGTAGCCGACCAGGGCCCGGGCGTGGCACCGGAGCGGCTGGATGAAATCTTTACGCCGTTCACCACCAGCAAGGCCGACGGCCTGGGCTTGGGCTTGAGCATGAGCCGCAGCCTGATCGAAGGCTTTGGTGGCAGCCTGTGGGCGCGGGCGGGTGACGGCGGCGGTCTGGTACTGTGCTGCCGGCTGGCGGTCAGCAGGGAATAAGGGGAGGCAGTGTTGCAAGCAAAAGTGTATGTGGTCGATGACGACCAGGGGATGCGCGACTCTACGGTCTGGCTGCTGCAGTCGGTGGGCCTGCAAGCCTTGCCGTTCGCCAGCGGGCAGGCGTTTCTCGACGCATGCGTCGATGATGGGCCCGCCTGTGTGCTGCTGGATGTGCGCATGCCGGGGTTGGGTGGGTTGGCTGTGCAGCAGGCGATGCGTGAGCGTGGCCTGATGGTGCCGGTGATCTTCGTCAGCGGTCATGCCGATGTACCGATCGTGGTGCGGGCATTCAAGGCCGGTGCCTGCGACTTCATCGAAAAACCCTACAACGACCAGTTGCTGCTCGACAGCGTTCAGGCTGCGCTGGAGCACGCCGGGCTGGCGCGACAAGGCGATCAGGCGCTGGCCTTGGTGCAGGCGCGTATCGATGGCCTGACGCCGCGTGAGCGAGACGTGTTCGTACCCTTGGCCCAAGGGTTGAACAACCGCGAAATTGCCGAGCAGTTGGGCATCAGCGTCAAGACCGTGGACCTGTACCGGGGGCGGGTGATGAAGCGGTTGCAGGCGGGCAGCCTAGCAGAACTGGTGGGAATGGCGATTGCTTGTGGGGCGGTGGAGGCGTTGGGCCTGCGAGCGCGTTAGCTGCCTTTACGCACACCCTTGCAGGCGCGGCCTTGTGTGTAGCAAAGGGCCGCAATACGCGCCTGCTGAGAGCGGTGAGACAGGCAGAAGTCATGAAATATTTCATAGCTTGCTAATGAAGGCTTTGACATTCACTGCCTAGGCAGTAATATTTCTACACACTTAACTGAGCAGTCAACGATGGCCCATTTTTCCCCCGAAAACTTCCAGACCTGCGCCATCGGCATGTTGCTTGGCCGCGCAGCGATCCTCAAAGACCGCATTCTTGACTGGCACCTGGAGTCAGAGGGCGTCACCGCCGCACAGTTCAAAGTGCTGATCATCGTCACCCAGTACCAGGTGGATACCCCGGCCGAACTGTGCCGTTACCTGGGCCTGGACAGCGGTTCGATGACCCGCATGCTCGACCGCCTCGAGCAGAAGGAACTGATCGTGCGCAACCGCTGCGCCGACGACCGGCGCCAAGTGCGCCTGGCACTCACTGCCGACGGCCAGCGCCTGGCCAACCGCCTGCCGGAAATTGGCGCCGCCGCCATGAACGAGTTGTGCGGCGTGCTGGCACCAGAGGAGCTCAAGACCCTGGAAGGCCTGCTGGCCAAGGTGCTGCTCAGTGCTGGCGACCCGTTGACGATCCGCCGCTTCGGCGACCGTTGAACCCTGTAACGAATTATCCAAGGTATTGTCATGGCTACTCCCACAGACACCCCGACTCCCTCCGCCGCGCCCGAGTCGTCACGCAAGCGCAAGGCCTGGCTGCTTGGCCTGCTGTTGCTGCTGATCCTTGCCGGGGCAGGCACCTGGGCCTGGTACAGCATTGTCGGGCGTTGGCACGAAAGCACCGACGATGCCTACGTCAACGGCAACGTGGTGGAGATCACCCCGCTGGTCGCTGGCACCGTTACCAGCATCGGGGCCGATGACGGCGACCTGGTCCACGCCGGCCAGGTGTTGCTGCAATTCGACCCGGCCGACAGCGAGGTGGCCTTGCAGTCCGCCGAAGCCAAGCTGGCACGCACCGTGCGGCAGGTGCGCGGGCTGTACAGCAACGTCGACTCGCTGAAGGCTCAACTGGAAACGCGCCAAGCTGAACTGCGCAAGGCGCAGCAGGACTTCAACCGGCGCAAGGTGCTGGCTGACAGCGGTGCGATTGCTGCAGAAGAACTGTCCCATGCCCGCGACGACCTGAGCGTTGCCCAGGCTGCCGTCAACAGTGCGCGCCAACAGCTCAGCACCAGCAGCGCGCTGGTCGACGACACCGTGGTGTCCTCGCACCCCGACGTCATGGCTGCTGCTGCCGACCTGCGCCAGGCCTACCTCGACCACGCCCGCACCACGTTGGTCGCGCCGGTCACCGGCTACGTCGCCAAGCGTACCGTCCAGTTGGGCCAGCGCCTGCAGCCGGGCACCGCGACCATGGCGGTAATCCCGTTGGATCAGGTGTGGATCGATGCCAACTTCAAGGAAACCCAGCTGCGTGAGATGCGCATCGGCCAGCCGGTGGAAGTCACCGCTGATTTGTACGGCAGCGAGGTCAAGTACAGCGGCACGGTCGACAGCCTTGGCGCGGGCACCGGCAGCGCCTTTGCCTTGCTGCCGGCGCAGAACGCAACTGGTAACTGGATCAAGATTGTCCAGCGAGTACCCGTGCGCATCCACCTCAGCCCCGACCAGCTCAAGGACCACCCCCTCCGTATCGGCCTGTCCACCGTGGTTGAAGTCGACCTGCATGACCAGAGCGGCCCGGCTTTGGCCCAGCAGCCACCGCAGAAGGCCAGCTACACCACCCAGGTGTATGACCACCAGCTGGTCGAAGCCGATAACCTGATCGCCCGGCTGATTCACGAGAACAGTGCAACCGGCAAGACGGCGCAACGATGAGCAACAACGCCGCTGCCCAGTTCACGCCGCCGAGTCTGCTGCTGACCACCATCGGCCTGTCGCTCGCGACGTTCATGCAGGTGCTGGACACCACCATCGCCAACGTGGCCTTGCCGACCATTTCCGGCAACCTGGGGGTGAGTTACGAGCAAGGCACCTGGGTTATCACCTCGTTCGCGGTGAGCAACGCTATCGCCTTGCCGCTGACTGGCTGGCTGAGCCGGCGCTTTGGTGAAGTGAAGCTGTTCATCTGGGCCACGCTGCTGTTCGTGCTGGCGTCGTTCCTGTGCGGTATTGCCCAGTCGATGCCCGAGTTGGTCGGCTTTCGCGTCTTGCAGGGCGTGGTCGCCGGGCCGCTTTATCCGATGACCCAGACACTGCTGATTGCTGTCTATCCCCCGGCAAAACGGGGGATGGCACTGGCGCTGCTGGCGATGGTCACGGTGGTGGCGCCGATTGCCGGGCCGATTCTTGGCGGCTGGATTACCGATAGCTACAGCTGGCCATGGATCTTCTTCATCAACGTGCCCATCGGCCTGTTCGCTGCTGCGGTGGTGCGCCAGCAGATGCGCACGCGCCCGGTGGTCACCAGCCGCCAGCCGATGGATTACATTGGGCTGCTGACCCTTATTATCGGCGTTGGTGCCTTGCAGGTAGTGCTGGACAAGGGTAACGACCTGGACTGGTTCGAGTCGTCATTCATTATTGTCGGCAGCCTGATCTCGATTGTATTCCTGGCGGTATTCGTGATCTGGGAGCTGACCGACCGGCACCCGGTGGTCAACTTGCGCCTGTTCGTGCACCGCAACTTCCGCATTGGCACTATCGTGCTGGTTGGGGGATATGCCGGGTTCTTCGGTATCAACCTGATCCTGCCGCAGTGGTTGCAGACGCAGATGGGCTATACCGCGACCTGGGCAGGCCTGGCGGTGGCGCCGATCGGCTTGCTGCCGGTGATCATGTCGCCGTTCGTGGGCAAATATGCGCACCGGTTCGACTTGCGGGTGCTGGCTGGGTTGGCGTTCCTGGCGATCGGCACCAGTTGCTACATGCGTGCCGGTTTCACCAGCGAGGTGGACTTCCAGCACGTGGCCTTGGTGCAGTTGTTCATGGGGATTGGTGTGGCGTTGTTCTTCATGCCGACGTTGAGCATTCTGCTGTCCGATCTGCCGCCGCACCAGATTGCCGACGGTTCGGGGCTGGCGACTTTCCTGCGAACCTTGGGCGGGAGTTTTGCGGCTTCGTTGACCACCTGGATCTGGATTCGTCGGGCGGACCAGCACCATGCTTACCTGAGCGAGCACATCAGCCAGTTCGACCCGGCGACGCGGCATACCCTTGAGCAGTTGGGCGGCGCCAGCCCGCAGAGTTACGCGCAGTTGGAGCAGATACTCAATGGGCAGGCTTACATGATGTCGACGGTGGATTATTTCACCTTGATGAGCTGGGTATTTGCCGGGTTGATTCTGCTGGTGTGGTTCGCCAAGCCGCCCTTTACCGCCAAGGCGGGCCCGGCATCGGCGGGGCATTGAGTGCTCTCGCTCTCGCTTCGGCTTTTGATTTTGCTTCTAAGCGTGCGATAGCCCAGGCGCCGCGGATTGCGACTTCAGGAGGCCGAGCGCAGGGCTTGCGAAGGGAGGTGACGGGCATGGATGCCCGTCAAGCGCTGGGCCCCAGGATGGGGCCTGCAGCGCGGTCCTCCCGGGAGCAAGCCCGAAGCGAGGGAACCCCGGAGCGTAGCGCAGGGGCCGGATGATAGGAGCCAGCGTTTTTTGGTTACTTTTTGTCGCGTTTGACAAAAAGTGACCCGCCGTAAGGGCGGAAAGGTGACTATGCGCCACCTGCGTGAATGAATACCTACTCGATATGAATGCCCACATCCAAGAAGCAAGAAGCAAGAAGCAAGAAGCAAGAAGCAAGAAGCAAATTCTTCTGTTTTGACTCAGCGAACAGTCCATTCGCGATGGCGACGCTGACTCACCTTTTCGCCCTTACGGCGAGTCACTTTTTGTCAAACGCGACAAAAAGTAACCAAAAAACGCTGCGCTCCCATCATCCGGCCCCTGCGCTGCGCTCCGGGGTCCCCTCACTCCGGCCTTGCTCCCGGCAGGACCGCGCTGCAGGCCCCATCCTGGGGCCTCAGCGCTTGACGGGCATCCATGCCCGTCACCTGCCTCCGCAAGGCCTGCGTTCGGCCTCCTGAAGTCGCGAAGATCAAGATCAAGATCAAAAGCCAGATCAACAGCCAGATCAACAGCCAGATCAACAGCCACATCAACAGCAGAGGGTTGGCTGTGCTGATCTTTGTCATTCCAACGCAGCGCCATTTCGCCTATTGTCGATGCTCCCTTCCCAAAACCATTGGCAAACCCATGGAGAACGTCATCGTCATCACCGGCGGCAGCCGCGGCATCGGCGCCGCCACTGCGCTGTTGGCCGCCCGCCAGGGCTACCGCATCTGCATCAACTATCACGCCGATGACCAGGCCGCCGAAACCATCCTCAGCCAGGTACGCGCCCTGGGCGCCGAGGCCATCGCGGTGCGCGCCGACGTCAGCGTCGAGGATGAAATCATCCAGCTGTTCCTGCGCGTCGACGATGAACTCGGCCCGGTCACCGCACTGGTCAACAACGCCGGCACCATCGGCCAGCAGAGCAGAGTCGAGGACATGTCCGAGTTCCGGCTGCTGAACGTCATGAAAACCAACGTCGTCGGCCCCATGCTCTGCGCCAAGCACGCCCTGCTGCGCATGGCGCGCCGGCATGGCGGGCAAGGCGGGGCCATCGTCAACGTATCATCGGTAGCCGCACGCCTGGGTTCGCCCAACGAATATGTCGACTATGCCGCCTCCAAGGGCGCGCTCGACACCTTCACCATCGGCCTGGCCAAAGAAGTGGCAGGCGAGGGCGTACGCGTCAATGGCGTACGACCAGGCTATATCCATACCGGTTTCCATGCGCTTTCTGGCGACCCGGATCGCGTCAGCAAGCTTGAACCTTGCTTGCCCATGGGCCGAGGAGGGTATCCCGAGGAAGTGGCCGAGGCCATCCTCTGGTTGCTTTCGGACAAAGCCTCCTATGCCACCGGCAGCTTCATCGACCTAGGCGGCGGGCGCTGAGCGCCCGTCAAGGTTCCAGCAGCTCGCGAACCCGCTCTGCCAGTGCTTCCAGTTCGAACGGCTTGGTCAACACCAACGTACCTTGCAGCGGTTGGCCGTCGCTGAACGCCGCACTCTCATCGTAGCCGGTGATCAACAGCACCTTGAGGTCCGGGTAGCGCTCACGGCAGCGTTCGGCTACCTGGCGGCCATTCAGGCCGCCAGGCAGGCCGACATCGCTCAGCAGTAAGTCTGGCCGTTCGCCGCTTTGCAGGTGGGTGAGGGCAGACGGACCGTTCTCGAAGGCGTCCACCCGATAGCCCAGCTCTTCCAACACTTCGCCGATCACCAGGCGCAAGGCAGTCTGGTCTTCAACCAACAGAATGCGTTTTGCAGCCTCGCTGCTTCTTCGCAAGGGCGCGCGCTGAGGTTTGCTGACTGGCGCCTGGGCTAGCTCATGGTGGCGGGGTAACAGCAGCTCGATGCGGGTACCCTCGCCAGGCACCGAAAGCACCCGTAATTGCCCACCCGACTGGCGCACGAAGCCATAGGTCATGGACAGACCCAGGCCGGTGCCCTGGCCCATCGGCTTGGTGGTGAAGAACGGCTCGACTGCGCGCTCAACGACTTCAGCCGACATGCCGTTACCGTTGTCGACGATGCTCAGACGCACGTACTCGCTGGCCGGCAGTGCCAGTGCCAGGGCCTGCTCGTCGTCAAGCTGCAGGTTGTCGCCAATGATCTCGATCACACCACCAGCAGGCATGGCATCGCGCGCGTTGATGCATAAGTTGAGCAAGGCGCTTTCCAGTTGGGGAGGGTCGATGAAGGTCGGCCACAGCTGGCTGGCGAAGCGGCTGCTCAGGGTAATCGCCGGGCCGATGGTACGGCGAAGCAGGTCTTCCATGCCAGCCACCAAAGTGGCCACCTGCGTGGAGCAGGGTTGCAGGGTCTGCTGGCGGGAGAACGCCAGCAGCCGGTGCACCAGCGACGAGGCCCGCTGCGCCGCGCTGCTGGACAGCTCAAGCAAGGGTGCCAGGGCGTCGAAGCGTGACTGGTCCAGGCGTTGACGCATCAGCTCCTGAGCACCAAGGATGCCGCCCAGCAAATTGTTGAAGTCGTGGGCAATGCCGCCACTGAGCTGGCCTACGGCCTCCATCTTCTGTGCCTGGCGCAGCGCCGCTTCGGCCTTGGCCAAGCGTTCCTGCTCCTGCACCCGTTCACTGATGTCATAGGCGAACAGAAACGCGCCCTGTACCTCGCCTTTGGGGTCGCGCAAGGCGTTGAAGCGCAACTCGTAATGGCGCAGCACGGGGGGCTTGCCAAAGGTGCCGATTTCGATGAACTGCTCACCTGCCAGGGCGCGCTGCCACATCGGCAGAACGGGCGTCTGGCCAGCGGCGCCATCTTCAAACAACCCGGGCAGGTATTCGCCGATTTCGGGTGTCCTCCCGTACAGCAGGTGGAAGTCATGCCTGGCCTGGCGATTGACAGCCAGCCAGCGCAGGTCCTTGTCGACCACGTGCACATTGACCACACTGTGATCGACCAATTCGGCAAACAAACGGCGCTCCGCCAGTGCGGCAGTCACCCGTTGTTCCAGCTCTTCGTTAAGGCGCTGCAGGGCCTGCTCTGCACGCCGGCGTTCGGTCACATCCTTGAACAATACCGCTACCTGGCGTTTCTCGGCAGGCTCTATGCGAAAAGTGGTCACTGACAGCACACGGCCGGTAGCAACCAGTTCCTGCTCGAAGTGCAGCGGTTCGCCGGTGCGAAGCACCGCGCCATAGCGGGCCACCCAGTCATCTGCCTCATCAGGCACCATCTCGCGCAGTTTTTGCCCGACCACGTTGGGGATGCCGGCGTGTTTGGCATAGGCTGCGTTGGCCAGCACATGCACGTAGTCACTCAGCGGGCCATGGGGGCCGTCGAAGAATTCGATAATGCAGAAGCCTTCGTCCATGGTGTTGAACAGTGAGCGATAGAAGTCCTGGTCGTGCGCCTGGTGGCTTGCAAGCCGTTGCTCCAGCAGTGTGTTCTGTCGCTGGAGGTCTTCGACTTGTTGGCGCAGTGAGTTCAGATCACGAGAAGGCATGGCTGCGTCCGGCCAATGAAAAGTCCTGACTTTAACGTGTTCACCTGTAGGCGAATAGCCGCTCAGTGCGACTGGGCGGTGCTCCCCAGCAGCCGTTCAAGCGCCTGGGCAAGTGCCTGAAGATCGAATGGCTTGGCCAGCAGTTCGGTGCGCCGGTCGGGCCGCGCATTTGCCGTACTGTGCGCAGGGTCATGCCCTGTGATCAGCAGCACCGCTGCATGTGGTGCAATACTTCGACAGGCGTCCGCGAGTTGGTAGCCATCGATACCCCCTGGCAGGCCGACATCGGTGATCAGCAAGTCCGGCGCAGGGGCTTCCTGCAAGGCCTTGTATGCCTGGCGGCCATCTTCGAATGCCTGAACTTCATGGCCCTGGTCCAGCAATACCTCCAGCATGACCAGGCGCAGGGCCGGCTCGTCTTCCACCAGCATCATCTTGCACCCGCGCTGCTGAAGCGAGGCCGCAGGCGCAGGCCCCTCGACGTGGGGGCAGGGTGAAGCGGCGGCGACGCTTTCATCGCGGGGGAGATACAGGTTGATGGCCGTACCCTGGCCAGGGGTGCTATCGATGACCAGCTGGCCCCCGGATTGCCGCACAAAGCCGTAGACCATGGACAGCCCAAGGCCAGTGCCCTGGCCGAGCGGCTTGGTGGTGAAGAAGGGCTCAGGGGCGCGCTGCATCACTGCTTTGGACATGCCCATGCCAGTGTCTTCAACGCGTATACGCAGAAACTGGCCAGCGGCCAGGCCCAGCTGTCTGGCTTCGGCGCCTTGCACTTCGACATTGGCGCAACCGATGCTCAAGGTGCCGCCAAGCGGCATGGCGTCACGGGCGTTGATGCACAGGTTGAGCAGCGCATTTTCCAGTTGCTGTGCGTCTATTCGGATGGGCCATAGTCCGGCATGTGTCTGGTCGTGGTAGTCGACATAGGGGCCGGTGGAGCTGCTGATCAGGTCGTGCATACCAGCCACCAGTTGCTGCACATCGACCCGTTGCGGGACCAGCGTCTGCTGCCGTGAGAATGCCAGCAAGCGCTGCACCAAGGCTGCGGCGCGTTGGGCATTGTGCCGGCTGAGTTCAAGCAGCTGCGCGGTGTCCGCCACGCGTTGCTGCACCAGACGCTGCCCAGCCAGTTCCAGGGCGCCAAGGATGCTGGCCAGCAGGTTGTTGAAATCATGGGCTATCCCGCCGGTCAACTGGCCGACTGCCTCCATTTTCTGCGCCTGGCGCAGTGCTTCTTCGGCCTGCTGCAGGCGTTCCTGTTCGGTCACGCGCTGCGTGATGTCATAGGCGAACAGGTAGCCGCCCTGAATTCGCTGTTGAGTATCGAGTAACGGGTGGTAGCGAATTTCGTAATGGCGTGGTGCGTCGTCCGGCCCGAAGGTGACGGTGTCGATGAACGCTTCCCCTGCCAGTATGCGCGGCCATATCGGGGCCAGGCGGCCCATGATGTCGGGTTGACCGGTCAGGAACTGGGGTACGTAGTCACCAATCTGCGGCACGAAGCCTCGGTAACGCTCGAAGGTTTCGCGCGCCGTGCGGTTGATGGCCAACAGGCGCATCCTGCGGTCGGCAGCAAACACGTTGGCCGGGCTGTTGTCGAGCAGTTCTCCAAGCAGCCGGTCATGCGCCTGAACGCTGTCTTCGCGTTCTGCCAGGCGTGCTTCCAGTTCTGCGACACGCGCTTGCAATCGGGCATAGGACGTAAGCGTATCTGGCTGCATGACGAGGGCCTGATGATCGGATCGAGCAACTATAGTTGCCCCTCTGGCCCCTTGCTGTCAGAACGAGCGAATGATCCGCCCGAGGGTTTCCATGGCCTGTTCGGCGCCGTCATGCCAAGGGCTGCCGTAGTTCAGGCGGATGCAATTGCCGAAGCGTCGGGTGGGCGAAAAGATCGGCCCAGGGGCGATGCTGATGCCTTGGGCCAGGGCCATGTGGAACAGCTTGAGGGCGTCCATCTGCTCGGGCAGTTCAAGCCACAGGAAGTAACCGCCGGAGGGCTGGCTGACCCGTGTCTGCGCCGGGAAGTGGCGGGCGATGGCTGCCAGCATGTTGGCCTGCTGGCCCTCCAGGGCGTAGCGCAGCTTGCGCAGGTGGCGGTCGTAACCGCCGTGTTGCAGGTAGTCGGCGATGGCCGCCTGGGCCGGCATGGAGGCACAAAGGGAGGTCATCAGTTTCAATCGCTCGATCTTCTGCGCAAAGCGCCCGGCGGCCACCCAGCCAATGCGATAGCCCGGTGCCAGGCTTTTGGCGAACGAGCCGCAGTGCATGACCAGCCCCTGAGTGTCGAAGGCCTTGGCAGGTTTGGGCGCCTGTTGCGAGTAGTACAGCTCGGCGTACACATCGTCTTCGATCAACGGCACCTGATGGTGCGCCAGCAGCTCCACCAGCGCCTGTTTCTTGGCCTCCGGCATGCTTGCACCTACCGGGTTCTGGAAGTTGGTCATGCACCACACGGCCTTTACCGGGTGCTTTTCCAGGGTCTGCGCCAGCACCCCCAGGTCCATGCCCTCGCGCGGGTGCACGGGGATTTCCACCGCCTTGAGCTTGAGCCGCTCCAGAACCTGCAGGCAGGCATAGAAGGCGGGGGCCTCGATGGCGACCAGGTCGCCCGGCTGGGTCACTGCCTGCAGGCACAGGTTCAGGGCCTCCAGTGCGCCGTTGGTGATCAGTAGCTCTTCCATCGGCAGCATCAGCCCACCGACCATGTAGCGCAAGGCTATCTGCCGACGTAGCTGCGGGTTGCCAGGGGACAGATCGGTCACCACCATGCGCGGGTCCATGCTGCGGCTGGCGCTGGCCAGTGAGCGCGACAGGCGTTGCAGCGGGAACAGCTCAGGGCTGGGGAAGGCTGAGCCGAAGGCAATGGTGTTGGGGTCCTTGATCGAGTCGAGGATCGAAAATACCAAGGCGCTAACGTCGACATCGGTAGACTCGCTTACCGGCTGCAGCGCCTGCGGCTCGCTGAACTGGCGCGGAACGTGGGCGTTGACGAAATACCCGGAGCGCGGCCGGGCCCGGATCAGCCCACGCCGCTCGAGCAGGTAGTAGGCCTGGAACACGGTGGACGGGCTGACCCCGTGGGTCTGGCTGGCGTAGCGCACGGACGGCACGCGCTGGCCGGGGCCCAGCACCCCGGAGCGGATCAGTTCGGCAATGTCGTCGGCGAAGCGTTCGTAGCGTTTCATTCTGGCCTTCTGTCGAAGCCTGGGCAGGCAAGGTGTCGTGAGTGTAAGGGATCAGCGGTTCATGGGGGCGACGAAGCGACTGTGCGCTATGCTGCGGATAGTGGGGTCGTCACGCTCGCGGATTTCAAAGCTCAGCGTCTGCGAACTGCTGGCCGGGCGCTCGGCCAGCATCGCCACCGACACCGGCAGTTCGCTCATTTCACCAGCAGGGATGACCAGTGCGCTATTGCCCTGCAGGGTGAAACCGTCAGCGTCCAGCAGGCGCAATTGATAGTGCTGGGTACGTTCGGTCTTGTTGATGACCTTGAGCAGGTAAATGTTCTCGATCTGGCCTTGAGCGTTTTCACGGAACAGGCCGCGGTCCTTGATCACATCCAGCGATACCATCGGGCGCATCTGCAGGGCTACCACCAGTGCCCCGATCATGACCAGCAGTGCGGCAGCGTAGCCCAGCAGGCGCGGGCGCAGCCAGTGAGTGGTACCGCCTTGCAGGCTGTGCTCGGACTTGTAGCCAATCAGGCCGCGGGCGTAACCCATCTTGTCCATTACCCCGTCACAGGCATCGATGCACGCGGCACAGCCGATGCAAGCCATCTGCAAACCATCACGAATGTCGATGCCGGTGGGGCACACCTGCACGCACAGCGTGCAGTCGATGCAGTCGCCCAGTCCCTGGGCAGCGACATCACTGCCTTTCTTGCGCGGCCCACGGGCCTCGCCACGACGCGGGTCGTAAGCGACCGCCAGGGTGTCCTTGTCGAACATCACGCTCTGGAAGCGCGCATACGGGCACATGTGCAGGCACACCGCTTCACGCAGCAAGCCGGCATTGATGTAGGTAGCGGCCGTGAAGAACAGTACCCAGAACAGTGCCACACCGCCCAGTTGCAAGGTGAGCAATTCTGCGGCCAGTGGCCGGATCGGGGTGAAGTAGCCGACGAAGGTCAGCCCCGTGAGCACGCCAATGGCCAACCACAGGCTGTGCTTGAGCGTGCGACGGGCCAGTTTGTTCAGGCTCCAGGGCGCCGCTGCCAGCTTGATGCGCTGGTTGCGGTCGCCCTCGGTAACCTTTTCGCACCACATGAACAGCCAGGTCCAGGTACTTTGCGGGCAACTGTAACCGCACCAGACGCGACCGGCGTAGACGGTGATGGCGAACAGGCCAAAGGCACAGATGATCAGCAGCGCCGACAGCAGGATGAAGTCCTGTGGCCAGAAGGTGGCGCCGAAGATGTGGAACTTGCTGTTTCCCAGGTCCCACAGTACGGCCTGGCGGCCGTTCCAGTTCAGCCAGGCCGTGCCGAAGAACAGCACGAACAGGGCGCCGGCAAAGCCGATGCGCAGGTTACGGTAAAGCCCTGTGAAGCTGCGGGTATGGATGCCGCTGTCGATGCGTCGCGGTTGGGGGCTGGCTGGGGCGGTGGCGATCTCTGTAAAAGGGATTCTATCGTTCATGGTTCGCTGCTCATCAGGCCTCGATCAGGCATGAGCACTATGGCGCTGAAGCTGTTATCAGCACAGGTTCAGATTTTACGATAAAAACCATATCAGATTTGCCGCATAGCCCCGCCAGGCCTCATATCACCGAGCCTGGCGCGCTGGCCTTCAGATGCCTGCGGCTATCCACCGCACCCGCCACGGTCAGTGTATCGGCTTCGGTTTCCGTGATTGGCACGCGTTGGCCGGCCAGAATGGCCACCGACATGCGCAACTGCTCGTCGGTGATGATCTCGATGTCCGGGCCTTCGCCCTCGATGCGCAAGCCTTCGCCAATCAGCGTGCAACGGCGGGTGGTTTCGTCGATTTCAATGGGCATGGTGGGATCCTCCTGGGGTGGTTACAGGGTGGACCGCGGTCAGGGGCCAGTTGCTGCATCAGCAGGCTGAGCGGCACTTTGCACTGCGTGCAGAGGTCAACCCTGAAAACACATGCTCAGGCAGGGGAGCACTGCGATGGATGTCATCTGGCAAGCAATCCAGGCCGAATTCGCCGATGTCACCGATGAGCGCGAGGTCACGCAAATCCTTGTGCGCTTGCTGATGGCTGCTGTGCTTGGCGCAATACTGGGCTTCGAGCGTGAACACAAGGGCAAGTCTGCCGGGGTGCGTACCCACATGCTGGTCTCGCTGGGCGCTGCCCTGTTCATGCTGTCACCCAGCATGGCGGGGGCCGATGACCAGGCACTCAGTCGGGTGATCCAGGGCATCGTTGCCGGTATCGGGTTTCTCGGTGCGGGTACCATTCTGAAGGGCAACTGCCAGGACACCAGCCATGTGAAAGGCCTGACGACCGCTGCCGGGCTATGGATGACGGCTGCCATCGGTACGGCGGCCGGCATGGGACGCGAAGCCACGGCGCTGATCAGCACGGTACTGGCCCTGCTGGTACTGGGCACGATGCCGTTGCTGGTGGAAAAGGTCGAAGGGCAGGATGAGGAGAAGCAGGAGGAGGAAGAGGGCAGGAAGCACTGAGGGGAGCCGAAGCTCCCCTCAAAGCGTTGTTGCCTGCTCTTTTTTTATTATTGGGACCGGCCTATTGTTGTTTTTGTCGGCTTGTCCTGGTGCTGCGGGCGACCCCCATGCGGGGTCAAGAGCAAACGTATTTTTTTGAGCGCTGACCTGCTGTCATCATCGCTGATCCGAACCTGGCTGCCGCTACCTTGAGGTAGTTTTATTGTTCTGTGCCAGACCGCGGGGCGAACCCCTGAAAAGCGTGTCGACTCCAAAAAAATCTGCTTGCTACGCCTCTGCCGTGTTGTTCTTGTTATGTCAGAGCCGTTGCCTGTTGTTTTTATTGGGTATCGCGTTTTTTTTGTTGTTGTACCAGAGATATAGCAGGGTGCGTGCCAACTTTTGAAAACCCTTTAAAATCAATGAGTTAAGAATTTTGGTCGACACCACCCAGCCTGAAATTCTGCCGGTTTGTTTCCCTGTTACCCGATTTTTTGCTGTGAAATGTGCGGGAGGTAACACTTCACCCACACCAATGTGACACCCGTGTGACCTATTGAGCGCTGCACGCCCGTGCTACCCGCGACCCGTTGTCGCGGCCCAGCACGCTGCTGATGCGCTGGCCGGCGGCTATCAGCCGGCCCAGGTCGATGCCGGTTTCAATGCCAAGCCCTTGCAGCAGGTACACAACATCTTCGCTGGCGATATTGCCGGTAGCACCCTTGGCGTAAGGGCAGCCGCCCAGCCCGGCTACCGAGCTGTCGAATACGCTGATGCCTTCGAGCAGGCTGGCATAGACGTTGGCCAAGGCCTGGCCGTAAGTATCATGGAAGTGTCCGGCCAACTGCTCGCGTGGTACCTGGGCCGACACCACCTCAAACAGGCGTCGGGTGTCGCCTGCGGTACCGGTGCCGATGGTGTCACCCAGCGAGACCTCGTAGCAGCCCATGTCGTGCAGGGCGCGGGCTACCGGGGCCACTTGCTCGGCGCTGACCTTGCCCTCGTAAGGGCAGCCAAGCACACACGACACATACCCGCGCACGCGCACGCCGTGGCTGCGCGCAGCGTCCATGATGGGTTCGAAGCGCTTGAGGCTTTCGCTGATCGAGCAATTGATGTTGCGTTGCGAGAACGCTTCGGAGGCGGCAGCGAACACCGCTACTTCCTTGACCCCGGCAGCCAGGGCGTCCTCAAAACCACGCAGGTTCGGCGCCAGCGCGGCATACGTCACACCGGTACGCTGCTGGATGCCGGCGAATACCTCGGCAGAGCCGGCCATCTGTGGCACCCACTTGGGGGACACGAAACTGCCCACTTCTATATAGGCCAGCCCCGCTTCGGTAAGGTCGTTGACCAGGCGTACCTTGTCGGCGACGCTGATGGGCTGGGCTTCGTTCTGCAGGCCGTCGCGGGGGCCGACTTCGACCAGACGGACGTGTTTGGGCAAGGACATGGCGGGTTTCCTGTGGCGTTCAGCGGTTGTCTTTGTTGTTCAGGGTGGCGGCCAGGGCTTGTTCGCAGCGTTCCTGGGCGGTGTCCAGTTCCAGTTGCATCTGGTGAATGTCCAGCATCTGCTGCTCCAGTTGCGCGCGGCGCTCGGCGATCTTCGCCAGCATGCTGTTGAGCTGTTTGAGGTTGCCGCTGGTGGGGTCGTACAGTTCGATCAACTCGCGGCACTCGGCCAGGGAAAAGCCGATGCGCTTGCCGCGCAGGATGAGCTTCAGGCTGACCTTGTCGCGCGGTGAGTAGATACGTTCCAGGCCACGACGCTCAGGGCTGAGCAGGCCCTGTTCTTCGTAGAAGCGGATAGCGCGGGTGGTGATGTCCAGCTCGCGGGACAGGTCGGAGATGCTGTAGGTCTGAGTGCTCATGCTCGGGCTCGACGTGGGGTATGCGGATATCCTGAGGGCAGGTTGACGTATACGTCAAGAAGAGGCCGGCAAGGATTATTCAGACAACCCTGATCTGCGATACCCATTGGGCGTTTGCCCACTCAAGCGCTTGAACCACCGGGCGAAGTAGGTCGGGTCGGTAAACCCCAGGCTATCCGACAACTGCCCGATGCTCATACGCGTGTAGATCAGGTTACGTCGCGCCTCCAGCAACAACCGCTGGTGCACCACCTGCAACGCAGTCTGACCACTCAGCGTCCGGCACAGCTGGTTCAGTTGCAAGCTCGGAACATTCAGCCGCGCGGCAAACTCTTCGACCGAGAGATGCTCGCGGTAATGCGCCTCGACCAAGCGCAAGTACTGCCCCAGCAACAGGCGGTCACGTTCATCGCGGTTACGCGGCGCCAGCCCTAGCTGCTGGCGGCGGCTGATCCACACCACCAGCGCGGTCACCAACGCTTCGAGCATCGCTGCGCGTGCCGGGGCACTGCCCTGGTACTCCCGCTGCAAGGTGTCGACCAGGCTGTGCAGGTGCACGCGGTCATGGCCCAGGGGGTAACACGCTGGCTGGGCCAGCACCGTCAGTGGCGCGCCCAGGCGCTGTTCCAGGTTAGCTACAAGGGCAGTACCAAAGGTCAGGACATAGCCCTGGATATCGGCGCTGAAGCGAAAACCATGCACGGTCATCGGCGGCACTACCTGGATCGCCGCTTCGTCGATGGCACTGCGCACCCCCTCGATCTCCACCTGGGCCTGGCCACGCTGTACATACAGCAGCTGGAACAGCTCGGCATGCTGGTGCGGCTTGATCTCCCAATGATGCAGGCGGCTGCGCGCCGGGATCGATTCGCAGTGCAGCAGGTCGGTGCCGGGCCAGGCCTGATTTTCGCCATACAGCTTGAACAACGGGACGCCGGGGAGGGTGGATTTCATTCTGGGCTGACCTGTCCGTTAATCGAACGCTTTTCGTAAAAGTGCAGGTTTTTTATGGAATAGCACACTTAAGCGGCATTTTTTGCCATTAAAAATGCAATGGCAAACCCTAACAGCAGATGCCGCCCCGCTGCCAGTTCCGGGCCGGTATCGTCCGAACAGAGACAACAACAATGAAAACTCAGGTTGCAATTATTGGTGCAGGTCCGTCTGGCCTGCTGCTGGGCCAACTGCTGCACAAGGCCGGTATCGATAACGTCATTGTCGAACGCCAGACGCCGGAATATGTGTTGGGCCGCATTCGCGCCGGAGTGCTGGAGCAAGGCACGGTCGACCTGCTGCGTGAGGCCGGCGTGGCCGAGCGCATGGACCGTGAAGGCCTGGTGCACGAGGGTGTCGAACTGCTGGTTGGCGGGCGCCGTCAACGTCTGGATCTCAAGGCCCTGACCGGGGGCAAGACGGTGATGGTGTACGGCCAGACCGAAGTCACCCGTGACCTGATGCAGGCCCGTGAAGCCAGTGGTGCGCCGATCATTTATTCCGCCAGCAATGTCCAGCCGCATGAACTGAAAGGCGAGAAGCCCTACCTGACGTTCGAAAAGGATGGCCGGGTGCAGCGGGTTGACTGCGACTATATCGCCGGCTGCGACGGCTTCCACGGCATCTCGCGGCAGAGTATCCCGGAGGGCGTGCTGAAGCAGTATGAGCGGGTTTACCCGTTTGGCTGGCTGGGCCTGCTGTCGGACACACCACCGGTCAATCACGAGCTGATCTACGCCCACCATGAGCGCGGTTTTGCGTTGTGTAGCCAACGTTCGCAAACACGCAGCCGCTACTACCTGCAGGTACCTTTGCAGGACCGGGTCGAGGAATGGTCTGACGAGCGTTTCTGGGACGAACTGAAAGCCCGTTTGCCCGCCGACGTGGCGGCTGACCTGGTTACCGGCCCAGCCCTGGAAAAAAGTATTGCGCCGCTGCGCAGCCTGGTGGTCGAGCCCATGCAGTATGGTCACCTGTTCCTGGTGGGGGACGCTGCGCACATCGTCCCTCCTACCGGTGCCAAAGGCCTTAACCTGGCAGCCTCGGACGTCAACTACCTGTACCGTATTCTGGTCAAGGTATACCACGAAGGGCGCGTCGACCTGCTGGCGCAATACTCGCCGCTGGCACTGCGCCGCGTGTGGAAGGGCGAGCGCTTCAGCTGGTTCATGACCCAACTGCTGCATGACTTCGGTAGCCACAAGGATGCCTGGGACCAGAAGATGCAGGAAGCTGACCGTGAGTACTTCCTGAGCTCGTCGGCGGGGCTGGTGAACATTGCCGAGAACTATGTGGGGCTGCCGTTCGAAGAAGTGACCTGATCTGTCATTGCGCAAACCTGGCACACACGCAGAGAGCAACGGCTGAATTGGTCAGCGAATGGCTTGCCGGTAATTACACCAAGGCTTGAAGTCGAGACTGCCTATGACCGACAGTACTTCGCTGAATAGGTGAAGGCAGGACGCATGACGATGAAATATCCCACCCCGCTGATCAGCGTTCTGTGCTTGCTGGCTGCCAGTGACTGGGTCGGGGCCGACCAGGTATTGCCCGCACCACCGGAACTGGCCTCCGGCTACCGTAGCGGTTTGCAGCCGGTGCACGCCAGCCGGCACATGGTCGCCGCAGCCAACCCGTTGGCCAGTGAAGCGGGGCGGGCGATGTTACGTGCCGGCGGCAGTGCGATTGACGCCGCCATCGCCATGCAAATGGTGCTGACACTGGTCGAGCCGCAGTCCAGCGGGATCGGCGGCGGGGCGTTCATCCTGTACTGGGATGGCAAGCGCGTACAGGCATTCGACGGGCGTGAGGCTGCACCTGCGGCGGTGACGGACGCGCTGTTCCTGCAAGCCGATGGCGCCCCCATGCCGTTCCGGGCGGCGCAGATCGGTGGGCGCTCGGTCGGCGTGCCCGGGGTGCTGCGTGCCCTGAAAAAGGTCCACGAGCAGCACGGCAAGTTGCCCTGGCACGCCCTGTTCGCCCCGGCCATCACCCTGGCACGCAACGGCTTCGCGGTTTCCGAGCGCCTGCACACACTACTGGCCGGGGACCCCTACATTGCCCGCTCACCCGCCATGGCCCGTTACTTCCTGGATGAACAGGGTAGGCCGCTGGCCGTGGGGACGATCCTGCGCAACCCTGAGTTGGCACAGACCTTGGAGCAGATCGCCGCACGGGGGCCCGAGGTGTTCTATAGCGGTGAAATTGCCGAAGCCATCGTCGCCAAGGTGCGTAGCCACGCCAATGCCGGGTATCTGTCGTTGCAGGACTTGCAGCAGTACCAGGCCAGGGAGCGCGAGCCGTTGTGCGGCCCCTACAAGGCCTGGCAAATATGCGGCATGCCGCCACCGTCATCGGGTGGGGTGACCGTGCTACAGACCCTAGGCCTGCTCGACGCTGTGCAGCGCACCGCGCCGCAACGCGACCTGGCAGCGCTGCGACCGCTGGCTACCTCGTCCCCGGCCCGCCTGGAAGCCCCGCCCTTGGCCGTGCACCTGATCGCCGAGGCCGAGCGCCTGGCCTACGCCGACCGCGCTCAGTACCTGGCCGACAGCGACTACGTGCCCGTCCCGGTCAAGGCCCTGACCGACTCTGCTTATCTGGCCAGCCGCGCGGCGCTGATCGGCGAGCACAGCATGAAGCGCGCCCGTCCGGGCCACCCGCAAGGAGCGGACCTGGCACTTGCGCCCGACCGCTCGCCACTGCGTATCTCCACCTCTCACCTCAGTGCGGTGGATGACAGCGGCCAGGCACTGGCCATGACCACCTCGGTGGAGGCCGCATTTGGCTCGCACCTGATGGTCAAGGGCTTCCTGCTCAACAATCAGCTGACCGATTTCTCGTTCATCCCTCACGAGCACGGCAAACCTGTGGCCAATCGGGTGCAGCCGGGCAAACGGCCGCTGTCGGCCATGGCGCCGACCTTGGTGTTCTCGCGTGCCACTGGCGAGTTTGTCGCGAGCCTCGGTTCGCCGGGTGGTTCGCAGATCATCGGTTACGTGAACAAGGCACTGGTCGGCCTGCTGGATTGGCAGCTCGACCCGCAACAGGCCGCCGGCCTGCCCAACTTCGGCAGCCGCAATGCCGGCACCGAAGTGGAAGCAGGGCTGACCAGCCCGGCGCTGATCCGCCAGTTGGCAGCCTGGGGCCATGAGGTGACACCGATGACCATGACCAGCGGCATGCAGATCATCCAGCGCAGTGGCGAAGGTTGGTCAGGCGGTGCCGATCCTCGGCGGGAAGGAGTGGCCCTCGGTGACTAGCCGTGATAGAACGCAGACTTGCCATTCAATAGTTGAATATCCAGATGTCCATCAGCGTGAAATCGAATAGGGCTCTGTTCGACCTCGACCTGCTGCGCGCCATTGTCGTGGTGGCCGACTGCGGCAGCTTTACCACCGCAGCTGCGCGACTGCATTCGACCCAGTCGACGATCAGCCAGAAGGTGCGCCGCCTGGAAGACATGGTCGGCCACCGCCTGTTGGTGCGGGGCAACCGTGATGTGCTGCCGACCGACGCCGGGCAGACCTTGCTCGGCTATGCCCGACACATGCTGGCCCTGAACGATCAGATGCTTGAAGCCCTGGCCGGGGCGATGGTGGGCACCACGGTACGGCTTGGCGTGCCCGAGGACTTCGTTGGCGGGCGTACCACCAATGCGCTGTCGGCATTCAGCCGGCTGCACCCACAGGTGAAGCTCGAAGTGACTAGCGGCTTGTGCCGCGACCTGAGCCAAGCCTACGACAATGGCGAGCTTGACCTGGTGCTGCTCAAGCAACGACGCAACAGCCGTGAGGGCGTGGCCTGTTGGCCAGAGCGTCTGCAGTGGATCGACAGCGCGCGCACGCCTGCCTTCGAGCTGGACCCGATCCCGTTGGTCACCTTTCCGCCACGTGGCCTGTATCGCGAGGACATGATCAACGCCATCGAAGGCATGGGCCGGCGCTGGCGCATCAGCTTTACCAGTTCCAGCCTCAGTGGCATCCAGGCCGCGGTCGCCGATGGCATGGGTATCAGCCTGCTGCCGCCCAGGGCGGCCACCGGTGAGCACAGGGTGTTGGGGGCCGGGCAAGGGCTGCCGGAGATCGACAGCTATGAGATCGTCATCGTGCACCGGCCGACGGCGGATGTGATGGTCAAGGCGTTGGCTGAGGTGATGACACAGTTGCTGGCGGGCGGTGGGATCTGACGATCTGTGGGAGATGCTCTTGCACAGCGCTCAAAGCCAGCACGATCACTGTGAGGTTGCCCGGCGAATACAGGTGAAGCCCTTTGCCTTCCATCGCGCAGCCTGCATCGCGGGCAAGCCCGCTACCACACCCGTCACGCTCCCTTTTCGCGCGGACCTGATTCAAGGCCTCGATGCTTGCGCACATCCCGCGGTTTTTATTTGCTGTAGTACGTACCGTGGTACGGCGTGATCTTCCAGAGCGAAGCCCGGCGGATGGCGGCGACCAGCATACTCAAGGTTGGCGCTCAGCCACCGCTCGCAAGGTACGCAGCGTCACCACCGCTATATCCACCATTAGCCGGTTGGCCAGCCAGCTCGGCACATCCCCGGCAGGGGCGGCCTGCAACTGGTAGGTCACCTCGGTCACCCGTTCACCCAGCGGCTTCATCCGCCACTTGCCACTCAGGTGCCGTACCCGGATCAGTCCTTCAACCTTGGGGATCCTGTCGGGCTCGGCGCTCAGGTGGCGCACCAGGGTACCGTCGGCCAGGCGTTCGCTGGTCACTTTCAGCACCATGTCCCGCGGCCTCGTTGGCCATGGTGGGTTGGTGGTCAGGTATACCCAGGTGCTATCACCTTCCACATCCAGCAGCCGCAGCTGGTCACAGGCGTACAGCCACTTGCAGGCTACGCGCAGGTTATCCTGCAGGTCAGTGAGCGTGCGCACGCTGGCTTTCATGGTGCTGACACCACGAAACTGCGGGTAGGGCGAGGCGCTTGGGTCCTTCAGGTACACGCGAATGCCTTCGCGGTCGTAGGCCAGGTTCCAGCCATCGGTGGCCAGGGCGGAGGTGCACAGCAGTAAGGTCGCGATCAGCAGGCAGCGGTTCATGGCTGTACCCTGCAGGGGTGGGTGTTTTTCAGTATGCGTGGCAAACAGAAAGCCCGCCAGGTTGGCGGGCTTGCGGGCATCAGCCTGGGCTTAGCGCTTAGCGCTTAGGGTTCAGCGTCAGGTGTACGTGACGGTTCACGTCCTTGTACAGCAGGTAGCTGAAGTTGCCTGGGCCGCCGGCGTAGCAGGCTTGCGGGCAGAAGGCACGCAGCCACATGAAGTCGCCGGCTTCCACTTCGACCCAGTCCTGGTTCAGGCGGTACACTGCCTTGCCTTCCAGCACGTACAGGCCGTGTTCCATCACGTGGGTTTCTGCGAACGGAATCACACCGCCCGGCTGGAAGGTGACGATGTTCACGTGCATGTCGTGGCGCATGTCGGCCATGTCGACAAAGCGGGTGGTTTTCCAGCGGCCTTCGGTGCCCGGCATCTCGATGACGGTGGCGTTGTCGCGGTGGGTGACGAAGGATTCCGGTACATCCAGGCCTTCAACCTTCTGGTAGTGCTTGCGCAGCCAGTGGAAGGTGACGTTGGACTTGCTGTTGTTGCGCAGGCTCCACTCGGCGCCCGGGGCCAGGAAGGCGTAGCCGCCAGGTACCAGGGTGTGGTGTTTGCCTTCGACGGTGATGTCCAGTTCGCCTTCGACGATGAACACCACGGCTTCCGCATCGGCGTCAAGCTCAGGGCGCTCGCTGCCGCCTTCCGGGGCCAGTTCGACGATGTACTGGGAGAACGTTTCGGCAAAACCGGTCAGCGGGCGGGCGATGACCCACATGCGCATCTTGTCCCAAAAGGGCAGGTGGCTGGTGACGATGTCACGCATCACGCCTTTAGGGATGACGGCATAGGCTTCGGTGAACATGGCACGGTCAGTCAGCAGCTCGGTTTGAGCCGGGTGCCCACCGTGTGGGGCGAAGTACGAATGGTTCGACATGGACGATCTCGACTTGTTGTTCTCTCCCCATGCCTTGAACCGCACCGGCCGGTGCGGCGCAGGGGATGTGGTCACAGAATAGGGTCGAGCATGTGCTATCCACAAATTAAATGTTGGAATACTCGGTATTTGATTGCTGAATGCCGACCTGGCGCCCAGCGTGCTGTTCGGGCAGCTGGCCGCCGCGGCCGAACAGCTTGTGGCGCAGGGGACCCTCGATGTAGCTCAGCGGGTAGCGGCCACGCCGTTGCAGCTCGGGCACCAGCAGGTCGACTACATTGGCCAGGTCGTCCGGTTGCACGGCGTAGGTCAGGTTGAAACCGTCGATGCCGGTATGGTCCAGCCAGGTTTCCAGCTGGTCGGCCACTTCGCTGACAGTGCCGATCAGCACGGGGCCGCGACCGCCCAGGCCAACGAATTCGGCGGCTTCGCGTACGGTCCAGCGGCGAGTGGGGTCGGCGGCGGTAAAGGCTGCGAGGGCGGCACGGCCAGCATCGTTCTCGACGTACTCGATCGGTGCATCGGGGTCGAGGCCGGCGAAGTCGATACCGGTCCAGCCTGACAGCAGCGCCAGGGCAGCGTCCAGGTCGACATAGCGGCGATAGTCGTTAAAGCGGGCCTCGGCCTCTTCCCGCGTGGGGGCGACGATCAACAGCACCTGGGCGTAGATCAGAACTTCGTCAAGGCCACGCCCGGCCGCTTCGCAGGCCTGGCGGATGCCGTCGGCGTAGCGGCGCAGCACCGTCGGCGTTGGCCCGCTGATGAACACGCATTCGGCATGCCGTGCGGCAAACTGCTGACCGCGTGCCGACGCACCGGCCTGGAACAACACCGGGGTGCGTTGCGGCGACGGCTGGCACAGGTGCATGCCGGGCACCTGGAAGTGCTCGCCCACATGGTTGATCGGGTGTACCCGCGAGGGTTCGATATAGCGCCCACTTTCACGCTCCAGCAGCACGGCGTCGTCGTCCCAGCTTTTCTCCCACAGCTTGTACAGCACCTGCAGGTATTCCTCGGCCAGGTCGTAGCGTTGGTCGTGGCCCAGTTGACGCGCCAGGCCGAGGTTGCGCGCAGCGCTGTCCAGATAGCCGGTGACGATGTTCCAGCCGACCCGGCCATTGCTCAGGTGGTCGAGCGTGGACATGCGCCGGGCGAAGGGGTAGGGGTGTTCGTAGGTCAGCGAAAAGGTGACACCGAAGCCCAGGTGCTCGGTCACCCCGGCCATCGCCGGCACCAGCAGCAGCGGATCATTGACCGGCACCTGCACGCCACCGCGCAGGGCGGCTTGCGGGCTGCCTTGATAGACGTCGTAGATACCCAGCACATCGGCGATGAACAGGGCGTCGAACAGGCCGCGTTCGAGCAGGCGGGCCAGGTCGGTCCAGTAGCTCAAGCGGTTGAACGCCATACTGGTGTTGCGCGGATGGCGCCACAGTCCAGGGGACTGGTGGCTGGCAGCGTTCATGCTGAACGCGTTGAAGCGGATCGGGCGGGGCATGGTCAGCGCGCTCCGTTCAAGGCAACACGGAAGCCGGGTAGACCGCTTCGGCCACCTGTAGCTTGCGTGGAATCAGGCCCAGGCCCTGGAAGGTGTCCGCCAGCTTCTGTTGTTCGGCAACGATCTGCGGGGTGATAGCGACGGCGTTGTAGCTGCGCCGTTCGCTGGCCGCTTCCAGCACCTGGGTGCTGATCCCCAACTGCGGTGCCAGCAGCGCGGCAACTTCGGCAGGCTTGGCGTTGGCCCACTGGCTGACCTTGCCCAGCTCGGCAAAGAAGGTTTTCAGCAGTGCACGGTGCTCGTCGGCATAGCGGGCTGTGGACAGGTAGAAGGTGCGGTTGTTGGACAGGCCGCTGCCGTCGCGCAGGTTTCTCAACCCTGGCTGGCTTTCTGCGGCGGCGAGGAACGGGTCCCAAAGGGTCACGGCCTGCACACTGCCCGATTGCAGGGCGGCCACGGCATCGGCGGCATTGTTGACGTAGGCGGGGGTAATGTCCTTGTAACTGAGGCCAGCCTGCTGCAGGGCTGCGGCCAGCAGGTATTGGGCATTCCAGCCGCGGCCGGTGGCCACGCGCTTGCCTTTCAGGTCCTGCACACTGGCCAGGTGGTCTTGCTCGCGCACGACCAGGCCAATGCCGCGTGGGTAGGGTTGTTCGGCGGCCAGGTAGACCACAGGCTTGCCGGCGGCCTGGGCGAACACCGAGGGGGCATCGGCTGCGTGGCCGAGGTCGATGGCGCCGGTGCTCAGTGCCTCCAGTAGCTGGGGGCCGGCGGCGAACTCATGCCAGCTGACCTTCACACCTTGCGGTGCCAGGGCCTTCTCCAGGTCGCCGCTGCCTTTGAGGATGTTGATGCTGTTGAATTTCTGGTAGCCGATGCGCAGTGTCCTGGCGTCGTCGGCAATGGCTTCGGACCAGGGCAGCAGGGCGCTGGCGACGCTGGCCAGTAAACCGCCGATCAGCAGACGGCGTAGTGGAGAGAAGGCATGTTTGGGCATGGGCATTGCTCCTTGAATCGGGTGAGAGGCGATCTGCCCAGACTAAGGAGGTGGCGTTTGGCTTTCAATTTATATATTCCGGTTTGTTAGATTGTTTAGTTATTTTTATATCATTTAGTTTTTAGTGGCTGGGTGCCTATCGTTGTTGGAGGCGCCATGGGCTGAGATCGGTGGGTCCTGCAGCACCCGTTTGTGCAGCTTTCGATATTTTTTTCACATTCGCTTGCTAGGATCCGCAACGATTCCGAGGAGCCCCTTCATGCCGCACATCCTGCGCAAGCGCAGCGCCCGCATCGCCTTGACTGCCACCTCCGGGCTGCTCGCGGCCACCTTGGGCTTCTTCGCGTGGCAGAGTTTCTACCCGGTCCAGGCCGCTACCGGCTGGGATGTTGAGGTGTTGCATCGCGACGTAACCAAAGCCGCCTCGCTGTTACCGCAAGCGGATGGCAGCCTGCTGGTCAGCCGTGAACTGGATGACGGCCGGGGCAGCATCCTCAAGATCACGGCTACGGGCGAGCGCGTCGTGCTGATCGATAACCTGTCCAAGCCCGATGGTATGGTCGCGGCACAGGGTGGCTGGGTGTTCAGCCAGGAAGGTGGCCTGGCACCTGTCAGCCTGTCCCGCGATGGCCAGGTCACCCGGCTGTTCGACGGCGAGAGCGTGCAAGGCCTCTGGAACGAAGGCAACTATCTTTATGCCATCGAAGACCGCAAGGGCAATGGTCGCCTGATGCGCTATGACTGGAGCAGCGGGCAGCTGGATGTACTGCGGTCCGGCCTGACCGAAACCGAAGGCCTGACCCGCTGCAGCGACGGCCGCCTGCTGTACACCGAAAAGGCCAATGGCAGGGTCCGCTCCCTGTCCGACGATGGCAGCGACCCGGTGGTGGTCGACGGTCTGCGTAACCCTACGTTCTTGTATTGTGATCAACGTGGCCTATGGATCAGCGAGGACAACACACACCGTGCGCGCCTGCTGCGCATCGATGCCGATGGCAGCCAGCAAACGGTGCTGACTTTCCTCAAGGCTCCCCAGGCGATCATCGCCGATGGTATCGGGGGTTATCTGCTCGCTGAAGGTGGGCGTAACCGCGTGCTGCGCCTGACTCCCGCGCCGGCGCCCGCGACTGTGACTGCCCAGCGTAACTGACTGTGCGCCTGGCTGATGATCAGTGCCCGCAGGCTGACCGCGCTGCTCGAGCCCAAGGCATCATGGCTACCCGACCAACAGCGCGCTTCCCTGCATGGCCGCGCTAACGGATAATCCCCCGCATTCCAATAAACAGCCTGTGAGTGGGTATGAGTGATTCCGTAGTCGGCCTCGGCCAGCCTGAAACCGAAGGGGTGCGCAAAACGCGCAAGAACAACCCTGAGAAAACACGCGAGGACATCCTCCAGGCCGCCATCAACGAGTTCGTTCAGCAAGGGCTGGCCGGCGCCCGCGTCGACGCCATCGCCGAACGCACCGCCACTTCCAAGCGCATGATCTACTACTACTTTGGCAGCAAAGAGCAGCTGTATTGCGAGTGCCTGGTGAAGTTGTACGGGGATATCCGCAAGACCGAGCAGAGCCTGGACCTGGAGTCGTTGCCGGCTGAGCAGGCGATTCGTCGGCTGGTGGAGTTCACCTTCGATCACCACGACCGCAACGTGGATTTCGTGCGCATCATCTGCACCGAAAACATCCACTATGGCGAGTACGTCAAGCAGTCGCCGGCCATTCGCGAAATGAGCAGCCTGGTGCTGGAGGCCTTGGGCAACACCCTGCGCCGTGGCGTTCAGGAAGGCGTGTTCCGCGCCGGCATCGAGGTCATCGACCTGCACATGCTGATGAGCTCGTTCTGCTTCTACCGGGTGTCGAACCGCCATACCTTTGGCGAGATCTTCCAGATCGACCTGTCTGATGAGCAGGTAAAGCTGCGCCATAAAGCCATGATCTGTGATGCGGTGTTGCGGTATATCCAGCTCGAACCTCGTATCTGAGATTTCTCGAGCGCCTGGGCTGACTCAAAGAGCCTCGGTCACTCGCCCAGCCGTTGCTCGCGCGACGGCGGGTAGCCGAAATACGCCGCATAGCACTTGCTGAAGTGCGACACCGAGACAAACCCGCAGGCCACTGCCACTTCCATCACCGACAGGTCGGAATACTGCAGCAGCCGGCGGCTCTTGGTGATGCGCAGCTCCATGTAATAGCGCCGGGGCGACGTGCCCAGCTGGGCCTGGAACAGGCGGTCGATCTGCCGCCGCGAGCGCCCGCTATAGGCGGCCAACTGGTCGAGGCTGAGGGTTTCCTCCAGGTTGTTTTCCATCAGCTCGACAATGGTGCGCAGGTGCAGGCTCATGGACTTCTTCGCCCCCGGCCCCACCTGGCGGTAGCGCGCACCGGAAAATGACAGGATTTCCTCGACGCCTTCGGCCAGGCCATCACCGTACAGCCGCCGCACCAGGCCCAGCATCAGCTCCATGGCGCCATTGGGGCTGGCGGCGCTGAGGCGGTCACGGTCGAGGGTAAAGCTGGCCGGGGTGATGCGGGTTTGCGGGCTGCGCTCGGACAGGCTGGCGCGTTGCTCGGGGTGGATGCTGCAACCGTAGTCGTCCAGTGCCCCGGCGCGGCCAAGGAACCAGGCGCCGTTCCACAAGCCGCCCAAGGCCATGCCGTGGGCCGCGCAATCGTCCAGCAGGCGATCGAGTTCCGGGTACTTCAGGGGGGTGCGCAAGCCGCCACAGACCACCAACAGGTCCAGCTCCTTCAGTGCCGCAGCGGACAGCTCGGTGGCTACCAGCTCCAGCCCCAGGTCGCTGAGCACCCGGTCGCCGTCCAGCGACAGCGGAGTGAACTGGAAGCTGTCGGCACGTAGCAGGTTAGCCGTGACCAGCACGTCCATGGCCACAGTGAAACTGGCCATCGAGAAGTGTTCGAGCAGGATAAAGTCGACCCGATAGGGCGCCTGGACATTGGCGCTGCTTGTTTTCAGCCGTAGCATGTTGCTGGTGCTGGTCTTTTTGCTGAACTGGCGTGGCGTGGGCACTCTGGACTCCGCTTCCTGGCTGGCCCGCAGAGTGTGGACGGTGCCCGGAGGAAAGACAATCTCCCTGGTGGCGGTGTCGTATTACAGGTCGTGTTCAGGCAACCTGCCTGTCCTGATGCTTTGCCGCTATGCTGACGTTCCCGTCATTGAGGATGCCCCTGATGAAATATGCCGCTGTAGTGTTGCTCAGCCTGTTGCCGTTGCTGGCCAACGCCCTGGAGCAGGGCGACAAGCTCGCCCCGTTCACACTGCTCGACCAGTACGACCAGGCCTACAGCCTTGATGCCGACACGCAGATTCTGCTGGTGGCACGCGATATGGACGGTGCCAAGCTGGTCAAGGCGGCACTGGCCGAGGAGCCCAAGGGCTACCTGGAGGCACGCAGCGCCGTATTTGTGGCCGACATTCAGCGCATGCCTGCACTGATCAGCAAACTGTTCGCTGTCCCAGCCATGCGCGATTACAGCTACCGGGTGCTGCTCGACCGAGAAGGGCGAGTGGCCAGCCGTTACCCCGGGCAGGATGGCCAGGTGCAGTGGTTGCAATTGCAGCAGGGCGTGCTGGTCAGCCAGCGGGCGTTTACCGATGCAGCGGCGTTGAAGGCTGCACTGGCGAACGCACCAAGGCAATGAAGCCCTATCGCCGCGCCTGCAAAGAGGCGTGGCGAGTCAAATCAATCTGAACCCTCAGCGCTTGCAGTAACCCAACCCATTACATGCCATTGGGAGAGCGCTCATGGAAATCGGTACAATCTGGATCATCATCGCGGCCCTGGTCATTCTGCTGGAGATCTTGGCCATCTGGCACATCATCGGCAGTGAACGGCGTGCCGAGCGCAAGATGCTGTGGATCGTCTTCGTGGTCTATGCACCATTCCCCGGTTTGCTGTTCTGGGCCTGGCGCGGGCCGCGGGCGGTGAAGGGCAGGGCGGTGCTGCAGGAGAAATGAGGTTTGCGGCCTCAGGCGCGGGGGCGCCTGAGGCCGTCGAGGTTCATTTGGGCAGGATGTCGAAGCGTATGGCCGGCCCCAGCCCGTCCACCATCAGGCAGCCGTAGAACTTCACGGTGGACAGTACGCGCAGTTCCTTGAGCGCGTCATGGATGTAGTCGCGGACCAGCTTTTCAGCTTCCCGCTTGCGGTCAGCGAGGGTGGTGTTATTGAGCGTGATCATGCCAAGCAGCGTGGTTTCAATGTGCTCGACGGTGTCCAGGCCGAGCTTTTCCCGCAGGTGCAGACGTGCCTGTGCCGCATCGGTTTCATCGCGTGGAGCGTTCTGCGGCTTGATGGTATAGGCCAGCTGAAAATCAAATTTGCTCATCGGTTTTTCCTTGTTGGTTAAAGGCCTCCATGCCGGGCTTTGCAATCTTGGCTCTGTACGAAAAGCCTTGATACTTGTTCATGCTGCGTTGAAAACAGCCTGACCTGCGTCTCAAGACTTTTCGTACAGAGCCTACGGCCTTACAGCCTCCGCGCAAACACACGCGTGGTTCTGACATGACGGTGTTTTGTACGAAATGTCCTACTTCGTGCTTGACCTCGAGTTAGCTTAAGGTCCGATACTCCGGTGCTCTTCCAACCGAGCGAGGGCTTGTCGTGACCCCATCAAGCGCATTCCAGCTAAGCAACCCCGAAGGTCTCTACGACCCCAGTGGCAACGCCTACTCCCATGTCGCCGAAGTGCGCGCTGACAGCCGTCTACTGTTCATCGCCGGTCAGGGTGGGGAGGAGAGCAATGGCCGGTTGTCACCTGTGTTCGCCGAACAGGCTCGCCAGGCACTGGCTAACCTGGAACTGGCCCTGGCGTCGAAAGGTGCCAGCCTGGCCCAGGTGTTCAAGCTGACCCTGCTGATTGTCGAGCACTCCGAAGCGCGCCTGCGCCAATGGGTGGCCGAGGCCGACAGGGCCTGGGGAACGCGCATGAAACCGACCTGCACGTTGATACCGGTGCCCCGGCTGGCGCTGGACGGCATGCTGGTGGAAATCGAGGCAGTCGCTGCGGTGTAGTGCAGTCAAATCAGTGGTGGCGCCAGGGAATTACTCTGTTGTATATCGATGCAGGCACCATCGGCACTGCTGCTATAACAACAATCCCACTCAGAGGTGACCACACCATGAGCACCGGCACGAGCACGCTTACTGACCGCAAGACCAGAGCCTGGCTTTGGCCTGCGCTGTTCAGCCTGGTGGCATTTGCTGCCAACTCGGTGTTCTGCCGGCTGGCGCTGAAAGACGGGGCCATCGACCCGGTATCCTTCACCATGGTACGCCTGGCCAGTGGTGCGCTGTTCCTGCTGTTGCTGATTCGCCTGCGCCAGCCGGTGCACACCATGGGCGGCAATTGGTGGGGCGGCCTGGCCCTGTTCCTGTACGCGTTCCTGTTTTCTGCGGCGTACCTGCAACTGGGGGCAGGGGTGGGGGCGTTGTTGCTGTTCGGTGCCGTACAAATCACCATGTTCGGTTTTGCCTGGTACAGGGGCGAACACATCACGGTACGCATGCTTCTGGGTATGCTGATCGCCTTTGCCGGCCTGCTGGTGCTGCTGTTGCCCGGTGCTTCGGCACCGCCGTTGGCCAGTGCCTTGCTGATGGCACTGTCCGGCGTGGCCTGGGGTGTGTATACGCTACTGGGCAAAGGCTCGCCCAGGCCGCTGGCCGACACTGCCGGCAATTTTGCCCGCAGCCTGCCTTGCCTGGTGTTGCTGCTACCGATGCTGTTGCTGGGCGCCGGCCCGCACCTCACGCCGCCTGGCTTGGCGTATGCCCTGGCTTCGGGTGTGCTGGCCTCAGGCGCAGGCTACGCCGTGTGGTACGGCGTGGTCAGGCAGGTCAGTGCACAGCAGGCGGCGACCCTGCAACTGAGTGTGCCGGTGATTGCCGCACTGGGCGGGGTTGCCCTGATCGGCGAGCCGGTGTCGTTGCGTTTGTTGATCGCCTGTGTGGTGGTGTTGGGCGGTATTGCACTGGCGCTGGCGCCGCGCCGTTAGAAGAAGTTGCGCTGGGCCTTGAGGGTGACCACGCTGTCGCAATAGGTGTTGATACCTGAGTACGCATCGCAGCCGTCGCCACTCAGGCTGGAGTTGCTGTAGATCAGGTTCAGGTCGATGCCCAGCCAAGGCCGCGACAATTCCAGTGACCAATCGGAAAAGGTATTCACCTGGCTGCCATCACCAATGGTGAACGGCGTGCCCAGGCGGTGGTGGGCGAGTTTGACGCTGAAGTCGACGTCGAACATCGGCAGATGGCCGAAGTCGGCGAACAGCGTGCCCGTGCGGTTGTCGGGGTTGTCACGCAGTGCTCCGCCGAAGCGGCTGCCCAGCACCGAAATACCCCCATACAAGGCGTAGCTGTCGGGGCCTGCGATATTTGGCTGACTGTAATGGATCAACCCTACCTCGTAGCCCAGGCTGCTGTCGAAATGGTGCTTGTAGCCCAGGTAGCTGTCCAGGCGCAGGGTCGAGTTGTGGGTGACCCCCATGCTTGGGGCGTACTGGCCCAGGTACCAGCCATTGGGGTGGCTAAGGTCGAGCCCGCCATGGAATGCGCCGACGGCGCTGGGTGAGATAAGCCCTTGCGCCATGCTGCGCGAGGGGGTAGTGCCGAGTGTGAAGTCGAAATCGCCCAATTGGCGTTTCATCTGCTGGGCTAGCGACACGGAGCTGAAAAGCAGCGCAGCACTCAGCAACAGAAGGGGCCTGATCATGGTCTCCGTCCTGGAAGGCTTGCGGTTAAGCGGTAGAGGATACCTGCGCAAGTGGAGGGAGGGAACCGCCGGCTAGCCCGTTCAGCCTTTGGTCGAAGGTTCAGCGTCGGCAGCTTCGGTCACGACAGGCAGGTTACCGGCACGCAGGATCACCCGCCGTTGCTGCTCGTAATTGTCCAGCGACAGGCCGCGGCGCTGTAAGGCTTCCAGTTGCAACTGGCGGGTTTCCTCGGCGGTGTACGGGCGCAGTTCAGGGTGGCTGGCACAGCCGCTGATCACGGCGATGGCGAAAACGAAAAGGGTGGCGGAAAGCTGGCGGGCCAGGGCATTCATCGGTTAGCTCCAGGGCAGGCTAGTAGGCAGCGAGGGGATGGAGCTAGGTTATGCGGCCACAGCGTTCGGTAGAAATTGCCCTGCTCGATAGTGACTATCGACGGTTCCGACGAAGCTCCCTTAAATCGCATCCCGGACGCACAGGGTCCATCCGCTTTACGCTGCTTTATCAGTGCGGACGCGTAGCCCGCACTTCGCTCGCCGTGCACCCATACTGCTGGCGAAACGCGCGGGTGAATTGCGCCTGGTCGGCAAAACCCCAGCGAAATGCCAGTTCGCCGATGGCCAGGTGGCAATGCGGGTCGCGCAATTTCCGGTGCACGGCCTCCAGGCGTTGACGGCGTACCCACTCGCCAAGGGTGTAGGGTGTGATCGCGAACAGCTTGTGCAGATAACGCAGCGACAGCCCACAGGCGCTGGCGATGGTTTGTGGCGACAGCTCGGGGTCCCCCAGGTTTTGCTGCACATACTGCTCGACCCGCGTCAGGTGCAGGGTGCTGAGGTTGCTGCCTTCGCTGCCCAGCACGCGCTCATCCTGTTGCAAGGCCAGCAGCAGGGTGGCAGAAGCCTGTTCCAGCAGTAAATGTCGGGCGGCTGCGGGGCTGGTGTCGAAATGGCGGGCACACAGGTCGAGTTGCTCAACAAAGATGCGCCCCAGGCCCTGACGGGCATCGAAGCAATGCCGGGTATAGCGCTTGTGCCCCAGCAGGTTGGCTTTGAGTGCACGCTCGGGCAGCTTGAGCACCCACAAGTCGTTCTGCGTGCCGTAGTGGAAGCGGTAGGGTGCATCGCCGCGCTCGACGATGAAACCGCCAGGGCTGCAACTGATTTGGTGGCCGTCCTGTTCGAAGTGCACCTCGCTGCCATGCGGCACGGTCACCAGATAGAACGCTTCATGGTCCTGGCCAATGTGCGCTTTGTTGCGCGAGTAACCCAGCTGGCTGGAGCGCAGGCGCGACAGGCTGAGCGGCGTGCTCGGCGTACTCCAGCGCTGCAGGTGGCCATCGAACGGCTGTCCGGCAGCAAATTCAAGGCTCAGCGGAAAATAGGTGTCACTGATGGCTTCGGCCCAGCGTACCTGGCGCTCTGGCTGTGGCCAGCCGTGGGTCGAGAGTTCTGTGGGCATGGGGTGGGTCCTTTTTCAAAGAGGGCAGCATTGAAAAAAGGAACTGCAGGCAAGCTACTCAAGCAGCTCTTGTTATTGTACGAACCGCCCGGCAGCGCAAAACTGCCGGGCGGTTATCTGGCCCATGATCGGCGCGCGCCGACCGCAAGATCAACCCCCGCGTGTCACCCGGTAGGTGGCCGAAGGCTCCAGGCGCGCCTGCCAGCCGGGTGGCAGGACAATGTTGGTGGTGTCTTCCTCGATCACGCAGGGGCCATGCACGGTCTGCCCAGGCAACAGGTGGTTGCCGTTGAACACCGGTGTGGGCTGCGATTCACCATCGGCACTGAACAGCATCGGGCGGACGGATTGCGCGGTGGGGGCGGGGGGCTCGGCCGGCCCCTGCAGCTCGGGTTGCGGCGGGCGTGGCAGGTGGCCGATCACCGAGCACTCCAGGTTCACCAGCTCCACCGGGCTGGCGGGTTCGCTGTACGAGTACAGGGTCTGGTGGCGGCTGTGGAAGCGGCTGATCAGCGCGGCCAGCCCTGCCTCGTCCATGCTGTGCTGCTGCAAGTCCACACTGCACTCATGAATCTGCCCCAGGTAGCGCATCTCCAGGGTGTAGTGGCAGCTGCTGGCCTGGTCGCCAAAGCCGTCTTCGCGCAGGTTGGCCAGGCCTTGCTGACGCAGTTTGGCGAGGGCCTGGTTGAGTTGCGCCAGGTCGACGTGCCCGGCGTCCAGGCGCATCGACAGGCTGGTGAGCTGGTCGTAGCGCACGTCGGACAGGATCTGGCCGAACGCACACAAGCCCGAGGCCACCTTGGGGATCAGCACGGTGTGCATGCCGATTTCTTCGGCCAGGCGCACCACGTGCATGCCCGCCGCACCGCCTGCGCCGATCAAGGCGAAGTCACGCGGGTCGTGACCGCGCTCGATCGATACGCGGCGGATGCCGTTGACCATGTTCAGGTTGACCAGGGTGGTGATGCCGAATGCCGCGCGTTCCACACTGATGCCCAGCGGTTCGGCGACCTTGCTCCGGATGGCGTCCAGCGCGGCCTGGCGGTTCAGGCGGATACTGCCGCCCAGCAGTGCGCCGTCGGGCAGGTAGCCAAGAGCCAGGTTGGCGTCGGTGACCGTGGGTTCGCGGCCACCCTTGCCGTAGCACACCGGCCCAGGCATGGCGCCGGCGCTGCGCGGTCCGACCTGGAGCATGCCAAACTCGTCCAGGTGGGCGATGGAGCCACCGCCGGCACCCAGGGTCTCCACCTGGATCATCGGCACGCCGATGCGCTGGCGCAGGAAGTCCACGTCCTTGCTGAAGTTGGTGCGTCCGGCGTTGGTCAGGGTGATGTCGAACGAGGTGCCGCCCATGTCCACGGTAATGACGTTGTCGATACCGAACGGCCTCGCGACCGCCAACCCGGCTTGTGGTGCCGAGGCCGGACCGGAGTTGATCGCGTTGACGGCGCGCTCACGCATCAGGTGCCCGGGCGCCAGCCCGCCATTGGACTGGAAGTAGCGTACCGGCTGCTGTGCGCCAAGTTCCTGGAACAGGCTGTCGATACGCGCCACGTAACGTGCCATTACCGGGCTGAGGTAGGCGTTGACCACGGTGGTGGAGGTGCGGGTGTATTCGCGGATCTGCGGGAACACCTCGCAGCCGGTGCAGACGAATACCTCGGGCAGGGCAGCCCGCACCAGTTCGGCGGCCCGCTGTTCGTGGCTGGGGTTGCGTACCGACCACAGGAAGGAAATGGCCACGGCCTGCACGCCTTCGGCACGGAAGTAGTCGATGGCGGCATGGATGGCGGCTTCGTCCAGCGGGCTGTGCTCGCGACCATCGCCAAGGATTCGGCCACCGATCGGGCGGCGCAGGTGGCGTGGGGCAAGCATGTGTGCCGGCGGGTAGTGGGCGTCGTAGCGGTGGCCCTCTTCTTTGTGGCCCAGGCGGATTTCCAGGCTGTCCTCGTGCCCCTCGGTGCACAGCAGGCCCACCTTGACGCCGGTGCGCTCGATCAGCGCATTGAGGGCTACGGTGGTGCCGTTGATGCACAGGTCACAGTTGGCGATCAGTTCGGCCGGGCTGCGCCCGGTGGCGTCGGCGATCTGTGCCAGGCCGGCGCGAATGGCCAGGGAGCCGTCCTGCGGCGTGGACGGGGCCTTGAACAGCTGCACGCCGCCGTCGCGATCGGCCAGGATGAAATCGGTGAAAGTGCCGCCGGCGTCTACGCCCAGGCGATATTGGTTACGCATGCGTGTTCTCCGGTTAGCGCGGGGCGCGGGCAAGGCGGGTGGCTGTTTCGTCTAGTTGGCCATCGGCATCGAGGACCACGCCATATTCCAGGGCTGCGCCTTGTGGCGAGACCAGGCCGTTGCGCACGTCCTCCAGTACTGCTGCGACCCGACGGCGCAGCGGGTCGCCGTAGCCACCCCCCCCTGGGTTGATGTTGATGATGCGTTCGCCGGGCTGCAGGGTGAGCATGGGGTTCTGCGTGTAGTGGTCTTCGCGGCCATCGGCGTGGCGATGGATCAGCCGGCCCAGTTTGGGCTCGAGCAGGGCATTGCGAGCCCCGGCGGCACCGGCAGTGGGCAACTGGCGGCCCTCGCCGAAGCCGACCACGGTCATGGCGTGGTCCAGCGGTTCGATCTCCAGGCGGGTGCCCGAACCACCGCGCAATTCACCGGCGCCACCACTGTCGGCCATCAGGCTGTAGCGGTGGATCAGCACCGGATAAGCGTGTTCGAGCAGCTCGATGTCACCGCTCATCAGCGCCCCGAAGCAGCACAGCGGGCCGCAGGCGTGCCAGCCATCCATCACCTTGTTGGCACCGGCGCCGGATATGATCGAGGCCAGCACCATCGTCACGTACTCGCTATTGCCGTTGCGCGGGTCGCGGCCGGCAATGTTGATGCCGCTGGTATGCCCCCAGGAGGCCGTTACCCGCTGTGGCGAGGCCTGTTCCAGCGCAGTGCGCACGGCATCGGCGAGGGTTTCCATCGGCGTGGTGGTGCAATTGACGTGGGGCGCGGGCTCCTCGGCATTGCACAGCGTGCCCCTGGGGCCGACATCGACCGTCACGCAGCGATACAGGCCTTCGTTGTAAGGCGGCGCCACCTGGGCGAACATCATCAGCCCCAGGTACACCCCGGATACCGAGTTACCCTCATAGGAATTGATGAAGTACGGCACCTGCGGCGGGCTTTCGATGCGTACATGGGCCTGGTCGCCACGGATCTGCACATGGGCGGTGATGGCCAGTTCACCCAGGCCGTGGCCGGCATCTTCGAGCACGGCGGTGCCGCTGTAGTCACCATCCGGCACATCGCGCAACAGCGCCCGCATGTGTCGGTTGGCCATGTTCTTCAGTTCGGCGATGCAGGCACGCACCTGTGCCACGCCGTATTTGTCCAGCAGCTCCAGCAAGTGCCGCTCGCCGACCTTGCAGGCGCCATACTGGGCATTGAGGTCACCTTCCTGATAAGGGCGGGCGCGCATGTTGGTGAGCATGAAGTTGATCACGTCCTCACGACGCTTGCCCTTTTCCCACAGCTTGACCGGTGGAATGCGTAGGCCCTCGGCGTAGATCTCCTTGGCATCGGGGTTGTAGCCCGCCGGCACCGGGCCGCCGATGTCGGTCAGGTGGCCCTTGCAAACGGTCCAGAACACCAGCTCGCCTTGGTAATACACAGGTTTGTACATGCAGCAGTCGAGAATATGGCTGCCCTTGTAGGCGGGGTCGTTGTGGTAGATCACGTCGCCTTCGGCGATGTCGTCGCCGAAGAACTCTGCCACGCACTTCATGGCCGGGATCAGCGAGCCCAGGTGGATGGGAATGTCCTGGCCCTGCAGGATCATTTCCGGCAAGTGGTCGAACAGCGAGTTGGAATAGTCGTGGGCCAGGTTGAACACACTGGAGCGCCCGGTCTTTTCCAGGGTCAGGGTCATTTCGCGTTGCGCTGTCTCCAGCGCACCCCGGACAACCGCAAGGGTGATCGGATCTACTGTCTGCATAGGTCACCAACGTTTGTTCTTGTGCTTTGGGTGCGTGCCGCAGCGGGGCGGCTCGTGGTGACAGGCTAAGGGGCAGGGTGGGGGGAAGGCTTGTCGCTGGGTGTACCGGTTGTTGTGTCTGGGCGCACTTCAAGTTCGGGCGGGTAACACAACTATTGCCCCAACATCTGTCGCACCAGCCATTGCCCGGCCGGCCCCAAGGCACGCCGGCTCGACCAGGCCACATCCATATCCACCCGCCTGGGGTAACCCGCTATCTGCAACTCCACCAGCTCGTTGCCAAACCGTTTTACCAGCGCCCTGGGCAGTTCGGCCCAGCCAAACCCGCGTACGGCGAACTCCAGCAGGGTAAGGTAATCCGGTGCCGACCACGCTTGGCCACGGCCATGGTGCAGGCTGGGGGCATAGGTCTTGATATACAGCTGTCGTGCGTTCTCCAGATGCTGTGCCTGTACTTGCGGCAGGCTTGCCAGCGGATGCTCGCTGGCGACATACACGCCGAACTCTGCCTGCTCCGGCAAACGCGCCACGGCCACGTCGGCGGGGTAGCCGGGCTGCGTGGCAAGGATGCCGACATGGGCCAGGCCCTGCTGGATCATCTCGATTACATCAGCGTCCTCCGCCGGGCCGCAGCGTAGCTCGGTATGGGGGTAGTGCTGGGCGAAACGAGTCATCACCGCCCCCTGGAACGTTACGCTGTAGCTGTCCGACATCACCACAGATACCAGCGCCTCGACATTTTGCGCCAGTCGCACTGCCAGCGCATCGAGCTGGGCGCTGGCATCGAGAATCGCCTCGACATGGCTCAGTACCTGCCTACCCGCTTCATTCAGCGTGGGGTGGCGGCCACTGCGATCAAACAGCGGGCAGCCGATATCGGCCTCGAAATTGGCAATGGCGATGCTGACGGTGGACTGGCTTTTGCGCAGCTTGCGCGCCGCCGCAGAAAACGAACCTAGCGATGCGGCTTCGGTAAAGGCGACCAGAGCTTCGGGAGAGTAACGCATGGTATTGATAAAACCGATGGTATCTATATCGCGAGTATCAGTTCTATCAAAGAGAATGGGAAGCACGACTCACGCAATGGATGGAATTTGCAATGAAAAACGTGTCTTTCACCGAACGCCTGGTCCACGCCGTTGGCTATGAAGTTCTCGCGGTACTGCTGTGTGCGCCGCTGCTGTCCTGGGTCATGGGCAAGTCGCTGGCAACGGCGGGCGTGCTGGCGGTGACCCTGTCGGTAATCGCCATGCTGTGGAACATGGTCTACAACGCACTGGTCGATCGCTGGGTGCAAACCGAACGCATCAACTGGAAGGCCAGTACGCGTTTCGTGCACGGTCTTGGCTTCGAAGCCGGCCTGGTGGTGTGGTGCCTGCCGATGGCGGCTTGGATGCTGGATATTTCGCTGCTGCAGGCGTTCATGGTGGAGCTGGGCTTCTTCGTGATCATCCTGCCCTACACCGTGGTGTACAACTGGGCGTTCGACAAAGCCCGGCACCTGCTGGTGCAGCGGCGCTTGGCATGATTCTGTCACCCGACGCGGTTCACTGATCGGGGGTGGTCACAGGTCGGTGGTTGGGCACAGGCCGTCGTAGGAGCGGGTTCACCCGCGAAAGGGCCGGCCCTGCTGGTCAATCTCCACCCGCCGTTCACCGTCGCTGCCGCCACCGTATTCGCGGGTAAACCCGCTCCTACCACGGTGGTGGACACACCTCGTGGGTTGGACACAGGCCGTCGTAGGAGCGGGTTCACCCGCGAAAGGGCCGGCCCTGCTGGCCAATCTCCACCCGCCGTTCACCGTCGCTGCCGCCACCGTATTCGCGGGTAAACCCGCTCCTACCACGGTGGTGGACACACATCGGGGTTGGGCGCAGGCCGTCGTAGGAGCGGGTTCACCCGCGAAGAGGCCGGTCCTGCTGGCCAATTTCCACCCGCCGTTCACCGTCGCTGCCGCCACCGTATTCGCGGGTAAACCCGCTCCTACCACGGTGGTGGACACACATCGGGGTTGGGCACAGACCGTCGTAGGAGCGGGTCCACCCGCGAAGAGGCCGGCCCTGCTGGCCAATCTCCACCCGTCGTTCACCGTTGCCGCCGCCACCGTATTCGCGGGTAATCCCGCACCTCAAGGTGGCCGTGTAAACCTACGAAAAACGGGGCATGCCATTGCTGGCATGCCCCGTTTTCATACAGCTGATGCGACTCAGGCGACCTTGACGATCCAGCCTGCCGGTGCTTCTACATCGCCGCTCTGGATGCCGGTCAGCTCGTTGTAGAGCTTCTGGGTAACCGGGCCGACCTTTTCCAGGTCGTGGAACACGTGCAGCTTGCCGTTGTACTCGATGCCGCCGATCGGGGTGATCACGGCTGCGGTGCCGCAGGCACCGGCTTCGACGAAGCGGTCCAGCTTGCTGATCTCGACATCGCCTTCGATCACGGTCAGGCCCAGACGCGATTGCGCCAGCTCCATCAGCGAGAGGCGGGTGATGCCTGGCAGTACCGAGGCCGATTTCGGGGTGACGAACTCGTTGTTGGCGGTGATGCCGAAGAAGTTGGCCGAACCGACTTCCTCGATCTTGGTGTGGGTCAGCGGGTCGAGGTAGATGGCATCGGCGAAGTTGGCCTTCTTCGCTTCAGCGCCCGGCTGCAGGCTGGCAGCGTAATTGCCACCGACCTTGGCCGCGCCGGTGCCCTGCGGGGCAGCACGGTCGAAGCTGGAAATCTGGAAGCTGTGCGGCTTCATGCCGCCCTTGAAGTACGAACCAACCGGGATGGCGAACACCGAGAAGATGAACTCGGGGGCGGTGCGCACGCCAATGTTGTCGCCGGTGCCGATCACGAACGGGCGCAGGTACAGGGCGCCTTTGCCGTGCGGTGGCACGAACTTTTCATTGGCCTTGACCACTTGCTTGCACGCTTCGATGAACACATCGGTCGGCACGTGCGGCATCAGCAGGCGTGCGCAGCTGCGCTGCATGCGGGCAGCGTTCTGGTCCGGGCGGAACAGGTTGATCGAGCCGTCCTTGCAACGGTAGGCCTTCAGGCCTTCGAAGCACTGCTGGCCATAGTGCAAGGCCGTGGAGCCTTCACTGATGTGCAGTACGTTGTCTTCGGTCAGGGTGCCCTTGTCCCACTCGCCATTGCGCCATACGGACAGGTAGCGTTTGTCGGTCTTGATGTAGTCGAAACCCAGCTTGTCCCAATTAATGCTTTCGTTGCTCATGACACCCTCATTGTCTTGCAAGTGCCCGATCGCTCGGGCTGCTGTTATATGCGCACCATGCCACCTTAAACCATCCTTGGCGGATCGGGAACGGCCAGTCACGAATTGATAGGCTGCGATGCTTTTTTTTCGGTTTCTACAACCGCAAGTACTCATCCAGCGCCAGGTTTTCCAGCAATACCGCATCATGGGACGCCACTATCAGCGCCCCGCGAAACTGCCCAAGCATGCGTTCCAGGGCTGTCAGCGAAGGCAGGTCCAGGTGGTTGCCGGGTTCGTCCAGCAGCAACAGGTCGAGCGGCCGTTCGCGGTAAAGCACGGCGGCCAGCGCCGCCTTCATACGCTCACCGCCGCTAAGCAGGCCACTGGGCAGTTCGATACGGGCCGCATCCAGGCCCAGTTGCGCCAGGCGGCTGCGCAATTTCCCCTGGGCCAGCGTCGGGTTGGCTTGGCGTAGGTGTTCGAGCACGCTACGGTTGCCTGCCAGTGTGCTGCAGTGCTGGTCGAGCAGGGCGGTCTCACCACTGAGGCGCACATTGTCGGGCGATGCCGGCAATTCCCCATTCAGCAGCCTGAGCAGGGTGGACTTGCCACTGCCATTGGCGCCGATCAGCCCTACGCGCTGGCCCAGGCACAAGCGCAGGTCAAACGCTTTACGGGTGCCATGGGGCAAGCAAAGTGCCTGCAAGGCCAACACTTCTCGGCCCGGATGACGCTGAGGTGTGGGCGCGTGCAAGGTAATAGCGCTGTCTTGCTCCATCTCGCGGGCGGCGTCACGCACTTTGCCCATAAGCGTTTGCCGAGCATCGCGATGGTCGCGGCGCTGCTTGCCGGCAGTGGCCTGGCTGCGCTCCTGCTTGCGGTCGACCAGAATCTTGGCCTGGTTGGCGTGCTTGGCTTGGCGCCCGGCCCGAGCCTGATGGCGCTCCAGGTCTTCGCGTTGGCGCTGCAGTTCACGGGCCTGGCGTTGCTGCTCCTGCTTCAGCCGGGCAAGTTGCTGCTGGGCCTGCGCCGTCTGGTTGGCTTTTTGCGCACTATAGAGGCTGTAGTTGCCACCATAGGCCTGCAAGCCCAGGCTGGATAGTTCGACAATGCGTGCCATGTGCGTCAGCAGGCTGCGGTCGTGGCTGATCACCAGCAAGCCACGGTCCCAGGCTTCGATCATGCTCAGCAACTGGGCGCGGGCGTTGCTGTCCAGGTGATTGCTTGGCTCGTCGAGGATCAGGTAATCGGCACCGCTGAGCCACGCGCCAATCAGTGCCACGCGCATGGCTTGGCCACCGCTCAGGGTCCGAGCGGGCTGGCGCCAGTCAAGTTGACCCAGGCCGTGGCCCTGAAGCTGCAGCTGCAATTGCTCGCGCATATCCCAGCGCTCGCCAACGGTGTCGAAATCCTGGGGCTCGATGCTGCCTTGCTCGATGCGCTCCAGCGCCGCAATCACCGGCCCCACTTGGGCCAGGTCGGCCAGCGTGGCGCTGCGCTCGATGACTTGCTGGTCCAGCAAATGGACAGGCCCGAGGCGCCGACATTGGCCGCTGCTCGGTTCACGCTGGCCGGCAAGAATCTGCCCTAGCAGGCTTTTGCCCACGCCATTGCGCCCGACCAGGCCGGTGCGGCGTTGGTCGAAGGTTTCGTTGAGGTTGCTAAACAGCGGCCTGCCATCAGGCAAGGCCAAGGAGACGCTGTCCAGCGTCAGAATCGACGTGTTCGTCATGCACAACTCCACAAATGCCGCGACATCTCCGGTACGAACCGGAGGCTGAAGACTGGCCGTCGAACGGACGGCGGCATCAATGGCGCATTGGACGAACACCTCGTAATTTAGAGAATGCGTAGCCTAACGGCCCTCTGGGGCCGGGTAAAGCACCGGCTGCCGGTTGGGGCTCAGCGCTGCGTCTGCAAGCGTTTGGCCCAGTCTCCGCCGTGGCCGTGCGCGCAGGCTTCTTCACTGTCGAATCGCACATGCCAGGCCGGATGGTCCAGCTCAATGCCGGCTTGCTCCAGCGCCAGAGCGGTAAGTGCCAGCATGCGCGCCTTCGCATCACCGACCACGGCCGCTGCCTTGTCGGCCTCTTGCTCGAATACCCAGGTAATACGCAGGCTGCTCGGAAAGTCCTCCGGGTCGAGGCGATGAGTAAGCCAACTGAAGCCGACAATCTCCGCCTTGGCGGCTTCGCAGGCATCGGTCAGGCACGCGACCAACTCCCGCTCCAGGCGGCTCATCTCGCGTTTGCCCAATGCCTTCACGGGTTGGCCTCGTCATCGATCTGCTGGCAAAAGCGCAGGCGGTTGCCGAACGGGTCCCGCCCTTGCATCTGCAGAAAATCCAGGTAAAAAGCCTTGGCCTTGTCGGCCGAGAATATGCGCAGTACAGGTATGGCGGGGGCGAGGGGCATGGTGCGTCCTTGACCGTGGATAAAGGCGCCACTGTAGCGCACTTGCGCCCAGCGTTGTCGACCGGCCCCGCAGCAATGGTTGACCACCCGCCAGCCACTGCGTAGCCTTGCCACTTCGAGGTTCTTCGGCATGGCCGGAGCTAAGACGGGAACGCGGTACAAGCCGCGGCTGCCCCCGCAACTGTAAGCACCGACAACGGATCGACACAGCCACTGCGCCAGCGCGCGGGAAGGCGTCATCCCGCCAGCCCGCCGTTCAACTGAACGGGGCATGGAACGGTGCAAGCCAGGAGACCTGCCTCGTCACGTTTTCGACTTTCAACCGGGCGGGGTGATCCGGTGGCGAACAAGCCCGGCCGGCCTGGCCTGCGGCTGTCGTCCTGCATGCCCGCGCCACACTGCCAAGGGCAATGCGACATGAAAACACTGGCCAAGCTCCCCGTCACCATCGTCACCGGCTTCCTCGGCTCGGGCAAGACCACCTTGCTGCGCCACATGCTCGACAACGCCCAGGGCCGCCGCATTGCGGTCATCGTCAACGAATTCGGTGAACTGGGCATCGATGGCGAAATCCTCAAGCAGTGCAGCATCGGTTGCACCGAGGAAGAAGCCAGCGGCCGCGTCTACGAGCTGGCCAACGGCTGCCTGTGCTGCACCGTGCAGGAAGAATTCTTCCCGGTGATGCGCGAGCTGGTGGCCCGCCGTGGCGACCTCGACCACATCCTCATCGAAACCAGCGGCCTGGCCCTGCCCAAGCCATTGGTACAAGCGTTCCAGTGGCCGGAAATCCGCAACGCCTGCACCGTCGATGCGGTCATCACCGTGGTCGACAGCCCGGCCGTGGCCGCTGGCACCTTTGCCGCCTACCCGGACCAGGTCGATGCCCAGCGCAAGCTCGACCCTAACCTGGACCATGAATCGCCCCTGCACGAGCTGTTCGCTGACCAACTGGCCAGCGCCGACCTGGTGGTGTTGAACAAGGCCGACCTGATCGACGCCGAAGGCCTGGCCAAGGTGCGTGCCGAGGTGGCCGAAGAACTGCCGCCGGCGGTGAAAGTGATCGAGGCCAACAGCGGCAAGCTGCCACTGGAGGTGCTGCTGGGCGTGGGGGCCGAGTCCGAGGCGCATATCGATGGCCGCCGAACCCACCACGATTCCCACCACGACGGCGACGATCATGACGATCATGACCACGACGCTTTCGACTCCATCTCCATTGACCTGCCTGAAGCCGACGAAAGCCTGCTGCTCGATGCATTGACCCAGCTGGTGGTGGAGTTCGGTATCCTGCGCGCCAAAGGCTTCGCCGCCATCCCGGGCAAGCCGATGCGCCTGCTGGTACAAGGCGTGGGCACCCGTTTCGACAAGCACTTCGACCGCGCCTGGCGCGCCGACGAGCCGCGTATCACCCGCCTGGTGCTGATTGGCCAGGACCTCGATGCCGCCCAGCTGGAAGCGCGCCTGCGCCAGGCGCTGGGCGCCTGACCCATGCACCTGCTGCGGACCCAACCCGGTGGTTTCGTACCGGATGACAGCATTGCCGACCTCGGCCAGACACCCGCCGAGCTGGTGATTCTCTGCAGCGGCGATTCACACCTGGCATTGCTCGCCGACACCGCCGAGCAATTGCCCGAAGACTTTCCCAGCCTGCGCCTGGCCAACCCGATGCAGGTGCAGAACCATGCCTCGGTCGACCTGTATGTCGACCAGGTGCTGCGCCACGCCAAGGTCATCCTGGTGTCGCTGCACGGTGGCGTTGGCTACTGGCGCTATGGTGTCGAACAACTGGTCGAGCTGGCCGCCCGTGGCGTGCAGCTGATTCTTGTGCCGGGCGATGACCGCCCGGACCCGGAGCTGACCTGCCTGGGCAACGTCCGCGGTGAGCAGGCCGAGCGGCTTTGGCATTACCTGCGCCAGGGCGGCAAGGCCAACGCCATCAACCTGTTCAACTGCCTGGCCAGCCAATGGCTGGGCCGCGACTATGCCTGGGACGAACCGCAGCCTTTGCCGCGCACGGCGGTGTATCACCCCGCCAAGGGCAGCGCGACCCTCGAGGACTGGTACCCACACTGGCACCCCGAGCAGCCAGTGGCGCCGCTGCTGTTCTACCGTTCGCACCTGCAAGCGGCCAATACCGCGTTCATCGACGTGTTCTGCCAGCGCCTGCAGGCTGCCGGCCTGAACCCGTTGCCGATCGCCGTGGCCAGCCTCAAGGAAAGCGCCTGCCTGGAACAGGTCGAAGCCTGGCTGGACGAGGTCGGCGCCGAAGTGCTGGTCAATACCACCGGTTTCGCCTTGTCCAGCCCCGAGCGCCCCAACCTGCGCCCGTTCCGCCGCGACATCCCGGTGCTGCAGGCCATCTGTGCGCAGGACAACCAGCCTGGCTGGGAAGCCAGCGAGCAGGGCCTGGGCGCGCGCGACCTGGCCATGCACATTGCATTGCCGGAGCTGGACGGGCGCATCATCACGCGCCCGGTCAGTTTCAAGGACATGGCCTGGCGCAGCGAGCGCAGTCAGTCCGATGTCGTCTGCTACCGCGCCCACCCCGAGCGCATGGACTTTGTCGCCGAATTGGCCCGCCGCTGGGTCGAGCTGGCCCGCCTGCCCAATGCCCAGAAGCGTGTAGCCCTGGTGCTGGCCAACTACCCGACCCGCGATGGCCGCATTGGCAATGGCGTCGGCCTGGACACGCCCGCCGCCGCACTCAACATCCTCAAGGCGCTGCAGGCCGAAGGCTACCCGCTGGCCGAATTGCCGGGCAGCGGTACGCAACTGATCCACCAGCTGCTCGGTGGAGTGACCAACGACCTCGACCACCTCGACCAGCGCCCCTGTGCCCAGAGCCTGAGCCTGGCCGATTACCAGGTGGCCTTCGAGCGCCTGCCGCAGGCCAATCGCCAGGCAGTGCTGGAACGCTGGGGGCCGCCCGAACAGGACCCGATGTACCGCAGCGGCCGGCTTATGATTGCCGGCCTGCGCTTTGGCTTGACCTTCGTCGGTATCCAGCCGGCGCGGGGCTACCAGGTGGACCCCAGCGCGGTGTATCACGACCCTGACCTGGTGCCACCGCACGGCTACCTGGCGTTTCACTTCTGGCTGCGTCACGCATTTGCCGCCGATGCGGTGATCCACGTCGGCAAGCACGGCAACCTCGAATGGTTGCCCGGCAAAGGCGTCGGGCTGTCGGAGCAGTGCTGGCCGGACGCGCTGCTGGGGCCGCTGCCGAACATCTACCCGTTCATCGTCAACGACCCGGGCGAGGGCGCCCAGGCCAAGCGCCGCACCCAGGCGGTGATCATCGACCACCTGATGCCGCCGCTGACCCGTGCCGAAACCTATGGCCCGCTGCGCCACCTGGAACAACTGGCCGACGAATTCTACGAAGCGCAGCTGCTCGATCCTCGGCGTGCCCGCGAGTTGCAGCGTGACATCCTCGAGCTGGTCAAGGCCAACCACATTGACCGTGAGTTGCAACTGGAAGGGCAACTGGACGATGCGGCGCTCTGGCTGCCGCGCCTGGATACCTACCTGTGCGACCTGAAGGAGTCGCAAATTCGCGATGGCCTGCACGTGTTTGGTCAGTCACCTGAAGGGCGGCTGCGCCTGGATACGCTGCTGGCGTTGTTGCGGGTCGAGCGTGGCGACGGCCGTGGCGGCAATGCCAGCCTGCTGCGGGCTTTAGCCAAAGCACTGGTGCCGGGCTGGGACCCGCTCGATTGCGACCTTGGGCAGCCGTGGCAGGGCATGCGCCCTGAACAGCTGCAGGCCATGAGCAATGAACCCTGGCGCACCTGTGGCGATACCCGCGAGCGCCTTGAGCTGTTGGCACTGCAGGTGATTGGGCAGGCACTGGAGGGCACAGTACAGTTACCCGATCTGAGTGAGTGGCAACCGGTGCACGCTGTCGTGCAGGCCCTGTGTGAAGCGGTCGCACCCAGCCTGGACGCCTGCGGCACGGCTGAAATGCATGGCCTGCTGGCGGCACTGGCCGGGCGCTTCGTGCCTGCCGGCCCCAGTGGTGCGCCAAGCCGAGGGCGCCTTGATGTGCTGCCCACCGGCCGCAACTTCTATACCGTGGACGTGCGCAACCTGCCCACCACCACGGCCTGGCGCCTGGGCTTCGCCTCGGCCAGCCTGATCCTCGAACGCCATCTGCAGGACCACGGCGATCACTTGCGGCAGCTAGGCCTGTCGGCATGGGGCACGGCGACCATGCGCACCGGCGGCGACGACATCGCGCAGGCCATGGCGCTGATGGGCGTGCGGCCTGTCTGGGCCACCGGCAGCCAGCGCGTGGACGACTTCGAAATTTTGCCATTGAGCCTGCTCGACCGCCCGCGGGTGGACGTGACCTTGCGCGTTTCCGGCTTTTTCCGCGATGCCTTCGGTAACCTGATCCGCCTGTTCGACGCCGCCGTGCAGGCAGTGGCCGCGCTGGACGAACCTGACGACCTCAACCCCCTGGCTGCCCGCGTGCGCAGCGAGCGGGCCGCGCTGCAGGCTCAAGGTGTGGACGCCGAGCAGGCCGCGCGCCAGGCTGGCTGGCGGGTGTTCGGTGCCAAACCCGGTGCATACGGTGCCGGGGTGCAGAACGCCATCGACGGGCGCTTGTGGCACAGCCGCGACGACCTGGCCGAGGTCTACCTCAACCACGGCGGCTATGCCTACGGCGGTAACGACGACGGCACCCCGGCCCGCGCCCAGTTCGCCCAGCGCCTGGCCAAGGTGCAGGCGGTGCTGCAGAACCAGGACAACCACGAGCACGACCTGCTCGATTCCAACGATTACTACCAGTTCCAGGGCGGCATGCTGGCGGCCTCGGAAACCCTGTCCGGGGCGGTGGTGGCCAGCTACCATGGCGACCACAGCCAGGCCGACCGACCGCGCATCCGTACCCTCAAGGAAGAGCTGAACCGGGTAATCCGTGCCCGTGCGCTCAATCCCAAGTGGATCGACGGGGTCAAGCGTCACGGCTACAAGGGTGCCTTCGAGATGGCAGCGACAGTCGACAACCTGTTCGCCTTCGACGCCACCACGCACCTGATCGACGACCATCATTACCAGGGGCTGGCCGATGCCTACGTGCTCGACCCGGCGACCCGCGATTTCATGCGCGAGCACAACCCCGAGGCTTTGCGCGACCTCACCGAGCGCCTGCTGGAGGCCCAGCAGCGCGGTTTGTGGCAGGCGCCGGGCGACTACCGCGAAGCCCTTGAGGAACAACTGCTCGACGGCGAGGAACAGGCTTGAAATGAGTGAACCCGTACAATTTCCGCTGGCGGCCGTGGTCGGTGCAGACGACCTCAAGCTGGCGCTGTGCCTGACCGCCATCGACCCCAGGATCGGTGGTGTGCTGATCGAAGGGCCGCGTGGCATGGCCAAGAGTACTCTGGCCCGTGGCTTGGCCGACCTGCTTGGCGAAGGCCCGTTCGTCACCTTGCCATTGGGCGCCAGTGAGGAGCGGTTGGTCGGCACCCTCGACCTGGATGCCGCGCTAGGGCAGGGCAAGGCGCAGTTTTCCCCGGGCGTGCTGGCCCAGGCCGACGGCGGTGTGCTGTATGTCGATGAGGTCAACCTGCTGCCCGACACCTTGGTCGATCTGTTGCTTGACGTGGCTGCCAGCGGCACAAACCGCGTCGAGCGTGACGGTATCTCGCACCGGCATAGCGCCCGCTTCGTACTGATCGGCACCATGAATCCGGAAGAGGGCGAGCTGCGCCCGCAGTTGCTCGACCGTTTCGGCCTGAACGTGGCGCTGGAGGGCTTGCCGGAGCCCGAGGCCCGGCAGCAGATCATTCGCCGCCGTCTGGCCTTCGACAGTGACCCTCAGGCGTTCTGCGCACACTGGGCCCAGGCCCAGGCGCAACTGCGCGAGCGCTGCCAGGCGGCGCGCCAGGCCCTGGCCGACATTGCCCTGGATGACCAGGCGCTGGCCTGGATTACCGAGCGCTGCTACGCCGCTGGCGTGGACGGCCTGCGCGCCGACCTGGTGTGGCTGCGCGCTGCGCGCGCCCACTGTGCCTGGCGCGGCGCTGCGGCTATCGAAGAAGTGGATGTCGAGGCGGTGGCCGAATTCGCCTTGCGCCATCGCCGCCGTATGACGCCCCAGGCCAACCCGCCGTCGGCGCCACCGCCGCCTGAGCAGCAGCCCCGTCATCAAAGTGTCGACAACCCTGGTGAACAGGGCGGGCAGGGCGACTGGGGGGCATTGCCGGCACAGCCGGTGGCCAGTGGCGCCCGCCGCGAGGTGCCGAACTGGGCAAAAAAGCCCTGAGCATCCCCCAGCCACCAGCCAAAGGGGCGGATGCCAGAGCGGGCACAGGCAAGCAGAACGGTACCCGCCGTGGCCCCGTGCATCATGCGGCGGCCGGCCGGGTAGCCTGGCTGCCGACCTTGCTCAAAGGGCGGCCGCGTCAGCGACAGGACCTGTGCTGGCAGCAGCGCAAGGGCAGGCCTGCAGAGTTGTGGCTGGTGATCGTCGATGCCTCGGCTTCAACCCGGCGTCATCAGGCGCTGGCGCAGACCAAAGGGTTGCTGGCGGCATTGTTCGACCAGGCCTATCGCCAGCGCGCCCGCTTGGCCCTGCTGACTGCCAGCGGGCGCACGCCACAGTGGCAGCGCCACGGGCTGAAGGCATCGGCCGCCTTACAACCCTGGTTGCAGGCCTTGGGGGCAGGTGGTGGCACGCCGTTGTTAGCCGCACTGGAGCAGGCGCGGCACTGGCTACAGACGCGGCAGCGAGCGCATCCGCAAGAGGCCTTGCGTTGTCTGGTGTTCACCGACGGTCGCCTGCAGCACAGCAATACCGTGCAGCCGATGCCATGCACCACGTTGTTGGTCGATATGGAGCTGGCGCCAGTGCGCCTGGGGCGCGCGCAGCGTCTGGCAGAACAATTGCATGCCGATTACCAGCATTTGCAACAATTCAAGGTGGTGGATTGAAAGGGCGGTTTGCGACACTATGTCGCAATCAGAAAAGTTGTCGCAACAGCAACAGAGAAGTTGTACAAGTGCGTGACAGTGCACGCACTTGCTGTGCTGGCCGATATTACTTTGGCATCGACCACGGTTGCAGGTCGTAACCCTTTTCACACAATTCGGCGCGCACTTCTTCGATCAGGCTGGCCCATTGGGTCGGGTCGGAGTAGATGCGCGACGACACCTGCTTGGCGCCGATGCGGGTGCTGGTCCGGTCGATCACTGCCAGGCTCAGTTCACCAGTACCGTTGGGCGCATCCCAGGCTACGCACTGGAAAGGTTCGAAGGCGTGGTCGGCAATCAGCAGTGCTTCGTTGACACGGAGCGGGGCATTCATGGTTCGGTCTCTCTATGGTCCCAAACATCGAAGTGAAGTCCGCGTTGCTTCAAAGTCGCCTCATGTATCGCGAAGTGCAGCGCGGGGTTGTGTGTACTGATGCTCGTTGTTAGTGGGTAAGTCACACATTGGTTGTAAATTTTTTTCCAGGGGCGCCGCTGTTCTTGCCTGCGCCGCCTTGTGATGTCGATAAAGTGCGAAAATTCCCGTAGTGGTTTGTAAAAAAATGATTCGGCAGACAAACGGTACTGGGAACCGTCAACTTCGTTGCTACTGTTAAACGAGCGCCACAACTTGCTGTTTTACTTCAAAAAACCAAAAACTGGCGCCAAGGACCGGTCATGCAGCAGCCTGCCGCTCAACGCCGTTTGCTTATCGTCGACCCCTGCGACGATTGCCACCGTTTGTTACCTGGCCTGCGCAACGCAGGCTGGGATGTGGACAGCTGTATGCTCGGGGCTGCACTGGACCACACGTGCGATGTCGGGCTATTGCGCTTGCAGGCCTCGCACCTGAGGCACCCGGACGCGGTCAAGGACATGATCAAGCGCAGCAACACCGAATGGATTGCCGTGCTCAGTGCCGACCAGCTGCGCATGCCGGCGTTCGGCGATTTTGTATGTGAATGGTTTTTCGACTTCCATACCCTGCCGTTCGACGTTTCCCGTGTGCAGGTAACCCTGGGCCGGGCCTTCGGCATGGCACGCCTGCGCGGCAAGGGGGCCGTCAAGGTCGATGAGACGACCCATGAGTTGCTCGGCGAAAGCCGGCCCATCCGCGAGTTGCGCAAGTTGCTGGGCAAACTGGCACCCACCGAATCGCCTGTGCTGATCCGCGGTGAGAGCGGCACCGGCAAAGAGCTGGTGGCGCGCACCCTGCACCGCCAGTCGCTACGCAGCGAGCAGCCGTTCATCGCTATCAACTGCGGGGCGATCCCCGAGCACTTGATCCAGTCCGAACTGTTCGGCCATGAGAAGGGCGCCTTTACCGGTGCCCACCAGCGCAAGGCCGGGCGTATCGAAGCGGCCGATGGCGGCACGTTGTTCCTTGATGAAATCGGCGATTTGCCGTTGGAGTTGCAGGCCAACCTGCTGCGGTTCCTGCAGGAGAAGCACATTGAGCGGGTGGGTGGCAGCCAGCCAATACCGGTGGATGTCCGGGTGCTGGCGGCCACTCATGTGGACCTCGAGCGGGCCATCGAGCAAGGGCGTTTCCGCGAAGACCTGTATTACCGCCTGAACGTCTTGCAAGTGGTTACCGCGCCGTTGCGCGACCGGCATGGTGACCTGTCGATGCTGGCTAGCCATTTCGCCCATTTCTACAGCGTGGAAACCGGGCGTCGGCCACGGTCGTTCAGCGACCATGCCCTGGCGGCGATGGGCCGACATGACTGGCCGGGCAATGTACGCGAGCTGGCCAACCGTGTGCGCCGCGGGCTGGTGCTGGCTGAAGGGCGGCAGATCGAGGCGCAGGACCTGGGGTTGCAGTTGCTTGACCCGGAACAACAGCCGCTGGGCACGCTGGAAGAATACAAGCACCGCGCCGAGCGCCAGGCGTTGTGCGATGTGCTCAACCGGCACAGCGACAACCTGAGCGTGGCGGCCAAGGTGCTGGGCGTCTCGCGGCCGACGTTCTATCGGTTGCTGCACAAGCACCAGATACGCTGAGCGCAGGCCGCTGTAGGAGCGGGTTTACCCGCGAATGGGCCAGGCCTGCTGGCCAATCTCCACCCGCCGTTCACCGTTGCTGCCGCGACCGTATTCGCGGGTAAACCCGCCCCTACAGGGAACCACAAGCCCGTGTAGGAGCGGGTTTACCCGCGAAAGGGCCGTGCCTGCTGGCCAATTTCCACCTGCCGTTCACCGTTGTCTCGGCTACCGTATTCGCGGCTAAAGCCGCTCCTACAGGGAAACCACAAGCCCGTGTAGCGAAGAGGCCCTGCCAGGCGAACTCAGTGCGGCCCGCGCGGGATGGTCTTGAGCAAGTCTTCCGGGCTGATATGCCCCACCACCTGGGCCACCGCGCTGCCCGGGGTCGGCAGGTCGATGATGTGGCTCTTCATCTTGCCGATCACATGCATCTCGCACGGCTTGCAGTCGAACTTCAGGGTCAGCACTTCGTCACCCTGAATCAGCTGCATCGGTGCCACCTTGGTGCGCACGCCGGTCACGCCCTTGGCCTGCTTGGGGCACAGGTTGAAGGAGAAGCGCAGGCAGTGCTTGGTGATCATCACCGGCACTTCACCATGTTCTTCATGGGCTTCATAGGCCGCATCGATCAGTTGCACGCCGTGGCGGTGGTAGAAGTCGCGGGCCTTCTGGTTATACACGTTGGCCAGGAACGACAGGTGCGACTCGGGGTACACCGGCGGTGGCGTGGTCTCGGCCTTGCGCCCGCCACGCGGATGCGCCTGCACGCGTGCTGCTGTCAGTGCCTCAATGGCCTCGCGGCGCAGGGCCTTGAGCTGCGAGTTGGGAATGAAGTACGCCTGCGGGGCATCCAGTTCGATGCGGTCGGCGTGGTACAGGGTGGTGCCCAGCTGGCCCAGCAGGTCATGCAACTGCTCCAGTGCCTGCTGCGGCTTGTTGGCTACGCCGAACGGGCCGTCCAGGGCCGCTTGCACGCTCACGCCTTCTTCACTGCTCAGGGTCAGCATCAAGCGCTGCTCGCGCAGGACGGCGTGCCACTCCACGCCGACCCGGCGTTCGGAGGAGGTGCGTTGCAGGGCCTGCTGCCAGTTGTGGTCGAGGTTGCGCGACAGCGGGTGGTTGGGCCGCAGCTTGTGCAGGCCTTCGGGCATTTCGTTGGGCTCGACGCGATAGCGGTAGCGCTTGTGGCCGTCTTCTTCGAATTCGCCGCGCGGTTCGGCGATGTTGGCGCGGAAGCCCACCACTTCGCGCTTGACCAGCACATTGAGGCCGTCGCCGTTGGTCAGCGGTACGTCGGTGACCACTTGCATGTCACGCTTGCCGACCTTTTCCACTACGCCCACCGGCAGGCCGGTGAAGGTTGGCGAGTCGAAGGCGCCGATATCGACCTTGCGGTCGGTTACGAAGTAGTCGGTGCTGCCGCGGTGGAAGGTTTTGTCCGGGTCGGGCAGGAAGAAGTGTTCGGTACGGCCGCTGGACGCGCGGGCGTACTGAGGGCGGTCTTCAAGGATGGCATCGAGCTCTTTGCGGTAATGGGCGGTGATGTTCTTCACATAGCCCATGTCCTTGTAGCGGCCCTCGATCTTGAACGAGCGCACGCCGGCATCGACCAGGTCAGCCAGGTTGGCGGTCTGGTTGTTGTCCTTCATCGACAGCAGGTGTTTCTCGAACGCAACCACGCGGCCCTGGTCATCTTTCAGCGTGTAGGGCAGGCGGCAGGCTTGCGAGCAATCACCACGGTTGGCGCTGCGGCCGGTCTGCGCATGGGAAATGTTGCATTGGCCGGAGAACGCCACGCACAGCGCGCCGTGGATGAAGAACTCGATGGCAGCATCGGTTTCGGCGGCGATGGCACGGATTTGCTGCAGGTTCAGCTCACGCGCCAGTACCAGTTGCGAGAACCCGGCCTGGTCGAGGAACTTGGCCCGTTCCAGGGTGCGGATGTCGGTCTGGGTGCTGGCATGCAGCTCGATCGGCGGGATGTCCAGCTCCATCACCCCGAGGTCCTGCACGATCAGCGCGTCAACGCCGGCATCGTACAGCTGGTGAATCAGCTTGCGCGCCGGTTCCAGCTCGTTGTCGTGGAGGATGGTGTTGATGGTGGTGAACACGCGTGCATGGTAGCGATGGGCGAACTCGACCAGTTCGGCGATATCGCTGACTTCGTTGCAGGCGTTATGGCGCGCGCCAAAGCTCGGGCCGCCGATATAGATGGCGTCAGCGCCGTGCAGGATCGCTTCACGGGCGATGGCCACGTCACGGGCAGGGCTGAGCAGTTCCAGGTGATTCTTTGGAAGGGACATGTCGTTATATTTTCGGGCTGTCACGGTTTAGGCGGGCATTGTAGCGGTGAAACGGGCTGGCGGCATCATTGGGGTGCCGAGAGGTGCGGGATTGGCTGCGGGTACGCGCAACTGTGGGAGCGGCCTTGCGTCGCGAAAGGGCCGCAGAGCGGCCCCGGCGGTTTTGCGTTGGGGGCGCTGCGCACCCCGACAAGCGCAGCTCAGCGCTTGGCAGCCATCGCCGTCACTTCCACACGCATGCCTTCAAAGGCCAGTGAAGCCACACCCACCGCAGCACGCACCGGCCAAGGCTTGCTGAAGAAGCGCTGGTACACCTCGTTGAACGCTGCGCGGTCGGCCATGTCGGTGAGGTAGATGGTCAGGTGCAGCACGCGGTCCATACCGCTGCCGGCCTTTTCCAGGGCCACTTTCAGCGCCTGCAGGGTGCATTCGCTCTGCTCGACGATGCCGCCCAGTTCCAGGCTGCCGTCGGCGTGGGTCGGGATTTGCGTGGTGATCAGCACGCCGTTGTACTCGGCAACGTCCGAGGAAATCGACTCGGCGTCCGGGTCCGGGGTGTAGATGATGTCTGCATTTGCCATGGTGTGTTTGCCTTGCAACGGAAGGAAAACGGCAAGCCTACGCGAGCGCACCGGCCCGGTCGAGGGTACCTCGGTGTTTGAAATGCGCGGCGTTCGCCGTCAGAATCGCGGCCGATTGCAAAACCAGGGGTTTACGTTGAACGAACAGACTTTGTCCAGGCGCCTGGAGCGCGTGGCCGCCCATGTACCGCAGGGCGCGCGCTTGGCCGACATTGGCTCGGACCACGGCTACCTGCCGGTGGCCTTGATGCTGCGTGGCGTGCTCGAGGCCGCTGTGGCGGGTGAGGTGGCACAGACGCCGTTCGCCTCGGCCCAGCGCAATGTGCACAAGAACGGCCTGCAAGAGCGGGTCACCGTGCGCCTGGCCGATGGGCTGGCAGCGGTCGAGCCGCAAGACCGTATCTCGGTGGTGAGCATATGCGGCATGGGCGGCGACACCATGTGCGAGATACTCGAGGCCGGCAAGCAGCGCCTTGGCGGCGTCACGCGCCTGGTACTGCAGCCCAATGGTGGTGAGCGCGAGCTGCGCCAGTGGCTGGCGGGCAATGGTTACCAGATCGTCAGCGAAGAGCTGCTGCGGGAAAACCGCTTCGATTACGAGATCATCGTCGCCGAGCCGGGCAGGGTGATGTATAGCGCTGAACAGCTGTACTTCGGCCCCGTGTTGATGCAGGAAAAAAGCGAGGCGTTTGTGGTCAAGTGGCGGCGCATGCTGCGGCAGAAGCAGCAGACCCTGGCCAATTTCCAGCGGGCCCGCGATGCGGTGCCTCAGGCGAAGATCGACGATTTCAATCAGCAGGTGGGCTGGATCACCCAGGTGCTGGCCTGACTCACTGCTGCGAGCAGTTGCCCATTTCCCGGTAGTCGATTTCGCGCTTCTGGCCCTGATGGTCGACGTACACCATGTGTGCGGTGCCCACCTGGCAGTCGGCGGCGTTACTGGCCGGGGTGATGGAAATGACCTTGGCCACGTCCAGCGGCATGCCGTATTCATAGTGGCTGCTGACGGGCTGGTTGTCGCCGGCATCGGCAAAAGCACCGAACGAGGCGAAGGCAGCGGCAATGGCAAGGACAGCGATCGAGCGTTTCATGACAGGCTCCTTTTTTAATGGATGGCTAATGATCTATTCATTGGTCATCCACAATAAATGGGCTAAAACGTGATAGATTCCTGCTTTTAACGCAACAATAAGGAGCGCACCTTCATGGACATGCTGCATGCCATGCGTACCTTCACCCGTGTGGTGGAATGTGGCAGCTTTGCTGCAGCTGCCAATGCTCTGGATATTTCTGCAGCGCAGGTTTCGCGCATCGTTGCCGAGCTGGAGAACCAGCTGCAGACCCGCCTGCTGCACCGCACCACCCGGCGCTTGCGCATGAGCGAGGCGGGTGAGCGGTTTCTGGAGCGTGCGCGGCAGATCATGCTGCTGACCGAAGAAGCCGTGGGCGAAGCGCGAGGTGCGCACCTCACGCCTCGCGGCCATCTGCGTTTGCACTGCCCACACGGCATGGGGCTGTTGCTGATGCCGCTGGTGGCCGGCTACAACACGCTATACCCGGAAGTGGTGATCGAGCTGACGCTGTCGCAGCGCAACCCCGACCCGCTGGCCGAAGGGCATGACGTGGTGATCACTGTGGACGGTGCGCTGCCGGATTCGCAACTGATCGCTGTGCCGCTGGGCAACATTTTCAGCATCCCCTGCGCGGCCCCCGGCTACCTGGACACCCACGGTGTACCGGAGCGCCCGGAAGACTTGCACGGCCATCGCTGCCTGCGCATGGCTTACCCGATGTACGAAGGTGACTGGGTGTTCCCGCAAGGGGTTGACCAGTGCGTGATCGCGCCAAACGACAGTTTCTCTACCAACGTCGCCGACGCCATGCTAGTGGCCAGCGAGCTGGGCATGGGCATTGGCCTGCTGCCGTTCTACACCGCCAGCGAGGCGATCGGGCAGGGGCGCTTGTGCCGGTTGCTGGCACCGTATCGGCTGCGGGAGAGTGCGCTGTATGCGATGTATCCGTCACGCCACTACCTGGACGCCAAGGTGCGCACCTGGATCGACTACCTCAAGGAACAGCTGCCGGCGTTGTTCGAGGGGCATGCCAGGGTGGTGGATGATGCGCGGTATTGGCGCTGAGGCGAGAAGTTTGCCGCGGTGACATTCCTGTGGGAGCGGGCGCGCCCGCGAACACCGGCAAAGCCGGTGCCAGCCACAGCGTCGCCCGCTCCCCCAAGAACCGCGTTGCCTTTGCGTTACAGCGGATAGTTTTTCAATTCCCGTGCAATCAGCATGCGCTGGATCTCGCTCGACCCTTCATAGATCTGCGTAATCCGCGCATCCCGGTAATAGCGCTCCACCGGGTAGTCTTCCAGATAACCGTACCCACCATGCACCTGGATTGCCATCGAGCACACCCGCTCGGCCATTTCCGAAGCGAACAGCTTGGCCTGTGACGCTTCCGACAGGCACGGCTTGCCGGCGCTGCGCAGGCGGGCGGCATGCAGGATCAGCAAACGTGCGGCGTTCACCTGCACCTGCATGTCGGCCAGCAGGTTGGCGATGCTCTGGTGTTCGTTGATCGGCTTGCCAAACTGTATGCGGTCACGTGAGTAGACCAGCGCTGCTTCGAATGCGGCGCGGGCGATGCCCAATGCCTGGGCGGCAATGCCGATACGGCCGCCTTCGAGGTTGGACAGGGCAATGGCCAGGCCCTTGCCACGCTCACCGAGGATATTGGCCGCAGGAATGCGGCAGTTGTCGAAGGTGACCGCGCAGGTGTCGGAGGCGCGGATGCCCATCTTGTGCTCGCTGCGGTCAACCTTGAACCCAGGGTTGTCAGTTGGCACCAGGAACGCCGACAGGCCTTTCTTGCCCAGCTCCGGGTCGGTCACTGCGAAGACGATCGCCAGGCCTGCACGGCGGGCATTGCTGACGAACTGCTTGGCACCGTTGATGACCCACTGGCCATTCACCAACTCGGCGCGGGTGCGCAGGTTGTGCGCCTCGGAGCCGGCCTGTGGCTCGGTCAGGCAGAAGCAGCCAATCACCTCGCCACTGGCCAGGCGTGGCAGCCACTGCTGTTGCTGTTCGGCGGTGCCGTAGGCCAGCAGCGGGCCGCAACCTACCGAGTTGTGGATGCTCATCATCGCCCCGGTGGCGCCGCAGCCGGCGGCGATCTCTTCTACTGCCAGGGCGTAGGCGACATAGTCGGTGTAGCTGCCGCCGAAGTCTTCGGGCACCACCATGCCCAACAGGCCCAGTTCGCCCATCTTGCGCACCACGCCATCATCGATCCAGCCGGCCTTTTCCCAGGCCTGGGCATGGGGTGCGATTTCGCCACGGGCAAAGTCCCGGGCCATGTCGCGGATCATGATCTGTTCTTCGCTCAGTTCGAGGTCTTGCATCTGTGTACTCCCGGGCTCACAGGCCTTCGAAGAATTGTTCGACCCGCTGGCTTTGAAGCGCGGCCAGGGTCGGCGGGTTCCAGCGGGGCTGCTTGTCCTTGTCGATGATCAGGGCACGCACGCCTTCGATGATGTCGCCGTGCTGGAACCACTGGCGGTCCAGGTGCAGTTCCATGGCAAAGCAGTCGTCAATGCCCAGCTCGCGTCCCCGGCGCAGCATCTCCAGCGTAACCGCCATGGCCAGAGGCGAGCGGGTTTCCAGCTGATCGGCGGTGGCCATCGCCCAAGCGTGGCTGTCGCCAATGCTCACCGCACGCAGTTGCTCGACGATGGCTGGCAGGTCGGGCAGGGCGAAGAAGTGGTCGATGACCGGGCGCAGCTTTTCCAGTGGCGCATCCTCCAGTACCTGGGTACCGAGCCTGGCCAGCAGGTTTTGCAGGTCCTTGAGCGGGTGGTCGCTGAAGTCGAGCTGGTCAAGGCCCTGGTCGAGGGCGGCGAGCTGGTCGCTGGCCAGGTACCAGTCGGCCAGGCCGCAATACAAGGCGTCGGCCGCCTGGATCTGGGCACCGCTGACACCCAGGTAAATGCCCAGCTCGCCGGGGATGCGCGAGAGGAAGTAGCTGCCGCCCACGTCCGGGAAGTAGCCGATGCCAACTTCGGGCATGCCCAGCCGGCTGCGCTCGGTGACCACGCGCAGGTCGCAGCCCTGGGCCAGGCCCATGCCGCCACCGAGGGTGAAGCCGTCCATCACCACCAGTATTGGCTTGCGGTAGCGGTGGATGACCAGGTCGAGGGCGTACTCTTCGACGAAAAAGGTTTCATGCAGTGTGTCGCCGGCCTTGAAGCTGTCGTACAACGAGCGGATATCGCCACCGGCACAGAAGCCCTTGGGGCCTTCGCCGCGCAGGACCACGGCGCGCACGTGCGGGTTGTCGGCCCACTGATCCAGGTGCTGACGCAGGCTGCGCACCATGTCCAGGGTCAGGGCATTGAGACCGGCAGGGCGGTTCAGGGTCAGGTGGCCGACCTGGTTGCGGACCTCGGCCAGTACGTGGTCGGTTGCTGCCGCGGTATGAGCGTGCGCAGTCATTGCGTTCTCCCTGCTTTGTTATTGATTTTCCAAGTGAAGTCTGGAGTTCGCTGGAGGATCGCAGGATCCTGGCATGCGAATTTGCCTTGCACAATCGACAATTGTGCAAGGGTATCGTGCGTTTTTACCTTGTGCGAGCCCAGCGCGCGCCTTGTGGAGTAGCCATTACCCCACGGGACGACGTCCCCCGATTCGGGGGAACCCGCTGGGGGATCCTCCCCAATCCGTTGCGGTTGACCGCACAAGTTACTGACAAATATGGAAGTTTTCTTCTGGCACACACCTTGCTCCAGCTCCTCGCAGAGATCCTGTGTCCCGGAGGTGCAGCATGTCGACGCCGCTCAAAGGCCCCATCCTGTCATCACTTGTACTGGCCTTGCTTGGCTGGGAAGCAACCAGCGAGGCGGCTGTGCAGTGCCAGCGCACCCTGGTCGCCAACGTGGTGGCACTGGATCAGCCACTGATGTTCAACCGCCTTGGCGCGCAAAATGCCAACGGCATGATGTTTGCCCTTCGTGAGGATGTGGTGGACGACAAGCAGGTCCCCCTCAGCAAGGGCGGGGCCGCAGTACCGGGCAAGGTCACCCTGCGCCCGGACAAGCGCCCGCGGCCTATCGTGCTGCGTGTGGCTGCCGGTGACTGCCTGACGGTCAACCTAACCAACCTGCTGGATTACAAGGCGAACCCCAACAAACACGGTATCGAGGCCGAAGTGCCCGAGGGTGACGCAGAGGCGCCGGAGGTTGAAAACGAAGGCGGCGAAGGCTTTGTCGCCGACGAACAGGTCGCCGAGCGCATGGTCGGCTTCCAGGTCAACGGCATGCAGGCGGTGAACAGCATTGCCGATATTTCCGCCTATACCGGGCGCAACGGCAACTTCTTCGTCAGCCCCGGCAGCACCCGCAGCTACACCTTGTATGCCGAGCGCGAAGGCGCCTTTGCCGCCACCAGCAAAGCCGCTACGTTCGGCGGCGAGGGCACGGCGGGCAACGTCTCCAATGGCCTGTTCGGCCAGGTGGTAGTGGTGCCCAAACTGGGTCGTACCTACCGCAATACCCTCACCGAAGAAGAAATGCGCCTGGCCACCACCGGTCGAACTGCCACCGGCCAGCCCGTGATCGACTACGAAGCCCGTTATCCGCACGTCGAGCCGTGGATCGCCGAAGGCAAGGCCGGCAAACCGATCATTGCCATGGTCAACGGCAACGAGATCATCAGCAGCGAAACCGATGCCATCGTCATGGGGCCCAACCCCGACGGCAGCTTCCCCGGCGCCACTTACCCGCTGGAAAGCACGGGCAAACGCAACCCGGCGCTGCCCAACCGACTGGAGGCGTTCCGTGATTTCGCCTCGCAGTTCGCCGACGAGGTTGCCGGTACCCAGGCCTTCCCTGGCTACTGGGCCGACCCGGTGATGGGCCATGTGCTGGAGCCTACGCGCGATGCGTTCATGATCAATTACGGTTCTGGTGGCATGGGCGCCGAAGTGGTGGCCAACCGCTTGGGGGTGGGCCCGATGCACGATTGCCTGTCGTGCGCCTATGAAGAGTTCTTCCTCAGCGCCCACACGGTTGGCGATATCGGCACCCTGGTGGATGTACCGGCAAACGTCGGCCTGGAACACATCCGCCCGGGCGAAGTGCCGCCGGCCAGTGCCGTCGGGGTCAAGGCCAGCATGGCCCTTTACCCCTCAGAGCCTGCCAACGTGCACCACAGCTATATCGGTGACTTCACCAAGTTCCGCAACACTCACAACGGGCACGAGCAGCACATCTTCCACTTGCACGGCCACCAGTGGCTGTTCAACCCCAATGACGACAACTCCGACTACATCGATGCCCAAGGCATCGGCGCCGGCGTCGGCTACACCTACGAAATCGCCAACGGCGGTTCGGGCAACCGCAACCGCGTTGCCGGCGATGCCATTTACCATTGTCACTTCTACCCGCACTTCGCCCAGGGCATGTGGGCCATGTGGCGGGTACATGACGTGTTCGAAGAAGGCACGCGCCTGGAGGTAAGCGGGCAGGGCGAGAATGGTTTCCACAGTACCCCGTTCGCCCTGCGCAGCGGTAAGCCGGCCGTTGGCGCCCGGGCCCTGCCCGATGGCGAGATCATTGCCGGTACGCCGATTCCGGCCATCGTGCCGTTGCCCGGCAAGGCCATGGCGCCCATGCCCGGCAAAGTCGTGGTCGTGCCCAAGCTCTCCGAGGCGTTGGTCGCCGCCAACGATGATGACCACGAAGACGAGGATGATGACGACCACGCCAGTGAGGCGCCCGTGCGCAAGGCCGTGGGCTCGCTGGCGCTGGTCGACCGCACCGAGGCCAACCGCAATGCCGACGGCACGCTGAAAAACCCAGGCTACCCGTTCTGGATCGGCGGCATGGAAAGCAGCGTCGGCAACCGCCCGCCAACCCCGCCCCTGGACATGCTCGACCCGGCCCTGGCCCGGCAACTGAAAGACAGCGGTAAAGCCCTGTGGGCCAACCTGGATGCGAACCAGGTCGATGGCTGGGACGGCGGCCTTGGCCGCCATGCACTGGACGGTGTGTCCGCCGGTGGCGTAGCGGATACCACCACCACCAAACTGGACTTCACCAAGGTCGTGCACAAGGCCAAGCCCATCTACCTGCCTGAGGAGGGCACCGATGTGGAGCAGGCAGCCATGCAGTTCCACGCCATGGGTGAACACCCCAGCTATGCACTGATCCCCGGTAACCAGCCAGTGGCCAAGGCGTTCCGCACCAACGGCGCCTTGCCGACTGCGGGTGCGCCGTACTACGAGCCCTGCATGGATGACCGTGGAAAACGCCTGACGCAGTCCTCCGGGCTCGGTGAGTTCAACAGTGGAGAGAGCCTGACGGGTGTGAACTTCCGTGGCGCCTCGGCCTTCACTGCCGACCGCCCACGCATCTACAAAGGGGCCAACATCCAGTTCGACGCGGTGTACAACAAAGTGGGCTACCACTTCCCGCAGGCACGCATCATCGCCCTGTGGGAGGACGCCTGGCCGGTCATTACCAAGCAGCGCCCACCAGAGCCGCTGGTGATGCGCATGAACACCTTTGACTGCGCGATGTACCAGCACACCAACCTGATCCCGAACATCTATGAGATGGACGATTACCAGGTGCGCACCCCGACCGACGTGATCGGCCAGCACATCCACCTGCCCAAATGGGACCTGACCGCCGCCGACGGTTCGGCCAACGGCTGGAACTACGAAGACGGCATTCTTTCGCCCGGTAGCGTGGTCGAGCGCGTGCATGCCATTCGTACTTATAACGGTTGCACCGAAGGTGATAGCCGCGATGGCACTGCTGCCTGCCCGGAAGCCAGGCAGCACCCGTACTTCGGCCGCTTTGGCCGCGCCGACTGGCTGGGCGCACGTACAGCCATGCAGCGCTGGTTCGCCGACCCGCTGGTGAACGTGCATAACGTCGACCGCGGCCTGGGCACCATCTTCACCCATGACCACCTTGGCCCATCGACCCACCAGCAAGTGGGCCTGTATGCCACCGTGCTGGCCGAACCGGCCGGCTCCACCTGGTACCACGCCGAAACCGGCGAGCAGCTGTATAACCCGGCCACGCGCCAGGACGGCGGCCCGACCTCGTGGCAGGCGGTGATCCAGACCGGCGACCACGATGGCGACGGCAAGAACGACAGCTACCGCGAGTTCTTCCTGGAGTACAGCGACTTCCAGCATGCCTATGAAGCTGGCGTGTATGTAGGCGCAGGGCCGGACGGCATTCCCAATGCCCAGTCGTACCCGGCCACCGCCGACAGCTTCCGCTATGCCATCAACCCGCCCGTGCGTGGCAAGGCGTCGAGCCTGCTTGAGGCCATCGTCGAGGAACGTGGTGGGATCAACCCTGGCTGCCCAAGCCGGCCATGCCCGCAGGCGATCTCGGTGGATGACCCGGGGATGTTCGTCGTCAACTACCGTAACGAGCCGCTGGCCCTGCGCGTGTACGACCCGAACAAGGTCGGCCCGGACGGCAAGCGTGGCATGCAGGCCGACGGCCTGGCCGGCGACCTCAGCTATGCTCTGCAAACCCGTACCGACCGCGCTATCCCGGCGATGAACCTGTCGCCATCGGCGATCACCTCGGCAGTCGGCCCCACCGGCGGCACCACGCTGTTCCCGCCACATATCAACACGGCCGGCGCCGAGCCGGGCGACCCGTTCACCCCATTGCTGCGAACCTATTCCGGTGACAACGTGCGCCTGCGCATGCACGCCGGTGGCCATGAAGAGGAGCACAACGTCACCCTGCACGGCGTGAAATGGCTGCAGAATGGCTCTGGCTTTGGCAGCAGCTCCAACTCGGGCTGGAAGTCGTCGCAAATGATCGGCATCTCCGAGCAGTTGGGCTTCATGGCGCCGGTGTCGATGATCTCCAGTTCGGCAGCCACCAACGGCGACTACCTGTACTCGCTGGACGCCGCCCTGGAAGGCTACTGGAACGGTATCTGGGGCATCATGCGCAACTACACCGCGCAGCGTGCCGACCTGTTCCCGCTGCCCAACAACCCGCAGCCGGTGGCCATGCGCAACACCGTGAACTTTAACGGCATCTGCCCGAAAACCACGGCCAACCCCAACGGCATCGGCACCCGCACCACGGTCAAGCGCAACTACGAGATCGTCGCGGCGCTGGCCAACGACATCCTTGAAAACCGTAACGGCGTCAGCATCAATGACCCGGCGGGCATCGGCCAGCATGTCGGAGGCGCGCTCAAGGCCAACGGTGGCACCCTGGTGTTCAACAGCCGCAAAACCGCCATCCCGCTGGTCAGTGGGGTAGACCCTGAAGATGGGGCGACCTTCACCATCGGTGGCCACAGTGCGCCGCTGCATGACCCGACCGCGATCCTGTACGTGCGCAAGGCTGACCTCGATGCCACCACCGGCAAGCTCAAGCCGGGTATTCCGGTAGAGCCCCTGGTACTGCGCGCCAATGCCGGCGACTGCATCAGCATCACCCTGGAGAACCGCTTGCCACTGGTGATGCCAGACCTGTCGAGCACTGCAGTGATGCACAACGTGGTCAAGCGTGACCGCTTCGACAGCGAAGGCTCCACCGCGTTTGCCAACAACCTGATGCGGCCGTCCAGCCACGTGGGCCTGCATGCGCAGCTGCTGGCCTACGACATCACCAAGTCCGACGGTGCCAACGTTGGCCTGAACCCGGTGCAGACCGTGCCACCGCGTGCCGGCACCAGCGGCGCTTACCCTACCAAGGAGTACCAGTACTACGCCGGCCACCTGGAGCGTGAAGGCAAACCGGTGTCGCAACTGGGCCGCACAGTGGACAACATCAAGACCACGCCTATCGAGTTCGGTGGCCTCAACCTGACCCCGTCAGACTTCATCAAACAGCCGCAGAAAGGTCTGGTGGGTGCCATGAGCATCCTGCCGCAAACCGCCACCTGGACCGAGGATACTGCGACCCGTACCCAGGCCACGGTGAAGGTCAGTGGCCAGCCGGACTACCGCGACTTCGTCACGGTGTGGCAGCGCGCACTGAACATGCGCTGGGCCGACGGTCGTCCGGTAGAAGGTATCAATGTTGAAGGCAACGGCGCTGCCGGTGACCCGCAAGACAACGGCAACATGGCTGTCAACTACAAGACCGAACCGTTGTGGCTGCGCTTCGGCATGGCGCCCGACTCGCCATTCGGCCGCGCCAATGGCCTGGGCTTTGGTGATGTACCCAACGCCCACATGGCCTACGCCAACGCCCTGGTCGGTGGCGACCCGCAAACCCCGGTGCTGTACGCCAAGCCAGGGCAACCGGTGCGCAACCATATCGTGATGCCCAGTGGTGGCAGCCGCGGCATGGTCTACCAACTGGACGGGCACGTATGGCCGCTGCACAACTACCAGGCCGAGAAGAGCGATGCGGACGGTTACCCGATGAGCATGCCTGGTATCGGTTCGGTGCGCTTTGGCTACAACCCGATGGCCATGTACATCGGCGCGCAGGAAAGCGTACTGCCAGCGGCGCACTTCAGCTTCATGCTGCCGAGTGCCGGCGGTGCCAACGCGGTGGCGGGTGACTACCTGTTCCGCGACTATGCCGCCTACGGCAACCTTTCGGGGCTGTGGGGGATCTTGCGGGTGACCAACGAAGCGCCGCCGGCAACGGCCCCGGCGCAGTGACGGAAGGGGAACGCGAGCATGAACAAAAAGACTCGCCCTGCTTACCTGGGGGTAGTGTTGGGGGTGGCGCTGATCGGCCTGGGCGTGGCGTACGAAAAGCTATGGTGCGACCCGCGCGAGCTGTTGCAGGAACGGGCCAATCCGCAGGCCTTGCACCGGCTCAGCCGGGACGGCGTAACCGTGGAGTTCGAGGCCCGGCCATTGGCCGGAGGGGAACTGAAGGAGGGCGATTTCGCCAATATCCGCTTCAAGCTCAGCGACCAGACCAGTGGTCAACCGCTGTCGGGCATGGCCCCGGGGGCCTGGATCGACCCTGTGCAGTCGGCCCCGGCGGGGGACCGCGAGCAGAGCTGCAAGGCGCGGGTTGCGCTGTTTCTCAAGAGCAGCATTGGGGCCCGGCCGCTGCTCGACCTGAACAGCTACTTCTTGCTGATGTTGAACAATGACGCCAGCCTCACCGTGATCGACCCGACGGTGTCGGTGGGGGGCGTGACCAGCACCATGGCCCGCATCGAGCTGCCAGGCCGGCCCATGGACTGGGCGGCCATCAGCGATGACAAGCAGGTTTTCGTGTCGATACCAGAGCGGGGCAAGGTTTCGGTGATCGATACCGAGACCTTCACCCGCGTGGCCGACCTGGATGCCGGTGACCAGCCGCTGCGCGTGGCCCTGCAGCCGGACCAGCTTCGCCTGTGGGTCGGCAACAACAGCAGCGACCCGGCCAAAGGCGGGGTAACAGTGATCGACGTGCCGGGGCGCAGCGTCCTGAAACACTTCAACACCGGTACCGGGCACCACGAAATCGCCTTCAGCGCCGACTCGCGCTATGCCTACGTCAGCAATCGCGACAGCGGCACCCTGAGTGTCATCGACATCCCGGAAATGCGCCTGGCCAAGACCATCAAGGTGGGCCCGCACCCACTGTCGGTCAGCTATTCGGCGCTGTCCCAGGCCGTGTACGTGGTCGATGGTGAGGAAGGCAGCGTAAGGGTGTTCGATGCCCGCAGCCACCAGTTGCGCCACACGGTCCAGGCCGAGCAGGGCCTGGGGCCGATGCGCTTCAGTCAGGATGGCCGCTACGGCATCGTGCTCAATACTCTGGAGAACCAGGCCCTGGTCATAGACGCCAGTACCGACAAGCTGATCCACCACGTTCCGGTAGCGGCCGAACCGTACCAGCTGACGTTCACCAAAGGCTATGCCTACGTGCGGGGCCTGGCCTCACCGAGAGTGAGCATGATCAATCTGGCCAGCCTGGGAGAGGGGCGCTCGCCAATCGTGCAAAGCTTCGAGGCCGGCCCGGCAGCGCCGCGCCAGGCCGGTGACCTGCCACTGGCCCAAGGGCTGTCGGTATCGCGTGATGACAATTCGGTGTTCGTGGTCAACCCGGTGGACAACAACACCTACTTCTACACCGAAGGCATGAATGCGCCGATGTCCGGCTACAACAACCGCGGCCACCAGGCTCGCGCCGCCCTCGTCGTTGACCGCAGCCTGCGGGAAGTGGCCCCCGGCGTGTATGGCTCGACGGTGAAGCTGCCCATCGCCGGCAAGTTCGATGTGGCCTTCCTGCTCAACCAGCCGCAAATCATTCATTGCTTCAGCACCGAGGTGGCCGCAGGGGCCAATGCCAGCAAACCCAAAGGCGCGCGTGCCGAGTTCATCGGCCTCGACCAGCCGCTGCCGCAGCACAGTGACTTCACTGCGCGAGTGCGGATTGTCGGTGACGACGGGCAGCCGCGCCTGGGCCTGAACGACTTGAGCCTGCGCTACTTCCTGGCGCCATCGTCGATGCCGCGCAACCTGCAGTTGCAAGAGGTGGGCGAGGGGGTCTACCAGGCGGCGCTGAACTTCCCTGAGGCCGGTGCCTGGTACCTGCATGTGCAGTCGCCCTCGTTGGGGCGCAAGTTTGCCGAAGAAAACTACACCAGCCTGCGCGTCCTGCCGGCTGCTGCAACCAATGCTTCCCAGACTGACGTGAGGAATGTGCGATGAACGCCAAGCATGCTTGCACACTGTTGGCCCTGAGTCTGGCATTTGCCAGCAACCTGGCAATGGCCCACGCCGGTCACGACCATGACGGCCACGCCGGGCAACCGCCGGCGGCGCATCAGGAAAAGACCAGCGTGCGCTTTGCCGATGTTTCCCTGCTGAACCAGGACGGCATGCCGGTACGCCTGGAGAAAGACCTGGTGAATGACCATCTGGTGGTCATGGGCTTCATTTACACCAGTTGCACCACGGTATGCCCGGTGGTGTCGTCGATCATGGGCAAGGTCCAGCAGCAACTGGGCGGCCGGGTAGGCGAGGAGATTCGCATGGTGTCGATCAGTGTTGACCCTCAGCGTGACGACGCCAAGCGCCTGCAAAATTATGCCAAGGCATTCCAGAAAGGGCCGGGCTGGAGCTGGCTGACCGGTACCCCATACGCCATCACTGAAACCCTGAAAGGGCTGGGCAGCTTCAACGCCGACCTCAGCCAGCACCCGCCGCTGATATTGGTGGGTGACGGGCGTAGCGGGCACTGGACGCGTTACTACGGCTTCACCGACCCGGCTGTATTGATCGAGGAGATCAACCGCCTCAGTGCCCGCCGGGTACATGCCAAGAGCACCGCCATCGCCGACCATCACGAGGTGCAACCATGAGCACTGCTACCGCCCACCGCGCTGGCATGCGTGCTTTCGACTGGCTGGTGCTGGGTGGCTGCCTGTGGATCCTCACGTCGGTGGCGTTCGCCCACGAAGGCCATTCGCCGCAACCCCCCGAGCCGCAGCCGGCACCGCAGGCGATGGCCAGTGGTGGCGGTACACGCGACGCCAAGACCTGGTTCACCGACACCGTGCTGAAGGACCAGAATGGCCGCGAGCTGCGCTTTTACAGTGACGTGCTCAAGGACAAGGTGGTGATGCTTAACGTGATCTTCACCCACTGCACCGATGCCTGCCCGCTGATTACCCGCAAGCTGCGCGAGGTGCGCGAGGCCATGGGGCCAGCGCTGGCCGGCCAGGTGACCTTCGTGTCGATCAGCAGTGACCCGCTGAACGACACCCCCGAGGTGCTGAAGGCGTTCGCCGCCAAGCAGGGGGTGGATGGGCCGAACTGGTTGTTCCTGACTGGCGACAAGGCCAACGTCGACCTGGTACTTGGCCGTATAGGGCAGTTCCTGCCGAGTCCCGAGCAGCATTCGACGCAGCTGATTGCCGGTGATGTTGCAGGTAAACGCTGGAGCAAGATTCGCCCGGATGCACCGCCAGCGGCCATTGCCCAGCGCATGCAGCTGCTGACCCAGCCGCTGGCCGGTCGGTGAGTATCATGGGCCGCCTGGGGAATTGGCCTCTGTGGCATCAGCTTTTGCGGGCGCGGCCTTGCGTCGCGAAAGGGCTTGCGATATGGCTCACATGCGCGCTTGGCATGGCATCTTCGACCTCAGCCTTGGCCCTGGACCTGACCGACCACGAACAAGCCGGCAAACGCCTTTACCGTGAGGGCGTTTCCAGTAGCGATGCTCAATTGCAAGCCCGGGTGGGCGCCAGCGATATCACAGTCCCCGCCAGCGTGCTGCCCTGTGCCAGTTGCCATGGCAACGACGGCCGTGGCCGAGCCGAAGGCGGTGTGCGCCCCCCCGGCCTCGACTGGCAACGCCTGGCACTCGGCCAGGGCATGCGTGAGGCCAACGGCCGTCGCTACCCGGCCTATACCGACAGCAGCCTTGCGCGGGCCATCCAGCAGGGCATTGACCCGGCTGGCAATCGCCTGGATCCGGCCATGCCACGCTTCGAACTGACCTTGGCCGACCAGCGCAACCTCACCGCCTATCTCAAGCGCTTGGCGCAAGAACGCGACCCTGGTGTGGAGGAGGGCGTGCTGCGCCTTGGCACCCTGCTGCCCGCGAGCGGTCCGTTGGCCGAGGCCGGGCAGGTAGTGCGTGCGGTGCTGGAAGACGGCGTGGATCAACTCAATCAACAAGGCGGCATTCACGGGCGGCGCGTGGAACTGGTCGTGCTTGACCCAGGTGCCGACCCGGTCAGTGCCGAACGCGCCTTGCAACAATTGCTCGAGCAAAAGCGGGTGTTTGCCCTGATCGCGCCATTGGCGCCCATGCTCGACCAGCGCCTGACGACCTTGCTGGCGCCACAGAACGTGCCGATGGTCGGCAGCACCCCGCGCAGCGGCGGCAGCGAACAGATCTTCGACCCGCTACCTGGCTTGCCCGAGCAGTTGCTGAGCCTGGCAGAGCATGCCCGTGGAGCGCTGGGCCTGGCCCCGGATGAGTTACGTGTAGTGTTTGCCGGTAACGAACACGCAGCCTTGGCCGAGCAGGTACGCGAGCGTTTACGTCAGCAGGGCTGGGCGCCACCCGCTATCCAGGCTTTCGACGGCCAGGCCGTGGACGGGCAGGGCATCGTCTTTCTTGGCCGCGCCCAGGCCTTTGCCGAGTTGGCGACGGCGTTGCAGGTGGCCGGCCGCGAGCCTTACCTGTTTGCCGCCTCCAGTCAGGTAGCCGGCGCTGTGGCGCGTTTGCCGGCGCAGTGGTCGCAACGGCTGTTTCTGGCCTATCCCTACGTGCCAGAGGACTGGACCGAGCAAGGCCTGGCTGCGCTGACCGGGCTGCAGCAGCGTCAGGGCCTGGACCCGCGCCAGGCGTCATTGCAGGTCAATACGCTGTGCGCGTTGCGCCTGCTGAGCGAAGCGCTGAAGCAGATTGGTCGTGATGCCAGCCGCGAGCAACTGATTGCTGCGCTCGAAGGCCTGCACGATGTGCCCACCGGCCTGACCCCGGCACTGGGCTTTGGCCCTGGTCGCCGCCAGGGCATGGCAGGTGCCCACGTGGTGGCTGTGACCCTGCCCGGGCCGCGCTTTACTGCGGTCACCCCCTACCGGCCAGTGCCGGTCAGCCCTTGAGCGGAGGTTGTCATGCGTATCGTATGGTTGTGCCTGTTGCTGGTGCTGACCAGGGCGAGCTGGGCCGATGTGCCGGCGGCGCGGGTCAATGGTGTCGAGATCGGGTTGATGCGCCTGGAGCGCTACTTCAGCGAGTACCTGGACGCCCAGGGTCGTGCGGTGACCAGCATCCGCAACCCAGGCCTGTACAAACGCCTGCGTGACCAAGCGCTGGACGAGCTGATCGACAAGGAGCTGTTGTGGCAGGAAGCGCAACGCCAAGGCATAGCCATCAGCGATGAACAAGTGTCGGCGCAGATTGGTGAAATGGAGGCGGCATTTGGCAGCCCGGCGTTATTCGAAAGGCGGCTGGCAGAGGCAGGCTTCGATAGGGCACAGTACACTGAATACACCCGGCATGAGATGGCGGCCCAGCAGGTGTACGCCCAGCTCAGCGCAGTCGACGCGCCGAGCCAGGGCGAAGTGGAGGCATTCTATGATGCCAATCAGGAGAGACTGCAAGGAGCGCAGAACCAAAGTGATAATCCATCGGTCATACGCGAACAAGGCCTGGCCTTGGCCAGGGCAACGCTCATCGGTCAGCGGGAGGCGCAGGCGCGCCAATCCGTGCGCCAACGTTTGCGCGAGTCCGCCAAAGTGGAGATCGCCAACTGAGACCGTTGAGGGCGCTTGCCCCAATCCTGGGGAATTAAGACTTGGCAATGTGCCATCATTTTCCCCGCTTGTGGGGAACGGGTGGGGTGCGCCTGCTCAGCGTATGTCGGTTACTGGCCGGCACCCTAGTAAAATCAGTGGCTTACAGTGGTGCAACATGACTATTCACGCCTGGCACGAAGCCTGCTCAAGTCTCTACAAGGGCGTACTTCGCAGACCGGGGAACCGGGCAGTATTTGGGAGTCGACCTTGGTGAACAGAGTATTGGTAGTCGATGACGAACAGACTCTTGCGCAGAACCTGCAAGCGTACCTGCAGGCGCAAGGCCTGGAAGTTCATGTTGCCCACGACGGTGCCAGTGGTATCGAACAGGCTGAAAGCCTGGCACCGCAAGTAGTTGTGCTGGATTACCGCCTGCCCGACATGGAAGGTTTTCAGGTTCTGGAGGCTGTACGCAAGAACAGGCAATGCCACTTCGTGCTGATCACCGCCCACCCCACCGTCGAGGTGCGTGAGCGGGCCGCCGAACTCGGTGTGAGTCACGTCCTGTTCAAGCCGTTCCCACTGATGGAACTGGCGCGTGCGATCTTCGACCTGCTGGGCATCGAGCGCCGGCGCAGGGCCACGGACAACCCGGCCGAAGGGTTCGTCGAACGACGCCAGAACAGGAACGAATCGTTCCCCCTGCAGTTGTACGATGGAAGCTGGGTGTTGGCCGACCGCCGCCGTAATGGCGCCAAGCCACCAGAGCCCGACGACGATCAACTGCTCACAGGGGAATAGCGGCGCCCGCACCCCCTGGTAGAGCCAGCCTGCGACGCGCCCCTGAGCGGAGTCGCAGGCCATGCCAGAAGCATTCGATGCAACCCCGGAATCTGCAAAGCCTGCACCGACGTCTTCGCGGGCATGCCCGCTCCAACAGGATGTATGCAGCCCACAGACCTGTGATGTACCTGTGGGAGCGGGCATGCCCGCGAAGAACCCAGAAAAAATTTCCGCCTACCCCCGCGAACTGCTGGCCCAGGCCCGTTTGCAAGCCACTGACGAGCGCCTGCTCGACTGCCTGGAACGCCTGGCCTGCGACACCCCCGACACCTTCACCCGGCGCCTGGGCCTGACCCTGCATTATCCGGTACTCGACAGCCACAGCCTGCTGGCCAGCACCCCACGCTTCGACAAGCTGGCCTTGGCCCAGTGCATCAAGCGCGAATGTGTGCTGATCGAGCACGGCGGCCAACTGCTGGGCGTGTTCGCCGACCCCTTCGACCACGCCCGCCTGGCCTGGGTCGACGATGTACTGCAAGGCGCGCCGCTTTACCTGGCCCACGCCGCCGACCTGGCCACCTTTCTGGCCCGTCATGAAGAAAGCTTCCACGCTGTCGATGCCCTTGACCACGACGCCGAAGCCAGCAGCGAAAGCGACCCGCTGCAACGCCTGTCGCTGGCCAGTATCAGCGAAGACCAGAGCCGCGTGGTCAAGCTGGTCAACTCCACCCTGTACGACGCCCTCAAGCTGCACGCCAGCGACATCCACCTGGGCATGACCGGCCAGGGCCTGACCATCAAGTACCGTATCGATGGCGTGCTCAACGGTGCTGGCAAGGCCAGTGGCAGCGCCTTCGCCGACCAGGTGATCTCACGCATCAAGGTCATGGCCGAGCTGGACATCGGCGAAAAGCGCGTGCCCCAGGACGGCCGCTTCAAGGTGGCCGTGGGCGACCGGCAAATCGACTTCCGGGTGTCGATCATGCCTAGCATCTTCGGTGAAGATGCCGTGCTGCGGGTGCTCGACAAGCAGGACTTGTCCGACCGGGTCAGCGGCGTGCAGCTGCAAGCCTTGGGCTTTGCCGACGAGACCTTGCGCGCCCTGCGTCGATTGGCTGCAGAACCCTACGGCATGATCCTGGTCACCGGCCCTACAGGCAGCGGCAAGACCACCACCCTGTACGCCATGATCAGCGAGATCAACCATGGCGTGGACAAGATCATCACCATCGAGGACCCGGTCGAGTACCAACTGCCCGGTGTGCTGCAGATCCCGGTCAACGAGAAGAAGGGCCTGACCTTCGCCCGCGGCCTGCGCTCGATCCTGCGTCACGACCCGGACAAGATCCTGGTCGGCGAAATCCGTGACCCTGACACCGCCCAGATTGCCGTGCAATCGGCGCTCACTGGCCACCTGGTGTTCACCACCATCCACGCCAACAACGTGTTTGACGTGATTGGCCGCTTCAGCCAGATGCAGGTCGACCCCTACAGCTTCGTTTCCGCGCTCAACGCGGTGCTGGCCCAGCGCCTGATTCGCCTGGCCTGCCCGCACTGCGCCACGCCCTGCGAACACGATGACGACACCCTGTATGGCTCAGGCCTGACCCGCGAGGGTGTGGCCGGCTGGACGTTCGTCCGCGTCAAGGGTTGCGGCCAGTGCCGTGGCAGTGGCTACCGCGGCCGCAGTGCGATTGCCGAACTGCTGCACCTGGATGACGACCTGCGGCAAATGATCGTGGAGCGCCGCCCGCTGGCGCAGATCAAGACGCTTGCCTGCCAGCGCGGTCTGCGCCTGCTGCGGGCCTCGGCCCTGGACCTGGTCCGCGATGGCCGCACCACCCTTGAGGAGATCAACCGTGTCACATTCATCTGACCGTTACTGCGCCGTAGTGGGCGCCGAGGGTGTCGGCCTGGGTCGCTGGCACAAGAACCACCACCAATGGCTGGGCAGCCGCGCGTTCAGCAGCGACGCCACCCAACCGGCCTGGGATGCTGCCGTCGACGGGCTGGCCGCGCTGCTGGCCGAGCATGCGGTGCGTGGTGCCCAGTTGCGGGTGCTGCTGTCCGCCCGCTACAGCCGCTTCTGCCTGGTGCCCTGGAGTGACGCCATTGGCCACCCTCGCGAGCTGGACGCCTATGCCCGCGCTTGCTTCGAAAACCTCTACGGGCAGCCGTTGGACGACTGGCGCATCGTGCTGTCACCGGAGGCTGCCGGTGCCGCCCGCATCGCCACGGCACTGCCCGAAGCTTTGCTGCAACGGCTGCAGGCACTGGGCCAGGAAAGCCGCCTGAGCCTGCGCTCGGTGCAGCCATACCTGATGGCTGCCTACAACCGCTGCTGTTCACAGCTGGAGCAGGGTGACTTCCTGTTCGTGCTGGCCGAGCCGCGCCGCAGTGTATTGCTGCTGGCCGCCGGCGGTGCCTGGCAGCAAGTGCTGGCACAAGGCTGCGCTGACAGCGACCAGGCCCTGCAAGCACTGATCGAGCGTACCTGTGAGCTGTACGGCGAGCACCTGCCACGGGTGTACCTGCATGCCCCGGGCCGCTGCGACGTGCCGCAACTGGCGGCCGTGCAACTGTGCCAGCCGGCCATTGAAGCCGACCCGCTGTGCGCCATGTGGCGGGCGGTGGCCTGACATGCGCCGCCTCGACCTGGAATTCCAGCCACGGCGCAGCGGACCGCTGGTTTGGTCGCTGCTCGTCCTTGCCAGCGCCATGGTCGCCGGCCTGGTGCTGCTGCAGCAACGCTTGCAGACCGAGCAAGTGGCGCTGGAAGCCAGCGTCCATAGCCTGGAACTGCAACTGGGCCGCCGCCCGGCCAGCGTCGAACCCAGGAACAGCGCCGCCAGCCGGGAGCAGGCTGAGCGCCTGGCACAAATGCGCAGTGTGTCGCAGCAACTGCAACGCCCTTGGCAGCAACTGTTCGCCATGCTTGAAGCCATGCCGCAGGACGACGTCGCGCTGCTCGGTCTGACGCCGGATGCGCGCAAGGGCCAGGTGCGCATTGCCGCCGAGGCGCGCAACCTCGAAGCGATGCTGCAGTACCACCAGCGGCTGGAAGCCAGTGACGAGCTCAGCGACGTGTCGCTGCTCAACCACGAGGTGCTCGCTGCGCGGCCCGAGCACCCGGTGCGCTTCACCCTCACCGCCACCTGGGAGACCGGCCATGCGCGCCCTTGAATCGTTCAGCAGCCTGATCCTCCATGAGCGCCTGCGCGTTGTCGGCCCGGTAGGCCTGGCTGCCGTAGCCGTAGGCCTGCTCGCCATTGGTGTGGGGTGTGCCGGTGTGCTGCCGCAATGGCAAAGCGTACGCGAACTACGCGCCACCGAAGCGCAGGCCAGCGTACAGGTAGGGCGTGTCAAGCGGGGTGAGCTGAAGATTGCGGCCCAGCCCGAGCAGCAGGCCCTCGACAGCCTGCGCCAGCAACTGCCCGGGCAGCCCCAGGCCAGCGAACTGATCGAGCGTCTGTACCGCCTGGCCAGCGCCGAGCGCATCAGCTTGGCCCGTGGTGAATACGCGTTGGGCATCGACCCCAAGACCGAGCTGGCCCGCTATCAGATCGTGCTGCCTGTGCGCGGCAGCTACCCGCAGATTCGCGGCTTTATCAAAGGCCTGCTCAAGCAACTGCCGACCCTGGTGCTGGAAGACCTTGAGCTGCAACGCAAACGCATCGGCGACAGCGAGCTTAATGCCCGCCTGCGTATGACCCTTTACCTGTCGAGGTCGTGATGAACACACAACGTGCAGTCATCTGGGCCGGATTCCTCGGCGTTAGCGCGGCACTGGCCTGGGCACCGGACCATTGGTTTGGCCAGGACGATGGCGTCGCGGCCTTCGCGGGTAAACCCGCTCCTGCAACAGAAAGCGCTGCGCCCATCGTAGGAGCGGGATTGCCCGCGAAAGGGCCGGAGCAGGCCTCCCGCGACCTGTTCCCAACCCAGCAATGGACCCAGCCCAAAGCCCTGGCCACGGTCATCGAACAGCCCGTGGTCGTCGCGCCAGTACTGGCACCCGCTCCGACCGCCCCAGCCCTGCCATTTGAATTCATCGGCCGCATGGGTGACCGCGACGACCTGCAGGTCTTCCTGCAGAGCGGCGAAAAACTCTACGTCGTGCGCCAAGGCGACGTGATCGAAGACACCTATCGCCTCGATCGGGTATCGGCCAGCGAGCTGAACCTGGTCTACCTGCCTTTGCACCAGTCGCAGACCTTGTCTGTCGGGAGCGCACCATGATGTCGTCAAAGCTGTGCAAGCCTGCTCCGTTTCTGCTCGTTGCGCTGTGCGTGGCCATTGCCGGTTGCGGCTCCAGCGCGGTACGCAAGGACAGCGATCAATTGATGAAGGAGGGCCAGTACGAAGCCGGCATCGCCCGCCTGGAAGAGGCGTTGCGCGACGACCCGCGTGACACAGAGCTGAACATCGCCCTGGCCCACAGCCGCCAGGCGGCTGTCGAGGCCCTGATTACCCAGGCCGACAGCGACCGCGTCCGTCACGACTTCGCCAACGCCCGCATGGGCTATGGCCGGGTGCTCACCCTGGAGCCGAACAACCGCCGTGCCCAGGAAGGCATTCGCCAGCTGGAGCTGATCCGCACCCTGGACGAACGCGTGGCGCTTGGCCAAGCAGCGCTGCGCCAGGGCGACCTGTTCGGTGCCGAACGCTACATGCGCGAAGTATTGCGTCTGGACCCGCAGAACCAGAAGGGCATGACCCTGCGCAGCGACATCGAAAACGTGCAGGCACGCACCGCGCAGCCGTACCCGCAATTGCGCAGCAAGCTCGAGCGGCCGGTAACCCTGGAGTTTCGCGATGCCAACCTGAAGACCATCTTCGAAGTGCTGTCGCAGGTGGCCGGCATCAACTTCATCTTTGACAAGGACCTGCGCCCGGACATGAAGGCAACCATCTTCGTGCGCGAGGTGCGCATCGAGGACGCGATAGCGCTGCTGCTGGAGCAAAACCAGCTGCGCCAGAAGATCGTCAACGACAACACCGTGATGGTCTACCCCGACTCGCCGCAGAAGACCAAGGACTACCAGGAACTGGTCATGCGCACCTTCTACCTGACCAGCATCGATGCCAACACCGCGCTGAACATGGTCAAGACCATGCTCAAGACCCGCGACGTGTTCGTTGACGAGCGCCTCAACACCCTGACCATGCGCGACACCCCGGACGCCGTGCGCATGGCCGAGAAGCTGCTGCAATCGCAGGACCAGTCCAACCCCGAGGTGGTGCTGGAGGTGGAAGTGATGGAAGTGGCCACCTCGCGCATCCTTGACCTCGGCCTGCAATGGCCCAACACCTTCGGTGTGCTGAGCAACGACGGCAAACCGGTCAGTGTGCTCGACCAACTGAGGGGCATCGACTCCGGCCGCATCAGCATTTCGCCGTCGCCGCAGGCCAAGATCAACGCCCAGGACAAAGACATCAACACCCTGGCCAGCCCGGTGATCCGTGTCAGCAACCGCGAACAGGCGCGCATCCACATCGGCCAGCGGGTACCGATCATCAGCGCCACCTCGGTGCCGTCAACCCAAGGCCCGGTCATTACCGAGAGCGTCACCTACCTGGACGTCGGCCTGAAGCTTGAAGTGCAGCCCACCGTGCACCTGAACAACGAAGTGGCGATCAAGGTGGCGCTTGAGGTGAGTAATGCCACGCCGCTGGAAGCCACGCGCCAGGGCACCATTCCGGTTCAGGTCGACACCCGCAACGCGCAGACCAGCCTGCGCCTGCATGATGGCGAAACCCAGGTGCTGGCCGGCCTGGTGCGCAACGACCACAACGCCAGCGGCAACAAGATCCCCGGCCTTGGCGACATCCCTGGCCTGGGCCGGCTGTTCGGCAGCAACAAGGACGACATGAGCAAGAGTGAGCTGGTGCTGGCGATCACCCCGCGTATCGTGCGCAACCTGCCGTACCAGAGCCCGTCGGACATGGAGTTCTCCACGGGCACCGAGTCGGCCATGCAGGTGCGCCAGATGGCGCCACTGCCGCCGATGGACATGCCCGGTAACGCGCCGGCCACTGATGCACCGGTCGTGGACAGCCAGATGGCGGTCGTCCCGACCAACGTGAGCCCACGGCCATGAAAGCCCGGCGCCGCATGCACGGCTTCAGCCTGATCGAGGTGGTGCTGACCCTGGCACTGCTCGGGCTGCTCGCCAGCATGGCCGCGCCGCTGACCGAAACCGTGGTACGCCGCGGCAAGGAGCAGCAACTGCGCGAGGCGCTGTACCAGATTCGCGACGCCATCGATGCCTACAAGCGGGCCTTCGACGCCGGCTACATCGAGAAGCGCCTGGATGCCAGCGGCTATCCGCCGAACCTGCAGGTGCTGGTAGAGGGCGTGCGCGATGTGCGCAGTGCCAAAGGCGCCAAGTTCTACTTCCTGCGGCGCATCCCGCACGACCCGCTGGTGGCAGCAAAGGATGAAGACGAAGGCGGCTGGGGCCTGCGCGCCTATGACAGCAGCCCAGACAACCCGCGCGAAGGCGAAGACGTGTTCGACGTGTATTCCAGGGCCCGCGGCAAAGGCCTGAACAACATCCCTTACGGGCAATGGTGACAGCCATGAAACGCAGCAAAGGCTTCACCCTGATCGAACTGCTGGTGGTGATGGCGATCATCGCCACGCTGATGACCATTGCCATGCCGCGCTACTTCAACAGCCTGGAAAGCTCGCGCGAGGCCACCCTGCGTCAAAGCCTGGCAGTGCTGCGCGAGGCGCTGGACCACTACTACGGTGATACCGGCCACTACCCCGATTCGCTGGAACAACTGGTGGAACAACGTTACCTGCGCAACACGCCGGTCGACCCGATCACCGAGCGCAGCGATGCCTGGCAGCTGGTGCCACCGCCCGAGGGCGTGGCCGGCGGCGTGGCCGATATCAAGAGCGGTGCCACAGGGAGGGCGCGTGATGGCAGCCTCTTCGCTGAATGGTAAGGCCAGTGGCGGCTTCACCTACCTGGGTGTGCTGCTGCTGATTGCGGTCAGCAGCGTGGCCCTGGCCGCCACCGGCACGATCTGGGCGAGCGCCGCCCAGCGCGACCGCGAACGCCAGTTGCTGTGGGTTGGCGGCCAGTATGCCCAAGCCTTGCGCAGCTACTACCGCGCCTCGCCAGGGCTGGCCCAGTACCCCCAGGATCTGGCCGACCTGCTACAGGACAACCGCTTCCCGCAGGCCAAACGGCACATCCGCAGGCTTTACCCTGACCCGATCAGCAACAGCGACGAGTGGGGCCTGCTGCGCTCGATCGACGGCCGTATCACTGGCGTCTACAGCCGCTCGGACGCCACCCCTTTCAAGCGCAGTGGCTTCAGCGCCGAATGGAGCGGGTTCGAGGGGCTGGAACACTACAGCGACTGGCAGTTCGTCGCCGAGCAGGCCTTTACCGAAAGTGCACGCGGTGTGCAGACGAATGCGGGCCCGGGAGACACGCCATGAAGCGCCTGGCTGCGCTGTGCCTAGGCCTGCTGCTGATGGCAGGGGTGGCCACCTGCGCCAAGGCGGGTGCCGAAGACGAGATGCAGGGCTTTATCGTCGATAACACCATCTCGCACATCGGCCACGACTTTTACTACTACTTCGCCGACCGCCTGCGTGCCACCAGCCGCCTGGACTTCAACCTGGTGGTGCGCGAACGCCCGGATGCCCGCTGGGGCAGCCTGGTGACGGTGGAGTTCGAGCGTGAAGTGGTGTACCGCCGGTTCCTGCCACCGAACACCACCGAGCTCAAAGACGAGGCCGTCGCCGCCGCCGACCTGGTCAAGCAGCAGATCATTCAACGCAAGCTGCAACGCCTGCTACAGGACACCACCGACTTGGAGAGGGACGAGCTATGAACCACCGCATTCCACGTTGCATTGCCGCCTGCCTGCTGGCCAGCGCCTGTGCTGCCCAGGCCACCGAGCTGGTGTACACCCCGGTCAACCCGGCCTTTGGCGGTAACCCGTTGAACGGCACTTGGCTGTTGAACAACGCCCAGGCGCAGAACGACTACGACGACCCGGACCTCAAGGACCGTGCCTCGGCCTTTACCGGCACCACAGCCCTAGAGCGCTTCAGCAACCAGCTGGAGTCACGGATGTTGTCGCAGTTGCTGGACAACATCAGCAACGGCAACACCGGCAGCATGGCGACCGATGCGTTTCTCATCGACGTCATCGACGATTCCGGGGCCTTGAGCATCAAGGTCACCGATCGTGCCACAGGAGAGATTTCGATCATTGAGGTCAGCGGCCTGAACCCCTGAGAGGGAAGGGCTTTTATGTTGGGGAGAGAACACCATGAAACGTCTGCTGAGCACGCTGCTGATCCTCACCGCCCTGGGCCTGCAAAGTGGTTGCAGCCTGCGCGAACCCATGTCGGCCGAACTGGACTCGGAAACCCCGACCCTGACTCCTCGGGCCTCGACCTACTACGACCTGATCAACATGCCACGGCCCAAAGGCCGGCTGATGGCCGTGGTGTACGGCTTCCGCGACCAGACCGGGCAGTACAAGCCCAACCCGGCCAGCTCGTTCTCCACCAGCGTCACCCAGGGCGCGGCCAGCATGTTGATGGACGCCCTGAGTGCCAGCGGCTGGTTCGTGGTGCTGGAGCGTGAAGGGCTGCAGAACCTGCTGACCGAGCGCAAGATCATCCGTGCATCGCAGAAAAAGCCGGATGTGGCGGAAAACATCATGGGCGAGCTGCCACCGTTGCAGGCCGCCAACCTGATGCTCGAAGGCGGCATCATCGCCTACGACACCAACGTGCGCAGCGGCGGCGAAGGTGCCCGCTACCTGGGGATCGACATCTCCCGTGAGTACCGAGTGGACCAGGTCACCGTCAACCTGCGCGCCGTGGACGTGCGCACCGGGCAGGTGCTGGCCAACGTGATGACCAGCAAGACCATCTATTCGGTAGGGCGCAGTGCCGGGGTGTTCAAGTTCATCGAGTTCAAGAAACTGCTGGAAGCCGAGGTGGGGTATACCACCAATGAACCGGCGCAGTTGTGCGTGCTGTCGGCGATCGAAGCGGCGGTGGGGCACTTGCTGGCGCAGGGGATCGAGCGGCGGTTGTGGCAGGTGGCGGGGGACCCAGCTGATGGCAAGGCCACGGTGGACAAGTTCTTGAGCCAGAATCTGCAGCCTTGAAGCATATTCAACGGCTCCTGCGCGGTCGATGTGTGGGCCTTGTGTCGCGATAACGCAGCCATCCACCGTTGTTCGCGGTTCGTTCGGGCGTGGATTACGAAGATGCGCTGGTGCACCTGTCCACGCTGCTGAAAGGGGCGTTTGCGACCAACCTCAAGGCGCTGGACTGGCCAAGGGTTGGATTCGGCCAAGGCGGTGGTGGAGGCGTTGCTGGATGGGGTTGAGAGGCAACCGTTGGCCGGGCGCGGGAATGCGGTGCAGGATTGAGGGCGGGGCGTCCAGGTGCTTGGCGATCAGGATTGGGCGCCTGTGAGATCGAACGCCGCCCGCGCGGCGCTTCGCGCGGCAAGCCCGCGCACATTTGTTTCGGTCCGGCCACTTCTGTGTGGTTATCTTTATCCGCCTCGTTTGTCCGATCCGATATCGAGGGTTGCTCCGCTGATCGTCAGGTGCGGGCGCATTGGCAAAAGATTAATTGGCCCGAAAACAATGTGTGGAGCAAGCCCCCGAAGATCCGCTGCGCGCTCATTCATCTTTGGCGTAAGGTCCCGAGCAGGTGGATGAAACCCTGCATCCACACGCAAGCTCTGCCGGCTCGAACACCAACGCAATACCGTTGCACAGCACACCACGATCACCGCCAGATACCAGTGCAAATGTCCCACCATGAAGCGGGCAGGGCGCATGATCACCAAGGATGCATTGCGGCCGCCCGTTGACAACCATCCCGCTTCCTTCCCCCATCCGGCCTCCGCCACTGTGAGGGTCGCCTTTGCGAATTGCGCCTTTTCTGGACATCGCTCAATCCTCTGCACTGTTCTGCACGACGGCTTCGTAAAGCCCAGCCGGTACGGCATCGGGATCATACTTGCAGGCCGCAGCCAGGAAACGCATCAGTAACTCATCCGGCTCGAAGCGCATGCCTGGCGGGCAGGTCAGCTGAGCGTAGGGCGTCTTCATCAGTGGGTGGTCGATGGAAGGGTTTGGCAGGCCCATCGAGCGCCGCAGGTTGAGAATGGCCAGGATTTCGGCAGGGTAGACGGCTTCAAAGGGCGACCCGAATTCGAAGCTGCCGGAGTCGAGTTCGCGGGAAGTCAGGGCGATGCGTTCAACGTGGGTATCGCAGGCGGTGACCAGCATCGGCATCAGCTTGTCGGGGTCGGGCTCGCGCCAGTGAGCGACCAGCTGGCCCCAGGCAGGGTCGCGGGGCAGGGCGTGTTTGTCGAGGTCTAGCGGTTTGTCTAGCCAGTCGCCGATGATGGTCAGGCCAAAAGCGGCGTAACGTAGGGTGGTGCCGATGGGCAACGCGTGGCCATCGCGGATGCCGTATCCGTTTTGAATACCCGCAAGCACAGCTTGGTGAAAGGGCTCGATCAGCGCGAATTGGCCGATCGCGAGTGTGCATAACATGAGGTGAGCGATTCCGTCCAGGTCGCCGACAGCGTGATCTTCAGTACCCTCAAGTCGTTGGACTTGGATCGCTTCAGCGACCAACATTTTTGTGATGCCGTGAACAAAAAACGGCGAAGCCGGCCCGAATGGATGCTGCGGTGCAATCTGTAGCCCTTTTCCAATATTATTCATGCCTGCTCTGAATACTTGGTTGCAAGCGAGGCCAATGGTTTTCCCAGTGGCGAGGTAGGAGGCCAATAGGTCTTTCCTTACGAAAAGATCTTGTTTGGCCCAGTCATTTATTGTTTTAAGGCTGATTTTAAGTTTGTCTTTTATGTGGACTCGGCAATCCTTTATTGCGCCTGCTCTGGACATCGCTCAATCCTCTGCACTGTTCTGCACGACGGCTTCGTAAAGCCCAGCCGGTACGGCATCGGGATCATACTTGCAAGCCGCAGCCAGGAAACGCATCAGTAACTCATCCGGCTCGAAGCGCATGCCTGGCGGGCAGGTCAGCTGAGCGTAGGGCGTCTTCATCAGTGGGTGGTCGATGGAAGGGTTTGGCAGGCCCATCGAGCGCCGCAGGTTGAGAATGGCGAGGATTTCGGCAGGGTAGACGGCTTCAAAGGGCGAGCCGAATTCGAAGCTGCCGGAGTCGAGTTCGCGGGAAGTCAGGGCGATGCGTTCAACGTGGGTATCGCAGGCAGTGACCAGCATCGGCATCAGCTTGTCGGGGTCGGGCTCGCGCCAGTGAGCGACCAGCTGGCCCCAGGCAGGGTCGCGGGGCAGGGCGTGTTTGTCGAGGTCTAGCGGTTTGTCTAGCCAGTCGCCGATGATGCTCAGGCCAAAGGCGGCGTAACGTAGCGTGGTGCCAATCGGTGGATTGTGACCATCTCTCACACCGTAGCCATTGTTAATGCCGGAGAAGACTGCATCATGGCAAGGTACTACCACCGTAAATTGTCCGGTTGCCAGGGCGCATAGCATTACATGGGTGATGCCATCCAGATCATCAAGGCCGGTTCGGGAAGTGCCTTTAAGATTCTCGATGATTACGCTGTTTCCTACTAATAGCCTCAATATGCCCGTAGCCAGTGTTTGGGGCGCTTTCGCGTATGGGTTTTCAGCGGCTTGGAGTAGACTGTCTCCTATGCTATTCATGCCGAGCCTGAATACTTCGTCGGTGGCAATAGCGATGCTGTCATTCCCTTGTATGTAATCAGTGATTCTGCGTCTTTCAAGTGATGCGTCAGATGATGCCCAATCGCGAATGTTTCTGAGGCTACTGGTTAGTCGAGATCTAGAGGTTGATGCCATTTTCGTCACCAGGTATTTATCTGAATTCCGGTCGAGTTGCCCGCAACCTTGTTTAGCTGTCCGCTAGGAGCAAGAAACACCTGCGCGTGAAGGTATGAGATTTTTCCGCTGCTCATTGCATTGCGCAGATGTGTTGCTTTGGCTGCAATCTCAGGCATTGCTACCTTCAGGTTGTCGATGTTCCAGCCTCCCTTCCTTCGTGCTATCAGTCTTTGTATACGCTCCACATTCGCACTTCCGCCTGCCATTTGTGTGTTCAGGAACCCAGGCGTCCTGCTTTTTCCAAGGGTCGTCTTCACTTCTATCACCAACAACGTCCCCGCCTCGAACTTCAGCTCGTTCAGCGGCGCCGTGCCTTTCAGCCCATCAATGTGATGGCGCATTTCCTGCGTCGTCGGATTTCGTACCGTCATCGAAGGCGGAGGCGGTACGTACACCAGCATGTCGATGCCTTGGTCGCTCTTGTTCTTCAAGCCGAACTGGCTGGGCCGGGAGGGGTGGGTACTCATGCCGAGGATGTTTTCGGGCTTGACCTTCCAGTGACTGACCAGAGCCGCTGCCAAGGCTTCTTCGCCGGCATCGGCGACGACGCGGGTCAGGCTACCGCCCATACGCACTGGGCCGACGCTGTGCTGGATCAGTGCCACCAGCCGGTCACGCAGGGTGGTGGCCATGAAGGCGTAGTCGGCCTTGCCGCCGACCACGTCGAGTGCGACCTGGCTGGCATTGCGGTCTACCGAGTGCAGTTCGCGGGCAGTGACCGATAGCTCACCTTCGCGGGTGCGGCGCTGGATGCGGGTTTCCAGTACGGTGACTTCGCCAGCGCTGCGGTTGCCCAGGCGACGGACGTCTTCTTGCGACAGTGCGGCGTTGTCCAGGCGCACGGTAGTGATACTGCCGGGCCGCAGCTTGTGCATCAGCCAGCGGGCGCCGCCCATGGCGGCCGGTAGCAGCAAGGCCAGGTTGATGGCCATGAATACTTGCTTGCCACGTGCCTCGGCGGTGTCTGGGTTGGCCAGGCGCGCCAGGTCGGTGAAGAACTGCTCGCCGATACTCAGGCCTTCGCCGGTGATCATGCGGCTGCTGCCATCGATCATGGCGTCTGCTGCCATCGATCATGGCGTCTGCTGCCAAGGCGGCTTCCAGGGCGACGAAAGCATAGCGGCCGCGGGTGAGGGCACCCTTGACACCCCGCACCACAGGGATGACTGCCAGAAGCCCGAGGGCGAATTCGCCCGCACCGATAACGCCTTGCCACAGGCGTGCGCGGCCCTTGGCTTCGGCATAGTGGCGGGCCAGCTGTTCGCAGGCCAGGTTGATTGGGTACAGGCCGCTGGGTGTGTGCCAGGTGTAGGGCGGACTGATGCGCTGGGTGCCGTGCTCGTCGATGTATTCTTCCCGTTGCGCTTCGCGCCACTCTACGTGGGTGAAGGTGGCGAAGTAGATCTTGTGGTCGGTGAACAGGAAATTGCTGTGCAGGGTGAAGCCGAAGCCTTGCTGGTCGCGCTTGCCCATGTGGTCGAGTACTGGCGGGGCCAGTTCGTCCAGGCGGATTTCATCGTCGATGCATACCAATTGCAGCTTTTCGCGAGCGGCAAAGGCGTAAAAATCTGCCAGCCAGGCATTGCCCAGCGTATCGCCAGCATGTTCCAGCACTTGCTGGAGGAAGGTGTCGCGGTGATTGCGTGCAGGGTCGCGGATCCAGGGGTTGTTGCGAAACCAAGCGGGGCCAACGCCGTTCTGGGACGGAATGCCCAGCACCTGGTCGCAGCCATCACCACCGTCGAGCGAAAACATTGCACCGGGAAGAGAGCACGGCACGCAAATGTCTGGAGGAATGGGTAGCGCCCCGTTGAGTGCGGCATGACTCAAGGCTTGTAAAGCAGATGATTCAAACATGCGGGCTCGGCTCCTTGAGTGCCTGTTGATGAGCTGCAAGTTGGCTTGCCAACGCATGGCGTCGCTCGCTGGGCGAGTCGGTGGCCTCCAGCGCCTTCACCCAGGGAGTGAACAAAGGGTTGAGGAAGAAGTAACGACCGAATGCTATGGCCAGGAGGACATGCAACAGCACTCGGCTGCGGGACAATTGGGACAGCTTGTGCAGGTCGTCGGAGGGCTGCGGTAGCCGTTTGCCGTAATAGCGATAGGCGCGGATTTCGTTTCCGTTAAGCTCCACGTGGTCGATGACGGGCAGCGCATAGCGGCTGCAGGCATCCGACTCATAGCGGCAATAGCACGCATGATATGCGTCTTCAGGTACGCCACGCAGGGCCATCAGTTGTTCCAGCGATCGCCACCGGCGGTCTTGGTCGCGGTCGTCATCGGTCCAGCGCAACATCCCCAGTGTGATGTCGTGCATGGGGGTAAGCTGACGCTCCCACCGTGAACGGTGATTTGCCGCCTGCATGGTCAGCAGGTCAAGTTGCTCATTCTGGGTGAGGCCAGGTGCTTGTCTGATTGACCACACCGATTCGCACGGGGATCGGCCCACCACCCCAGGCCTAACAATAAATGGCTGAGCACGAGCAAGCTGTACTCCTTGCCGCAGGTGTAACCGTTTTTGCTGACGAGCGCCCCCGCTTTGGCTACGAAGGGAGGAACATCCTCGCCGCGGGTATGAAAGCGTGGAAGCGAACCATTCAACGTCTCTAGCAGGAAGTCAGACAGCCTGCGGTTGGTTGACCACAGTACCGCCCCTTGTAGTGCATCCAGATCCAGACTTTGCAGAATCATCCCGACACCTCATGGCGCAGTGGCAGCCAAGCCAGGCAGCCCTCCCGTTCGCTGCCATGTTCTGCTTGCTCAAACAGCGGCTGTGCGCCGAGCGCAAGCCCGGTGCGCGCATCGTGGAAATAGAGCCTGCGTACCCGTCCGTTGTCGAACAGCCGGCCCAGGATGTCTGGGCGGTAGGTCAGTGAGGCGACGTACAGGCTTAATGATTGGGGGGCACCAAGCCTCAAAAAATAACGACGTCGTCCTGCCTGAGCTTTGCCAAAGCGGCGCAGGTGCCGTGCGAGCGCTTCAAGGGGCAAGGCGGCCTCGATCACGGTACCGGTGAAACGCCCCTTCAGTGCGCCTAGCCACGCGTCCACTTCGCTGCCCGCGATCAGTTGGAACAGTATTGGGGCATGCCTCTCCAACCCGGCGTCATATTCCAGATACCACAGGCTGTGGTGTTGGCTGGCATGAAACTCCAGCCTACCCAGCAGGTCCGGATTGGCCGACGCTTCGGCAAGCACGAACAGGCTTGCGTTCACGGTCCCCGTGCACAGGCTTCCCTCAGTTAGTTGGCGGTGCAGGCTCATGCGTCATCCTCACCGGCAAAAGGGCACTCTTCAATCAGCGGCGAGCCCTCGCGGACAGCGGCTTCGATGGCATCGAGTTGGGCCTGTACCGGTGTCTGGTAGGTGACGTTGCCTTTGAAGCGGATGTTGGGCGCTTCGATGGTGATGCCGTCGGCATCGAAAATGATCTTGCCGCTCGGACCACGGATGTGGATCCGTTCCGTACCCTGAAGCATGTACGCCCGGGTCAACAGGCGTTGCGCCGTGCGGGCCTCAATGGCACGCGTGCCTTCGATAACAAGTGACTGGTTGCCGCCGATGTTCAGGCTGTGGTCGGCGGTGATCTTGGTGCGGCTTGAGTTACCGACCGTGTGGATGTCGTTGCGGTCGATCCTGGTGAAACGGTCCTGGTGAACATGATCGCGACGGTCCCGGCCTGTTTCGATTGATTCGTCACGCGCGATGCTGGTGGTGTGGTCCCGGCCTGTTGCAGTGGCGCGGTCGTTACCGACATTGAGGGTCTGGTCGTGCTTGACCTTGGTGTTCATATCCCTTTCTGCATGCATGAACACTTCTTGGCGACCCAGTTCATCTTCGAATCGCAGTTCGTTGAAGCCATTTCCCTTGTGGGTCTGGCTCTTGATGGTCATGCGGGTCTTGTGTTCCGGCAGGTCATAGGGCGGCAGTTGATCCCCGCAGTAGGTGCGTCCGGTGATCATTGGTTGGTCGGGGTCGGCGTTGACGTACTGGATGATCACATCCTGGCCGATGCGCGGGATGGCCATCGAGCCCCAGCTGCCGCCGGCCCAGCCTTGCGACACGCGTACCCAGCAGGAGCTGAACTCATTGTTGTTGCTTTCCCGATCCCATGGGAAGCTGACCTTGACCCGCCCCCATTCGTCGCAATAGATCTCTTCGCCGGTTGGACCGACAACGGTAGCCATCTGTGGGCCATCGATACGAGGCCTGTCCAGCGGCGCGGGTCGCCATTCGATTCGGCCGGGCACCAGCACGGCTTCCTGTGTGTAGCGTGTACTCTGATCGGCACCGCTTGCTTCTTCCTGCAGACTGGTGAATTGGCTGCCTTCATGGTGCACACGCATCACGCGCCAGTGTGCGTTGAGATCTTTGCGGGGATGCTCGACAAGGGTGAAACCCAGGCCGGGCTGCAGCCGTACATCGTCGCCTTCAACCTCAGCAATGCAGGCATCATGACGCAGGGCGGTGAGACGGTTGGCTGTGAAGGGCACGCCAACCGCATCACGCTTGTAACGGCCGGGGTAGTCGAAACGCTCATAGTTCCGGGACTGATGGGTGATACGACTGTCGGATGCTCGATGTTCCTGCCGATACTGTGGGTTAGTAAAGGTGTAGTCACGTTGCACCTGCCGCGCAGTACGAACCTGTTCGCTGTAACGCAGGCGCTTCAGGCAAGGCCTGGCCTGATCGCCACCGCCCATGGCCCGGTACAGTACCTGGTCGGGACCGATCTCGTCCTGTTCGAAAAAGCCTTCATTGTCTTCATCGGCAGTTGTTGCCCATCGGCTGATCTGTCCCAGCGTCAGTAGCCGGTCGGTGATGACCAGTTGATGGTGTTTCGGCGTGTGCTCGAAGCAATAGACGAAACCCTCTTCGCCCGCCAGGCGGGCGATGAAATGGAGGTCGGTTTCACCGGCCTGCACACAGAACTCGCGTACCTGGTGCTCACCGATGCTTCTGATTTCATAACGGCTGATGCCTTGACGCTGCAGCATCAGTTCAAGGATTTGCGGTACGGTTTTTTGCTGGAAGATGCGCCAGTTTGAACGCAACTCGGCCCGGGCCAGCGTCGGCTCGACCAAGGCGTGGTAACGAGTGCGGTAAAAACCGGTTTCGCCCTGGCTGAACGTGCTGATCAGACCGTGCACGAAGCGCAGTGGGCGTTGCCCTTTCCAAATAGTGAACAGCGCCGGTTTATCGAGCAAATTACCGAAGTCGGCGTCATCCTCGTGACTGATCAATTCCAGCCTCAGCTGGAAGGGTGCGCTGATGGCTTCGTCAAGTTCGAATGAAACTACCTCGAATTCATGATCACCGGCCAAGGGCTGGAAGCTGAAACGCAGATCGGATTGTCGGTACATGGCATGTCCTTGCTGCGCGGGGCACAGCCCTGTGGGCGCGGCAACGTGGAGTAGCGTTCAGGGTGAGGGTGTACTGGAAGGGTACGAGCGCCGTGGAGGGATGGAAATAAACGGGGTGTTGATGATTTGGCGCCAAGTAGGAAGCTTCTGATACTTGTAAATCAGTGTTTATCTTCCTTGCTCAACCCTAACGGGCTCCATCAACCAGATGAGGCCCAACCGACACCAACGTGCGCAGCGGCGGCGAAGGTGCCCGCTACCTGGGGATCGACATCTCCGGCGAGTACCGGGTGGACCAGGTCACCGTCAACCTGCGCGCTGTGGACGTGCGCACGGCAGATGCTGGCCAACGTGATGACCAGCAAGACCATCGACTCGGTAGGGCGCAGTGCCGGCGTGTTCAAGTTCATCGAGTTCAAGAAACTGCTGGAAGCCGAGGTGGGGTATCCCACCAATGAACCGGCGCAGCTGTGCGTGCTGTCGGCGATTGAAGCGGCGGTGGGGCACTTGCTGGCGCAGGGGATCGAGCGGCGGTTGTGGCAGCCGGCCAGGAGTGCGATCAGGCAACAGAAGTGTTACTGCGCATGCCCTCAGCTTGAAACCCTTCCCTGACCTCGGTAGTCTTTGCCCGCTGCTGTCAATCCAGCAGTCGGGTTTGGTCACCCGCAATCATCAAGGCGCACAAGCGCCCGCTCTGCGATACAGTTGGCGCTTTTTTGTGCCCGGCTGTTTCGTTTTATGGCGGCTGTGCGTGGGGCGCCTCCGTGCGCGCCGGTTTCCTTGATTCCCGGTTGACCAACCCGCGTACAGTCGCCACCCATTCGTTTGGTCACGTTGTGTGGCGACTCCAGTGAATCAAGGAGCGACACAATGACAAAAGGCTTACCTGATCCTCCTGTACGCGCCACCACGGCGGCCTCCAGTTTCTCCACCTGCGAATGCAGCCATCCACCGTTGTTCGCCGTTCGTTCGGGCGTGGATTACGAAGATGCGCTGGTGCACCTGTCCACACTGCTGAAAGGGGCGTTTGCGACCAACCTCAAGGCGCTGGAACTGGCCAAGGGCACCTGCCGTGATCTGTTGTTGAGCAATGACCATGGGTTGGATTCGGCCAAGGCGGTGGTGGAGGCGTTGCTGGATGGGGTTGAGAGGCAGCAGCTGGCTGGGCGGAAGGCGGCGTCGAGTACCTGACGGGGCTTGGCTATTGGTGATATCGATCGATATCCCTGATTGACCTCGAGGGCCTCTTCGCGGGCTCGCCCGCTCCCACAGGTACAGCGCAGTCCTCAGGCTTGGTGCGAACCCTGTGGGAGCGGGCAAGCCCGCGAAGCAGGCGACGCGGTGGATCGCACCGGCGAAGCCGGTGATCGCCGGCAAGCCAGCTTCCACAGGAATTGCGCCAGCTTCAAGTAACCTGGCCAGCTACACCCCAATCCATCCACTACCAGATGACGCCCAGCCATTTCTCCCGCACACTGCGGAAAATTCCCAAGCCCGTACCCCGTCACATTGCGGGGCACAGCCGGAGTAGAAAATGGCGCGACAACTAATAACAAACGCCCACGACCCGCTGCACGAATCCCGCGAGGCCCGGTTGAAGCTGGCCAGCGAAGGCGAACTACCGCTGGGCATGCTGCGTGATGAGATCGACGCCTCCTGGCGCCGCAGCCTGGGCCACGGCCTGGACTGCCTGCAAGGCGAACAGGTCGGCCTGGGCCTGGAACAGGGCCATGACCTGCGCCTGCTGCTGGAGCGCAACCGCCTGCTGATCGATGCCGTCGCCCCTGAACTCGACTATCTGGTCGCGCGCCAGGGCAAGGCTGGCATCGTCATCCTCGGCGACGCCCAGGCCAACGTGCTGGCCATCGAAGGCCAGAAGCACGTGCTGCAGCGCGAGGGCCTGCGCGATCTGCACCCGGGCAGTTGCTGGAGCGAATCGCTGCGTGGCACCAACGCCATCGGCACGGCCGTGGTCGAAGGCCGGCCGACGCTGATCAACTGCGGCGAACACTACCTTGACCGCCTGAGCCCGTTCTCCTGTACTTCCGTGCCATTGCGCGACCCGCGCGGCGAGGTGATCGGCGTGCTCGACATCACCCGCGAAGGGGTGATGGCGCAACCGCAGGACAGCCTGTCGACCCTGATGCTGGCGGCCGGCAACATTGAAAGCCGCCTGTTTGGCCTGTGCCATCCGGAACAACTGGTGCTGGCCTTCCACAGCCGCCCGCAGTACCTCAACAGCGCCTGGCACGGCCTGTTGGCCCTGAGCCTGGACGGTGAAGTGCTGGCCGCCAACGACAGTGCCTGCCAGTTGTTGCAGGTGCCGCGCCATGAGCTGATTGGCCGGCGCAGCACTGACCTGCTCGGCGAACGGTCACCTGCGTTTATCGCGCGTCTGTGGCAGGGCGGTGTGAGCAGTGTGCAGACGGCCAAGGGCGAGTTCCACTTCCGTGCCTTGCAGCTGCCACGCCATAGCCGGGTCAATGGCAGCACACCGGCAAGCAAGCCAGCGCTGGGCAAGCAGTCGCCAGCACTCGAGGCCCTGGCCGGTGGTGATTCACGGCTGGCGCGCAACCTGCGCATGGCTCGCCAGGGGCTGGGCAATGGTTTGCCAGTGCTGCTGCTGGGCGAAACCGGTACCGGCAAGGAAGTGGTCGCTCGCGCCTTGCACCTGGCCAGCCCGCGTGCCGACAAACCGTTTGTGGCAGTCAACTGCGCGGCCATTCCTGAAGGGCTGATCGAGTCCGAACTGTTCGGCTATCGCGAGGGCGCCTTCACCGGTTCGCGCCGGGGCGGCATGGTCGGGCGGCTGATGCAGGCCCATGGTGGCACGCTGTTCCTCGACGAAATCGGCGACATGCCGCTGGCCCTGCAAGCACGCCTGCTGCGGGTGCTGCAGGAGCGCCGCGTAGCACCATTGGGGGCGGGCGACGAGCAGGACATTGACGTGGCGCTGATCTGCGCCACCCACCGCGACCTCAAGCGCCTGGTCCAGGAACAACACTTCCGTGAAGACCTGTACTATCGGGTAAACGGTGTGTCGCTGCGGCTGCCGGCCCTGCGCGAACGCGACGACCTGGCGGCGATCATCCAGGGCCTGCTGGACAAGGCCGATGCGCGTGGCGTAACCCTCGACCCGGCGTTGACCGCGTTGCTCGAAGGCTTCGACTGGCCCGGCAACATCCGTCAGCTGGAAATGGTGGTGCGCACCGCGCTGGCCATGCGCGAGGATGGCGAGCAGGTGCTGACCCTCGATCACCTTACCGACTGCCTGCTGGACGAACTGGCCAGCAGCACAGCGCCCTCCGGCAGCCTCAAGGACAATGAACTGGAGCAGATTCGCGGTGCTCTGGCGCGCCACCAGGGCAACGTCTCGGCCGCCGCCGAGACGCTGGGTATCAGCCGGGCGACGCTGTACCGCAAGCTCAAGCAGTTGCGCGGCTGACGTGGGCGGCCTGTTCGCAAGGCTGGTGGACTCCAGCGACCCTGTACTCATGCGCCAGGCGTTGGCCTGGCTGTATGGTTTCGTGCGCCCACACCGGCGTGCCATCGGCCTGTTGCTCGGCTTGTCGCTGGGGGCATCGCTGCTGGCACTGGCGCAACCCTGGCTGGTCAAGACCCTGATCGACGAAGGGCTGCTGGCCAAGGATTACCAAACGCTTTGGCACATGGCGGCAATCATGATCGGCGCGGGCCTGCTGGGCACTGTGCTGGCCGGCGTCAACCGCTACCTGCATACGCGCCTGTCGGGGCGCATCCTGTTCGCCCTGCGCGACGACCTTTACCGCCATCTGCAGCAGTTGTCGCCAACTTTCTACGGGCGGCGGCGTATCGGCGACATTCTTTCGCGGCTGGATGGCGATGTGGCAGAGATCCAGCGCTTTGCCGTGGACTCGCTGTTCTCGGCGGTGTCGGCGGTGATCGGCCTGGTGGGCGCGGTGACGTTGATGCTGATGCTGTCGTGGCAGTTGTCGCTGTTGCTGGCGCTGCTGGTGCCGATCGAGGTGCTGTGGCTGCGCTGGATGCGGCGCAAGGTGGAGCGCGAAGTGCGCAACTTGCGTGAGCGCTCGGCGGATGTGTCGTCTTTCCTGGTCGAGACCCTGCCGGCGATGAAGTTCATCCAGGCGGCCGGCCAGCAAGGCCGTGAAGCAGGGCGCCTGGACCAGCTTGGGCAAGGTTACATGCGCCAGTTGCTGAAGGTGCAGGTGACCGAATTCTTCACCCAGGCCATCCCCGGCACATTGACCTCTTGGTGCCGCGCCTGCGCGTTCCTGGTGGGTGGTTGGTGGGTTATCCAGGGCACCTGGCAGTTGGGCGCGCTGATCGCTTTTTCTACTTACATGGGCATGGCGGTTGGGCCGGTGCAGAGCCTGTTGGGCTTGTATGTGGCGGTGCAGCGCATGGCTGTCAGCCTGGGAAGGGTGATGGAATTGAAGCAGGAAGCGGTAGCGGTACATCAGACCGCCAACCCGCAGCCCATCCCCGATGGCCCCGGCGAGTTGCGCCTGGAGGCGCTGAACTTTGCCCATGAGGGGCGCCAGGGTGCGGTACTGAAAAACGTGCAGGTGAGCATCCCGGGTGGCCTGAAAGTTGCCATCAGCGGTGCCTCCGGAGTGGGCAAGTCAACCCTGATCGACCTGCTGCAGCGCTTCTACGACCCGGACGCCGGGCGCATCCTGCTGGACGGCGTCGACCTGCGCGACCTCGACCTTGTTGCATTGCGCAGGCAAATCGCTGTGGTCAGCCAGGACATCGTGCTGTTCCGTGGCACCCTGGCGCAGAACCTGGCTTATGGCGTGCCCGAGGCCAGCCGTGATGAACTGGAACGGGTGGTGCGCCTGGCGCGGCTGGACAGCCTTGTCGACAGCCTGCCGCTGGGCCTGGATGGCTTGCTGGGCGAGCGCGGCCAGCAGTTGTCCGGGGGGCAGAAACAACGCATCGCCATTGCTCGTGCAGTGTTGCAGGCCCCGGTGATCCTGGTGCTGGACGAGGCCACTTCGGCGGTGGACGAAGCCACCGAACGTGAAGTGATCGCGGCCATCGACCAGCTGTTCGCCGGTCGCACGCGCATCTTGATCAGCCACCGGGCTTCGACCCTGGCCGATGCCGACCTGCACCTGCAACTGCATGATGGCCAGTTGCAGGTACTGGCGCAGGAGGTGATCAAACATGGGCACTGACGTACGCGTTGGCATCATCGACAGTGGCTGCTCGCCGGAGCAGGCCAACGGCTTGCTGGATGCCCGCCGTTTCTGGCTGGAAGACGGCCAGTTGCGCGAAGGTGAAATGCTCCCCGACCCGCTTGGGCACGGCAGTGCGGTGCTCGCCAGCTTGCAACACGAGGCCGGTCCGGTGTCGGTGCTGGTGGCCCAGGTGTTCAGTGACCAGGCCAGCACCAGTGCGTTGCAGGTGGCTGCCGCATTGCTGTGGCTGGTGGAGTCGGGGGCCACGCTGATCAACCTCAGCCTGGGCTTGCAGCAGGACCGGCCCGTGCTGCATCAGGCTTGTGCCGAGGCGCTGGCGGCTGGCGTGCTGTTGTGTGCATCCAGCCCGGCACAGGGTGGGCCGGTATACCCGGCCAGCTACCCTGGGGTGTTTCGACTGACCGGTGATGCGCGTTGTGCGCCCGGCCAGTGGTCCTGGCTTGGCACCCGGCAGGCGGACTTTGGCGGTTATGTGGGGGCGGGCGGCCGAGCGGGTGCGAGCTTGGGCTGTGCGGCTTTGAGCGGAAGGATTGCGGCTTTGCTGCGTGACGAGCCGGGTAGGGGGCGCCAGCAGGTCCATGACTGGTTGCGCGATCACGCGGCGTTCATCGGCCCAGAGCGACGGGGTCCCAGCCATGCTTGAGCCGCGCATCGTGGTGCTGGGCGCCGGCCCTGCGGGTGCAGCCACGGCCATTGGCTTGCGGCGGCTGGGTTACACCGTGACGGTGGTGTCGGAGTGGCGCCGTTTCGCGGCAGTTGAAGGCGTTTCGCAGCGGGTGCTGGAGGGCTTGCGGCACGCAGGCCTTGGCGGGGCCTTGAGCCAGGCGGCCATGCCGGCCACCCGCCAGGTGCACTGGAACGGCCAGCACCTACACATGAACCAGGAGTTTTTGCTCGACCGGCAACGCTTTGACCAGGCGCTGCGCGAAGACCTTCAGCGCGCAGGCGTGCGTGTGGTCGAGGGCCGGGTGCGTGAGGTCGTGCAGGGGGGCGGTCATCATGTGCGCCTGGACGATGGGCAGGTGCTGACCGCTGATTTCCTGGTTGAGGCCCGAGGCCGACAGGCGCCCCTGGCCGCAGACCGACTGCGTGGGCCGGAAACGGTCAGCCTGCTCAATGTCTGGCAGGGTAGCCCCGGTGCACCTGCGTCGGCGGTGGAGAGCCTGGAGGATGGTTGGGCGTGGATGGCACGGCTGGAAGATGGCCGCTGTTACTGGCAAGTCACCCAGGACGCTGCCGGGCTGCCGGGGAAAGCTGGGTTGGCAGCTTACTGCGTGGCGTTGCGGGGCCGCAGCGCGTTGGTAGCCGAGCTGTTCGACGGTCAGGCATTGATACCGGGACAGGTGCATGCACGTAGCAGTACCGCCATTCTGGCGGGTGAATGTGTCGGGCAGGACTGGATCCGGGTGGGGGATGCTGCCATGGCCGTTGACCCGCTGTCGGGCAACGGGATTTTTCAGTCGCTCTCTTCGGCATTGCAGGCGCCGATGGTGATCAATACGTTGCTGCGCAGGCCTGAGCGGGCCGAATTGGCGCGGCAGTTTCACCAGCAGCGGGTCGAGCAGCTGTTCTTGCGTTTTGCCCGCATTGGCCGGGATTTCTATGCCCAGGAACAAAGCCGGGTGGGGCAACCGTTCTGGGCCCGGCGCCAGGGTTGGCCGGATGCGCAACCCCTGCACCTGAGCACGGACTGGCGAGCGGTGCGAGTGGCACGCCAGCCAGTGTTGCGTGACGGGCTGGTGGATGAAGCCGAGGTCGTGGTGACGGCGGACCAGCCGCTGGGGGTTTGGCATTTGCAAGGTGTAGAACTGGCACCGATAGTTCGCGGGCTTCATGCTGGCCTGGCGCTCAGTGCTGTGCTTGAGGGACAGCAGGTTGAGCATCAGAAAATGGTGCGACGTTGGCTCACAGAACAGGGCTATACCTGAACCCCGGGGCTGCATGGCGTCCCCAGGATCCCGGCTCGGAGCCTCTGGACCGCTACTCGCTTACCGCCGTCAGGTTGCTGCGCCCGACTGCGCGCAGGGGGGCAGTTTCAATCAGCCCCAACCCCAGCACTCCAACAACGATTGCGCACCCTGCTTGTAGCAGCAACGGGGCGCCAAGACCATGAATGTCCGCCAGCCAGCCGCCCAGCACCGGACTGAGCACGCCGCCGACCACTTCACCCATGCCCATCACCAGCCCGACGCAGGCGGCAATGCGATGAACCGGTACGGTTTCTGATGGAATGGTGGCCATGAAGATCGGCGCCACTCCGCTGGCCGACCAGGTGATGAACAACACCGTGCAAAGCATCCAGAACGGCCCTTGAAAATACAGCGCTGCCAGCGGCGTGAGCGCCCCGATCAGGGAGAACACCACCACTACCAGGCGCCGGCCCAGGCGGTCGGAAAGCGCAGGCACGATGAAACTGCAGAGCGTGGCACTGGCACCCAGCACGCTCATCAAGATACCCATTTCGGTAGAGCCGAACTGCCGCTCGTTCATGTAGTACACCGGCATGAACGCCCACCCCAGCACCATCCACGCCACGTAGAAACACGCGATGAGCATGCTCAACCAGACGTTGCGATAACGCAGCAGTTCTAACAGCGAACCTGCTGCGACGGGCTGCGAGGCGGACGGTGTCGTCGGCTGGGCAATGACTACCTCCCTGGGCTCGCGTACGTACTTCCAGATCATGCACGCGGCAATCAACCCGGGGATGCCCGCGACGATGAATGCAAGGCGCCAGTGGTAGTGGCTGGCCAGGGCCACCAGGAGCAGGGGCGCGATGCATGAGCCCAGCAGGTTGCTGCCAAAGTTCTGCATGATGCCCATGTTGTGGCCGCGGCGGCTTGCCGTGGAGTTCATCGCCATCAGGGTTTGCGAGATAGGCAGTATCGGGCCTTCGGCCACCCCCATCAGCAGGCGGGCAGCCAGCAGCATGAAGAAGGTGCTGGCCAGCCCGGAGAAGAACGAGCACACCGAAAACACGATCACGGCCACCAACAGGTAAGGCTTGCGGCGCCCGCTGCGGTCGGAACGGGCGCCAAGCAGGTACCCGGACAGTGCCCAGGTCAATGACAAGGCCGATACCAGCAAGCCGATCTGGGTGTTGCTCAAGGACAGGTCGGCGGCCACGAAGGGCGCCAGGAAACTCATTGCATTACGGTCGAAGAAAACAAAACCGAAACTGAGGCTGAGCACGAACAGCAAGCGGTTTTCGTAGGAAGAGAACCAGCGGCGCATGGTGTATCTCCTGCATGATTATTGTTATTGGAATACGCGACGTTCAAAGGCGTCCGCCTGCAGGTGATAGCAAACGCTAGGCCAATTGCGCAGGCCAGCCCCAGGCCCTTGCATACAAGGCCTTGAGCCGGGGCTGGAGCGGCGCAAGCCTTGATCTTTGTTGATCAAGCTGGCAAAAGTTGATGATCAAATATCGGCCTGGCCATCGCGTGACACCGCCCGTGCGCAGAACAAGAACAATAGGAGAAGGTATGAGTCGTTCATCCATCGCGGCACCCCGCGAAGCTGTGTCGCGTTCCCCTCAGGCCTATGAAACCAGTAGCCCGACCCCGGCCGACCTGCGTCGCTACCTGCGGTTTTCAGATGAGGATGCGCGTATCTGGCTGGACGACCAGAGCATGGTCATGCTGCATTCCAGCGCGCTGGGTGCATTGCGCCGCGAGTTGATCGAAGGCGCGCGGCGCATCCTGATGCGCATCGGTTATTCGGCGGGTAGCCAGGATGCCGCGCTGGTACGCAAGCGCTGGCCGGCATCGGACGAGCGCAGCTCGTTCATTGCCGGCGGCCGGCTGCATGCGTTGCAGGGTGTGGTGCGGGTGGAAACGGTCGACCTTGACCTGGACATCGAACGCGGCCACTTCCACGGGGAATACCTGTGGCACGACTCGCGTGAAGCCCATGAGCACATAGCCCACTACGGGGTTGGCGACGAGGCTGCGTGCTGGATGACCCTCGGCTACGCCGCCGGTTATGCCAGCGCCTTTATCGGCAAGCTGGTGGTGTACCGTGAGGTCGAGTGCGTGGCCGCAGGCGGCCGCTGCTGCCGGATTGTCGGCGATACGGCAGATCGCTTGCCAGATCATGAGCACGGCGCCGAGCAGCGCTACTGGGACCCTGCGCACTTCATTCAGATGAACTCGATCTGGTCGCCCTCCGAGGGCGAGGCGGTACAACCTGCCTGCACGGCCAGCAGCTTGCCGCTGCAGGACGACATGGTCGGTATTTCTGCTGCTTTCAGCGTTGCCCGTCATCAAATTGCGCAAGTGGCACCCACCCGAGCCACGGTGCTGTTCAGCGGTGAGTCGGGCGTTGGCAAAGAGGTGTTCGCAAAGGCGCTGCATCGGCTCAGCCCGCGCGCCCAACAACCGTTGGTGGCGGTCAACTGTGCGGCTTTACCAGAAAGCCTGCTGGAAGCTGAACTGTTCGGTGCCGAAAAAGGCGCCTACACCGGTGCAACGCAGGCGCGTACAGGTCGTTTCGAACGGGCCTCTGGCGGCACGCTGTTCCTGGATGAGGTCCAGGCGTTGAGCATGAGCGCCCAAACCAAGCTGCTGCGCGCCTTGCAAGAGGGAGAAATCGAACGGGTGGGCGGCAACAGGCCGATCAAGGTCGACTTGCGGGTTATTGCTGCGACCAACGCCAACTTGCGCGAAGCGATTGCTCGCGGCACCTTCAGGGAAGACCTGTTCTTCAGGCTGAACGTGTTCCCCATTCACCTGCCTCCGCTGCGTGAGCGCCGGGATGACATCCCGCTGCTGATGGAGCACTTTTTCAAACACTTCACCCAACTGCACGGCAAGCAGGTCACCGGGTTCAGTGCCCGGGCCGTGGAAGCGCTGCTCAACTACAGCTACCCCGGCAACGTGCGAGAGCTGCAAAATCTGGTGGAGAGAGGTGTGATTGCGGCACCCGGGCAAGCATCGATTCGTACCCAGCACCTGTTCCCCTGCGGTGAGCAGGCGCCCCGCGCCGGGTTGGGCGTGGGCGGTGACGGCAGCCTGTGCAAAGCGGCCAGCGAGCCGGACCCGCAGGGCACGCCCATGGCCGAACTCAAGCACGCCATTCACAACCAGCAACTGGAGCAATATCGGCTGGTGTTGCAGGCCTGTAATGGCAATCTGTCTGCCGCAGCTCGGCAACTGGGTATCAGCCGTCCGCAGCTGGCCTACCGACTGAAGGCCCATGGGCAGGGGTGAATTGATGATCGAGCTTGATCAAAGCGGATCAATTTGATCAAGCCAGGCAACGAATACTGTTGGCACAACCCCATGATACAGGGCGTTTCGCCGCGTCCCGGGGGCTGGCACAGCCCTTGCGATGCACCAGGCGCGACTTCCTGAAGCGGTAGTTTCAGGTCGCACTTCATAACAACAAAAACAGAGAGTGCATCATGAATGCTCAACCGAGCGGCACCTGGGTGCCTGACGTTCGCGTTACCGCCTTGTCCATTGCATTGACCGCCTTTGCGTGTGCTGCCCACGCACAGGAGGCGATCAAGCTGGACCTGCAAGTGTGGAACCTGTCGGTGAAAAACCTGGATACCGGCCCTGACCCTTACCACTATGCCAACAGCGGCAACGTGTTTGCCGGAGTCGAGGGCGACCTTGATGCATTGGCCAACATCGCCGGGGCATCGTTCAGCCTGCAGTACGTGTTCTTCCCGTTCATGCGTGGCGAGGGGCAGCCTGCCCAGGACAGTTGGCAGGGCAAGGCCGGGAGTTTCTTTGCCGGGGCACCGATGCACAACGACATCGATACCGGCTACCTGGCTCGCTTTACCTGGAACCAGCGCCTGTTGCAGGACCGCCTGGAACTGGCAGTGGGCCGCAGCAATGCCCGTCAGCACTTCTACATGGCCAACTGTGAAAACGTGATCACCTGCAACGACCCGGTCATCGATAACTCCACCGGTATCCTGCCGTACCCCTACGGCAGTTGGGGTGGCTACACCCGATACCGTTTCGATTCAGGTTACTACCTGCACAGCGGGGTGTTCGAATCCAACCCCCAGCACTACTTCAAACGTACCAAGGGATTTGACTGGGACCCGGGGGACGCCAGCGGTGTCACCTGGCTGGCCGGGGTAGGGGCGAAAGCGGATTTTACCCAGGACCCTTATGCGTACCATTACGAACTGAACGGTTTTCATAACACCGGCGAACAGATCGACCCCATGGATGGCCGCTTGCGCAGGGGGAGCGATGGGCTGCTGTTCAAGTTCCGCCAGACATTGGCCAGAGAAGGCGAGGTCGCCGTGCCCGAGCGGGGTTGGCAGGTGTTTGGCGCCTGGTCCTGGAGCGTCGATGACATGCAGCCTTTTTCCCATTTCGCCGAAGTTGGTGTGACCCGCCTTGGCCCGTTCGGTCGGCCGCAGGATACGCTCAACCTCAAGGCCAGCTACCTGCGCCTGGGTGCGCGCCAGGCAGCCTGGCAAGAGCACGCGCGGCTGCTTGCCACCGGCCGCGATGAGCGTACGCGTCGAGGTGTATCACGCATCGAGCTGAACACGCACTGGCAAGTCACCCGCAACCTCGCACTGGAGCCCAGCGTGCAGTACATCTTCAACCCGGACAACTTCTACAACCCCAGCGCGCCAGTGAGTGGCGACGGTGCGGTAATAGCCCTGGAGGTCATGTACAACCTCGGTTCCGCGCTCGGTTTGTAGGCCCTGAACGCAAACCTCCCGCCGAAGCGGGAGGTTTTTACCGGTGATGGCTGAAGGGATCAGGCCTGCTGGGGGGCAACCATGACCTTGCATTGATGCTGGCGTTGGCGCAGGGCTTCGAATGCCAGGGGCATTTCGGCTAGCGACACCGTTTCGCTGACCATCGTCAGTGGGGGGGCATCCGGGCCGTCCAGCACATCTACAGCGGCGCAGAACTCGTCCATGTTGAAAAACGCCGACATGATCAGGTTCACCTCCTTGGACACTGCCTGGAACGGCATGAATTTGTCCGCGACCGTGCACAGCCCAAGCACCACAACCGTGCCCCGTGGGCGCACATGGTCGATAGCCTGTGCAATCAGGCCTGGGCGGCCGACACACTCGAAAACGATGTCGGCCGCGCTGCCCAGGTTTTGCGCAATACACGCTGGCAGTGCGCCGTCGCCTACCAGAAAGTGCGTCGCCCCAAGATGCAACGCGCGCTCGCGCTGCCAATCGCCCAAGTCGGTGATGGCGACGGTGGCTGCACCCAGGCGCCTGGCCCAGTAGGCCACTGCCAGGCCGATAGCCCCTGCGCCCAGAATCAGTACCTTCGCGCCAGGCTTGAGCCCTGCCCGCATCACACCGTGCAAAGCCACGGCAAGGGGCTCGGCGAGGGCGCTGTCCTTGAGCCCGACACTGCTCGGAATAACCCGGCACTGGTGGCCCTTGGCAGTCGCCCACTGCGCAAAACCACCCCCCTGCAAGCTGAACGCGGGGCACCAGGCAGGCTCACCGCGCAGGCAACTGGCGCACTGCCCACAACCGCGCAAAGGTGCCACGGCCACGGCATCGCCGACTTTCAGGTTGTTTACCTGCTTGCCACACTCAACCACACGGCCGCTGTACTCATGGCCCAGCACGCTGCCTGGGGCAATATTGAAAGCCGGGTCCTGGGTCATGTGCAGGTCACTGCCGCAGATGCCGCAGCGACACACCTCTATCAGAACTTCGTCGGCAGCGGGCACAGGCATCGCAACCGTGCCCAATTGCAAGGGCTGGTTCAGGCCCTTGAACAGAATTGCTTGCATCATTGCCTCCTCAGTCCACCCGGCCGAGCATCTGCCCGCCGTCAATGACAATCTGCGCGCCCGTGACGTAATCCGAGGCAGGCGAGGCCAGGAACAAGGCCAGGCCCTTGATTTCCTCGGTGGAGGCGATCCGATGTTGCGGCACTCGCTGAGCGAAGGCCGCACGGTCGGCCGGGTTGCGCAAACGGCCCCCGGCGATGTTGGTCACGAACGGGCCAGGCGCGATCGCGTTTACGTTGATGCCGTAGCGGGCCAGTTCCATCGCGGCCTGCCGCACGAGTGACGCAGCGCCGGCCTTGGCTGGCATGTAGGGGGTGCCGACGATGGCTTCATTGATGATCGCGGCATTGGAGGTTGTGACGATGATGCGGCCCTGACCACGCGGTTTCATCAAGCACACTGCCGCACGCAGGGTGGTGAACACCGAGGTGAGGTTGGTTGCAAGCACCTTGTCCCAGTGCGCTTCGTCCAACGTCTCCAGTGCGCCTTCAGCGCAGCGCTGGCCCTCGCTGTCCAGAAAGCCGGGGCCAGCGTCGATGCCGGCGTTGGCGAACACAACATCCAGTCGGCCATAGCGCTCGCCGATGCGTTCGAAACAGGCATACATCGCCTGGCGATCGGTGGCGTCCACCACTTCACCGTGCACGGCGAAACCCAGCGCGGTCAACCGCGCTACGTGTTCTTGCAGGCGTTCGTCGTCCACGTCAAGCAGGGTGACCTGCGCCCCTGCTTCGGCCATCACTTCGGCATAGGCCAGACCAATGCCGCTGGCGGCGCCGGTGACCACACAGGTCAAGCCTTCGACGGCAAATCGTTCCCAGTACTTCATCTGCGCCTCCCTGTCTGTCGACTGCTGCACCCGCTCACAGGAACAACGCCTGGTTGATTGGCAGCCCGTGTTTCTCGCAATGGCTCACGTAATGATTGATGAACCAGAACACATCGGTGGTTTCGGTGTGCTGGCCGTGCTCGTCGAAAAACTCGATAGGCCCGTGAATCCAGAACAGTGCCTTCATGCCTTGCGGGTCATCGGAATACAGGGTGTGCGCCGTGCCTGGGGTTTCGAAGACAAAGCTGCCGGGCTTTGCGACCCAGTCGTACTCGTAATATCCCCAGGTGCCCTCCAGCGTTACTGCTGACACCGCTGCGCGGTGCCGGTGGGTGCCGATGCGGCCGCCGCCCTTGACCCAGAGAATGTTGCACACGCTGCCGGTTCGTACATCGAAGCTGAGGTGGCGTATGGCGGCGCAATCGCCGAACGGGACCCAGGGTGATTCATCCTCGCCGGTGCCGATGTGCCCGCCATGCAGGCCATAGCGGTCGACGATGGCGGCATGGGGCTCAGGCGGCAGTTGGACAATGCTTGGCTTCAGGGTGGTGTTCATGAACAGGCCTCGATGTGTTGTTTTTATGGTCGAGCGTTGGCTCGCGAGGATCTTTTGCACAGCCTGTGCCAAGCCCTGAAAGGCCTGATTTACGCAGGTTAGAGCGGGTTAAGGTGGTGAGAATTCATGCAGCTTGGCAGGCTTGATGATTAAATTTGATCAAGCGCGGTGGTGCAGAAGGGGCGCGCCGCGCCCCGCTATTGCAGGTCAGAAGAAGGTCCCGACAATTAATTGCAGGTAAGTCCCGGTATCCCGCCCACCCAGCTGCGTACCGCCATTGGCAGCACTGCGCTCCGGCTTGTAGAACCCCACCACCGGGCTGATCAGCAGGTGGTCGTTGACCATCCATTCCACATACAGGTCCAGCTCGCGCCCGCCAAGGTTGCCCTGGTCGGTGTCCAGCGTGTCGAAGTCGAAGTACAGTGCGCCGACGGTCAGGTTGTCCCGTGGCTTGCCCTTCAGCGCTACATGGTGCACTTGGCTGTTCTTGTTGAACGGCCCGGCATAGTTGGCTGCCACTTCACCCTGGAACCAGGTGCCGTAGCCCCGGCTCAGGCCATAGAACAGCGGGTCGAAGCCTTCTGAGAAGCGGCTGTAGCGATAGGTGGCGGTAGGTGACCAGGGCAATTGGGAGAAGGTCCAGTTGCCCTCCAGGTACCAGGCATTCTCGCGCCCGCCGGTCTTGTCCTGGGTCACGTACTCGGCGGCCAGCTCCAGGTCTTTGACGCCCAGGTTGCCGCGCCCGCGCAGGCTGGCGGTGTCCATGCCGTCGCGGTGTTCCAGGCCCATGATCTGCGCGTAGCGCTGGTCCACGTCGAGGCCGCGGATCCAGCTCAGGCCGACGGTACCGGTGTCGGCGACGTGCTCCAGGTTGGCGACCGCCAGGGAAGTGTCGGCCTGGTAATGGTTGTCGGACTTCAACCACATCAGGTCACCGCGCCAGCCCTGGTTGCCGCCCAGGCGCAGCACGGCGGTGCGGTCGAAGGCCTTGCGTGCGGCCAGGTAGTAGGCACCGCCGCGGTCGAAGTTGGCCCCCAGGTCGACCTTGCCCAGGTTGACCGGGTCACCCTGGATCAGGAAACCATCACCCAGGGTGACGACCTGGCGGCCACCGGAAATGTCGACGCCATCTTCACCCAGCGCCGGAAACAGGTTGGCCGAACGCCAGCCCAAATACAGGTCTTCGACGGCGGTGCGGCGTTCGTCGCCCAAGGTCAGGCCGGCGGCGTCGCCATCGCCCCAGGTGGCGGAACTGAGCAGGCTGAAGGCGCCGTAGAGGGTGCCGCTATCGGCCAGGGTCTGGCTGCCGCTGAGGCCGTATTTTACGTAGCCTTCCTGCCAGGCGGTGCTGCCGGGTTGGCGGTTGCCGGCCTGGTTGAAGCTTTCGTCGCTATGGAAGACGCCGAACAGGGCTTCGAGGTCGGCGTTGAGGCTGGTGCCATCGTGGTTGTACAGCTCGTAGGCTTGGGTGGCGGGGGCGGTTAACAGCAGGGCCAATGTGCAGGCGAGTGTGTGCCTCATGGGTTTGCTCCATGGTTTTTATTGTTGTTTTTTTGTTGCCTGTGCCGGCCTCTTCGCGGGTGAACCCGCTCCTACAGGGCATGTGATACCTGGTGTAGGAGCGGGTTTACCCGCGAAGAGGCCGGTACAGGAAAAAAGATCAGAGCTTGATCAACACCGATTTCAGCTCCGTGTAATGCTCGATGGCCGCTGAACCCATCTCACGACCAACGCCAGACATCTTGTAGCCACCAAACGGCAGTGCCGGGTCGAGCGCGCTGTGGCAGTTGACCCACACCGAGCCGGACTTGATGCGCGGGATCATGCGGTGCACCGCGGCCAGGTCGTTGGACCAGATGCTTGCACCCAGGCCATAGGGGTTGTCGTTGGCCATGCCGATCACTTCGTCGATGTCATCGAATGGCATCGCCACCAGCACCGGCCCGAAGATTTCTTCCTGCACCAGGCGATGACGCTGGTCCACATCGACAATCACCGTCGGCTTGACGAAGTAACCAGGCCCGAAACCTTCACCCCCGCAGGCGATGGTGGCGCCCAGTTCGCGGCCAAGCTCAATGTAGCCAGTGACGCGGTCCTGCTGCTTGGCTGAAATCAACGGGCCCATCTGCACCGCCGGGTCCAGCCCGTTGCCCAGCTTCATGGCATTGGCGATCCCGGCGATGTCGGCCACCACGTTGTCGAAGTGCTTGCGGTGCACATACAGTCGCGAGCCTGCGCAGCACACCTGGCCCTGGTTGAAGAAGATCGCCGTGGCCGCACCGGCTGCGGCTTCCTGCAGGTTGGCGTCGGGCATGACGATGGTCGGCGACTTGCCGCCCAGTTCCAGGGTGACGCGGGTCATGTTGTCCATGGCCGCCTTGCCGATCAGCTTGCCGACCTCGGTGGAGCCGGTGAAGGTCAGTTTGTCTACGCCGGGGTGGCAGCTGAGCGCGGCGCCGGCGTTCAGGCCGGTACCGGTAACCACGTTGAACACACCGGCCGGGTAGCCGGCCTCGTCGACCAGTTCGGCCAGCTTGAGCACGCTCAGTGGGGTTTCATCGGCAGGCTTGAGCACCACGGTGCAGCCGGTGGCTAGTGCCGGGCCGAGCTTCCAGCAGGCCAGCAGCAGTGGGAAGTTCCAGGCGACGATGGCGCCAACCACGCCCACTGCCTCGCGGCGCACGAAGCCGTGGAACTGGTCGTTGGGCATCAACGGCATGGACGCTTCGACGGTGCTACCCTCGATCTTGGTGGCCCAGCCCGCCATATAGCGCAGGAAGTCGATGGCCAGTTGCACGTCCATCACCTGGGCCACGGCGGCGCTCTTGCCATTGTTCAGGCATTCCAGTTCGGCCAGCTGGCGCGCATCGCGCTCCATCAGGTCGGCCAGGCGCCACAGCAGGTTCTGCCGCTCGCGTGGGCGCATGCGGCTCCAGGGCGAGTCGTCGAAGGCCTGGCGTGCAGCGCGCACGGCGCGGTCGACATCTTCGGCCTCGGCGGCCGGCACTTCACCCAGCACCTCGCCGGTGGCCGGGTTGCGGAACGACAGGGTGCGACCGCTGGCGGCGTCCTGCCAGTCGGCACCGATGCGCATCTTCAGCTTGCGTTCGAGAAAGGCGCGGGTGGCGGGCAGGATGGGCAGTTCGGAAAGCATGGGGCTGTGCCTCTTGTCATTGGATGTGACGGGCACTGGCGCAATGGCCGTGCCAACCTGGGCAGATGGCCGCAAAGCATTGTGGGCGTTGGTTTTTGCCTAAGCGCAAAGTTGCGATTGCCAGGTTGCGCTGTTGCACATTGAGACGGTGTGAGACGGTGGTGAAACAGTGGCTGTTCGGCCTCTTCGCGGGCCCTGTCTCAACATGAAACACCCTGTCGCGAAATGGCACGCTGCAAATGGCCATCCCGGCTCCTGGCCAAGCCACGAAAAACGCTTAACAGGCTGAAAGGAAACGCTTTTACCCTAACTGGCACAGTTCCTGTATCACAACCGTCACATGCACACCTGCTGTACCAAAGCGTGCGAAAACGATAAGAACAACAACCGTGGAGGTCTGACCTTGAAGACGACTCGACTCCGGCGGCATGCGGGCAAACTGGCGCTGGTCGCCGCCGCGCTGCTGAGCACCCAGGCCATGGCGGCCGAGCAGGGCCCGAGCCTGTTGCAGAACAAGTGCATGGGGTGCCATATCCCCGAAGGCAACGACACCTATAGCCGCATCAGCCACCAGCGCAAGACACCGGAAGGCTGGCTGATGAGCATCGCCCGCATGCAGGTGATGCATGGCCTTCAGATCAGCGACGACGATCGTCGCACTCTGGTCAAATACCTGGCCGACAAACAGGGCCTGGCGCCCAGCGAAACCGATGGCGTGCGTTACGCCATGGAGCGTCGGCTCAATACCGTCGAGCACTTCGACACCCAGCTCAGCGAGACCTGTGGCCGTTGCCACTCGGGTGCCCGTGTCGCTTTGCAACGGCGCCCGGCCAAGGAGTGGGAACACCTGGTCCACTTCCACCTTGGCCAATGGCCGTCCCTTGAATACCAGGCCCAGGCGCGTGACCGCGACTGGCTGCCGATCGCCCTGCAGCAAGTGGTGCCGGACCTTGCCAAGCGCTTCCCGATGGATAGCGCGGCCTGGGACGAATGGCAGAAGGCCAAACCCAAGGCGGACGTACTGCCGGGGCAGTGGGCATTCAGCGGCCATATGCTGGCCAAGGGCGATGTACGTGGGGTGATGAGCGTCACGGCCGGAGAGGGCGATACGTTCAAGGTCGAGGTCAAGGGCGCTTACGCCGACGGTACACCGTTCAACGGCAGCGGCTCGGCCATCCTGTACAACGGTTATGAATGGCGGGGCAATGTGAAGGTTGGCGATGCCAACCTGCGCCAGGTGTTCGCCGCGCTGGATGGCGAAATGAAAGGCCGTATGTTCGAAGCCGATCACGATGAGCGCGGCCTGGACTTCAGCGCCGTAAAAGAAGGCAAGGCGCAGTTGCTGGCGGTACAACCGGCGTTCATCAAAGCCGGAGGCGAAAGCGAAATCACCCTGGTTGGCAGCGGCCTGACTGGCAAGCCGGACCTGGGCGCCGGGGTGGAAGTGACCGAAGTGCTGGAGCAGACCCCGACCCTGGTAAGGGTCAAGGCCCGCGCCGCGGCCGATGCCAGGCCAGGGCTGCGCGAGGTGGCGGTAGGTGCGCTCAAGGGCGTGAACCTGGCGGTTTACGACAAGGTCGACGAAGTGAAGGTCGTGCCGGCGTTCTCCATCGCGCGCATTGGCGAGAACGGTGCCTCCGTGCCGAAAGTGCAGGGGCGTTTCGAGGCCGAAGCCTGGGGCAAGGATGCCAATGGCCAGCCGCTGCGTATCGGCTACCTGCCGGCCAGCTGGAAGGTCGAGCCGTTCAACGAGCGTGCTGTCGAGGATGAAGACGTCAAGTTCGCCGGGCAGATGCAGGCCGACGGTGTGTTCGTGCCAGGCGGTGCCGGGCCCAACCCTGAGCGCAAGATGATGACCAACAACGCCGGTAACCTGAAGGTCATCGCCACGCTGGCCGACGGTGGCCAGACCGGCGAAGGGCACATGATCGTCACCGTACAGCGCTGGAACAACCCGCCGCTGCCGTAACGGCAGGCTGCAACGGTTTTCCAACGGATCGATTATCGGGAGGTCGCCATGGGCGTACTACTGAACCTGGTCGAACGCAACCTGCACGAAGTACAGGTTGATGCCGACCGCATGCTGTTCCATATCCCCAGCAGTTCGCTGTTCACCGCTGACGCGGTGACCGGCGGCATCATCGACACCTTGCGCCAGCAAGGCTGCTCGGCCGAGGAGCTGATGCAGCGCCTTGGCCAGCAGTTTGCCGGCGAGGATATCCAGGACACCCTGCGCGAACTGATCGCGCTGGAGCTGGTCAGTGACGGCTCGCCGCTGACCCCGGAAATCGCCCTCAGACAGGTCGAGCGCACCGCGCTGAACACCGTGGTGCTCAACGTCAACACCGGCTGCAACCTCAGCTGCACCTATTGCTACAAGGAAGACCTGGACAAGCCTTCCGCCGGCAAGAAGATGAGCACCGCCACCGCCGAAGCCTCGGTGGAGATGCTGCTCAAGGAATCACCCAACGAGCAGCGCTACAGCGTGGTGTTCTTCGGTGGTGAACCGCTGTCCAACCGGCCGTTGATCGAGCACATGGTGGCTTACTGCGAGCGGCGGTTCGCCGAGGCGGGCAAGCAGGTGGAGTTCATCATGACCACCAACGCTACCTTGCTGACCGAAGAAATCATCGATTGGCTCAACGCCCACCGCTTTGGCCTGTCGATCAGCATCGATGGCCCCAAGACCGTGCACGACCGCAACCGTATCACCGTGGGCGGGCAGGGCACCTATGACGTGGTGCGACGCAAGGCCGACCTGCTGCTGTCGCGCTACACCAGCCGGCCGGTGGGCGCGCGGGTTACGCTGACCCGTGGCATTACCGACGTTGAAACCATCTGGAACCACCTGTTCAACGAAATGGGTTTTGCCGAGGTTGGCTTTGCCCCGGTTACCTCCGGCGACATGGCCGACTTCAACCTCACTGGCGAAGAGCTGGTGCAGGTCTTCGCCAACATGAAGGCACTCGGCCGGCGCTACCTGGAGGCGGCACTGGAGCACCGCAACATCGGCTTCTCCAACCTGCACCAGTTGATCACCGACATCCACGAAGGCCACAAGAAGGCCCTGCCGTGTGGCGCCGGGTTGAAGATGCTGGCGGTGGACCACGAAGGTGAGCTGAACCTGTGCCACCGCTTCACCGGCTCCAGCCTGCCCACCTTCGGTAACGTGCACCAGGGCGTGAAGCAGGCGCAGCTCAACGACTTCCTGTCGCAGCGCCTGGACCGCAGCAACACCGGCTGTGAAAGCTGCCGTATTCGCAACCTGTGCTCCGGCGGCTGCTACCACGAAAGCTATGCGCGCTACGGCGACCCGCAGCACCCGACTTACCACTACTGCGAACTGATGCGCGACTGGGTGGACTTCGGCATTGAAGTCTACAGCCGCATCATGGCCGTCAACCCGGCCTTCATCGATCGCTACATCACCCCGCGGAAGGCGCATTGACATGAAGCACTTGAAGCCCCTGAACAACAAGGCGCGCATCCTGGAGCAGGCCGCCGCCGAAGACCGTGTCGAAGAAGTGATGGCAATGAGCGCGGTGGCCGGCTGCACGGCCACTACCGACCCGGGCTGGGAGGTGGACGCCTTTGGCGGCGTGAGCTCGCTGTGCCAGCCGATGGAGGCTGACCTTTATGGTTGTTCCGACCCTTGCTGGTGGCCGGCCCAGGTGCCGGACATGATGAGCACCTACCAGGACTGGAACGCCCAGGCGTCCAACTCGGCAGAGGACTGGCGCAACCTCGGTACCGTGTTCCCGAAAGACAAGTGACGGCCCAACAAGAATGACAAGGGGAAACCGCATGAAAGCTGGACGCTGCGCGCCATTGGCGCTCACCATCGCCGCCATGGCTTGCGCCGGGCAGGCACAGGCCGACGACACTGGCCCGGCACTCAAGGCTGGCCACGAATACATGATCGTGACCAACTACCCGAACAACCTGCATGTGGTCGATGTGGCCAGTGACACGGTCTACAAGAGCTGCCGGATGCCCGACAAGTTCGGCCCTGGCACCGCAATGATGGCGCCGGACAACCGCACCGCCTACGTGCTCAACAACCATTACGGCGACATCTACGGCATCGACCTGGACACTTGCAAGAACACCTTCCACGCCAACCTGTCCAGCGTAGTCGGTGAAGTCGGCCGGTCGATCTATTCGTTCGCCATCAGCCCAGACGGCAAAGAGGTGTATGCCACGGTCAACCCGACCCAGAGGCTGAACGACCATTACGTGGTCAAACCACCGCGGCTGGAGGTGTTCAGCACCGCTGATGGCCTTCAGGCCAAGCCCGTACGCACCTTCCCGATGCCGCGACAGGTGTATCTGATGCGCGCCTCCGACGATGGCAGCCTGTACGTTGCCGGGCCGGACATTTACAAGATGGACGTGAAGACCGGCAAATACTCGGTGGCCCTGCCGTTGCGCAACTGGAACCGCAAAGGCTACAGCGCCCCGGATGTGCTGTACTTCTGGCCGCACCAGAGCCCGCGCCATGAGTTCACCATGCTGTACACCATTGCCAAGTTCAAGGATGACAAGCAGGACCCGGCCACCGCCGAACCGCTGTATGGCTACCTGAGCATCGACCTGAAGACCGGCAAGACCCACACCCAGGAGTTCGCCGACCTGACCGAGCTGTACTTCACCGGCCTGCGCTCACCCAAGGACCCGAACCAGATCTACGGCGTGCTCAACCGTCTGGCCAAGTACGACATTAAACAGCGCAAGCTGATCAAGGCGGCTAATCTGGAGCACACCTACTACTGCGTGACGTTCGACAAGAAGGGCGACAAGCTTTACCTGGGCGGCACCTTCAACGACCTGGCGGTGTTCAACCCGGATACGCTGGAAAAGGTGAAGAACATCAAGTTGCCGGGTGGTGACATGTCTACCACGACGCCGCAGGTGTTCGTTCGCTAAAACGGTGTGTGCTTCTTCGCGGGTAAACCTACAAAGGACGGCGCCACATTTGAGGCCGGTGCAGGTTTTTGTAGGAGCGGGTTTACCCGCGAAGAGGCCAGCACAGAAAACACAAGAACAACAAGAGAACGCCCATGCCCCAGCCAAGCTACTCCCAGGGCAACCAGGACAAGCCCCTGCTGACCCAATGCATTGGCGACGCCTTCGACGCCACCGTGGCCCGCTTCCCCGACCGTGAGGCGCTGGTGGTGCACCATCAGGCCCTGCGCTACACGTGGCGGCAACTGGCCGATGCCGTCGACCAGCACGCCCGCGCGCTGCTGGCCTTGGGCGTGCAGCCCGGTGACCGTCTTGGCATCTGGGCACCCAACTGCGCCGAGTGGTGCATTACCCAGTTCGCCAGCGCCAAGGTTGGCGCGATCCTGGTCAACATCAACCCGGCCTACCGCTCCAGCGAACTGGACTATGCCCTTGGCCAGTCCGGCTGCCGCTGGGTGATCTGTGCCGACGCCTTCAAGACCTCCGACTACCACGCCATGCTGCAGGGCCTGCTCCCGGGCCTGGCCAGCGGCCAACCGGGCGCACTGATCTGCGAGCGCTTCCCTGAGCTGCGTGGCGTGATCAGCCTGGCGCTGTCGCCACCGCCAGGGTTTATGGCCTGGCACGCATTGCAGGCCCTTGCCGAGGTTGTCAGCGGCGAGGCCCTGGCCGCACGCCAGGCACAACTGCGTTGTGACGACCCGATCAACATCCAGTACACCTCAGGCACCACCGGTTTCCCCAAGGGAGCCACCCTTAGCCACAGCAATATCCTCAACAACGGGTACATGGTCGGTGAAAGCCTGGGCCTTACCGAGCACGATCGGCTGGTGGTGCCGGTTCCGCTTTACCACTGCTTCGGCATGGTCATGGCCAACCTTGGCTGCATGACCCACGGCAGCGCACTGATTTACCCCAGCGATGCCTTCGACCCGCTGGCCACGCTGCGCGCAGTAGCGCAGGAAAAAGCCACTGCGTTGTATGGCGTGCCGACCATGTTCATTGCCGAGCTGGACCATCCGCAGCGTGGTGAATTCGACCTGTCGAGCCTTCGCACCGGGATCATGGCCGGCGCGACCTGCCCGATCGAGGTGATGCGCCGGGTGATTGGCGAGATGCACATGGCCGAAGTGCAGATTGCCTATGGCATGACCGAGACCAGCCCGGTGTCCTTGCAGACCGGTGCCGCTGACGACCTGGAGCGTCGCGTGACCAGCGTCGGTCGTACTCAGCCCTGGCTGGAGAGCAAGGTGGTGGACGCCGAAGGCAACACTGTCCCGCGTGGCGAAATCGGCGAACTGTGCACCCGCGGCTACAGCGTGATGCTGGGTTACTGGAACAGCCCAAAAGCCACCGCCGAGAGCATTGACGCAGACGGCTGGATGCACACCGGCGACCTGGCGGTGATGGACGAGCAGGGCTATGTGCGTATCGTCGGGCGCAGCAAGGACATGATCATTCGCGGCGGCGAGAACATTTACCCGCGCGAGCTGGAGGAGTTCTTCTTCACCCACCCGGCGGTGGCCGATGTGCAGGTGATTGGCGTGCCGTGCAGCAAGTACGGTGAAGAGATCGTGGCCTGGGTGCGGCTGCACCCGGGGCATACTGCCAGCGAGGCAGAGTTGCGTGAGTGGGCGAGGGCAAGGATTGCGCACTTCAAGGTGCCCCGGTATTTCCGTTTTGTCGACGCGTTCCCGATGACGGTTACGGGCAAGGTGCAGAAATTCCGGATGCGGGAGATCAGTGTCGAAGAGCTGTCTGCCAGATGACCTTTTACGCGCGCAAGGTGAAAGCAACAGCCTTGTGCGCGGTAGCCTGTAGGAGCGGGTTTACCCGCGAAAGGGCCGGCCCTGCTAGCCCGTATCCCTGGTCATTCACTGTTGCCGCCGCTACCGTATTCGCGGGTAAACCCGCTCCTACACCTGATCGGTGGCGGACACACATCGGTGGTTGGACACAGGCCGTCGTAGGAGCGGGTTTACCCGCGAAGGGGCCGGCCCTGCTGGCCCGTACCCCTGGTCATTCACTGTTGCCGCCGCCACCGTATTCGCGGGTAAACCCGCTCCTACACCTGATCGGTGGCGGACACACATCGGTGGCTGGACACAGGCCGCGGTAGGAGCGGGTTTACCCGCGAAAGGGCCGGCCCTGCTAGCCCGTACTCCTGGCCATTCACTGTTGCTGCCGCCACCGTATTCGCGGGTAAACCCGCTCCTACACCTGATCGGTGGCGGACACACATCGGTGGTTGGACACAGGCCGTCGTAGGAGCGGGTTTACCCGCGAAAGGGCCGGCCCTGCTAGCCCGTATCCCTGGTCATTCACTGTTGCCGCCGCCACCGTATTCGCGGGTAAACCCACTCCTACACCTGGATTGGTGGCGGACACACATCGGTGGTTGGACACAGGCCGTCGTAGGAGCGGGTTTACCCGCGAACACCGGCAGAGCCGGTGCCATCCACCGCGTTGGTTTCTTCACGGGCATGCCTGCCCCCACGAGATCACCACAGTCCTGAAGTGTTATGGATTACCTGTGGGCGGTGTCATGCCCTCAGTCCTGCAGCCGTTCCGGGCTGTTGAAGTTGCTTAGCCGGCGATCACTCTCGGCGCACTCCAGCCCTTGCACCGCCTCGCGCAGCAGGGCCTTCTGCAAACTTCGCTCACCCGCTGCCCAGGCCTGCTCCAACACCGGCAACACCCGCTTGGGCAGGACGCTGAACATCGGCTGCCAGAAACCACCCTGACGCACCATTGCCGCGCTGTTACCGGCCACTGCCAGCCGCAGCAGGCCCTCGATCAATTCGCGATCAACCAGCGGCGCATCGCAAGCCAGCACCACCACCCACCCATGACGCGCCACCCTGAGCCCGGCAATCACCCCCGCCAGCGGCCCGGGGAAGTCGGCTTCTGCATCGCCCACCAACCGGTCGGCGTACGCCCGGTAAGCCGCCTGGTTGCGATTGCAGGAAATCACCAGGTCATCGCTCAGTGGCCGCACCACTCGATGAACATGTGCAATCAACGGCTCGCCTTGCCAGTCCACCAGGCCCTTGTCACGGCCGCCCATGCGCTGGCCGCGGCCACCGGCGAGAATGAGGATGGAGCAGGGGGGAAGTGCATCAGGCATGAAAAAGGGTTCCGGGCAGTCATTGCCGGGAACCCTCCCATTTCACGCCGGGCTTGTCCAGTCAGCTTTCGCGGGGGACGGGTTGCCCGTCGCTGTGATGTGCCTGGCGTCGCCCGGACAATCGCATCACCACTACGAAGAACACCGGCACGAACACCACCGCCAGGGTGGCGCTGAGCATGCCGCCGATCACCCCGGTGCCAATCGCCTGCTGGCTGGCCGAGCTTGCGCCGCTGGCGATGGCCAGGGGCACCACGCCGAGGATGAACGCCAGCGAAGTCATCACGATCGGCCGCAGGCGCAGGCGGGCCGCTTGCACGGCGGCGTCGGCGGCGTCCACGCCCTGGTCTACCAGATGCTTGGCGAACTCGATGATCAGGATGGCGTTCTTCGCCGACAGGCCGATCAGGGTGATCAGGCCAACCTTGAAGAACACGTCGTTGGGCATGCCGCGCAAGGTCACCGCCAGCACCGCACCGAGCACACCGAGCGGAACAACCAGCAGCACCGCAGTCGGGATCGACCAGCTTTCGTACAGCGCAGCCAGGCACAGGAACACCACCAGCAGCGACAGCGCCATCAGCAGGGGGGCCTGGCTACCGGACAGCCGCTCCTGCAGTGACAGGCCGGTCCATTCCAGGCCGGTACCGGCCGGGAGCTGCGCCACCAGCCGCTCGACTTCGGCCATGGCCTCGCCCGAGCTGTAGCCGGCGGCTGGCTCGCCTGAGATCGATACCGCCGGGTAACCGTTGTAGCGAGTCAGTTGCACCGGGCCGCTGACCCACCGGGCCTGAACGAATGCGCCCAGTGGCACCATCTTGCCGCTGTCGTTGCGCACGTGAATGTTCAGCAAGTCCTCGACCTGGCTACGCTGGTCACCTTCGGCTTGCACCACCACTCGCTGCATACGGCCCTGGTTGGGGAAATCGTTGACGTAGCTGGAGCCCACGGCCACGTCCAGCACCGTGCCGATATCGGCAAACGACACGCCCAGTGCATTAGCCTGGCGGCGGTCGATTTCCAGTTGCACCTGCGGGCTCTCCGCCAGCGAGGCTTCGCGCACGTTGGTCAGCATCTTGCTTTTGCTGGCGCTTTCGAGCAACTGGTCACGGGTTGCCATCAGCTCGGCGTGGCCCATGCCGCCACGGTCCTGAAGGCGAAATTCGAAGCCGGTCGACTCACCGAGGCCGTCGATGGGCGGCGGCAGTACCGAGTAGGCTATCGCGTCCTTGAGCTGGGTGAAGGCCATGGTCGCGCGGTCGGCGATCGACTGGGCGCTGTCGTCGGCGCTGCGCTCGGACCAGTCCTTGAGGGTGGTGAAGGCCAGCGCCGCGTTCTGCCCGCTACCGGAGAAGCTGAAGCCCAGGATCAAGGTGGTGTTGCCCACGCCTGGCTCTTCGGTGTTATGCGCCTCGATCTGCGCGGCTACCTGTTCGGTGCGCATGCGGCTGGCGCCCGGCGGCAGTTGAATGTCGGTGATGGTGTAGCCCTGGTCTTCGGTGGGCAGGAACGCCGTAGGCAGCTGGCTGAAGCCGTAGCCCAGCACCGCCAGCAGCACCGCGTACACCAGCAGGTAGCGGCCGCTGCGCTTGAGCGCTTGCACCACCCAGCGCTGGTAGCCGTTGCTCATGCTTTCGAAGCGGCGATTGAACCAGCCAAAGAAGCCTTTGCGTTCATGGTGCTCGCCCTTGGCCACGGGTTTTAGCAGGGTGGCGCACAATGCCGGGGTCAGGCTGAGGGCGAGCAACGCCGAGAACAGGATCGATACCGCCATCGACAGCGAGAACTGCTGGTAGATCACCCCCACCGAGCCTTGCATGAAGGCCATGGGCAGGAATACCGCCACCAGCACCAGCGTGATGCCGACGATTGCACCGCTGATCTGGCTCATGGCCTTGCGCGTGGCTTGCTTGGGCGGCAAGCCTTCTTCGGCCATGATGCGTTCGACGTTCTCCACCACCACGATGGCATCGTCGACCAGAATGCCGATGGCCAGCACCATGCCGAACAGTGTCAGCACATTGACCGAGAAGCCCATGGCCAGCATCACGGCGAAGGTGCCCATCAATGCCACTGGCACGACCAGGGTCGGGATCAGCGTGTAGCGCAGGTTCTGCAGGAACAGGAACATGACTGCGAATACCAGCAGCATGGCCTCGAACAGGGTGTTGATGACCTGCTCGATCGACACCTTGACGAACGGCGAGGTGTCGTAGGGGATGTCGTACTTGACGCCTTCCGGGAAGTAGCGCGCCAGGTCCTGCATCTTCGCCCGTACCAGGGTGGCGGTTTCCATGGCGTTGGCGCCGGGCGACAACTGCACGCTGAAGGCGGTGGCCGGTTTGCCGTTCAGGCGCGTGCCGTACTGGTATTCCTGGGCACCGATTTCAACCCGGGCGACATCCCCGATGGTGACCGTTGAGCCGTCCGGGTTGGCACGCAGGACAATCGCAGCAAACTCTTCGGGGCTGCTCAACTGGCCTTTGACCACCACGTTGGCGGTGATTTCCTGGGTGCTGCGGCTGGGCAGATCGCCGATGCTGCCAGGGGCGACCTGGGCGTTCTGCGCGGCGATGGCTTCGGCCACATCGTTGGGCGTGAGGTTGAAACCGATCAGCTTGCGCGGGTCGATCCAGATGCGCATGGCCCGTTCGGAGCCATACAACTGGGCCTTGCCGACGCCCTTGAGGCGGCGGATTTCGTCCATCACGTTACGTGCAAGGATGTCCGACAGCGCGGTTTCATCGAGCTTGCCGTCTTCGGAGGTGAGGGTCGCCAACAGCAGGAAGCCGGTGGACACTTTCTCTACCTGCAGGCCCTGCTGGGTGACTGGGCGTGGCAGGCGCGACTCGACCACTTTCAGGCGGTTCTGCACATCGACCTGAGCCAGGTCCGGGTGGGTGCCCGGAGCGAAGGTGGCAGTGATGGTGGCGCTGCCCAGGCTGCTCTGCGACTCGAAGTACAGCAGGTTGTCGGCGCCGTTGAGCTCCTGCTCGATCAGGCTGACCACGCTTTCGTCCATGGTCGCCGCCGAGGCGCCTGGGTACACGGCGTAGATTTCCACCTGCGGCGGTGCCACGTTGGGGTACTGGGCCACCGGCAGCTGCGGGATGGCCAGCGCGCCTGCCAGCAGGATGAACAGTGCGACCACCCAGGCGAATACCGGGCGATCGATGAAGAATTGCGGCATGAATCAGGCCCTCACTGGCCGGTATGCTGTGCGATGGGTGGGGCAGCGGGTGCGTTGTCAACCTGCACCTGGTCACCGGCCTTGACGTGCTGCAGGCCCTCGACCACCACCCGCTCGCCGGCCGACAGGCCCTCGCTGACGATCCAGCGGTCGCCTTGGGCGCTGCCCAGTACAACCTGGCGGTCGCTGACCCGGGCTTGCGGGTCTACCACCAGCACCTTGGGCACACCGGCGCTGTCGCGCAGGATGGCGCGTTGCGGCACGCTCAGGCCCTTGGGTTGCACCGCTTGCTCCAGGCGTACCCGCACGTAGCTGCCAGGCAGCAGGTCGAGGTCCGGGTTGGGGAACTCGCTGCGCAGGGTGATCTGGTTGGTGCTGGGGTCGACGCTGATGTCGGAGAACAGCAGCTTGCCCGGCAGCGGGTAGGCGCTGCCGTCATCCTGGATCAGCGTGGCGCGTGCCTGGCCGTCGCCCACCTGCTGCAATTCGCCAGCGCGCAGGGCGCGGCGCAGCGCGTTGAGCTCACGGGTAGACTGGGTGACATCGGCATGGATCGGGTCCAGCTGCTGGATGGTCGCCAGCGGGGTGGTTTCGTTTTGCCCGACCAGCGCGCCTTCGGTGACCTGGGCGCGGCCGATACGGCCGGAAATCGGCGCGGTCACGGTGGCATAGCCGAGGTTCAACCGGGCGCGCTCCAGCGCCGCCCTGGCTTCGGCCACTTCGGCATCGGCCTGCAGGAAACTGGCCTTGGCGTTGTCGTACTCCTGGCGGCTGACGGCTTTATCGTCGACCAGCTCGCGGTAGCGCTGTTCTTGCAGGCGCGCCTGGTAGCGGGTGGCCTCGGCCTTGGCCAGCGTGGCGCGGGCGCTGTCGTGGTCGGCCTTGAACGGCGCCGGGTCGATCAGGAACAGTACATCACCCCGCTTGACGTCGCTGCCTTCGCGGTACACCCGCTTGAGCACCACACCTGCGACCCGCGCACGCACTTCGGCGGTGCGTGGCGCGAGGATACGGCCGCTGAGTTCACTGCTGATGGCCAGTGGCTGCAGTTGCAGGGTTTCCACGCGCACTTGCGCAGTGGGGGCCTGTTCGTCTGGCTCGGCGCTGTCGCTGCAACCGGCCAGGGACAGGCTCAGGAATGCCATGAGCGCCAGCGGGCGCAGGCACGGGGAGAGGGTAGTAGGCATGCGGATCTTCCGATGATGACCGTGTATATGCTAAGGCAGACGCTGCCTGGGCGGCTGTTAATACCTGTAGGGCGAGTGTGAAAAAGTGTGAAGAATGATCCTGTCGAGTGGTTGGGTTCTATATTCTGCATGGGCCTGTGCTGGCCCTTTCGCGGGTGAACCCGCTCCTACGGGGCCTGCAGGAGCGGGTTTACCCGCGAAGCGCTCGCCACAGGCTTACTTCAACCCAGACGCCCAAGCACCTATGCCGAACATTTTCCTGGTCGAAGACGACAGCGCCCTGTCCGAGTTGATCGCCAGCTACCTGCAACGCAACGACTTCCATGTCCAGGTGATCGCCCGGGGCGATCATGTGCTGGACGAGTACCGTCGGCAAAGGCCTGACCTGGTCATCCTTGACCTGATGCTGCCGGGCATCGATGGCCTGCAGCTGTGCAGGCTGCTGCGCCAGGAGTCGCAGACCCTGCCAATCCTTATGCTGACGGCCCGCGACGACAGCCATGACCAGGTGCTTGGCCTGGAAATGGGGGCCGACGACTACGTGACCAAACCCTGTGAGCCACGCGTGCTGCTGGCCCGTGTGCGCACGTTGCTGCGCCGCAGCAGTGTCCACGAGCCGCGCCTGGAAAACGACCTGATCCTGATCGGTGGCCTGCGCATCGACCTGGCTGAGCGTACGGTGAGCTGGCGCGGCGAAGAGGTGGAGCTGTCCAGCGGCGAGTACAACCTGCTGGTGGTGCTGGCGCGCAATGCCGGTGAGGTGATGAACCGCGACCGTATCCTGCAACAGTTGCGTGGCATAGAGTTCAATGGCACCGATCGCTCCGTTGATGTGGCCATTTCCAAACTGCGGCGCAAGTTCGACGACAACGCCGGCGAAGCGCGCAAGATCAAGACCGTGTGGGGCAAGGGCTACCTGTTCAGCCGTGTCGAGTGGGAGTGCTGACCGGCCATGCTCAAGATCCTGGTGCGGCTGTACCTGGTGATCATCGTCGCCTACGCCGGCGCGTTGCTGTTCATCCCTGACACCATCGTCGGCCTGTTCCGCGACCGGTTCATGGCCTACAACCTGGACCAGGCCAAGGGTGTACAAGCGTTGATCGTGCGCCAGTTCCGCCAGGCCCCGCGTGAGCAGTGGCCAGCGGTGGAGCAAGAGCTGGCCAGTGATTTCGCGCCGCTGCAACTGCAGCTGCTGCGCATGGACCAGGCCGGTTTGAGCGATGAAGAGCAGGCGCGACTGGAGCATGGTCTGCACGCAGTGCGCATTGCTGAGTGGGGCTATTACGAAACGGTGCTGGCGCCGCTGGACAGGGAGTGGCTGGTACGCCTGCATTCCCCGCCAGACCCGCTGGACATCAACGTGCTGTCGTGGGGTGTAACCGTATTGATCGGTGCAGCCATGTTAGGCTGCCTGCTGCTGTGGGTTTGGCCGCACTGGCGTGATCTGGAGCGCCTCAAAGAGACCGCTCGGCGCCTGGGCCAGGGGCAGATGGCCGAGCGCACGCACATTTCGCCTCACTCCAACATTGGTGAACTGGCCGGGGTATTCGACACCATGGCCAGTGACCTTGAACGCCACGTCAACCAGCAGCGTGAGCTGCTCAATGCGGTATCGCACGAGTTGCGCACGCCACTGACCCGGCTGGATTTCGGCCTGGTGCTGCTGTTCGACGAAGTGCCGCCAGCCAGCCGCAAGCGCCTGCTGGAGCTGGTCGGGCATGTGCGCGAGCTGGATGAGCTGGTGCTGGAACTGCTGTCCTACAGCCGGTTGTACAACGCCGACCAGGCGCGGGAGCGGGTGGAGGTATCGCTGCTGGAACTGGTCGACAGTGTGCTTGGCGGCTTCGCCGAGGAACTCGATGGCCGGGGTATCCAGTGGGAAGTGCGGGCCGAGGGTGAGTTGCCGCGCTTTGTACTGGACCCGCGGCTGACGGCGCGCGCGGTGCAGAACCTGGTGCGCAATGCCATGCGCTATTGCGATGAAAGCCTGTTGCTGCGCTTGCGCCTGGAAGCCGACGGCGCCTGCCTGCTGACGGTGGAGGATGACGGGATTGGCGTGCCTGTGGAGGAGCGCGAGCGGGTGTTCCAGCCGTTCTATCGCCTGGACCGCAGCCGCGATCGCAACACCGGTGGTTTTGGCCTTGGGTTGGCAATCAGCCGGCGGGCGATCGAGGGGCAGGGTGGCACCTTGACTCTGGCGCAGTCGGCGCTGGGTGGGGCGCAGTTCAGGATTCGTTTGCCCGCCGGATGATAGGTTGGCTGCACCCGCGAAGGGACCGGGCCTGCTAATCCTGCTCTGCCAGTTGGCTGGACCACAATACAAAGCGATCCTTGCCGGTGTGTTTGGCTTCATATAGCGCCTGGTCGGCGCGGACCAGTGCTGTAGTCAGGCTCTCTCCCCGGTCAACCCTGGCCAGACCAATGCTGATGGTGACCGGGTGCTCGCCAACGTCCTCGCGCACGCGCTGGCACAGCGCTGCCACTCGCTGCTCGGCTCCTTGCTGATCCAGCCCTTCAAAGAAGATCGCAAACTCTTCACCCCCCAGCCGGGCAAACGCTTGATCGGCCATGCTCGCCTTGATATGCAGGGCCACGCGCTTGAGCACTTCATCGCCCACGTCATGGCCGAAGCGGTCATTGACCCGCTTGAAATTGTCGATATCGATCATCGCCAGGAACTGCCCGGACGTCGCCATCCGCAGTTGGCGGTCGGCCTGGGCCATGAACGAGCGGCGGTTGGGAATGTTGGTCAGGGCATCGACGTAGGCTTGCTCCAGCAACACCTTGGACAGGTAGAAATTGTGCAGCTTGGTTTTGCGGATCTGCAGGTAGCTGTAGCTGACCAGGCCGCTTAGAAACACGGCATAGCTGATCAGCATGGCGCCTTCGAGCCCGTCGGGCGCTATGCGGGTGTGGTAGAACGGACAAAGCACCACCCAGGTGATGACCATGGCGCAGAAGAATGACCAACGCCGCACCGGCAGCACCGACATGGCATACAGCACGGTGGATACCCCCAACACCAACCACACCGGGCGCAGGGCTATCGGGATGCCTTCGATCACCAGGCGCATGCCCAGGGTGATGACGGTAATGAACAGCAGGTTGAGCACGTCGAAGTGATGGCTGCGGCGGGTGAAACGCAGCACCACGATCAGGCCGCCGAGCAGGGTGATGAACAGAAAGGACAGCCAGGTGAAGCCTTGGCCGCCGAGGAAGCTGACGATCAGGTCGAAGACCAGCCAGATCAGGACGCTGATGCAGAACACCAGCAGGCAGAACGAGCGCATGGACTCGAATTCGTGCTGGCGGAACTCGGCGCGCAGGGCAGCAGGCGCGACCTGCTGGCGTACGTGTGCTTCGATGGTCTTGAGCATCGGTGGGCTCCTGAGGCTACTACTTTTTCAGGCCTGGACCTTTCGCGGGTAAACCCGCTCCTACAGGGACCGTACGGTGTGGGGGACCTGTGGGTTCACCCGCGAAGAGGCCGGCCCTGGCGACTCATTGCTGTGGCAAGACACCTTGGGCCCAGGGCCGGTAGCGCAAGGCAAACACTGCCTCGGCATGGCACCCGCTACCCAGCCGGGGCTCGGCAGGCTCTGCCCGAAACGCCTGACCCGGTGCGCTCACCTGGCGGAATGCCTCGCGCACCACTCCCACCCGGCACGGTAGGGCCTGCTCATAGCCCTGACGTACCAACACCGGCAAACGCCCGGTGCCGGCGCCATCCTGCCACCACACAGTCAAGCCCAAGCCGGCCAGTTGATCCAGCCAGACGGCATTGACCCTCGGCGACAGCTTGCCTGTGCTGAAGGCGCTGATATGCAACGGTTTGTCCAACTGGCGGTTGAAGGCCTGTAGCTGGCTGTACAGCGCATCACGCCGTTCGGCCTCGCGTAGATGCTGGTCGTCCAGTTCCATGGGCAGGTACCAGCCATCCACTGGCAACTGCCAGGCCTGGCGCAGTTGCTGGTACTGGCTGAGCGAGCGCCCCAGCTGCGCTTTCCAGTAGCTGTTCAGGCCTTCGCCATCCAGCTCGTCGAGGCGCTGGTAGTAGGCCGGGTCCATGTACAGCCCCAGCACCAACTGCAGGCCTTCGGCACGCGCCGTGCGCAGGCTGTTGGCCAGCCAGCCTTTGGCTCCGCCGAAATCGCTGTCGCCATAGGCACTCCATTGCACGATCAGGGTTTTGCCACCTTGGGCCGCGGTGGCCTGCCACAGGTGCTGCCACTGGGCGGGCGTGACGCTGGCATCGCGGTTCAGGGGTTGGTAGAACAGACGCTGGTCAGCTGTGGCCGGTAGGCACAGGGCCAGCAGGCAGAGGGTGATGAGCGCACGCATCAGAAGGTCATCTCCGCACCGACCAGCACGCCGTTGGCGCGCTCGTAAAGGTTACCGCCCAACGATTGCTGGTACTCGGCACGCACTTTCAGCGAGCCGCGGTAGGCGTTGTAGCGGTCGTCGTCGAACCACCATTGCCAGCGCACGCCAACCCCGGCGCGGGCGTCCTGGCGCCAGTCGTTGCTGGGGTCCTGGCTGGAGAACTCGACAAAGCCGTAGGGCATGAGGGTTTGCGGCGAGCTGCCCGGCAGCTTCCAGGCGTGGCCCTGCTGGTAGCGCGACAGCCAGGCATGATCGCCGGCACGGGTCCACCAGGCAGCATCAAGGTAGAGGAACCGTTCGTTCCAGTCGTCCTCATCGATGCGCCAGTCGTTGCGCCAGCCTCCCTGGTCGAGGAACGAGGCGGTGGCGCGCAGCAGCAGGTCATTGCTCGATTCGGCGTGGTGGCGCAAATCGCCCCAGTTGCCGCCGACCTTGGCCGGGCTCAGCAACTGGCCAAGGCTGAGGCCGCGGTAGTGGGTTTCGTCGATCTGCCGCTGGTGGTAAAGCTCGGCATACAGGTTGAGGTTGGCCTGGCCGAGCGGTTTGTAGCGCAGGCCGACACCGGTACCCATGCTCTGGGCATAGTCGGTGCGGCTTTGGCCACCGAACAGTACCCGGCCATACACTGACAGGGTGCTGCCATTGCGGCTTGGCTCCTCGCCAAGAGCATGGTCCCACATGGCCAACTGCACGTTCTGCGATTGCGCCCGGCGCGAGCTGCCGCTGCGCTGGCCGTTGTCGAGAAATTTGTCGTTGGTCGAGGTGCCGGCCGGCGACCAGGTGCTGGCCAGGGTAATGGTGTCGCGACGTGACAGGCTCTCGTGGGCGCGGCGCTGGCGGTACTTGCGGGCCTCCAGGCTGCCGTATTCGTCATCACCGTCGACCAGGTTCTGCTCTACGTCGAGGATGCGGCGCAGTTCGCGGCGTGCCGCAGCGCTGTCTGCATGTTCGTCGTAGCGCAACGCAAGTGTTTCGCCAAGGCGGTAGTCCTCGGGGAAGTCGTGAGTGGCGCGCTCAAGGTAGGGGATCGACTGCATGCGCTGAGCCTTGTCCGTCGAGCCAGCCAGGCGCATGCCGTAGTCGGCGCGATAGCGCGGCTGGTCGGGAGCCAGGCGCACGGCTTCGGCTAGCCAGGCGGTGCTCTGCGCACTGTTGCCGGCCAGTTGCGCGGTGCTGGATGCGGCGTAGTAGTGATCGGCGCGCGGGTTGTGCGCCAGGGCCTGGCGCTGGAAGCCCAGCGCGGTCTGCGGGTCACCTTGGCGCTGGGCGATGGCGGCGCCCAACGCCCAGTCGTCGGCGCTTTGGTGCGCGGCAGCGTCCCAGTAGCGGCGCGCTGCATCAGCGTCGCCTGCATTCAGCGCGCCGCGTGCGGCGGTGAGGCGGGCATTATCGGTAAAGGCGCGGTCTGGCAGGCTGCGCCAGATGGGCCGGGCGGTTTCGGAGTCGCCGGCCGCTTCGAGTGCGTAGGCCAGCGGCAGACGATTGCCAGGACCGCCCAGGCGCTCGGCAGCCTGGTAGTAGACCACCGCCTCACCCGGCTGGTCGGGCATGGCGCAACGGCCCAGGGCGCGGTACTGGCCCGGCTCGCTCGGGCTGGCCGGCACTGCCTGGCGCACGGCATCGCACTGGCCGGCCTCGGCCAGCCGTCCGAGCAACTGGGCGCGGGTGTTGGCGTTGACCCGGGGTATCAGGCCGAGCATGCGGCGGCTATCCAGTGGGCCGTCGTTGCGGGCATACAGGTTGCCCAGACGCTGTAGCAGCGATGGGTCGAGGCGGCCCAGGTGGCGGTCGTAGGCCTGCTCCAGCAATTGCCGTGCGTGATCGCCGTAGCCCTGTTCGGTCAACAGGAAGGTGGTTTGCTCCAGTGCGGCGAGGTCGCCGGTCTGCCGATAGCGTTGTTCCCATTCTGCGGCGGTGCGCGGCTGCGGGGGTGGCGGTGGGGCGCCATACAGGCGCTGCCTGAGCACGGCATAAGCCCGTGGGTCGGTACTGGCGGAGCAGCCCTTGAACTGTTCCCGGGCCAGGTCCGGGTCTTGATGTGACAGCCAGTCGACCGTTTCGAGGCAGGGGCGCTGCAGGTCGTTGCTCAGGCGCCGCACCAGCGCCGCATCGTCGCCTTCGCGGGCCAGTTGCCAAAGTTGCTGGCGCTGTTCGGGGTGCTGCAGCTGATCAGGCGGTAGCGACTGCAGCCAGCGTTGGGCTTGTTGATGGTGGCCGACGGCAATGGCGCGGTTGGCCATGGCCAGCCGCGCCTGGTTGGCCGCTGCGGCGGAGGGGGCGTGGGCCAGCAGCGCAGTCAGGCCCTTTTCGTCGACTTGCTGGATATAGGCATTGGCCAGGCGTTGCCAGTCTTCGGCAGGTAACTGGCCTGTGTCGGCCAGCGGCCGCAGTTGCTCGATGGTTTCTTTCCAGTTGCGCAACTGTTCGGCAAAGTTGGCCCGGGCCAGGCGCAGTACCTGGCCGTCCTCCCCGGGCGGCAGCTGGTTGAGCCATTCCAGTGCTTTGGCAGCGCCTCCAAACTTGGCCAGGCTCAGGCTGTAGGCCTGCCACAGGCGTATCCGGTGGCTGCCGTCGCTGGCGCCCAGCCATTGCTCCACCTGGCTGGCCGGAGGCGGGTCCTGCTCGATCCAGGTCAGGCGCAGCTCCAGCAGGGCGTCAGCGTATTCGGGGCTGTTGCCTAGCTGCTCGGCCAGCGCTTGGGCCTCCTTGTAACGGCGCTGGTGGGCCAGCGCTTCGACCAGCAGGGCGCGGGCTTCGTCGTTGTTCGGCACCCGGCCCAGCACATGGCGGGTCAGGCGCTCGACTTCAGCCCAGTTGTCTTTCCTGGCCTCGCGATAACTGCGGTCCATGAACGGAAAGCTGGTGAACCGCTGGAAGTCGGTCATCGGCGCCGAAGCGGCAACGGGCAGGGCGGCGGAGCATAGCAGCAGGCCAGTAAAGGTGAGGGAAAAACGCGGCTTCATGCCACCTCCCGGGTCAGATCAATCGCTACTTGCTGTTCACTGGCCTGTTCGATCAGGGCCTGTTCCAGCACCTGTCTGGTGATGATGCCGCGGGCGATCAGGTGCTCGCCGAGGCTTTGGTGTTCGGGGTCGAAGTCGATCAACGCCTGGTTGAACAGGGTGACAGGGACCATGCCGCGCACCTGCAGTAGCGCGCCTAGCATCACTTGATGATGGCAGACCCGTTCCAGCAGCGCTTCGTCGTCCTGGTGGCGTTCAAGCACGGCCAGCATGTCTCGGGTTTCTTGATGCTGCCAGCGGCTTGGGTAGTGGTAGCGAAGGCCGAGCGTTACCCGGCCTTGGGGAGCCAGGCGTGCCTTGACCGGGCGCTTCAACTGGCGGCTGATTACGCCCAGCGACACCTGGCTGACCGGGCTTTCACTGGCCAGGATCAGCGTGTCGCCGTCTTCGTCCACTGGCAGTACGCCATAATGGGTGGCCAGCTTGCGTGGCAGTTTGGCGATCAGTTGCGGGTCGAGTTTGAAGGGGTTCAGCGGTGCCCAGGGCAGGTCCAGTTGCTCGGCCAGGGTGGCCACCAACTGCTCGCTGTTCAGCCAGCCACGCAGTAGCAATTCGCGGCCCAGTCGCCGACGAACCGGGCTGGTGATTGCCTGCTGCAGTTGTTCGTCGCTGATCAGGCCCTTGGCCACCAGGCGCTGGCCCAGTGGTGTGCGAGCCGGGGTGGCGATGGCGGGGAACTCGTGGGTGGTCTTGTCCCAGGCTACGCGCCGCGAATCTCCCATTTCCATTACCTGGCGCAGGGCACGCAGGTTGGCAAAGAAGTTGACGAAGTTGCTCCACATCATCCGCGGCGCCGACAGCAAGCCCTCGCCGATGCCATAGAAACGGGTGACGAACCAGGCGCGCTGGAATAGGCGGTTGAGCAGCAACAGGCCGTTCAGCCACAGCAGGTTCGACAGCAACCAGCTGTCGCTGAGGATCGACATGAAGCGCCACGACTCCGGCGCAATCACTGTGACTAGCCACATCGCCAGCAACACCAGCAGTAACAGGTTGACCAGGAAGCTCAGCAGGTAGGCAAACAGCCCGCGGCGGTCACGCCAGAGGAAGTAGTTGAGCGCACCTTTGCGGCTCCAGCCGAGGTTGCTGGTGCCCTGGAACACGATGCCTACAATCCAGCGCGACTTCTGTCGGATGGCATGCTGCCAGTCACGCGGGAAGTGCTCGCGCACGCAGATCACCTGGGAGAATTCGCGGCTCATGCCCGGGCGCCATTCCTGCTTCAGGGTCAGCGCCGGATCGGTGATGGAATAGCGGGCGAAAATGCACTTCATGCCCTTTTGCTTCAGGCGAAAGCCGATGTCGTAATCTTCGGTCAGGCTCTGTACGTCAAAGGCGATGCCGTCACCGTCCTCGAGCAGTGCGCTGATGGCGCGGCGGCTGAAGCAGGTGCCGACGCCGGCACTGGGCACCTGGCCGGTCAGCGCTTCGCGCACGATCACGTCCTTGCCGTGGTTTTCGGCAAACTCGTCGACATAGTGGCCGGCAGTAAAGCCCTTCCACTCCGGTGCGTAGGGATACACCGGGATCTGGATCATGTCCTTGTTCGGCAGCAGGTAGTTGAACAGGCGCAGCTCCATGGGCGAGATCACGTCTTCGGCGTCATGCAGGATGAAGCCGGCGAACTCAATGCCGGCGTCCTGCTGGAAGCGCAGCAGCGCGTCGATGATGTTGTTCAGGCAGTCGGCCTTGCTGGTGGGGCCGGGGCGGGCGCAGACCACTTTGTGCACGTTGGGGTAGTGCAGGCACACCGCGTCCACGTCGGCCTGGGTTTGCGGGTCGTTGGGGTAGGTGCCGACAAAGATCTGGTAGTTCTCGTAGTCGATGGTCGAAGCGGCCAGGCGGGCCATTTCACCGACCACGCCGACTTCGTTCCAGGCAGGGACCATGATGGCCAAAGGTTTTTCCGGGACTTCGTACAAGCGCTTTTCATCGGCCTTTTCGAACTTGCCGTAGATGCGAAAACGCCGGATCAGTGTGCGCCCCCAGTAGCACAGATCGATGAACAGGTCGTCCAGGCCCAGCAGGAACATCAACGAGGCAAGGGTGATCGCCAGGAGCTTCAGGCCGAACAGCAGGTAAGTGAGAAAATCGATAAATGCCAGGCTCATGTGTCAGCCACCGACAGGGCAGAGTGGGCCATCGTCTTTTCCTCGCTCGTTCCTTCGACGAAGTTGCAGGAGATGTCACTGTCAGGTACGGAATAGATACAAGCAGCCGAACGCGGGGTTGTCCAAATTTCGGGCTTTTTCTTGCGAGCCACATCTTGTAGCTTTACAGGTCGTTCATTCAGGGAGCTGAACATGCAAGGCAAGGCCCGCAAGATCGTCCAGGCCATTCTCTATGAGGCCATCGCCGTCGCCTGCGTGGCGCCTGCGCTGGAGCTGGCGTTCGGGGCCGGCATGGCGCAGTCGACCGTGTTGTCGGTGCTGATGTCGGGCATCGCGATGAGCTGGAACATGGGCTACAACTGGGTGTTCGAACGTTGGGAAGCGCGTCAGCACAAGCGTGAGCGCACCTTCTTGCGGCGCCTGCTGCATGCGCTGGGCTTCGAGGGTGGGCTGGTGGTGATTCTGCTGCCACTGGTGGCGTACTGGCTGGACGTGAGCCTGTGGGCGGCACTGCTGACCAACCTGGCGCTGTTCGTGTTCTTCTTCGTTTACGCCTTTGTCTTCCAGTGGGGCTTCGACAAGGTGTTCGATGTGCCGCTTTCCGCGCAGCAGGCCAAGTGTTGACTTTCGGCCGCGAGGCAGGCTAAGTTCCTGCACCATGAATACATTCCCGCACGTGAACGCCATTATTATTACCGCCATTATCAGCTTGGCGGGCTAGCGCGTACGTGCACCGAACCCGCCCTGGAGGCGGGTTTTTTCTCTCTGACTCCTGGGCAACGTGAAAATAGCCAAGGAGTCATCGATGACCAGCTTCAGTGTCCCTCGTACTACCGCCACCCCTCAGCAACTGCTGTCGGAGCAGGTGCGGCGCATTCTTGCCGCGCCGGTGTACGACCTGGCCATCGAAACGCCCCTGCAAGCGGCTCCGGCCTTGTCTGCCACCCTGGGCAACCAGGTGTTGCTCAAACGCGAAGACCTGCAGCCTACGTTTTCGTTCAAGATCCGGGGGGCCTATACCCGCCTGTCGCGTCTGATCGATGTGCAGCGTCAGCGCGGCGTGATCACCGCTTCGGCGGGCAACCATGCCCAGGGCGTGGCCTTGGCGGCATCGCACCTGGGTATCAAGGCAACCATCGTCATGCCTACCACCACGCCATCGTTGAAAGTGGAAGGCGTGCGTTCGCGCGGCGGGCATGTGGTGCTGCATGGCGAGAGCTTTCCGCATGCGCTGGCCCACGCACTGAAGCTGGCCGACAGCGAAGGCGCTACCTTCGTGCCACCGTTCGATGACCCGGATGTGATCGCCGGGCAGGGTACCGTGGCCATGGAAATTCTCCGCCAGCGCCCGGGGGCGCTGGACGCTATCTTCGTGCCCGTGGGCGGTGGGGGCTTGATCGCCGGTATCGCCGCCTATGTGAAGTACCTGCGTCCTGAAGTGAAGGTGATCGGCGTCGAGCCGGTGGATTCCAACTGCCTGCAGGCTGCCATGGCCGTCGGCGAACGCGTGATCCTGCCGCAGGTCGGCACCTTTGCCGATGGCGTGGCGGTGGCGCAAATCGGTGCCCATTGCTTCGAGCTGTGCCGCCACTTCGTCGACGAGGTGGTGACAGTGAGCAGTGACGAGCTGTGCGCGGCGATCAAGGATATCTACGACGACACCCGTTCGATCACCGAGCCGTCCGGGGCCTTGGCTGTGGCAGGTATCAAGAAGTACGTGGCGCGTGAGGGTGTGCGGGGGCAGACCCTGGTGGCCATCGACTCTGGCGCCAACGTCAATTTCGACCGCTTGCGCCATGTGGCCGAGCGGGCCGAACTGGGTGAGCAGCGCGAGGCGATCATCGCCGTGACAATTCCGGAACAGCCGGGCAGCTTCCGGGCCTTTTGCCAGGCACTGGGCAAGCGGCAGATCACCGAATTCAACTACCGCTTCTACCCCGGCAAGGAGGCGCGCCTGTTCGTGGGCGTGCAGACCCACCCGGTGCACGACCCACGTGAGCAGTTGCTGGCCAGCTTGCGGGAGCAGGGGTACAGCGTGCTGGACCTGACCGACAACGAGCTGGCGAAGCTGCATGTACGCCATACCGTGGGCGGGCATGCCGCGCCAGGGGCTGATGAGCGGGTGATGCGCTTCGAGTTCCCCGAACGGCCAGGGGCGTTGCTGGGGTTTCTGGAGCGGTTGGGCAAGCGCTGGAACATCAGCCTGTTCCATTACCGCAACCATGGTGCGGCGCAGGCGCGGGTGTTCGCCGCTTTGGAAGTGCCAGCGGACGAGCTGGCGGGCTTGCCGTTGACGCTGGATGAGATGGGGTATCAGTATTGGGACGAGACTGACAACCCGGCGTACAGGCTGTTCCTGGGCTGACGCACACGTGTGGGCAATGCAAGCGTGTCTAGCCGCTTGCTTGCCGCCTTTGATCGCTGCGTGAGCCAACGAATGGGTTTCAACGCTCGCGCATGAAAAAGCCGGCAACGAACTTGCGGAACGTTTCCAGGCTTTTGAAGTCGGCGTAGCGCTTGAAGTTCTCGGCATCCGGCTCGGGGCCGATGGGCTGTTCCAGCAGCGATACTGACAACACCCGGTCCTGGTCCGAGGTCAGCACCAGCTCATCCATCACCTGCCCACCGATCACCGGGCGACGCATCTGCACTTTCACGCCTTTACTGGCCATCCAGTCGATCAGCGACACCAATGCCTTGAGCGGTTCGCGCTCTTCATCGCGGTACACCGGGAACAGGTGCGCGCGCGACAGCACGGGCACACTGGCCACATGGATCAACTCATAGAAATGGCTACCGGCGCTGGTCGGCGAGTAGATCATCAGCGCCAGCAACGGCCCGGTGGTGCGGCTTCCGCCCCAGTACAGGTGATGCCCCTGGAAATCGAAGCCTTCCTCGCTGCGGTTGTTGAGCAGCTTGCGCCCTTTGATCTGGTCGACGCAGTCCAGCAGCAGGCCGTGGCGGCGATGGTTGCCAAACACAGAGGCTTCGCGCAGACGGGACTTGAGCATCATCATGTGCTTCATGTCCAGGCGTGTTTCCAGGTAGTTGCTGGCGGGCACCCGCTCCAGCAGCGGATAGCGGCTGGCCACGCTGCGCAACTCGGCAAACTGTGTGGTCAGGTCTTTTTTCAGATGGGTGGCATAAAGGTTGAGCCCGCTGGTTTCGATCCAGGTCAGCAGCAGTGACAACAGGCGCTGCTGTTCGCGTTTGTCGTTGCCATCGCCGGCGGCACCGGCCGTGCCAGCACGGAAGTCGCTGATCAGGCGCAAGGGTGTGTCGGGCGGCAGCCAGGCGGCGGGTGGGACAGGGTCATTTTCGCGTTCGGCGGCTTCCCGCTCGTCCTTGGTGAACGGGCAGCCTGGCGCGTGCTCGGCAGTGCCTGGGTTGTTCTTGAGGAAGAGCGTACCGGTGCTGCCGTTGAGGGTGACGTTGAGCACCGGCAAGGCATCGTTGCGGCAGTCGCAAGCCAGCCACTGGTTGGCGTTGCGCACTTTCATCAGTAGCTGGTTGGCCTGTAGCAGGCGCGGGCCGGCGAGGCTGCCGGTGGCAAAGCCGACCAGCAGTTCCTCTTCAGCGGGGGTCAGGCTGCGTACCTGGGTGGCGGTTTTGTCGATGATTCGCATGAAGCAGCTCCAAGCTACGAGCCCCAAGCTTCAAGCAAAGTCGCGTTGCTTTCAACTCGCCGCTTGGCTACCGCCGAACATCTTCGCGGCACGGGCGCGAATCTCATCGGGGGTCAGGTCCTCTTTGTGGGTGGAAACGAACCAGATGTTGCCAAACGGATCTTTCAGGGTGCCACTGCGGTCACCGTAAAACTGGTCGGTCAAGGGATGTAACTGGATGCCCCCGGCGGCCAAGGCTTGGGCGTAGACCTTGTCGCAGTCTTCAACATACAAGTGCAGACCTACACCCGCACCGCTGAGTTTCTGGCTGGCGGTGAGCCCGCCTTCCATGTCGCAGGGGTCGCCCAGCATCAGCGAAGAATCGCCGATTCTCAGTTCGGCATGGCCAACGCGACCGCCCGGGGCATCGAGGCGGAACATTTCCTTCGCACCAAAAGCTTGCTTGTAGAATTCGATGGCCTTGGCGGCGTCGTTGATGGCCAGGTAGGGCGTGATGCTGCGCTGGCCTTCGGGGATGGGTTTGACTGCCATGTTCGACTCTCCTGTGCAATGGGCGCCGAAGGGCGCCCTGTTGCTTAGAGTCGTTCGCCCAGATGGAAAATCGACAGTGACGCTAGATCGATTGTCTATAAGCGCGGCGGTCAGAAGATGTAGTCGGTGGTCAGGAAGCTCGACTGGCGGTTGCGAATGATCTCGCTGATCAGCGCTTTGTTGGCCTCCTGGAAGCGTGTGGCGACCAGCGTCCGAATGGAGAACACACGCAAAGCGTCATGCACGGACAGCGTGCCCTCGGCGCTGTTCTTGCGGCCATTGAACGGGTAGGTGTCCGGCCCGCGTTGGCACTGAGCGTTGATGTTGATGCGCCCGACCTGGTTGGCGAAGATGTCGACGAGGCTGCCGATGGTGGCCGGGTCGTTGCCGAACAGGCTCAGTTGCTGGCCGTAATCGGAGTCCAGCACATAGTCGATCACCGTCTGCAGGTCGCGGTAGGGCACCACCGGTACCAGCGGGCCGAACTGCTCCTCGTGGTACACGCGCATTTCCCGGCTGACCGGGTACAGCAAGGCCGGGTAGAAGAATGAGCCACGGCTTTGCCCGCCATTTTCGTTGAGCACGCGTGCACCCTTGGCCGCCGCATCGGCTACCAGGCCATCGAGGTAGTCAACCTTGCCGGGCTCGGGCAACGGCGTCAGTGCCACGCCAGGCTCCCAGGGCATGCCGGGCTTGAGCGCGGCCAGTTTGCGCTGGAACTTGTCGAGGAAGGCCTCGACCACATCCTCGTGCACGAACAGTATCTTCAGCGCTGTGCAGCGCTGGCCGTTGAACGACAGCGCCCCGGTGACGGCCTCTTCGACAGCGTTGTCGAGGTCGACTTGGGGCAGCACGATGCCCGGGTTCTTGGCGTCCAGGCCCAGTGCGGCGCGCAGGCGATGCGGGCGGGGGTGCAGTTTCTTAAGGTCGCTGGCGGCCTTGTGCGTGCCGATGAAGGCGAATACATCGACCTTGCCGCTGGCCATCAGCGCGCTAACCGTTTCCCGGCCGCGTCCATAGATGACATTGATCACGCCTGCCGGGAAGCTGTCGCGGAACGCTTCAAGCAAGGGGCGAATCAGCAGTACGCCAAACTTGGCCGGCTTGAACACCACAGTGTTGCCCATGATCAGCGCCGGGATCAGTGTGGTAAAGGTCTCGTTCAGGGGGTAGTTGTAGGGCCCCATGCACAGTGCCACGCCCAGCGGGACGCGACGGATCTGGCCGAGGGTGCCTTGTTCCAGTTCGAAGCGGCTGGAGTGTCGGTCCAGGTCCTTGAGGGCGTTGATGGTGTCGACGATGTAGTCGCAGGTGCGGTCGAATTCCTTCTCCGAATCCTTCAGGTTCTTGCCGATCTCCCACATCAGCAGCTTGACCACGGCCTGGCGCTGTTCACGCATGCGTGCAAGGAAGGTTTCGACATGCTGGATACGCTCGGCCACGCGCATGTTCGGCCAGGCGCCACGGCCTTTGTCATAGGCCTGCACGGCGGCATCGAGGGCGGTAAGCGCGGTATCGGCATCCAGCAGCGGGGCGCTGCCCAGTACGACCTGATGCTCTTCGTTGCCTTGTTTGAGCCACACCGGGCTGCGCACCGTGGCCAACGGGCCGTCCCAGCGCCTGAGTTCACCGTTGACCAGGTAGTCGCGTTGTTCCAGTGGGGCTCCCAGGCGCCAGGTTTCCGGGATGTTCTCGGCGCTGGGGAAGAGTGAATCGAGCAAACGGTCCATGGGTACTGCACCTCACATCAAAGGGCGGTTTTCAAGTCAGGTGAATCGTTTCATCTAGAGCATGCACTGGCTGCCGGAAAAACACCAGTCTGGCTCAACATGGCCGCCCATGCCTACTGGCAAGCAGTCGGCGGCCTGACGGTCGTTTATGCTAGAGAAGGCGTCAAAGGTTATTCATTGATAGCAAAGTGGGCGGCGGACGCTTGATGGGCACGGTTATAGCAAAAGTGATGCAGAGCATCGGTTTGATGCGGGGATTTTGACGCCATGAAACTTGATCTAAAGTCAGCCAGAAGCCGCTTGCCAAAGCGTTTGCAGGCATCTTAAATTGTTACTGAATGTGATAATAAAGTTTCAAGTAAAACAATAAAAATCAAAGTGTTAAGTGTTTTTGCGGGTTTTTTCTCTTGTTCCGATTGGCCAATAGTGCACTTCAAAAGGACGTCGAAGAAGAAATGAAAAAGACCTTGACGACTGTGGCGCGCAAGCTCCTGTCGCCCTCCATGCGCTACGAAATCAGGCTGTTGGCCAGCAAAGTGCGAGAAATGTTGGCGCGTGCCTGTCTCTGGCGTTGGGAAGTTGCCAGGTTTCGCCCGCAACAGGAGAGCCCGTACGAAATCCTCTACATCGGCCGCAAGCAGCAACGGGAGATGGCCAAGCTGCTGATCGGTGGCAAGGGCCAAGGCAGCGCATCGATCGTAGACGGTGCAAATGCCACGGCGGCTGCCAGCCATGTAGTGGTCATCAGCGAAATGCCCACGTCGGGGGCGCTGTCGGTGCCGCATTACCTGAGCGCCGTGGTGCCGTTGGGGCGGTCGCTGGACGACATCACTGCCCGTTACGACAGCGAACTGCGGCGCAGTATTCGCAAGAACCGGCCGCTCTATCACATGCGCCAAACCCTTTCGGACGAAGAAATCGCCATGGCCGACCGGGATCTGCTGCGCCCTTATGCTTCGGCCCGGCAGGGCATTCATGCCGCGCAGTTTCCTACCGAAGAGGTGTTCCGTATTGCCAAGAGTGTCGGCCGGCTTGACTTGATCATGCTGGGCGATGAGGTAATTGGCTGCCACCTGGGGTGTGAAGTGGTACGCGGCGGCAAGCGTTACTGGAGCACGTTGCGCTTTGGTTATTGTGAAGCGGTGTTTTCCGATGCGAAGAAATTGCGCGAGGTGAACTCGATCACCACCTTCATGGCGCTCGAATGGGCATTGGAGCAGGGCTTCGATTATTACGATATCGGCCTGTGTCTGGCGCGCCCGGACGACGGCCTGTTGAAGTGGAAGCGCCGCCGCGGTGGTGATATCGACTCGCTGGGTAACCATGCGTACCTGTTTGTCCGTCTGCCCAAGACCGGTACGGCAAAGTTCTTGTGGGATACGCCGATGTTCGCGGTCGAAGGCGACAAGCTGACGTTGCATCTGGGGCTGCCGGATGGCCCAAGCGATGAGGAAGTTGCCAGCCGCTATCACGAAATGGTGTTTGGTGGCCTGCACAAGATTTATCTCTATGGAGGCAGCGGGGCTGGCGAACCGTTCGTGGAAACGTTGCGCAGCCGTTACGCCAACTTGCAATCACCGCCCACCATGGAAAGAGTCACGAGCGATTGAGTGACAGCCAGGGATGCATTGATCTGGCGCCTGGCGCCGGGGTCCAGACTTCGTCATCAGGGGAGGACGCTTCATGGGAAGCGACATCTCGCAGTTCAGTGCATCGCCCGCAGCCAGGCAACACAGCTGGACCTTGGCCGCCTACCGCTACGTGTTGCGCAAACGACTTGGCAGAAAAACGGCGATCGACATCAAGAACCTCGCCACCAAGAGCTGGGACATCGCCCCGGGCGAAGCCACGGTTTCACCGCCGGCCTTTTTCCTCCCCGGCCAGATGGAGCGAGTGACGGGCTGGGAAGGCAAGCGGTTTTACCCCTATGTGCACCCGGCGCAGACCATGGCGGGTGGCGTCAATACGTTGCAAGGACCAACCCGCGGCTACCTGATCAAGGATGTGTGGCTGGTCGATGGGGCGTTGTACAAGGGCAAGGCCAGCCATTGGCTGTCACAGAAGCCGAGTACCTTCCCGACCATCCTCATCGACAATGAAATTGACCGCGCCGCGATCTATTGCACGCAAAACGGTAACGCTTGGTTCGGCACCTGGCTGATGGAAGATTGCCCGACCTATGCGCTGGCCTGCAACGAAGGCATCCCGGTGACCACCGCCCCCTCTGCCAGGTATCCACTGTTTACCCAGGCTCCGGCCTATGAGGACTGGCTGGACATGAAGCCTTTGCGCCTGCGCAGTGCGTTCTTCCGTGAGCTGGTGCTGTTCGATGACCAGAGTAACAACCGCAGCCGGCATGCTCGCTACCGAGCCATGGGTGACAAGCTGCTGTCGCATGTGTCGTACACGCAGCACCCGGGGGTTTTCCTGTTGCGGGGCGGTGATGGTGACCTGCGCCTGTTGCGCAACGAACTGGAGCTTGCCGAGCACTTGCGCACTACCCGTGGCTTTCGCATCATCAACCCGCTGAAGTCCGATATTCCGAGCATTGTCGCGGCGTGCGCCGGGGCTAAGGTGGTCATCGGGGTGGAGGGTAGCCAGTTGGTGCATGGCGTGAATGTGCTCCAGGCTGGCGGCTGCCTGCTGACCTTGCAGCCGCCGAACCGTTTCGTCAGTTACTACAAGTACCTGACGGATCGTGATCACCAGCATTTCGGCTTTGTGGTTGGCCTGCCGGAAGGCGATGGTTTCAGGATTGATATTGGCGAAGTGGAGCGCACGTTGGATCTGTTCCCACGATAAGTGTGTAGTATCCGTGCATACGTCAGCGGTGGGCAGGGCAGCAGAGGATGATCGAGGTCTCACGGTTTTGGCGCGACCCTGCCTTGCCGTTCGTCGAAGCCCGACGGGTAGGGGACGGGCGCAAGGTGTGCTACGCCGCGCACTCCCACGAGAGCTTCTCCATCGGTGTCATCACGGGGGGGCGTAGCACTTACATCAACAGTGACCAGTGCGTTGAGGTTGGGGCGGGTACCACGGTGTTGATGAACCCGGGCGTGGTGCATACCTGCAACCCTGTCGCCGGGGAAGCATGGTCTTACCTGATGCTGTTCGTCGATCAGCCTTGGTTGAGGGCATTGGGTTTTACCCTGCCAACGCAGACCTGGAGCCGCTCGCCTGTGTTGTATCGGCGGCTGTTGCAGGCCTTTGCCGACCTGTTCGATGCCAGGCTGCCTGATCGTGAAGCCCGCCTGGCGGCCCTGTTCGTCGAGTTACCGGGCATGCTTGGCGGTAATGCCAGCGAGATTGACCAGGGCAATCCTCGGCTGGATGCAGCGGCAGCTTTCATACGTGCCCATCGCAGTGACCCGCTCAGCCTTGAGGATATCTGCGGGGCTTGCGGCCTGTCTCGGTCCTACCTGATTCGTGCCTTTCGCCAACGCTTTGGCCTGACGCCGCATGGCTACCTGCTAGATCAGCGCGTGCAACTGGCCCGGGCGCAGCTGCGCCAGGGCCGGGCCATTGCTGACGTTGCACAGGAGGCCGGGTTTGCTGATCAGGCGCACCTGCAGCGGGCATTCAAACAGCACCTGGCGGCGACACCGGGGCATTACAGAAACGCCGTCGCTAGCCTGGGCGCTCCTGCAGGAGCCGGGCAAGCCTTAAAGGATCAGGTAAACCGCGCTGGCGAGCAATAACACGGCCAGGCTCCGATTGAGCATGCGCAGGTGACGTGGGTTGTCCAGGTACTGGCGAATCACACTGCCGGCCCAGGCCCAGCAGGCCACCGAGATGAAACAGATTGGGCCGTAGATCCAGGTAAACAGCCACAGCAAGTGCTGTTCTCCTCCGGTGTAGGCTCCCACCCCGGCAACGGCTGCCAACCAGGCTTTGGGGTTAAGCCACTGCATCGCTGCGCCGTGCCAGGCTGAAGGGGCATGGGTAGGCTGTGCGTTGTTCAGGTTACCGTCGTCACTGGCCAGTTTCCACGCCATGTATAGCAGAAACGCCACACCGCCCCAGTGCAACATCAGGCCCAACAGGGGCCAACGCAACAGCAGTTGATGCAGGCCCAGCCCTACCAGCACCAGCAACAGGCAGAAGCCCAGCGTGGCGCCGGCTACATGTGCCACGCTGGCGCGCAGGCCATGGCGGGCACCACTGCCAAGTGCGACGATGTTGACCGGGCCGGGGGAGATCGAAGCCGCAAGCGCGAAGGCGGCCATGGACAGGTATAGGCTCATGAGGAAGATCCGCGTGGTTGGGGAGGCGTTATCCTCGCGTGGCTGGCATTCTGATGTATTGAACAAAAGTACCTGCGCACGACTCGCGCCTGCAGGGCTGATGGCGATGCAGGGTTGTTACAGGTTTTGTAATAGTTTTGCGCTACTACAGAAACCTGCTGTGCTTGTAGCATCGTTCTCCCAATTTGTTATCAAGGTCTATATGAGCACCTTCGCGGAGCCCCCCAGTCTTCGGCCTTTCTGGCCATCCTTCCCCCGTCCTTGTGACGTGCCCCTCGTGAGTACCCGCTAATGGAATGGCTAGCCGACCCCACGGCCTGGTTAGGCCTGTTGACGCTTATCGTCCTCGAGCTGGTGCTGGGTATCGACAACCTGGTGTTCATCGCCATCCTTGCCGACAAGTTGCCGCCCCATCAGCGCGACCGCGCGCGGGTCATTGGCCTGAGCCTGGCGCTCATCATGCGTCTGGGCCTGTTGGCCAGCATTTCGTGGATGGTCACCCTTACCGCGCCGCTGTTCGAAGTGTTCGACAAGAGCTTCTCTGGCCGTGACCTGATCATGCTGTTCGGTGGTGTGTTCCTGCTGTTCAAGGCCACCATGGAGCTGCATGAGCGCCTGGAGGGTCACGTGACCCAGGCCAGTGGCACGCTGCGCCATGCCGCGTTCTGGCCGATCGTTGCCCAGATCGTGGTACTGGACGCAGTATTCTCGCTGGATGCCGTGATCACGGCGGTGGGCATGGTCGATGAGCTGTCCGTGATGATGATCGCGGTGATCTTCTCGATCGGTATCATGATCGTTGCCAGCAAGCCGCTGACCCGCTTCGTCAACGCCCACCCCACGGTGATCATGCTGTGCCTGGGCTTCCTGATGATGATCGGTTTCAGCCTCACCGCAGAAGGCCTGGGTTTCCATATCCCGAAAGGCTACTTGTACGCGGCCATCGGCTTCTCGATCCTGATCGAGATGTTCAACCAACTGGCCCGTGCCCGCCGCAAGCGCAGCTTGCAACAGCATCGGCCGTTGCGCGAACGGACTGCCCATGCCGTGCTGCGCCTGCTGGGCGGCCGCCGGGTCGAGGCTGACGAGGTAGGCGAGGAAATTGCCGACCTGGTCGAGGGCGGCGGGGAACAGGTGCTGTTCGACCGGCGTGAGCGGGTCATGATCAGCGGCGTGCTGAACCTGGCTGAGCGGCCGATTCGTACGGTGATGACTGCCCGTGCCGAGGTTGACGTGATCGACCTGGCGCAACCGGCCGACGCCACTGCCCAGGCCCTGGCCAATTCGCCGTACTCGCGCCTGCCGCTGATCCGCGATGGTCGCGTGGACGAGCCCTTGGGCTTTGTGCACAAGAAGGAACTGCTGAAAGAACTGCTCTCGGGCAACCAGCCCGACCTGGAAAACATGGCCCGGGCGCCGTTGAACCTGCTGGAGAGCTTCAGCATCCTCAATGCCCTGGAGCAAATGCGCGCTCAGTCGACCCATATTGCCTTCGTGGTCAACGAGTTCGGTGACTTCACCGGGCTGCTGACCATGACCGACATCCTTGAGTCGATTGCCGGTGAGCTGCCGGATGCCAGCGAAGTTGAAGGCCCAGGCATCGTTCAGGAGGGGGAAGGCTTTGTGGTCAGCGGCGCGCTGAACCTCAGCCAGGTGCAGGCGCGTACTGGCTTCAGTGCCCGTGCTACCGAGGATTACCAGACCCTTGCGGGCCTGGTGATGAGCTTGCTCGACCGTCTGCCGATGGTCGGTGACCGGCTGGCCTGGAATGGCTGGATGCTGACCGTAGAGGCGGTTGAAGAGCGACGGGTGCGCCAGGTTCGGCTCACACCGAACCGCGACGCTGACGTAGCAGGTGCTTGAAGCCTTCAAGCACCAGCACCAGTACCGCGGCCCAGATTGGCAGGTAGGTCAGCCACTGATCCGGGCCGATGGTTTCGCCCAGCAGCAACGCCACGCCCACCAGCAGCACGGGTTCGACGTAGCTGAGCAGGCCGAACAGGCTGAATGGCAGCATGCGGCTGGCCAGTACGTAGGCGATCAGCGCCGAAGCGCTGATCGCGCCAAGGATTGGGATCAACACGTAGAGCCCCGGGTGTGCTTGCAGGTCGGCGCTGGACAGTGGGCTCTGGATCACGAAGTACAGCGCCCACGGCAGCAGCAGGCACATGTCGCACCACAGACCGCCCAGGTGGTCGGTGCGGCAGCGTCGGCGCAGCACGAAGTAGACCGGGTAGCCCATCGTGACCAGCAGGGTCTCCCAGGCAAAACTGCCATTTTGGTACAGCTCGTGGCCCACGCCCAGCGCGGCGCAGGCCACGGCAACCGTCTGCAGGCGTGACAGGCGCTCGCCATATACCAGCCGCCCGGTCAGGACCATGGCCAGTGGCAGCAGGAAGTAACCCATCGACACTTCCAGGCTGCGCCCATGCAGGGGCGCCCAGAGAAACAGCCACAGCTGCACCCCCATCAACCAGGACGTGCCGACCATGCCGAGCAACAGCACCGGTGTGCGTTTCACCCGGCCCATCAGTTCACCCACCCGCTTCCAGTCTTTCGAGACAAGCATGAACAAGGTGAGGCACGGCAGTGTCAGCAGGGTACGCCAGCCAAAGATTTCTTCGCCATCGAGTGGCTTGAGCAGGGAGGTATAGAAGTACATCACAGCGAACAAACAGGACGCCATGACCGATGAAACAATGCCTTTTGACACGAATGCCTCGAATACGGGAATTGAGCGGGTTGATCAGCCGCGCATGATCTCAGGGGGCGCGCCTTGCGGCAACTGCGTTGCGCCCGGGCGAGTGGCCAGGGCTTCGAGGAACTGGGCGGCTGGCATGGGCCTGGCGAACAGGTAACCCTGCTGGAAGTCCACCCCGTGCGCGGCCAGGTAGTCGCGCTGCATGGCGGTTTCCACACCCTCGGCGACGATGCCCAGGTCCAGCTTTCCTGATAGCTCGATGATGGTCTCGAGAATGTGTACTGACAGCGCATCGGCGCCGATCATGGCAACAAAGCTCTGGTCGATCTTCAGGTAGTCGACCTTGAATTGCCGCAGGTAGTTGAGGCTCGACTGGCCTGTGCCGAAGTCGTCGAGGGCGATCATCACGCCCATGGCGTGCAGCTTTTCGAACAGCTCAAGGGTGACCGGCGTGGGCTCGATCAGCTTGCGCTCTGTCAGCTCCAGGGTCAGCACCACCCGGCCGGGCGGAAAGTGCTGCAGGAATGTGCGGCAGTCATCCAGCAGGCTGAGGTCGCGGCAGTGGTCAGCGGTGATGTTGACACCAATATGGAAGCCGTCTTCCAACAGGCCGGCATAGGGCGCCAGGCTTTGCGCGGTATGTGTCAGCAGCGCGCGGGTCATGGCGACAATCTGCCCGCTGTGTTCGGCATAGGGGATGAACAGGTCGGGGCGAACCAGGCCCTCTCGCGGGTGGTGCCAGCGCATCAGCACTTCCGCGCCAGCCCAGCGGTAATCGCCCTTGCGCACCACCGGCTGAAAATACGGCAGGAATTCATCGGCCTGCAGGGCACGCTCCAGTTCGGCACGCGGTGAGGTGGCGCGGCGAATCTGCCAGCGGCACACCAGCGCCGCCAAGGCACCCAGTACCAGCAGCAGACTGAGCAGGCCAGGGTAGTGGCTGCGTAACAGTTGGCCTTGCTTGTCGGCACTGTAGCCGCCCTGCACGCTGAAAGGGTAGCGGGTTGAGCCAATCAGCACGTTGGCGCTGGGGGCGGCAGGGGATACGCCTTTGTGGACCACCCCGTCCTTGCCCATCCAGGCGTCGCCCACGCGGATCTGCAGTTCTTCATCGGGACCGATCAGGCGCAGTGCAGTCAGCAGGTGGTCGCCATCCACCGTGGTGATTGCACCGTGGTCGCCGTCGCTGGCACGGTAGACCAGCAGCGGGTGGCCCGGCGTAACCGAGTTGCCGTCCATCAGCCATAACTTGCCGTCGACGTAATCGCCAGGATTGACCGGTTCTTCGAACTCGCCGAACAGCGAAGTGCAATAAAGGTTGTTGTGCCTGAACAGGTTGGTCGAGCGCACGAAGGCATTGCGGGTAACCTGGGCCCGTAGCATAAGCTTGACCTGCTCGCATGGGCTGTCAGTCAGTGGAAGCAGCGAATTGGCGGCACGGGACAGGTCGTCGAGAATGTGTTCGACGTGCTCCAGTGCCTGGCGGGTGGTGGCCTGGCTGCTGGCCTGCATTTCACGCTCGACCTGCCAGTTCATCACGGCCAGGCCGCACATGACCGGCAGCACGCCGACGACCCAGGGCAACAGCGTGCGCCAGCTGAGTGTGGCGCGGCGTTTGACGGTAAGGGGCATGCTGACCTGACTATCATGAAGTAAAACGAGAGGATAGCCGTTTGTCGGCGCGTACGAGTAACTAAAACGCGACAAACCATTTTACGCAATGTAGAATCGATTTACGAATACAACAATAAGGTCCTTCACTTCCGAAGGATCAAGCCCGCCGAGAATGGGTCCATATGACATACCATGGGTTCAAGCTGATCATAGGTGATTACCTCGCCCGTAGCGTGCGGGGCATTCCGTGCTCACCGCCGTTCCTGTTCCACATCCCACGCAATCAATAATTTTCGCTGCAGATGAGAACACGAACATGGCTGATATCTTCGAAAATCCAATGGGCCTGATGGGCTTCGAATTCATCGAACTGGCTTCGCCGACCCCAGGCGTACTTGAGCCTGTATTCCAGATACTGGGCTTCACCAAAGTGGCCACCCACCGTTCCAAGGATGTGCACCTGTATCGCCAGGGTGACATCAACCTGATCCTGAACAATGAACCCAAAAGCATCGCCTCGTACTTCGCCGCTGAACACGGCCCGTCGGTGTGTGGCATGGCCTTCCGCGTGCGCAATGCCCATGAGGCTTATGCCCGCGCCCTGGAACTGGGCGCCCAGCCGGTAGAAATCGAAACCGGCCCGATGGAACTGCGCCTGCCGGCGATCAAGGGCATCGGCGGGGCACCGCTCTACCTGATCGACCGCTTCGAGGAAGGCAGCTCGATCTACGATATCGACTTCAACTTTATCGAAGGCGTGGATCGCAACCCGGTGGGGGCTGGCCTGAAAATCATCGACCACCTCACCCATAACGTTTACCGCGGGCGTATGGCCTACTGGGCCGGGTTCTACGAGAAGCTGTTCAACTTCCGCGAAATCCGCTACTTCGACATCAAGGGCGAATACACCGGCCTCACTTCCAAGGCGATGACTGCTCCTGATGGCATGATCCGCATCCCGCTCAACGAAGAGTCGTCCAAGGGCGCGGGGCAGATCGAAGAGTTCCTGATGCAGTTCAACGGTGAAGGTATCCAGCACGTGGCCTTCCTGACCGATGACCTGCTCAAGACCTGGGATGCCCTGAAGGGGCTGGGCATGCGCTTCATGACCCCGCCACCGCAAACCTACTACGAAATGCTCGAAGAGCGCTTGCCTGGCCATGGTGAGCCGGTCGACCAACTGCAAGCGCGTGGCATCCTGCTCGATGGCGCCTCGCAGCCCGAAGACAAGCGCTTGCTGCTGCAGATCTTCTCGGAAACCCTGCTTGGCCCGGTCTTTTTCGAGTTCATCCAGCGCAAAGGTGACGATGGCTTTGGTGAGGGCAACTTCAAGGCATTGTTCGAATCCATCGAACGTGACCAGGTACGCCGTGGCGTGCTGAGCACAGACTGACCGCCCTGGAGTACCGTCGTCGTCATGCTCGTTCGGCGGCGGTACCCCGCCTGTTTGCACGTGCCCTGAACAGGGCCAGATAAACGATCGAGCCGGTCACGATCCCCACCAGCATCAGCGAGGGTGCGATCTGCAGCACCGACTGGCGGATTTCCTGAGCGGTGAAACCCTCCGGGTAGCCACCTTTGACCGTGTAGCCATATCTGGCCGACATTGCGCTAGTAAAAAACTCGGCCTGTGAAGGGCGTTCAAGGCCGCGGCTGTCACCATTGCTCCATATGTAGCGGTCGCCAAACTCGACCAGCAGTGTCAGCCCATCCTGAAAGCCATCCAGTTCGTTGCGAATCTGCATGGCATAGGCTGTCACGATCACGCCATTGTTCTTGCCTTTTTGATGAAAGTCGACCAGCAGCTTCTGGCGCGTGTCAGGAGGGCCGTAGGACAGTGCGACCCGCTGGCCGGACAACGCGAACGATGAATAATGCTCCAGCGAACCTGAAGCCGTGCTGCAGTAAGGTTGATTGTCTTTGAGTAAGGTCAATGACCTGACCATGGAGCGAATGGCAACCTGGTCCTGCAAGGCACTTTTGACGTCGTCGCAAGCTTGCCCTGCAAATGGCAGGGTACGCAGGGCCGTCTCGTGCATTCTGTCCAGTGCATTGTCGACGCTGAACACCGCCTCCTGAACGGAGATGTCCGCGTTTTCCGCAAGTTTTGCTTCCAGCTGGAAAGCCATCACCAGCAAACCGGAAACCACAGGCACCAGCGCCACTGCAATGAGCAGCAGCAGCTCCACCATGCTGCGCCCTGCGTGCATGATTTTCGACATAGGCTAATAGTTCTCCGCTCTGAAACTGTTCGTGGTGAACAGCTGAGCCCTGAGCCTATGTATTTGCTGTCCGGGCTGCTGTAGTCCGGCTGCAGTTGAAACGGTAGGAAATCGAGCGCCTTGATGTAGCTAACTGCCGTTGAGCTTTTTAAGCACTGCTTCGGCCAGCAAGGCAGTGGAAGCGGGGTTCTGCCCGGTGATCAGCCTATCATCGTCGACCACGTACGGCTTCCACGGATCATCATGTTTGCTGTACTCACCGCCGCGAGCCCCAAGTTCGGTCTCCGTCAGGAACGGCACTTTGTCGTCCAGTTCGACCAGTTTTTCCTCTATGTTGGAAAAGCCGGTCACCTTGCGGTCTTTGAGGAGCAGGCAGTTGTTACTCAGCTTGATGTTCAGCAGGCCGACAACGCCGTGACAGACTGCTGCGACAATGCCACCTTTTTCGTAGATTTTGCGTGCCAGTTCCTGCAACGGCTGGTTATCGGCGAAGTCGTACATCACCCCATGCCCACCGGTGTAATAGATGACGCTGTATTCGTCGGCCTTCACCTGGCCTGGGGCCAAGGTACTGCCCAGGCGCGTCATGAAGCGCTTGTCGTCGTACCACTGCCAGTCCAGGTCAGGGGCCATATGCAGGCTTTTCGGGTCGACGGGAACGTAGCCGCCCTGCGGGCTGACATAATCGACCGTATAGCCGGCCTTTTCGACTTTCTCGACAAAGTGTACGGCTTCACCCAACCACAACCCGGTTGCCCGTTTGAGGGTTGGATACTTCGCGGTATTGGTCAGCACCACCAGAATTTTCTTGCTCATGACCCTGCTCCCGTCGGCAACCTGAATGGGCCTGTGCTCCCTGGCCCGAGGGAAAACCTAAATAGCATAGCTGTCACCTGCAAGTACGCCATGGCATGCAGTATATGCTGTGCTAACTTGAACAGATTCCACGGGCGAGCCTTGGGCCTGGCGACACCGTGGTCAACCCTGAGCATTGCTGGAGTCACGATATTGGTCGCAAACGGTACGCCACGCGAGCCTGCACCGCAGGTCATCCTGCATTCGCCTGCTTTGCCATCGATCGAGCCGATGGGCGAGCGGATAGCCCAGTTCGACTGGTGGCGTACCTCGCTTGGGCCATTGTCGCGCTGGCCTGCCTCGTTGCGCATTGCCGTGGACATGATGCACTTGTCGCCCTTTCCGTGTGCGGTGGTCTGGGGGCCAGACCTGTGTGTGGTGCATAACGACGGCTACCGGGCGTTGCGGGCATTACCGGATGCGCTGGGCATGGCGTTCGATACCCTGTGGAATGATATCTGGCCAGCAGTGGGGCCCTGGGTGTTCAAGGCACTGGAAGGCCACTCGAATTTTGTCGAAGACCCACCCCTGCGCATCGTCCGCAGTGAGGGCACCGAACCGCTATGGTGTGCATTCGGTTATGCACCCCTGCACGATGAACTCGGTAACGTGGCCGGGTTTCTGCATACGGTGATCGAGACCACAGCCAGCGTCGAGGCGCACCGCCATTGGCGTGAACAGGTCCAGAGCTTTGAACGCCAGGTTGAGCACCATGTGGCCGAGCGAGAGCAGTTCTGGTTGCTGTCGCGCGAAGCGATGATGATGCTTAGCCCTGAATTGAGACTGCATGCTGCCAATCCGGCCTGGTACCGCATTCTGGACTGGACACAAGAGCAGGTGCAGGAGATGTCGGTGATGGAACTGGTGCACCCGACAGAGCGTGCCGAAGTGCGATTGGCAGTGTCCGCGCTGCTGCAATGCAGCCAAGCGGAGCAGTTGGAGATCCGGCTGCGACACCGCGATGGCCACTACCACTGGTTTCGCTGGCGCGCGCGGTTTGACGGCAGCCTGCTGACTGCGGTTGGCCGGGACATCACCGCAGACCGTGAAGAGGCGGCGCGTCAGGCAGAGGCGCTGATGCGCAATAGCGAGCGCATGGAGGTGGTTGGCCAGTTGGCAGGTGGCATGGGCCATGAAATGAACAATTTGCTGTCCGGTATCGGTGGCAGCCTAGAGCTGCTGCAACGGCGCCTGCAGGAGGGGCGGCTGGAGCGGGTGGGGGCCTACGTGGATGTTGCGCGCGACTCGGTGCAGCGGGCCATGGACCTGACCCATCGGTTGATTGCATTTTCTCGCCATCAGCCATTGGCCCCTCGGCCACTGGACTTCAATCGGCAATTACCTCTGAGCGAACCTCTGTTGCTGCGGGCCTTGGGGGCAGAGATGCGTTTGCACTGGCAACTGGATGTTACGCCCTGGGCCGTGAGCCTGGACGTGCCCCAACTCGAGAATGCCTTGATCAATTTGTGTGCAAATGCGCGTGAAGCGTGTCTGGAGCAGGGCAATGTCACCATCAGCAGCGTCAACGAACGGCTGACAGCCTTTTTCCCGGACGAGGGGGGCTTGCCGCCAGGCGACTATGTGGCCTTGCATGTCGAGGACGATGGCCATGGCATGTCAGCAGTGGATATCGCCAGGGCTTTTGAACCGTTCTACACCACCAAGCCGCTCGGTCGTGGGGCCGGGCTTGGTCTGTCGATGGTGTATGGCTTTGTCCGTCAGTCAGGCGGCTATGCCTGGATCGAGTCGACGCCGGAACAGGGCACCAAGGTTTCCATGCTTTTCCCGAGGAGCCATGAGCAGGTTCCCGCTGAGCCTGAGCCAGTAGCCTTTTCGCAGCGCATGGCACGGGGCGAGCGCCTGCTGCTGGTGGATGATGAGCTTGATCTGCGCGCGGTCATGCGCGAGTACCTGACTGAGCGTGGTTTTGACGTCACGGATGTGGGCGATGCCAATACCGCACTGGAGCGCTTCCGCCATGGCGGCCCTTTCGATCTGGTCATAACCGATATCGGTTTGCCGGGTGGATTCAGTGGCCGGCAAGTGGCCAAGGCCATGCGCATGCAGCTTGCACAACAGAAAATTCTGTTTATCACCGGTTATGCGGACCAGTCTATCGAAGCGCAATTGCTCGATCAGCCTGGCACTGCATTATTGAACAAGCCGTTTTCGCTGGCACACCTTGCCGATGAGGCGCTACGCATGCTTGACGCGTAAGGCGCTTCAAGGGTTGCCTAGAATCTGTGTCACTTGAGCCTGCAACTGCTGCAACTCGAACGGCTTGCAGATCAGGTGCATGCCAGCGCCCAGGAAGCCTTCACGGGCCATGGCTGTTTCCGCGTAACCGGTGATGAACAGCACCGGTAATTGTGGCCGCAGGCTGCGGGCAATTTCTGCCAGTTGCCGGCCGTTCATGCCGGGCAAGCCCACATCAGTGACCAGCAAATCCACCGGTTGTGCCGAGCGCAGCAGCTTCAGGCCCTCGTTGGCGTCGGCTGCGCTTTGGCAGGGGAAGCCGTTTTCGCGCAGCGCCTGGCAGAGCAGTTGGCGCACATGGGGATCGTCTTCGACAATCAGCACGTGTCGGCTGCAGCCGTCTTGCCTGGGCGGCACAGGCTTGCTGGATGACAGGGCCTGGCCGAGATGGCGCGGCAAATACAGCTCCACTTGGGTACCCTGGCCAATCTCGCTGCTGAGGGTGATATGCCCGTGGGACTGCTTGCTGAAGCCGTACACCATGGACAACCCCAGGCCAATGCCCTGGCCGGTCGCCTTGGTGCTGAAGAACGGTTCGAAGGCGTGCTCCAGTGTGCTCTGTGCCATGCCCTGGCCGCTGTCGATGATCCGCAGGCGCACATAATCGCCAGTGCGCAGAACGCCGCCAGCGGCCTGCTCGGTGGTGATGTGATGATTGTTTGCCTCGATGCGTAGCCGGCCACCGTTGGGCATGGCTTCGCTGGCATTGAGCAGCAGGTTGTCGAGGGCTTCTTGCAACTGCTGGTCATCCGCCTCCACGGGCCACAGGTTTTTGGCCGCGTGCACTTGCAGGGTTATTGCCGGGCTCAGGCAGGCCTTCAGGCGCTTTACATCGAGCAAAGTAGGCAGGTCTATACGTTGGCTGTGCAGCGATTGGCGGGAAGAGAAGGCAAGCAGGCGGTGGGTCAGGCGGGCGGCGCGTGAGACGGCCTCGCGGCCCATACACAGAACGCCATCCAGGCCGTCGCCGCGGCCTTGGCGCAGGCGTCGCTGGATAAGTTCGAAACTGCCGCTGATGCTGGTGAGCAGGTTGTTGAAGTCATGGGCGACGCCGCCGGCCAGTTGGCCGATGGCCTCCATCTTGCGTGCCTGGTAGCGGGCGAATTCACTGTGCTCCTGCTCCTTGCCTGGCGTTGAAGGCTGGCCGTCCAGGCGCTGCTGCATGCCATAGAGCTGGTCACGGGTAACGTACTGTCGCCGGCGGTTGCGCAGCGCGGACCGGGTCATGTGCAGCAACTGGGCATTCTCGAAGGGCGCGACCAGCCAGAGAAGATTACCCACCGGATGATGACTCACGCAAGCTGCCGACCAGGCACCCTGGGTCACCAGCACAATGGGCAAATCCGACCAGCTCGGTTGCTGGTCGATGAATGCCTGTAGCAAGGCACTTGGGCCTTGGTTGAACACCTGCTCGGCAATGATCGCCAAGCCTGCGCCTTCGGCCAGACGCGCCTGCAGGTTGGCCAGGTCGACCGCGCAGAGGCTGTTGATGCCGGCAGAAGAGAGCAGACGCGAGGTGTCCGCCGCCAGTTCTGGCGGTGCGAGGATCAAGGCACGTTCATCCAGCGCCAACGAACTGGCCAAAACGACTCTCCTTTAGGGTGGCCTGATACCCACTGGACCTTGCTACAACCTCAGGGTTCAACTGAATCCAGGTTCTGCCTACAGGCCTTGTTGCAGTGCAGGGTCGTCCGGGTTTTGGCGCTCCAGCTCGGCTAGCGATACTTGCACGTTCTGCAGTTGGCCGGACTCTTTCCAGTACTGGATCAGCAGCACCCGTGCCCGGCGATTGGCTGGCTGGCGATTGAGTATGGTTTCCAGTTGCTTCTGGGCGGCGTCGAGCTGGTCCAGTTCATGCAGGGTGACCGCCAGTGTGTAGCGGTAGTCGGCGTTGTCCGGGTCCAGTTCCACGGCGCGGGACAGCGCCAGCAAGGCATACTCACGCTGTTCGTGGCGATTGAGCCAAAGCCCTAGCTCATACTGCAGAAAGGCCGAGTCGGGGCTCAGCGCAAGTGCTTTGCCCAGGACCTGGCGGGAGGCATCGTGATGGCCCTGGCGCTCGAGCAGACGTACCTGAGTCGCCAAGGCTTCAAGGTTGCCGGGGGCGACCGCGAGCGCACGGTGCAGGGCCGCCGCGGCGTGCGTGTAGTCGTTTTCGTGCAGGTAAAGGCGCGCCAGGTGCACCTGGGCGTCGGCATCTTCGGGTTGTTGCTCCAGGGCCTGTTGGTATTGTTCCAGTGCTGACTGCAGCGGGCCGAAATAGAGGCCGATGGCGTCGGGATCGAGGCCCAGCAGGGCATCCACGGCGGCAAAGCGCACGCTTTGCTCGCCGTCGTCCAGCAGCGGGCCGAGTACCAGGCTGCGCTGTGCGGGCGGTAACAGGCGGCGGATACTGGCAATGGCCGCTCGGCGCACCAGCGGGTCGGCCTGTTCCAGGTCCTGTCTGGCCAGTTTCAATGCCTGCGGCGAGGGGTAGTTGGGCAATTCGGCGTAGAGCGCCGCCCGGCGGATGGCAGGCAGGTCGTTACGCTGCAATTGCTGGTACAGCACCCGTGCGGCACCGGGCTGGCCGTCGTGGGCAAGGCGCAGCGCCTTGGCGTAGCTGTGTGCAGGCAAGTTCGGCGGGCTTGGCGGGGTGTCGCGCCACAGGTAGCCGAACAGGGCCGATACCAGAACCAACAACAGCAGGGCGATCAGGTAGCGGTTGCGTCTGGGCATCGGACGATCCGTGGCGGCGGGAAGGGCTGAGCTTGGGCCAGCCGGGGGGTAAATGCAACCGAGCCGGCCAAGCCGCTTGCCATGAGCCAAGCCTGCGCTGGCATTCCATGCATTGTGTATTGTTGTAAATAAATGGCAAACGTAAAAAAGCCCCGTAGACCATGGCCTGCGGGGCAAGAGGTTGGGGGAGGAGCCAACCAAAGGAGCCGTTGAAACGGGGTGTGTCAGTGTGCGCTGGCCACCGTCTCCGGTTGCCAGCCGCCGCCCAGGGCCTTGTAGATCGAGACGATGCCGCGGTACAGCTCGACTTCACCCTGAGCTTGCGCATCTTCAGCACTCAGCCGCTCACGCTCGGCATCGAGCAGTACCAGGTAGTCCACGGTACCCTCGCGATATCGAATCGAGGCCAGTTCTGCTGCCTTGCGGCTGGCATCGCTCTGGCGCATCAGCGACAGCAGGCGCTGCTGGGTCTTGTCGTAATCGCTGAAGGCATTGGCCGACTCCTCCAAGGCCAGCAGCACCTGCTGTTCGTAGTTGGCCAGTGCCCCTTCGGCATCGGCCTTGGCGCCGCGCAGGCGGGCCCGCACGCTGCCCAGGTCGAAGGCTGCCCAGGTAATGCTCGGGCCCAGCGCCCAGGCGTTGGCCGCCGAAGAGCCGATCTGCGAGCCGCGGGCGGCGGTAAAGCCGAGGAAGCCACTGAGGCTGACACGGGGGAACAGGTCGGCGGTGGCCACGCCAACGTTGGCGGTGGCGGCCGCCAGTTGGCGTTCGGCGCTGCGGATGTCCGGGCGACGGCGCAGCAACTCACCCGGGTCACCCACCGGCAACGCCTTGGCGATGGCCGGCAGCGCCTTGGGCGACAGGTCTACGCTGAGCGCGTCAGGGCGCTGGCCGAGCAGGGTGGCGATGCGGTGCCGAGCCCGAGCCTGTTCGGCTTGCAGTTGCGGTACGGTGGCTTCGACCCCGGCCAGGCGCGCATCGGCACGCACCACGTCGAGGTCATTGCCCACGCCGGCATCGCGCAGGGTTTCGGTAATGGTGCGTGATTCCTGCTGGGTCTTCAGGTTGGCCAGGGCAATCTTTTCGCGCAACTGGGCACCGCGCAGTTGCCCGTAGGCATCGACCAGTTCGGCGATCAGGCTGACCTGCAGCTGTTGCAGGTCGGCGGCGGCCGCCGCTTCCTGGGCTTCGCTGGCTTCGATCTGGCGCTGGATGCGGCCGAACAGGTCAAGTTCCCAGGCCATGTCCAGGCCCAGGTCGTAGCGCTCACTGTTCACTCGCTGCGTGGTCTGGCCGGGGATCTGGCCCTTGCCGAGATCGCTGCTGGCACGGCTGGTGACCACCGGGAACGGGTCGTTCTCGGCGTCTTCGCGGATCGAGCGGGCCGATTTCAGGCGGGCGAAGGCAACGCGCAAGTCACGGTTGCCGTCCAGCGAAGCCTGCACCAGCTGGTTCAGCACCGGGTCGTCGAACTGCTTCCACCACAGGCTCTCGAAGCGGCTTCGGTCGTAGGCCTTGGCCTGCACATCGCTGCCCAGTTGTGCAGGTTCGGTAGCTGGCGCCTGGTAGTCCGGGCCTACCGCACAGGCCGCCAGGGCCAGTGCCAGCAGGCTTGGGGTCAGGGGTTTGAGCAGGTTCATGCGTGGTTCTCCAGCACTTGAGCGTGTTCAGCCTTGCGGACCTGGCGACGCTCGACGAAACGGCGGATCAGGAAGAAGAACACCGGGGTCAGGAACAGGCCGAACACGGTTACGCCGATCATTCCCGAGAACACCGCCACACCCATGGCATGGCGCATTTCCGAACCTGCACCGGAGCTGAACACCAGGGGCACCACGCCCATGATGAAGGCGATCGAGGTCATCAGGATCGGCCGCAGACGCAGGCGGCAGGCTTCCAGCACCGCAGCCAGCGGGTCGAGGCCCTTGGCCTGTTCATCCTTGGCGAATTCGACGATCAGGATCGCGTTCTTGCACGCCAGGCCCACCAGTACGATCAGGCCGATCTGGGTGAAGATGTTGTTGTCGCCACCCGATACGATCACACCGGTGATGGCCGACAGCAGGGTCATTGGCACGATCAGGATCACCGCCAGTGGCAGGCTCCAGCTTTCGTACTGGGCGGCCAGCACCAGGAACGCCAGCAGCACGCACAGCGGGAACACCAGCAGCGCGGTATTGCCCGAGAGGATCTGCTGGTAGGTCAGGTCGGTCCACTCGAAGGTCATGCCGTTGGGCAATTCCTCTTTCAGCAGCTTCTCGATTGCAGCTTCCGCCTGACCAGAGCTGTAGCCCGGTGCGGCGGCACCGTTGATCTCGGCAGTGATGAAGCCGTTGTAGTGCATGACCCGGTCCGGCCCCGAGGTATCGCTGACCTTGAGGAAGGTCGCCAGCGGGATCATCTCGCCAAGGTTGTTGCGCACCTTAAGTTGGCCGATCTGCTCGGCATCAAGGCGGAACTGCTGCTCAGCCTGGACGTTGACCTGATAGGTACGGCCGAAGCGGTTGAAGTCGTTGGTGTACAACGAGCCCAGGTAGACCTGCAGGGTGTCGAAGATGTCGGTGATCGCCACGCCGTGGGTCTTGGCCTTTTCCCGGTCGATGGCGGCATCGACTTGTGGCACGTTGACCTGGTAGCTGGTGAACAGGCCGGCCAGCTCTGGCACGTTGTGGCTCTTGGCGATGATGTTCTGGGTTTCTTTATACAGCGCTTCGTAACCCAGGTTGCCACGGTCTTCGATTTGCAGACGGAAGCCGCCAATCGTGCCCAGGCCCTGTACCGGCGGCGGCGGGAAGATCGCGATGTAGGCGTCCTGGATGTCGGCGAACTTGGCATTCAGCGCGGCTGCGATGGCTGCCGCTGACTGGCTCGGGTCCTTGCGCTCATCGAATGGCTTGAGCGGGGTGAACACGATGCCGCTGTTCGGGCTGTTGGTGAAACCGTTGATAGACAGGCCCGGGAAGGCCACCGAGTCGGCCACGCCAGGCTGCTTGAGGGCGATTTCGCTCATGCGCTTGATCACCGCTTCGGTACGGTCGAGGCTGGCCGCGTCCGGCAGTTGGGCGAAGGCCACCAGGTACTGCTTGTCCTGGGCCGGCACGAAACCGGTCGGGGTGGACGAGAAGCCCAGGTAGGTAAGGCCCATCAGGCCGGCATACACGAACAGGGCGATGCCGCTGGAGCGGATGACCCGGCGCACGCCACCGACGTAGCGGTTGGACGCACGGTCGAAGAAACGGTTGAACGGGGAGAACAGCCAGCTGCCCAGCAGTTTGTCGAGGAACCGCGAGAAACGGTCCTTGGGTGCGTGGTGCTCCTTGAGCAGCACCGCGGCCAAGGCTGGCGACAGGGTCAGCGAATTGAACGCCGAAATGACGGTCGAAATGGCGATGGTCAGGGCGAACTGCTTGTAGAACTGCCCGGTCAAGCCGGAAATGAACGCAGCAGGTACGAACACCGCGCACAGTACCAGGGCGGTGGCGATGATCGGCCCGGTCACTTCGCTCATGGCTTTTTGCGTGGCTTCCAGCGGCTTCAGGCCCAGCCCGATGTTACGTTCGACGTTCTCTACCACGACGATGGCATCGTCCACCACGATACCGATGGCGAGCACCAGCCCGAACAACGACAGCGCGTTGAGTGAAAAGCCGAACAGGTGCATGACCGCGAAGGTACCGATCAGCGAGACCGGCACAGCCAGCAGCGGGATGATCGAGGCGCGCCAGGTCTGCAGGAACAGGATCACCACCAGCACCACCAGCACCAGGGCTTCGAACAGGGTGTGCACCACCGCCTCGATGGATCCGCGTACGAAGATGGTCGGGTCATAGACGATGCTGTAGTCCATCCCTTCCGGGAAGTCCTTTTTCAGCTCGGCCATTTTCGCCCGCACTTCGTCGGAGATCTCGATGGCATTGGAGCCTGGGCGCTGGAAGATCGGGATGGCCACCGCCGGCTGGTTGTTCAGCAGCGAGCGCAGGGCGTACTGGCTGGAGCCGAGTTCGACCCGGGCGATGTCCTTCAGGCGGGTGATTTCGCCATCGGCACCGGCGCGGATGATGATGTTTTCGAACTCTTCCTCGTTGACCAGGCGGCCCTGGGTATTGATCGACAGCTGGAAGCTGGTCGAGCCTGGGGCAGGCGGTGCGCCCAGCTGGCCGGCGGCCACCTGGCGGTTCTGCTCGCGGATTGCGGCTACCACATCACTGGCTGTCAGGTTGCGCGAAGCGGTCTTGTTCGGGTCCAGCCATACGCGCAGCGAGTAGTCGCCCATGCCGAACAGCTGCACGTCACCTACGCCGCCCAGGCGCGCCAGCTCGTCCTTGATGTTGAGGATGGCGTAGTTGGACAGATAGAGCATGTCGTAGCGGTTGTCCGGCGAGGTCAGGTGCACGACCATGGTCAGGTCAGGCGAGGCCTTGTCGACGGTGATACCGATACGGGTCACTTCCTCGGGCAGCTTGGGCTGGGTACGGGTGACGCGGTTCTGCACCTGCACCTGGGCGTTGTCCAGGTCGGTACCCAGGGCGAAGGTGATGGTCAGCGTCAGCTTGCCATCGGCAGTGGACTGGGAGGACATGTACAGCATGTTCTCCACACCGGTAATGGCCTGCTCCAGCGGCGCGGCAACGGTTTCGCCGATGACCTTGGGGTTGGCGCCGGGGAAGTTGGCGCGCACCACCACGGTGGGCGGTACCACTTCAGGGTATTCGCTGATTGGCAGCTGGAACAGCGAGATAGAACCCGCAATCAGCAGCACCAGCGAAAGCACCGCGGCGAAGATCGGCCGGGTAATGAAGAATTTCGAGAAGTTCATCGGTAGGGTCCCTTAACCGCGTGGCGCCTGGGCGCCGGCGACTTTCACGTTATTGCCCGCCATTTTCGGCGCCGGGTTGCTGGCCTCCAGGGCCTGACGCTGCCGTGCGAGGGCGGCGAGGGTTTGCTCGCTGGCCATCGGTGTTTCCTCCGGGGTTACCGGTGAACCAGGGCGCACGCGCTGCAGGCCCTTCACCACGATGCGTTCGCCCTTGTCCAGGCCGCTGCGTACGATGCGCAAGCCTTCAAGTTTCGGCCCCAGTTCCACGGTGCGGTAGGTGGCTTTGTTGTCCTTGCCCATGACCAGCACAAACTTCTTGCCAAGGTCGGTACCCACGGCTTCGTCGTTGATCAGCATGGCGTCGTACTGGGCGCTGCCGACCAGTTTCAGGCGCGCATACAAGCCTGGTGTGAACTCGCCGTCGCTGTTGTCGAATACCGCGCGGCCGCGGATGGTGCCGGTGCGCGGGTTGACCTGGTTGTCGACGAAGTTCATGTGGCCCAGGTGCGGGTTGCCGCTTTCGTTGGTCAGCCCCAGGTATACCGGGGTGCTCTGGCCACGCTGGCCTTCACGGGCCAGCTGGGTGTACTTGAGGTACACGCGCTCGTCGGCGTCGAAGTAGGCGTAGACCTTGTCGGTGGACACCACGCTGGTCAGCGGGGTGACATCGGCTGTGACGATGTTGCCGGCGGTGAACTCGGCGCGGCTGACACGGCCGCTGATGGGCGCAGTGACGCGGGTGAAGCTGAGGTTCAGGCGCGCCAGGTCGAGCTGGGCCTGGATTGCATCGACCCCGGCACGGGCCTCGGCAGCGGCACTGCTGCGCGATTCGGCCAGTTCGGCGGAGATGGCGTTGCTGTCACGCAGGCGCTCGCCACGACGGGCTTCGTTGGCGCTGCGGATGGCGGTGGCCTTGGCCTGCTGCAACTGGGCTTCGAGGCGGCGTACTTCTGCCTGGAACGGGCGCGGGTCAATCTGGAACAGTAGGTCGCCTTTCTTGACCTGGGCGCCTTCAGTGAAGGCCACCCGGTCGATCTGGCCGGAGACCCGCGGGCGCACTTCGACGGTTTCCGGGGCTTCGAGGCGGCCGGTGAACTCGTCCCATTCGTTGATCGGTTGCTCGATCACCTTGGCCACAGTTACTTTGGGCGCGGCGGGAGCCTGCACGGCGTCGGGGGTTCGACCGCAAGCGCTGATCACCACCACTGCCAGGGCAGCGAGGGGAAAGCGCAAGGGTTTGAGTGATTGTTCCATGGAGAACTCCGCCAATGTATTAGTAGTGGGCGGAGTGTGAGTGTGTTGCGCGTGAGGTACGAATCGAACGGGGCGAAGGTTAATATCACGCTGAATGATAGGTGGGGATCAATTATCGATGGCGGCCATGGTTGGGCGCAGCGTACTGCCTGTGCAGGCACCCCGTTACGCGAGAGCCTGGGCCTGGCCATTCAGTGAATGCTTGAGGCCAGCTCGAAGATCGGCATGTACATGAGGATCACGATCAGGCCGATCAGCAGGCCGATGAAGGTCATCAGCAGCGGCTCGAACAGTTTGACGAACCACTCCACCCAGCGGCCGATTTCCTGGTCATGGAAGTCGGCGCAGCGCTCCAGCATCTCACCCAGGTTGCCGGACTGCTCGCCAGCCCTCAGCAAGCGCAGTGAAACCGGCGTCACCAGGTGCCCGGCCGCCAGTGCATCGGAGAGCGGCAGCCCTTCGCCCACCCGCTGGCAGGCCTGCTCCAGGCCCTGCGCTGCTGCGTTGCCGAGCAGGCCGCGGGCCATGCCCATGGCGGTGAGGATGGGAATGCCGCCTTGCAGCAGGATGCCCAGCGAGCGATAGAAGCGCGCCAGCTCGTACATCATCAGGCGCTGGTGCAGTGCTGGCAGGCGCCGCAGTTGGCAGGAGGCCCAGTACCGTACACGCGGGTGCCGGCGCAGCAGCCAAAGCGCCGCGCCCCCACCGACGCTGCCCAGCGCCAGTGAGGATTGCTGGGCATGCAGAAACAGGCCGATCTGCATCAGTACCCGTGACAGCCAGGGTAGCTCGCTGCCCATGCCCTCGAACACCTGGCTGAACCGCGGCACCACATAGCCGAGCAGGAACAACACCACACCACCCCCCACCAGCAACAGGAGTAACGGGTAGACCGAGGCACCCACCAGTTTCTGCCGGACCAGGTCCAGGCGCTGGCGATAGCTGATATAGCGGGTGAGGGCGTCGCCCAGAGCACCGGTGCGTTCACTGGACTGCACCAGCGCCACATACAACGGCGGGAATACCCGCGGTTGCTGGCCCAGAGCCTGGGACAGCGAGCGTCCCTCGTACAACTGGCGCACCAGCTCGGCGAGCACCTTGCGCGCTGTCGCTGCCGGGCTCTTTTCCGCCAGGCTTTCCAGTGCGTCGATCAGTGGCAGGCCGGCATTGAGCAAGGTTGACAGTTCCTGGCTGAACAGCACCAGGTCGAACGCCGCTTCACGGCGCCAAGCCATGCCGCTCAGGGCGCCGCCGCTGCTGCGCAGGCTGAGCACACGCAGGCCTTGGTCTTCGGCCTGGCGGCGGGCCTGGTCGGCGTCCTCGGCGTCGATCTGCAACTGCACCACACCCTGCCTACCCAGGGCCTTGAGGTTGTAGCGCATGGCCACTCTCCTTACTGCCAGCTGGTAATTTCGGCGTTTTCCCCATCGCCACCCGGCTGGCCGTCCTTGCCCATCGACAGCAGGTCGTACTCACCGCCGTTCTCGCCGGGTTGCCGGTAGATATACGGGCGGCCCCACGGGTCTTTTGGCACGGCCTTCTGCAGGTACGGGCCGGTCCAGCGAGCCTCGCCACTGGGGGCGACCACCAGTGCCTGCAAGCCTTGTTCGCTGTTGGGGTAGTGGCCGACCTCCAGGCGGTACAAGTCCAGGGCCTTGCTCAGCCCCTCGATCTGCGCCCGCGCAACCTTGGCCTCGGAGCGGCCTAGCTGACTGAAGTACTTGGGCGCGACGATGCCGGCCAGCAGACCGAGTACCACCAGTACCACCAGGAGTTCAAGCAGAGTGAAGCCACGTTGCGGGTTGGTTCTGCGCTGCATGGTGAAGCCCTCCACTGCTATGGGGACAAGCGTTGACATGCACCATGCAACAGCCGTGCACGTCTGCCCCGGGGCCTTGCGCCATGGGGCACAGGAAGCGGCACAGTGCTTGCGTCGTGGTGACTGTCCTCGGGTTTTCCGGGGCATTTCCCCCACATCGGGGCCACGACGAAGAGGCGACCGGCATGCGTGGACTCATCCTCGGTTTGATCTGGCTGGCGGCAGGTGCTGCCCAGGCCGATGTGTACATCTCAATCGATGCCAAGGGGGGCTACGTGCTGAGCAATGTCCATAGACCAGGGCGCCACTATGAGAGGGTGATCAACGAGCCGCTGGCCCAGGGTGGGCCGGTCAAGGCGCAAATGATCACTGGACGCCCTTACGCCGAGGTAGTCGCCACGGCTGCGCGCATCCACAACGTGCCGCCGGCGCTGCTGCACGCGGTGATCAAGGCCGAGTCCGGCTACAACCCCAAAGCCCGTTCGCGGGCGGGGGCAGTGGGGTTGATGCAACTGATGCCGGATACCGCCCGCGAGATGGGGGTGCAAGACCGGCTGGACCCTGAAGACAATGTGCAAGGCGGGGCACGCTACCTCAAGCAGATGCTCACCCTGTTCGACAACGACATCACCTTGGCCGTAGCGGCCTACAACGCCGGCCCGGATGCTGTATTGCGGCGCGGTGCCGTGCCGCCGTTTGCCGAGACCCGGCGCTATGTGCCCACGGTGCTGCGCGAGTATCGCAAGTTGCAAGGGTTGACTGATGATTCGTCGTTGTAACAACTGGCTTGCAGCTTCCGTATTCCACAGGGGCCGCGCCACCCTCGGCTGTATCGGGCAGGTGAAGTGAGGAGGGAATCAGTACCCTTCGGCGGATGCCATTAATTTAATACCATGGTTTCCCCAAGTCTGGGCTATAACCTTCTAAAGGTGCCCAACTGAGGTGTCCGTTATGGACGTCGCCCCTCGTTCCGACACTATTGACGTGCCTGCCGGTAGCGAGTTGGCCGTCCTGCGCAAGCCGTTCAACCTGCTGCGCTGGTATGCCTGGGTCAGTCTAGCCATCATTCTCTCGGTGGCTGCCGGGCTGGGGCTGATTTCCAGCCGCTTCATCATCGACGAGAGCGTCGAGCGTGACGCGTTACTCACCGCACAGTTCATCACCTCCATCGCTGATGCCGAAGTGCGCCATGTGTCGATCCCCAATGTGCGGACCATGGGCGAACTGCTCGATCCGCGCACTGACCGCAATAACTTGCCCGACGTCGACCCGGAAGCCCGGCGCATGGCCCGCGGCGAGTTCCTTGACCATATCGCTCACCTGCCCGACATTCTGCTGGCCAATATTTATGCTTTGGACCATACAGTGATCTGGTCCACCAACCCGGCACTGATCGGCAAGCTGATTGAAGGCGACGAAGACTTGAATCGGGCTTTCGAGTACAAGATGCGGGTTTCGGCCAGCTACCACAACTTCGAACAGGCCCGCACCGAGCAGAAGTTCATCACCCCGCCCAAGCAACTATTCATCGAGAACTACATTCCGCTGTTCGATGCCGATGGCGACCAGGTCACAGCGATGGTCGAGATTTACAAGGAACCCCATGACCTGATCGTACGCATCGAGCGTGGCCTGATCCTGATCTGGTTGGCCATCACGGTCGGCGCTGCACTGGTCTATATCGGCCTTTACGGCATCATGCACCGCGCCGCACGGCTGCTGGCGGTGCAGCAGAAGCGGCTGATCAACAGCGAAACCTACGTGGCACTGGGTGAGGTGTCGTCGGCAGTGGCCCATAGCCTGCGCAACCCGCTGGCCAGTATCCGCTCAAGTGCCGAACTGGCCCAGGCGTTCGACGAAGGCCCGGCGCAGAGCCAGGTCAACGACATCATCAACCAAGTCGATCGCATGTCACAGTGGATCCGCCAGATGCTGCAGTCACTGCGCCCGCTGAATGACGAGGCGTTGGCGGTGGACTTGCCGCAGGCGCTGGAGGAGGCCCTGCAGACCTACGCTGTGCCGCTGGCGCGCGGCGGAGTAAGCCTGGACCTGCAACCATTACCGGCCGTGCAGGTGTTGGGGCACCCGGTATTGCTGCGCCAAGTATTCAGTAGCTTGATCGCCAATGCCTTGGAAGCGATGGAGCAGGGCGGGCGGTTGCGTATCGAAGTGATACGTCACAACCGGCGCAGCCTGACCTTGCGCCTGTCCGACAATGGCAAGGGCATGAACGGCGAACAGCAGCGTATGGCCTTCCGGCCATTCTTCACGACCAAACCAGGTGGGCTGGGGGTGGGGCTGGTGCTGGTGAAACGCATCATGGAACGCTTCGGCGGTTCGGTTCGGCTCAGCAGCAGCGAGGGCCATGGTACAAGGGTTTCGTTAAGTTTCCGACTGGCCTGAAAGAACCAAGACACATTAATAAAGTGATGTAAGATATTGATATAAAAGGTAATAATGTTTTGGGTCAAAATCACCCAGATGTGGGGAAGGCTCCTCAAAATTAATCTAGAAAGTTATTTCAACTTACTGATAAATAACGGTTTTAATAGGTAATAGTCCTGCTGGCTGAGTTTTTGCAGCGTAATTTGTGAAGCGCGACACACGACAAAGGGCAGCTGCGACTGCCGGGTGGATTGCTAACCATTGGCTACTGCCATTGGCCTTGATGCAGTTCTGAACGTACGCCCTGCGCGGGAACTACGCGATGCAGATGCTGGAAAACGAAGCGCCCGAAAAGGCCAATGCGACCGCCAGCGGACTGGCCGTACCCTTGCGTGAATTCAACCTGCTGCGCTGGTTTTCGGTTATCAGCCTGTTGATCATCACCACGGTGGCCGGTGGGCTGGGTTACGTTTCGACGCGCTTCGTGGTGCGCGACAGCGTGCAGCGCGATGCCATGCTCACCGCGCAGTTCATTCAGGCAATGGCCCAGGCCGAAGTGCGCCATTCGCAATTGCCGCCGGGCACCACCATGGGCGAGTTGCTGGACCCGCACCTGGACCTGCAGCACCTACAGTTCACCCCGGCGTTGGCCGAAGCGACCCGGGTCGAGTTCCTCGATCATGTCGAGCACCTGCCGGACACCTTGCTGGCCAACGTTTATGCCCGCGACCGCACCATTGTCTGGTCCACCAACGCAGAGCTGATTGGCAAGCGGATAGAAGTTGATGGTGATCTTGAGCGCGCCTTCCGCTCGCGCAAGGCGGTGTCGGCCAGTTATCACAAGGCCGCCGAGGATCGCGAAGAGCAGAAGTTCCAGCGCGCACCGCGTTACCTGTTCATCGAGAATTACATCCCGCTGTTCGACAGCCAGGGCGAGCAGGTACTGGCCATGGTGGAAATCTACAAGGAACCGCAGGATCTGGTCCGGCGCATCCAGCGCGGCTATTTGCTGATCTGGGCCTCGACCCTGGTAGGTGGCGCGTTAATTTACTTCGGGCTGTTCTGGATCGTGCGCCGTGCGGCGCACATGCTGCACCTGCAGCAGGAGCGGCTGGTGGCAAGCGAAACCTATGTGGCGCTGGGTGAGATGTCTTCGGCAGTGGCTCACAGCATGCGCAACCCGCTGGCCAATATCCTCTCCAGCGCCGAACTTGCCCAGGAAACCGCCAACCCTGCTGCGCAGAAGAACATCACTGACATCATCAGCCAAGTCGACCGCATGTCGCGTTGGGTGCGCGACCTGCTGGTGTCGTTGCGTCCGTCCAGTGAAGAACCCGAGGCCGTGGACCTGGTGGCGGCCATCGAAGACACCCACCTGGCCTTCGCCCACCAGATCGAACGCAACGGCGTGCGCTTCCATTTCGAAGGGCCTGACGTGCAGTGGGTGGTCAGCCAGCCGCTGCAGCTCACGCAGATTCTCAACAGCCTGTTCTCCAACGCCCTGGAGGCCATGCCCGCTGGCGGGATGCTCACTGCCCAGGTGAATGTGCAAGAAGGCCTGCGTGCCGAGTTCGTGCTGACCGACACCGGTAAAGGCATGAGCCAACAGCAGGAGCGGATGGTGTTCAAACCGTTCTTTACGACCAAGCAGGGTGGCCTCGGTGTAGGCCTGGCCCTGGTCAAACGCATCATGGAACGTTTTGGCGGCTCGGTCAGCCTGAGCAGCCGCGAAGAGGAAGGAACCCGCGTCAGTCTTACATTCAATATTGCAGCGGGAGGGGAACATGGAGCACAGCATCCTGGTCGTCGAGGATGATGAAATCCTTGCCGACAACATTCGCACCTACCTCAGCCTCAAGGGCTACGAAGTCATGGTGTGCCACAGCGCAGAGCTGGCGCTGGAGCAGATCAAGCGGGCGCAGCCTGACGCGGTGCTGACCGACAACTCGCTGCCAGGCATGAGCGGGCACGACCTGCTGCGTACCCTGGTGGCCCAGGCGCCAGGCCTGAAAGTGATCATGATGACCGGCTACGGCAATGTCGAGGATGCCGTGCAGGCGATGAAGGAGGGCGCCTTTCATTACCTGACCAAGCCGGTGGTACTGGCCGAGCTCAAGCTGACCCTGGACAAGGCTCTGGCCACCGAGCGTATGGAGCGCACGTTGTCGTTCTATCAGGAGCGCGAGGCGCAGAAGTCCGGGTTGCAGGCATTGATCGGCGAGTCGCCGGTAATGCTCACTCTCAAGCACACCCTGCGCCAAGTGCTCGATGCCGAGCGGCGCATGGCCAGTGACGACCTGCCACCGGTGCTGATCGAAGGCGAGACCGGTACTGGCAAGGAGCTGGTGGCCCGTGCCCTGCATTTTGATGGTTCGCGCAGTAAAGGGCCGTTCATCGAGTTCAATTGCGCTTCGATCCCTGCCAACCTGCTTGAGGCCGAACTGTTTGGCCACGAGAAGGGCGCGTTCACCGATGCCAAGGAGCGTCGGGTGGGGCTGGTGGAGGCTGCCGATGGCGGCACCTTGTTCCTTGACGAGATCGGCGAAATGGACCTGGTGCTGCAGGCCAAGCTGCTCAAGTTGCTGGAAGACCGCAGCATCCGCCGGATTGGTGCTGTAAAAGAGCGCAAGGTCGATCTGCGGGTGATCAGCGCCACCAACTGTAACCTGGAACAAATGGTGCAGCAGGGCAAGTTCCGCCGTGACCTGTTCTTCCGCCTTCGCATTATCGCCTTGAAGGTGCCGCGCCTGTATTCGCGTGGGCAGGACATACTGCTACTGGCGCGGCATTTCCTTGCCCACCATAGCCGCCGTTATGGCAAGCCGAACCTGCGCTTCTCTGCCGAGGCCGAAAACCTGATGCTCGGTTATAGCTGGCCTGGCAATGTGCGTGAATTGCGCAACATGCTGGAGCAGACCGTGTTGCTGGCGCCGAACGAAGTCGTGCAGGCGCATCAGTTGAACCTGTGCATGACCTTGGTTGACGAGCCGTTGGCGCAGCAGCCGATGGCGGCCATGTTCGAAATGCCGCGGCACGAGCCAGAACCGGGTACAAGCCTGCCTGACATGGAGCGTGACCTTGTCTGCAAGACCCTGGACCGCACCGACTGGAACGTGACCAAGTCAGCGCGGATGCTGGGGTTGTCGCGGGATATGCTGCGTTACCGGATCGAAAAACTGGGGCTGACCCGGCCCGACAAGCGTCAGTGGTAGTACAGGCAGGGTCGTCAACGGTTACCTGTGCCCGAGCTGCCTTCTCCTTGCCGGCCGGTACCTTCCGACCCACTGCCATCCATCCCCGGTAGATTGCGGTTGTCATTCTGCATGGCTGGCGGGCTTTGTGGTTCGTTGCCCTGTATGCGCGGGTCGGTATCCCGCGGCAAGGGCTTCTCGATCGGGTTGAGGGTGCTGTCCGCGCCTGGCTGTGGCGCCGTATTGTGCGGGTCGTCGGGGTAGGTCGGGCCTGAGCCGACAGCAAAGGCCAGCGGCGAGGTGAGCAGGGCAATCGACAGGATGATTGAGCGGGGCATGGCAGGCTCCTTTGCTATACGGGTAGGGCTCATACATCCCTTTGGCCTTACCCGAAACGTGAAGGTGCCATTACCCCGATCAACGGTCACACCACCAGTGACAGCAACATGATGAAAATGATGCCGACGATGGACAGGATCGTCTCCATCATGCTCCAGGTCTTGAAGGTTTCTGCCACGGTCATGTTGAAGTACTGCTTCACCAGCCAGAAGCCGGCGTCGTTCACATGGGACAGGATCAGCGAGCCGGCACCGGTGGCCAGTACCAACAGCTCACGGTTCACCCCCGGCACCAGATCGATCACCGGCGCCACGATGCCCGCGCCGGTAATGGTGGCGACGGTGGCGGAGCCGGTTGCGATGCGGATCACCGCCGCCACCAGCCAAGCCAGCATGATCGGCGAAATTTCCGCCTGCACGGCCATTTGCCCAATCACGCTACCCACACCGGTGTCCACCAGCATTTGCTTGAAACCACCGCCAGCGCCGACGATCAGCACGATGGCGGCAGTCGGTGCCAGGCTCTGGTCGAGCATCTTCATGATCTGTTGGCGATTGAAGCCGCGGGCCGAGCCGAAGGTGTAGAAGGCCAGCAGCAGGGCGGCGAGCAGGGCGGTGATCGGGTGGCCGATCAGGTCCATCCACTGGCGCACGATGTGCTCGGCAGGCAGCACCACGTCGGCGAACGTTTTCAGCAGCATCAACGCGACCGGCAGCAGCACGGTGATCAGTGTGATGCTGAAGCTTGGCAGGTTGCCCTGGTCGGACTCCTTGGCGATCTGGTCCATCAGCTCCTGGGACGGGTTGCCCGGGATGTAGCGGGAGATGAAGTTACCGAACAGAGGGCCGGCGATGATCGCGGTGGGCAGTGCGACCAGCAGACCATAGAAGATGGTCTTGCCAATGTCAGCATGGAAAATGCCGATTGCCAGCAAGGGGCCCGGGTGTGGTGGCACCAGACCGTGCACCACCGACAGGCCGGCCAGCAGCGGAATGCCGATTTTCACCAATGAGACGCCGGAGCGCCGGGCGACGATGAACACCAGTGGAATCAGCAGTACAAAGCCGATTTCGAAGAACAGCGGGATGCCCACCAGGAAGGCGGCGAACATCATCGCCCAATGCACGTTCTTCTTGCCGAAGGCGCGGATGAGCGTTTGCGCGATCTGGTCGGCGCCCCCGGAGTCGGCCATCAGCTTGCCGAGCATGGTGCCCAGGGCAAGCACGATACCGACGAAGCCGAGTACGCCGCCAAAACCGTCCTGGAACGATTTCATGACCTTGGCCACCGGCATGCCGGAGGTCAGACCCAGGAAACCGGCCGCGAGGGTGAGGGCGACGAAGGGGTGAACCTTGAAGTGGGTGATCAGCAGGATCAGCCCGACGATGGTAACCATCGCGTCGAGCAGCAGGAAAGTATCAGTAGCCAGTCCGAACATGGTTTGAAGGCCTCGGTCTTATCGTTGTTTTGGGCGTAGCTTTTTTGGAGTCTTTGCCCGCTTTACGGGTCGGGGTAGCGCTGTCTTTGGTGAGACGGAAAAACCGCCGAGGTCAGGCGGTTTGCGCCAGGCCCGACTCACCGCAGCGCTTTAGCCAGCGGTCTACCGCTTCGGCCAGTGCTTCGATCGGTTGGGTGGCGTCCAGTGCAAGCGTCAGTGGTTCGCCGCGTGGCGATTCCAGGGCAGCGAACTGGCTGTCGATGAGGCTGGCCGGCATGAAGTGACCTGGGCGAGCCAGCACGCGTTTTTCAGCCTCGGCAGGCGACAGTTCGAGGAACACGAACACCAGCCCGGGCATGGCTTCGCGCAGGGTATCGCGGTAGCGGCGCTTGAGTGCCGAGCAGGTCAGGATCGGGCGTTCCCCGGCCTGGGTGGTGGCTTGCAACTCTTCACCAAGGCGGACCAGCCAGCCGGCTCGGTCGCTGTCGTCCAGCGGGATGCCAGCGCTCATCTTGCGGATGTTTTCGGCAGGGTGGAAAGCGTCGCCTTCGATCAGGCGGCCGCCGCTTCTGGCAGCGATGGCGGCGCCGATGCAGCTTTTGCCGCAACCGGCCACGCCCATCACCACAATGGCGGACAGGGGAGAATTCATCAGTACCTCCTGCGGGTGAGATAGCGCTGTCTCGCCATTGACGAACAGCCACCTCCCCGGTGTTATTGGTCTTGTCCTTACGCAGTATGGACGCCTGGTGGCAAGCGCGTGGTGGCTGCTACCAAAGATTACATTGCCTGCATCCTGAGACAGCGCTACCTTAGTGGCCGTTCCCTATCCTTGCAAGTAGTAAAATTACAACATTCATGTCCCGCACCGGCTCCCGTACTACAGGTCGTCCCACCCTGGCCGAAGTTGCCAGGCTTTCCGGGGTTTCCCCGATTACCGCTTCGCGCGCTTTGCGTGGGGTCAGCACGGTTGCGCCTGACCTGGTGGAAAAGGTCATCGCCGCAGCGGCGAGCCTCGGCTATGTGGCCAACCCGGCGGCCCGTGCACTGGCCTCGGCACGCAGCCAGTCGGTGGTGGTGTTGATCCCGTCGTTGTCCAACCAACTGTTCATCGACACCCTGGAGGCCATTCACGAGGTCATGCGCCCGCGTGGGCTCGAGGTGCTGATCGGCAACTATCACTACGACCTTGCCGAAGAAGAGAACCTGATCCGCAATTACCTGGCCTATCAGCCTTGTGGCATTTTGTTGACCGGTTTCGAGCGTAGCGATGCTGCCAGGCAGATGCTGGCTGCCAGCGGCGTGCCGTGTGTGCACATGATGGAGCTCAACGGCGAGACAGGGGCTTTGTCGGTCGGTTTCTCGCAGCATCAGGCCGGACGTGCTGCTGCACGGCACCTGATCGAACGCGGGCGCAAGCGCCTTGCATTTATTGCCGCGCAGCTGGACCCGAGGGTGATGCAGCGTGCCGAGGGTTTCCGTCAGGCGCTGGCAGAGGCCGGTTTGCAGGCCGCCGAGCTGGAAGTGTTGGCGCCGGAGCCATCGTCGATTGCCTTGGGCAGCGCGCTGTTCAGCCAGCTGATGCAGCAGGCGCCGGATGTCGACGGCATCTTCTTCTGTAACGACGACCTGGCCCAAGGCGCGGTGCTGCAGGCCTTGCGTCAAGGGGTGGAGGTGCCACGTCAGGTGGCGATGGTCGGTTTCAACGATTTGCCGGCTTCGGCGCATATGGTGCCGCGGCTGACCTCGATTCGCACGCCACGGGCTGCGGTGGGGCGGGGCGCAGCGCAAGCGCTACTGGCGTTGCTGGATGGCAAGCGGGTGACGAATGCGCAGCAGGATCTGGGCTTTGAGTTGATGGTGCGCGAGAGCACCTGAGAGTGCCCGCCAAGGCCTTCTCGCGCGACTTCCACAGGAATGATTGGCCCAAAACAGATGTGGAGCGGGTTTACCCGCGAAGCCGGCGACGCGGGGCATGGCACCGGCTGTGCCGGTGTTCGCGGGTGAACCCGCTCCTACGGGGGCGTTAACGGATGGATCTTGGTAAGCGTCCGGCGAACACTCAGCAGAGCGGAACCTGACGCATAGTGTACACGTGAGTCAGTTTCGCGTGCTTTGGCATGACTGAAGGAATGCGAGGCATGGACATTTTTCGAATCCATGCCAAGAATCAAGTCAATCAGGCATGCACACTCGTAGTCGATGGCCATCCGGATCGAGTGCCACGAATGTCAGACCAAACACTGCGTGGTGAAGCGCCTGCTCAATGTGGACGCCTTCAGCCGTCCATTTTTGATGAAGATCTTCTACCTGCGTTTCCGTCTCAACCAGAAAGGCAACCTCGGTACGATGACCGCTACCTCCGCTTTTGTAATCCTTGGCATTGGTCGACCAGAGGCCCAAAGCCGTACCATTATCAAGCAAGAACGAAACATAACTGGGGAATGCCGACTGCGGCTTCCGTTCAAGCAACTTTTCATAAAAGGCACAGCTTTTCTGAGGGTCTTTTACGTACAACAGGAATAGGTTTGGGCTTGCCATGAAATATCCTCGAACATTGAGGCTCAGATGCTATTCGACTCTGCTGACAAAAAATGTCAGCATTGACGCATGACCCGTACTCAACGACTTCTTTCTCTCGTACAAATTCTGCGCGCGCGCCGTCATCCAGTGACTGGACAGAGGCTTGCGGAGGAGATGTCAGTAAGTCTGCGCACTGTGTATCGCGATATTGCTACATTGCAGGCTCAAGGCGCCGACATTCGGGGTGAGGCTGGTATCGGCTACATACTCCGTCCAGGATTCGTTCTCCCACCTCTTATGTTCAATGAGCAAGAGCTTGATGCACTGATGCTTGGCATGCGTTGGGTAGCACAGCAACCTGACGCGTCGTTGGCTCAAGCAGCGCTCGACGTATTGTCAAAGGCAGAAGCGGTACTACCATCAGCTGTTGCTGGTAGATTGTTCAAGACGCCATTATTCGCTGCATCCTCTCAATCTCGTGGTGCATATGGGTTTGACGCCAAGTGCTTACGCGATGCCATACGGCTGGAGACGAAAATTCGCTTAGTCTATGTGAGTGAAAAATCCGTAGAGACGGAGCGTACCGTTTGGCCGCTGGGAATTGGATATTTTGAAGATATGGAAATCCTAGCTGCATGGTGTGAATCTCGCAGGGACTTCAGGCACTTCCTATTAAATCGAATTCAATCCCTAGTACTCCTCGATGCTGACTTCAAAAACCAAGGAGGGTGGCTGCTGGCCAAGTGGCGAGGCTCGCGTTTGGATGTAGTTCCATGAACTAATTTCAATGGGGCAGGCATAGATGAGTCAGGCCAGCCTCCACTGGTGAGGCAGCAGTTGCCCGATCATACTGGCCCGCTGCGTCGGCAGCCGCGTCAGCACATCTTTGAGATAGGCATACGGATCATGCCCATCGCAAGTTTCTAGGTCGGGATACCTTTATCGATGACCTGCGCTGGCACTGGCGAATGAACTAGGGTTTCGCACTGACGGCGGGCCCACTTACCACGCTTATGTTGCTCGACGGTAAATACGCCCGGCGTGTAGTCCAGCTTCTTGCTGACGTCTTCACCAATGGGTTGAAGTCGGCAGCCACAGGCGCACAGGGTGTTTTCGGGTTCGTGACGAATTAGGTTACGCGGAAACTGCCTGAATCTTCTTGCTCATCGGCTCGACCTGAGACTGCAACTGCAACGCCTGTGCTACCTAGGCACGAAGCTGTTCCGGGGTCATCTGGTCGAGGTTGGGCAACGAAGTCATGCCGCCGATTGTCCCAGAGCAGGTACTGGACGACGACATGTAGAACGGCCAAATGGCCGGCGTTTACAGCATGCTGATCACACCGCCTGCACCGAGCAGCCTTCGGGATCTGAGGCTGGCCATTTCACCGTGATCATTTGCTCGGCCATGGGTAACTCGATGATCACTGACGCCTCAAGGGTGATCGCGTCCGCTTAAAAAGACGCAGACACCATCGCCCTTAATGCTGGAGTCCGGAAGGTGAGCTCCCCGGGCGCTACGGATTTTTCGCCTTGCAAGTGATCGCAAGGAAACCGGCCTGCCTAAAGACAGGCGCTGTAGGTGTAAGAGCGACCTTGTTCGCGATGCGCCGCGCGAACGGCGCTGGATCTATCAGGCGCCACAAATGCCACGACTTGCCAACGGCGATCTATGCTCAGAAAACCGCGCATAGGGAGCCCCGCGTCATGTTCGATTTCCATCGCAAGTCTGATTTGGCAGAAATCCAGCGCAGCCGCCAGGCGTTGGCCGATGCGCAAAGCAAACTGGCTGCTATCAGCCGTTCCATGGCGATGATCGAGTTCGCCCCTGACGGTACTATTCTCGACGCTAACGAGCGCTTCTGCCAGGCCATGGGCTACAGCGCCGACGAGCTGCGAGGTAAGCACCACCGGCTGTTCTGTGAGCCGGACTATGCAAAAAGCGCCGAATACCAGCAACTGTGGCGCGAGTTGGGGCAGGGCAAGGCAATCAGCGGTACGTTCGAGCGCATCGACAAGGCGGGGCGCGAAGTCTGGCTGGAAGCCAGCTACATGCCAGTGCTGGACGAGCAACGGCAAGTCACCAGCGTAATCAAGGTGGCATCTGACATCACCCAGCGGGTGGTGCTGGAGCACGAGAGCGAAAGCCTGCTCAAGGCCATCAGCCGTTCCATGGCGGTGATCGAGTTCACCCCGCAAGGCCGGGTAATCAAGGCCAACCAGAACTTTCTCGACACCATGGGCTACCGCCTCGATGAGGTGGTTGGCCGCCACCACGGGCTGTTCTGCCTGGCGCATGAACGCGAATCGGCCCAGTACCGCGAGTTCTGGGCTTCTCTGAACCGTGGCGAGTACCATTCACACCGCTTCGAACGCGTCAACAAGCAAGGCCAGACCGTTTTCCTGGAGGCCTCCTACAACCCGATCTTCGACAGCAAGGGCCGTCTGTGCAAAGTGGTCAAGTTTGCCAGCGACATCACCCAGCAGGTCTGCACCCAGCAAAGCGCCGCCCATGCCGCCCATGCCAGTTCGGTGCAAACCGATGCCTGCGCGCGCAAAGGTACCGAGGTGGTGCAACAGGCGGTGCAGGTAATCGAGCAGATTTCCCAGGAGCTTAACGACGCAGCGCGCAGCATCGATGCGGTGAACAAGCAGTCGGATGTGATCGGGCAGATTGTGCTGACCATCCGTGGCATTGCCGACCAGACCAACCTGTTGGCCCTTAACGCAGCCATCGAGGCTGCACGTGCCGGCGAGCACGGGCGCGGCTTTGCTGTGGTGGCCGATGAGGTGCGCAACCTGGCCGCGCGAACCAGCAAGGCCACCCTGGAAATTGTCGATGTGGTGCGGCAGAACCACGACCTGTCGCTATTGGCAGTGGCCAGCATGCAATCGAGCCTCAACCGCACCGGTCACGGCGTGGCGCTGGCCAATGAGGCGGGCACGGTGATCATGGAAATCCAGCAAGGCTCACGGCACGTCGTGGATGCCATCAGCCAGATCAGCTCGACGCTGCAATTGCATTGAGCGCCTCGCGCATCTCGTCAAGCAGTGCCTGCAGGCTGACTTGCAGTTGCGCGCGTTGTTCGGCAGTCGGCAGCCCTTGTGCGTGGGCGTGTTCGATAGCTTCACAGTCTTTGACCACGGTGCGCACCCTGATCATTTTGGCGCCACCCTTGATGCGGTGGGCCAAGGCACGCACTGCGTCATCAGGGGCGTCTGTTGCCAAGGCGCGCAGGGCGGCCAGGTCTTCACCGACGCTGATCGACAATTGCTCCAGCAAATGCCGCGTCAACTGTTCGTCGTCCTGGGTCAGGTGGCGCAATTCGGCCAGGTCGAACCCACTATGGCAGGGGGGCGGTGACGGCTGCTGAGGGCGCACCTGGGGCAGATGGGTCTTGAGTGTGCGCAGGCCAATCGGCTTGAACAGGCATTCGTCCATACCACTGGCCAGGCAGCGAGTACGCTCCTCGGCCTGGGCGTTGGCGGTTACCCCAAGAATACGGCCTGCCGGCAGGCCGCGCTCGACCTCCAGGCTGCGAATGCGCCGGGTGAGTTCATGCCCGTCCATGACCGGCATGCTGCAATCGGTAATCACCAGGTCGAAGCGCGCGTCCTGCCAGCGTGCGAGGGCGATTTCGCCATTTTCCGCCAGTGTCACGTGGTGCCCCAGGGTTTGCAGTTGCCGTTCCAGCAATAGCAGGTTGGCCGGGTAGTCGTCGACCACCAGGATATTGAGCGGGCCGCTGCTGCTTTCAGGCGCCGTGAGTTGCTCTTCCGCTTGTGCCGGTGCTGCGCAGACGGGCAACTGCAGGTTGACTTGCACTCGGGTGCCAACGCCCTCGACGCTCTGAAGGCTCAAGGAGCCGCCCATCAGTTCGGCCAGGGTACGGCTGATGACCAACCCCAAGCCAGCCCCTTGACGTGCCCTGGGGCCATCGACCTGAACGAAGGCATTGAACAGCCTGGCCTGGTCGGCGGGGCTGATGCCGATGCCGGTGTCGCGCACATTCAGCTCGATTGCCAGAATGCCGTGGCCGGCAACTTTGGGTAGCAGCAGACATGCCTGCACTTCACCACGGTCGGTGAACTTGATGGCGTTGCTGATCAGGTTGGACAGAATTTGCTTGAGTCGCAATGGGTCAGCCAGCACCCATACCGGCTCTGCAGGCAGCTCGCCCTGCAGATGCAACCCTTTGGCCCGGGCATTGCCTTCGAACACCCGCAGCGTGGCGCGCACCAGTTCGACCAGATTGGTAGGCACCGGCTGCAGGCTGATGTGCCCGGATTCGATACGAGAAATGTCGAGAATATCGCCAATCAGCTCAAGCAGGCCAATGGCTGAATCATGGGCGGTCTGCAGGGTCTGGGAGTCGCTGCGGCCGCTGCGGCTATCTTCCAGGGCCAGTTCCAGCAGACCGATCACGGCATTCATCGGGGTACGGATTTCATGGCTCATGGTGGCCAGGAAGGTGCTTTTGGTCTGGCTGGCCTGTTCGGCATCGTCCTTGGCCTGGCGTAACTGCTCCAGCAGCCCGCGGCTCAGCGCAAGCTGTGCCTGCAGTGCGTGCTGTGCCTCGGTTCGCTGGTTGATCAGCTTGCGCAGGTAGCTGTTCCAGAACACCACCCCGGCCAGCAGCAGGGCCGACAGCACGAGCACCTGCAAGGCCAGGGTGCGGTAGTCGCGCCATGGGCTGTCGCTCACCAGTGTGCTGGTACGCCAGCGGTTGATCAGTTGGTCGAGTTCTTCAGGCGGAATGCTTAGCAGCGCCTTGTCGAGAATGGCCTGCAACTGGGGCTGGTCGGCGGCTACCGCAAAGGCGGCAATGGCCGGGGCGTCGTCGAGCACGCCGGCGATGCGCAAACGTTCCTTGAACACATGGCTGATGTAATAGGTAGCATTGATATGGCTGCTCAGGGCCACGTCGGCAACACCGTTGGCCACGGCCTCCATCTGGGCGAGGGGGTTGTCAACTTCGACCAACTCGGCCTGTGGGTATCGCTGTTGCAAAACGGCCTCCTGTGGTGAACCGCGCACCAAGGCGATGCGCTTGCCATCCAGGTTCTTGGCCTGTGCAGATGATTCGCCGTCGTCGCGGGTGACGAGCACGCGCGGGCTGACCAGGTAGGGGCGGGTGTAGCGCAGTTGCTTCAAGCGGTCGGCGCCATAGCCCAGCGCGCCGATCATCTGTGCTTCGCCGTGGACCAGGCGGTCGATCATGACCTGCGATGAAGCACTCTCGACCGGTTTGAATTGCAGCCCCGTGCGCAATGAGATCTGCTTGAGCAGGTCCAGGGTGATACCGCTAGGGCGGTGCTGAGCATCATTGAACGTCAAAGGTGCCAGCGAGGTATTGACCAGTACGCTGATAGTGGGGTGGGCGGTGATCCAGGATTCTTCTTCTTCGCTCAAGGCAGTGAGGTGGCGCTGCAGCAGCAGGCTGGTGTTACCACTGCTCCAGCGGCGCAGAATGTTCAGACGTTCGCTTTCGCTAATACGTGACAGCGCCTTGTCCACCAGCCGATGCAAGCGCGGGTTGTCGCTGGCGATGGCGAAGGCAAAAGCCTCTGGGGCCAGTTGGGAGAAATGGTCGATTTTCAACGTGCCCTGAAAACTTTTGCCGATCATGTAGTCGGTGCTGATGGCATCGCCCAGATAGGCGTCTGCCTCGCCCAGCACGACGGCAGCGAGCCCGGCCAGGGTCGAGCGGTACAGGCTCAGTTGCGCCTTGGGGTACTGGGTGCGAACGCTGGCGGCCGGCAGGTAGTGATCGACCATCGCCAGGCGCAGGCCGGCAAGGTTGGGCGTGCTTTTCAAGCTGCGCCCCTCGAGGGTGACGATCACTGGCAGGTCGTCGGCATAGGGGGTGCTCAGGCTAAGCTGGGCGTCCGCCGCTTCGAAAGCGTTGGAGCTACCCAGCAAGTCGATACGGCCATCACGCAGGGCAGTGATGGCCTCGTGACGGCTGTCAAAACGGCGTACTTCAATGGGTATGTCAAGCTGTTCGCCGATGATGCCGGCGTAGTCTGCGCTCAACCCCTCATAGTCATGCTGACTCACATTGATTTCGAACGGGGGGTAGTCGGGGCGCGCACTGCCCAGTACCAGGCGTTGGTGTTGTTTCAGCCAGTGGCGATCCTCGCCGGATAACGCCAGCGGGGCAGCGGCACTGATTGAGCGTGCCAGCAGATGGCGTGGCTCGCTGCTGGCCTGCAGCACCATGGAGTTGGCCAGACCTAGAGCCATAAGGACGCTCGCCAGCAGCTGTTTCATGGCAGCCGAGCGCTCAATAGACGCTGTTGCGCTTGGCCAGGTCGACCATTTCCACCAGCGACTCGGTCTTGAGCTTTTCCATGATACGGCCCCGATAGGTGCTGATTGTCTTGGCGCTGAGGTTCATGCAAGTGCCGATGTTCTTGTTGTTTTCGCCGCGTGCGAGGCGCCGCAGCACTTCCATTTCCCGGTTGGAGAGGCTGGCCAGGCGCACAGGCTCGCTCTCCAGCGAGTTGCTGTTGACCGACATTTGCGGAAAGGTCGAATAGCCCTTGATCAGGGCCTTCAGGGCAAACAGCAGGGCCTCGTGGTCCTCTTCCTTGGTGACGAAGGCACCTATCCCGGCATCCAGGCAACGGCGTACATACAGATCGGTGGCCTGGCCGGTCAGCACCATGATCTTCGGTACCGGCTCCAGGCTCTGCAATCGCTTGATGACTTCCATGCCGTCCAGGCCAGGCAGGCCGATGTCGAGGATGACCACGTCCGGGCGCAGTTCGCGGGCTACCTGAGCCACTTCACTGCCATTGCCGACCTCGCCGACGACATGGAAGCGCTCGCGCTCGAGCAGTAGGCGCAAGGACAGCCGGACAATAGGGTGGTCGTCGACGATCAGCACGGTTGTCATGAGGAAAACTCCTGTAGGGATGTGGTCCGCTTCCTGGAACACTCAGGAATACGTCTGCAAGTGGGGTTATCGGAAGCGCTGCACGATACGACCATTCCCGAAGTTTGGTAATGCCGAGTATAGAAGTGTTGAAATCCTCAGTGCTTATTGTTGAAAAATCCTACAAGAAACAGGAAAGACATCACCCTGAAACAGCGGTGATGCCGATTCTTTGCAGTTGCTCAGGCGCAGGCTGCGTGCGGTTTGTGTATACGCAGTGTGGAGGCAGGGTTGTTGGCCAATGCCTGCCCGACCCGCGTCGGGCGGGCTACCAACTGCCCGGTACAGTTCGGGCAGCGGCCTTGGAAGCGGGTATCGGCACAGGTACGGCAGAACGTGCATTCGAAGGAGCAGATCAGGGCGTCGGGGCTGTCACCCGGCAGGTCGGTATCACAACACTCGCAGTTGGGGCGTAACTCCAGCATGGGCATGACTCCTGTTCACAGGCGGGAACCTGGAGTCTGCTACGCCCGAGGCAAGGCTGGCAATGTTCAGTCGCCAGGGCGATACAGGTGGGCATGCCCGGTACGGTACAAGGCCGATTCGGCGAACGGCGTATCCCCCAGTACGTGGCCTACCAGGATCAGCGCCGTGCGCCGGAAATCCTTGGCCGCTACGCGTTCTACGATATCACCGAGGTTGCCGCGCACCCAATCCTGGTCTGGCCAGGTGGCCCGATGCACCACCGCAACCGGGCAGTGCGCGCCATAGTGCGGCACCAACTCATCGACAATGCGCGACAGGTGCTTGACCCCCAGATGAATTGCCAGGGTGCTGCCATGGCGCGCCAGGTCGGCCAACTGCTCACCAGGCGGCATGGGCGAACTGTCGCCATAACGGGTGAGGATCACCGTCTGCGCCACTTGAGGCAAGGTCAGCTCGCAGCCGAGCAGGGCGGCGCTCGCTGCCGTGGCGGTAACGCCGGGGATGATCTGGTAATCGATGCCCAGCGCCTGCAGGTGGCGGATCTGCTCACCGATGGCGCCGTACAGGCTGGGGTCGCCGCTGTGCACCCGGGCCACATCCTGACCTTGTTCGTGCGCGCTGCGCATGGCAGCGATGATCTGTTCCAGATGCAGTTCGGCGCTGTTGATCACGGTTTCGGCCTGGTGGCCTTCGAGCACGGCGGCGGGTACCAGTGAACCGGCATAAATGATCACCGGGCACTGACGAATCAGCCGTTGGCCCTTGACCGTGATCAGCTCCGGGTCGCCGGGGCCGGCACCGATAAAGTAGATGGTCATGCTAAGTCCTGGCAAGAAAGAGGGTACGAAACGTTCAGCAGGCCAGGGCGAGCGTCGCTGGGCCCAGTACCTGGCGCGTCAGCAGCAACCTGGCTGTACCCTGCCTCTGGCTGGCCAGGGCCAGTGCCGCGCTCTCGGCTACGCCCCAGCAGCCGCTGTGCCGGTGGGCAGCGGCGGATCGGTGGCTGAGCAGTGGTTCATAGGGTTGCAGTTGCGCGCCATGGTACAGCACCAAAGGCAAACCTAGGTGCTCTGCCAGTTGCAACAACCCGGGCTCGTCGGCCTTCAGGCTGATGCTTGCGATGCCGCGCAGGTCAGCCAACGCCAGGCCCTGATTGTCCAGGGCCTGGTGCAGCAAGCGTTGCAAGGTATCTGCCGGGCAACCCCGGCGGCAGCCAAAACCGGCGTAGAAGGCAGGCATCAAGCCTGGCTGGAACGGCGGAACAGCCAGGCGCTGAGCAGGCCCAAGGCCAGCCAGAAGGCGGCGTTGGTCAGCCAGGAGGCGACTTTGAACTGGGTTTCCAATGCTTCGGGGGCCAGGCTTTCGTGCACCTCAGGTTGCGGTGCACCGATGACATGAGGCATGACCAGCAGCACGGCGCCCAGTGCCTTCAGCAGCCAGTGGCGGGCGAATACCAGCAAGGCCAGGCCCACGGCTGTGGCACTGGCTGTACCGACCCACCAGGTCTGGCGTTGCCCCAGGTCGGCGGCTGCAGTACCTGGCAGTTCTGGTGGCAAGCCCAGGGTTGGGGCCAGGCAGAACACGGCGAAGCCAGCCAACCCCCACAATGCGCCAGTGGTGGCGCGTTTGGGCTCGCGAAGGCTGTACAGGGCGGCGAGGATCAGGGCGAAGCCGACCGCGACCACCAGGTTGCCGCCTGTAGTGGACAGCACGCGCTGCCAGCCGTCTTCCGGCGACCAGGCTTCGGCGCTGTGTTCATGAGCGGCCACTTCGCTACCGTGTTCGTGGTGTGCGGCCGGGGCCGAGGACTCGTAGGTTTCCGCCTCCAGAATCAGCGGAGCAACCCAGAAGCTTTGCAGCAAGGTCAGCAACAGGGCTGCAAGGAGCCCGCTGAAGCCCGCAGTACGGGCAATGCGCGTGATCATCAGGCGTACTCAGTGGCAGGGGAAGGCGGCGCTGTGGCGGGTGTCGTGGGCGGCGTTGTGCACGGCCTCGATGTGCGAGAACCCGGCAAAGTAGACCAGGCACAGACCCAGCAAGCTGGCACCGACGGCGATGGTTACACGCCGGCTGAGGGTAACGGGGGTAGCAAGGCTGTGTTGTTTGGCGCTGGTGACGGGCATGACGCGATCCTCTGCTTTTTGTGGGCAACGGGCGAGCGCGGCAGCCCCGGACGTGGTCGCCCAAGGGAATGCAACAGCGCCCGCCCACCGCGGGGTGTTCATGAACGTCAGGCCGGTCTCCGGGCTTGCGAGGAAGAGCTGGGCTCCTGGAACGCGTCACCTTCCCATGCCGTACTACAAGGCACAGTGGTACAGACGCTTCACTCGCTTACCGTTGCGGGGGCAGCACCGGCATTGTCCGGCCCTGCAGAAGGGCCTGGGACGCACCGGTTTCCCGTTTCACCCCGTGAGGGGCACCTGAACGCGAGGCATAAGGAGAGCATGGGGCGGGCTTGGCGTCAATGTCATACACAGCGCGAGGCTGTCGAACAGCAGGTACGACAGGCTCAGGCCCGCAGGCAGAAGTGCAGGAACCGGGTGTTCACCCGCGGGCGAATGCCGCCAGCTTGTCGCCATCCAGCCGGTAACGCACCCACTCATCCTGCGCTTCGGCCCCCAGTTTCTGGTAGAAGCCGATCGCTGGCTCGTTCCAGTCCAGCACGCTCCATTCCAGGCGCCCGCAGTTGTTCGCCACCGCTTCGCGGGCAATGTGCTGCAACAACTGTCGGCCGGCGCCATCGCCGCGTTGCTCGGGGGTTACGTACAGGTCTTCCAGATAGATGCCATTGCGCCCGAGCCAGGTCGAGTAGCTGTAGAAGTACACGGCAAAGCCGATTGCACGGCCATCACGCTCGCACATCAGGGCGTGCACAGTGCTGCCTTCGTCGAACAGGCTGTGCTTGATGTCGGCAAGGGTGGCGACTACCTCGTGGCGAGCGCGTTCGTACTCGGCCAGTTCGGTGATGAAGGTGAGGATCTGCTCGGCATCGGTACGCACGGCAGGGCGAATGGTGAGGCTCATGGTGACGGCTTCCTTGGTCCGGATTGTCGATACAGTGATGTGTATCTACGTAATTTAATCAAACTGTACCAGTCGCTGGGAAAGGCGACTCCGGTAGTGTGACAGCACCTATAAAGAAAGTGGAATGCCCGCCATGCTTGCCTCTGCCGACCTGCTGACCGCCTTTGTGCTGTTTGCCTTCGTGTCTTCCATCACGCCAGGCCCCAACAACACCATGTTGCTGGCCTCGGGGGTGAACTTCGGCGTGCGCCGCTCGGTCCCTCATGCCTTGGGTATCAGCTTCGGTTTCATGATGATGGTGCTGGCCGTCGGCCTGGGGCTGGGTGAGGTATTCAAGGCCTGGCCGCCACTTTACACGGTGCTGCGCTACGCTGGCGCCGCCTATCTGCTGTACCTGGCCTGGAAGATCGCCACTTCCGGGCCGGTCGGCACGGCCTCGTCCAGTGCCCGCAAACCGCTGGGCTTCTGGGGGGCAGCGGCGTTCCAGTGGGTCAACCCGAAGGCCTGGGTGATGGCGGTGGGGGCGATTACCACCTACACGCCCGCGCAGGGCTATGTAACCAACGTGATCGTCATTGCGGCCTTGTTCGCTTTGGTCAACCTGCCGAGCGTGGGGGTATGGGTGATGTTCGGCAGCGCCCTGCGCAACCTGTTGCAGCATTCGCGCTGGCTGATGCTGTTCAATGTCGTGATGGCCCTGTTGCTGGTGATTTCACTGTACCCGCTGCTGTTTGTAGAATCAGCGTTTTCCTGACCCCGAGAGTACAGTAAGCCGATGCAGTTGATTCCCTGGTCCCACGAATGCGCCGAAGGTTTCACCCTGCGTGGCTGGCGAACCCCGGCCAGTGGCAAACCGCTGCTGCATTTCCTGCATGGCAACGGCTTCTGTTGCCTGACCTACCAACCGCTGCTGATGCGCCTGGGCGAGCATTTCGACCTCTGGCTATGCGACGTTCAAGGCCATGGCGACAGTGACCATGGCGGGGTGTTTCGCGGCTGGAACCGCACCGCCGCCTTGGCGGTGGAGGCCTTTCAGGGCGGACGTAGCGAGTATGGCGACGTACAGCGGTTTGCCGTAGGCCACAGCTTCGGTGGCGTACTCACTGGGCTGATCCTGGGCAGTGAGCCGCAACTGTTCGCACGTGCCGTGCTGCTCGACCCGGTACTGTTCAGCCGGCGCATGATCGGCGTGATGGGGGCGGCAGCCCTGGTCGGCCTGCATCAGCGCCACGGCCTGGCCCGCAAGGCTGCCAGCCGCCGCAGCCACTGGCCCGATCGCGAGTCGGCGTTGGCCTCGCTGGAAGGGCGCGGCATCTTCAAAGGCTGGACACATGCGGCACTGCAGGCCTATGTCGAGCATGCCATCGGGGATTGTGGCGAGGCTGTGGTGCTCAAGTGCCGGCCCAGCCGTGAAGTGGAAATCTTCAGCTCGTTCCCTAAACGCATGTGGGCCAGCCTGACTGCAATCAGGACGCCGACACGGGTGTTGTATGGCGAAGACACCTATCCCTTTGTGCCACACTCGGTGAATCGCCTGGCGCTGTTAAACCGCAATGTGACCGCACGGCAAGTTCCCGGTGGGCACTGTTTCATGCAGGAAGACCCGGTCATGGCGGCCGAGCAGGTGCTCGGTTTCTTGCAGGGTTGACTGTTCTGCAGGTGGGACGAAGCATGCCATTTTAGTCAGCTACCGCTTGATTGGCATCATTGATAAGGTTATCTCAACCAAGAGAGGAGCCTTCTCATGAAAAAGATTCTGGGTATCCACCGCAGCCCTCACGCCCATTGGGTGGGGGATGGTTTCCCGGTGCGCAGCCTGTTCACTTACGACAACTTGGCCAGCCGGATCAGCCCGTTCCTGCTGCTGGACTACGCCGGCCCGCATGATTTCGCCCCGACCCAGGCACGACGCGGTGTAGGCCAGCATCCGCATCGCGGCTTCGAGACGGTGACCATCGTCTACCAGGGTGAACTGGAGCACCGTGACTCTACCGGTGCTGGCGGCTTGATCGGCCCTGGTGACGTGCAGTGGATGACGGCTGCCAACGGCATCATCCATGAAGAGTTTCATTCCCCTGGCTTCGCCCGCAGTGGTGGCACATTGGAAATGGTCCAGCTGTGGGTGAACCTGCCGGCGCGGGACAAGCGTGCAGCGGCCGGCTACCAGACGCTGCTGGCCGGCGACATTCCGGTGCTAGCGCTGGACGGTGATGCCGGGAGCTTACGGGTGATTGCCGGTGACTACCATGGGCACCAGGGGCCGGCGCGGACCTTCACGGCGATGGATGTGTGGGATTTGCGGCTCAACGTCGGCGCGACCCTGCAGTTGCCGGTTGCTGCCGGTCGCAATGCGGCGCTGGTGGTGTTGCGTGGTAACGTTCGAATCAATAGCGAGCGCGAAGCAGGCCCGTCCAGCCTGGTGCTGCTCGACCGGGAGGGTGTAGACGTAGCCGTCGAGGCGCTGGACGGCGCCAGTGTGCTGCTGCTCAGCGGTGAGCCAATCGATGAGCCGATTGTCGGCTACGGCCCGTTCGTGATGAACAGTCAGGCGGAGATTGCCGAGTCGTTTGATGATTTCCATGCCGGGCGGTTTGGGCAGATGCAGGATGAGAGGGGAGGTGCCGCGCACTGATCCTGTTGATTGGGTGGCCTGCCCCGGCCCTTTCACTGGCAGGCCATCTCCCCAGCGACCCGGCTGGATCCTGGCCAATGCGTTGTCGTCCGAGACCACTCGTCGTCAAGTCTGCAATTGCATTCGAACCTACGGCGCACGCAGAGAATCTTCCACTAAGGTGCTAAAGGATTCCTCGCAAGCTCATTGCCCGGGCGCATGGACAGCTGGCCGAGCATGCGCAATATCAATTGGCGCCCCGCCCGACATAGGCGTACTTCCATACAACAGGCCATCCCACAGAGAGGGTCGTAACATGTCGTTGATAGGCGTTTCCATGCTAGAGATGCGGCAACTGATCGAGCAGGCCTGCTTGCCAGATCGCTGTGAAGTGAGTTGCCCGGACGGCGCCAACCTGACCATCCGCCTGGGCCAGGGCCAGGATCTCGATCAAGGCGTGACCCTCAGTGGGGTCGCCCTGCAAGATCTCAACAGTTGTCGTGATCTGGTCAACCTGGTGGAGCAGCTGCATGCGCTGCGTGACAGCCACCCGGCGTCACTCAAGGCCATTGCCTGAGCGCACCTGTCGTGCCCGGGTCAGCTCAGGCTGGTCCGGGCTCTTGCATTCTGGCTGCTGAATAGAGCGCGCAGGTATCAGCCCTGGCAGCCATCAGCGCCGCCCGGGTTGCCGCTGTTGGGCTTATTGCAGTTCCAGCAGCAGGTTCAGGCCACCGTCGCCGCACTTACACTTGTCACGGACCACGCCATGGTAACTCCGTCCATCCCAGATGAAGGCCACACTGTGAGCGCGGTCGATCTTGTCGGGCAATGGGGGGCAAATGTGCAAGCGCAGCCCTGGGAGGCCTTGCAGGTTGAGGGCGGCCAGCTGGCATTGGCATTCTACACTTTGCGCCACGGGGCCGAACAGGGTGTCGCGTACGTAATCGAGCTGCAGCGAGGCATTGGGGGCGCGGCCAGGCATCTTCATCGGTACATGGCTCCGCTGCAACGGCTCGAAGAACCAGGCGGGTTTGGCATGGCAGGCTCCAGACAAAAGTAGGCGGCTTATCATTCGAAGCTTGCCTGGCCAAGATGTTCAATGTGTTTCATGTGGGTTCATCTTGTTCTGCGCTGGGCGGCAGAGGACTGACCCTGTTCAGGCACCTGCCTTGCGCAAGGTCAGGTTGATCCGCCGTTCGCCCAGGCGCGGATGGACACCGGGCTTGATCGGTAGCACGCCGTGAAAGCGCAAGCGGTCTTCGCCGCCCCAGACCAGCACATCGCCGTGGCTCAGTGCAATGCGCTGAGCCTTGTCGGCACGCTGCAGGCCGCCAAACAGGAACACCGCAGGTAAACCCAGCGACACCGACACGATCGGTTGGCCGAAATCCTGCTCGTCGCGGTCCTGGTGCAGGCTCAGGCGTGTGCCTGGCAGGTAATGGTTGACCAGGCAGGCATCCGGCACGAAACCGTCAAACCCGGCCATGGCTGCCGCGCGGGAGGCCAACGCGAGCAGAACCGGGGGCAGGGTGGGCCAGGGCTGGCCACTGAGTGGGTCGTTGGGGCTGTATCGGTAGCCGTGTTGATCACTCACCCACCCCAACGTACCGCAGTTGGTCAGCCCTACTGCCATGCGCAGGCCTCCGGGGGTGTACATGTGCCGGAACGGCGCGGCACGCAACACCGGACGCAGGGCATCGAGCAGCGCCTCGGTTTCGGCCAGGGCGAAGCCAGGCAGCAGCACGGTATGGCTGGCCAGGCGTTGCGGCTGGGGGCCGAACAGGTCGAGGTCGGACTGGATCATGCTGCTGCACATCTTCGATCGGTTTGCCATTGTACCTCGACAGATACAATCCAAGGGCTTGCACGTGCTGACCGGATCGAAAGCTTGCAGAGGGCGGGACAACAGAAAAAGGAACCGCGGCACCAGGGAGAGGAGCACCGCGGTTCAAGGGGGAGCGGTTTACTGCTGGGTCACAGTGGCCAGGTTCGCGTTGCCCAGCTGGGTGATGGTGGCGGATTGGGCGACACCGCTCTGGTCGACGAACGCCATGTTGCCTTGGCCTCCCTGGGTCACGTAGGCGACGTTGATGTTGTCAGTCTGTTTGATGGTGGCTTCGTTGCCGCTTCCGTAAAGTTGGTTGGTGTAGCTCTGGTTGCTATAGCCGGACTGGTCGAGGGTGATGGTATTGCCGGTGCCCTGGCTGCTGCCGTAGGCATAGTTGTCGGTACCACGCTGGTCGGCGATCAGAATGTTGTCAGTGCCGTTCTGTTCGAAGTACAGCTCGTTGCTGACGTCATCCTGCTTGGTCGACATCTGGTTGCCTTTACCTGTCTGGGTCAGCGTGGCCAGCTGGTCAGCGCCCTTCTGGGTCAGATTGACGCCGTTGCCATTGCCGGTCTGGTTGATGGTGGCGTTCTGGTTGGTACCGAACTGGCCTCCCATCTTGGCGCCTTTCCAGTTACTGGCGGTGATGCTGTTGCCATTGCCTTGGGTGTTGATGGTGAGGTTGAGGTTTTCACCATTCTGATAGGTGAAATGCAGGTTGTTGTTGCCGGTCTGGGTGATGGTGGTGTTTGAATTGTTGGTTTCGAACTGGTCCGACCAACTGGCGTTGGCATTGCCTTGCTGCGACAGGCTGACCTTGTTGCTGACGCCGAAGCTCTGGTCGATATAGCCTTCGTTCAGCTGGCCGGTCTGGACCACGGAGGCCTGGCTACCCACCTGTGTGTCCTGCCACACTTCCACCGAGTTGCCACCCCCGTATTGACCAATGGCAATGGTGCCACCGGTGCCGTCACGCTGGTCGCCATAGGCCCAGTTGTCGTGGCCATCCTGGTAGATCTGGATATCGCCATCGACATGGTTCAGGTGTTCGGTGGTGGCGTAGTTGTCATGGCCGGTCTGGTTGACGGTGCTGCGATTGTTGCTGCCACCGAAGGTCTGCTCGATGAACGCCTCATTGCGCTGGCCGGATTGCCAGCTGGTGGCTTTGCTGCCTTCCTGGCTGTCCTGCCACACGGTGGATCTATTGCCGACGCCTTGCTGGGTTTGCAGCGACTCGTTGTTCGACCCTATCGACTGGCTGGCGAAGGCATCGTTGTAGCTGCCTGCGGCCTGCTGGGTGATCTGGCTGCCGTTCTCGAACAGTTGCTCAGCGTAGCCGGCGTTGTACTGGCCGGTGGCGCTCTGCTGAATATCGCTGGTGCTTTCGGCCTGCACGGCGAGGTGGTTGTGCCCCTTGCCAGTCTGGGTCTGGGTGGCCGAGGCGAAGGATGCCTGGCTCTGAGAGACTTCGGCGATGTTTTCCTTGCCGTCCTGGGTCTGGGACGAGGTGCTGTCAGCAGCCATGGCCTGACCTGCGAGGGCCAGGACGATAGCGGCACTTAACGGAGCGAGCTTGTACATGTGGTGCCTCCAGGTCTATCGGTATTGGGTGATCTGAACATGCTGGCCATTGCCAGCCTGGGTCACGGAGCTGTTGAGCCCCGAGCCGGACTGCACGATGCTGGCGCTGTTGTCGTTGCCGATCTGCTCGATGGCGGCGCTGTTGCTGCTGCCGCTCTGGCGAATCGACGCGCTGTTGCCATTTCCCTGTTGGCTGATGATGGCCATCAGGTCACTGCCTTCCTGCAAGATGTACGCTTCCTGAGCACCGCCAGACTGGACGATACGGCCCAGCAGGGCCTGACCGTTCTGGTCGAGGGCGGCGCGGTTGCCTGACCCTTGTTGCTCGATCACCGCAGCCTGGCCGGCACCAGCCGGCAGCAGGCGGATGATCACTGGTTCGCCGAGGTCGTTGCCGGGTGCGAGGTCGGCATTGTCCATCAGGTCCTCTGCCCAGCAGGCCTGGCCTACCAGGGCCAGGCAGAGCAACAGGGAGTACAGCCGTTTCATCGAAGCCTCCGGCTTTTACTGCACGATGACGTTGACGGTGCGCGTGGTGCCTTGGCTGGTGGTGATCGTCGCCGTTGGTGCCGCAGTCGGGATGATCGTGGTGCTATTGCTGACCACCAGGCGCCAGCGCCCGGTCAGCGCTACCGTGGTCGTACCCAAGGTCTGGACACCGGTAGTAGTGGTTACCTGCACGGTCACGGTATTGCCGGTAGTCACCGACGAGGTGCCACTGATGTCCCAGTTGTAACGGTTGTTGGAGCGCGCCGTTACTGTGGCTGTCGTGACGGCGAAGGTTTCAGCGGCAGGCCGAGGCGACACGTTGACGGTGACCGTACCTGGGGTGGACAGCCCCCCCAGCGAGTCACGAGCCTGGTAGGTGAAGGTGGTGGTGAAGGCTGTGGTTACAGTGGCCGGTGGGGTATAGGTTACGGTCGTGCCGTCGGTGCTGACCGTGCCGCGGCCGGCGGCCGGCTGGGTGATGTTGGTCACGCTCAGCGGCACGTTGCCTTCTGGGTCGGTGTCATTGGCCAGCACGTTGATGGTCAATGGCACGCCCAGGGTGGCGACGGTCTCCGGGTTGGCAGTCGGTGCCTGGTTAGGCGCGACGTTGATGGTGACCGTGGCCGGTTCCGACTTCAGGCCCTTGGCATCCATCGCCCGGTAGCTGAAGGTGGCTACCAGCGGTTGTGTGGCCCCGCTCGGCGGCGTGTAGGTCACCGAGGTGGTGCCGTTCATCACTACGCCGCCAAGGCCGGTCCCGGGTTGGGTCAGGTCGCTGATGGTCAGCGGCACGTTGCCATCCGGGTCGCTGTCGTTCAGCAGCAGGTTGAGTGTGATCGGTACACCGACACTGGTGTTGCCGACATCGGCCTGGGCCAGCGGTGGCTGGTTGGCGGCCTCGACCGGGGCGTTGCCGACCACGATCACCGGCTCCACATCACTACCGCCGCGGGCAGACTTGACCGTGACGGTGGCGGGCGGTTGCGCCAGGTCGTTGACCGTGATGCTTTGCAGCGTGCCCGATTTCGACATGCGGCCGTAGCCTTGGGCGAGCAGGTCGGGGACCGCTACTTCGTCGCTGGAGCTGGCCTCGATCAACAGGCGTTTGTTGGCCCAGTCATAGCGTGCGGTGCTGACTTTGACCACGTCGCTCAGCTTGCTCGAGAGCGCAGTCGGCTGGGTGCCGCCGACTGCGTTGCTGGCGGTGACAACCACCACCTCTGGTGGCGCCGACTGGTTGAACTGCTGGCTGAAGAACAAACCGTTGTTGTCCGAAGTCAGGGTGAACTGACAAGGCGAAGGCGGCGTGCCGATCAGTGCCAGGCCATTGCGCATACACAGGCTGGCCTCACTCGGGGCCTTGGCGAACACTTCCACGCGGGTGCCGCTGCCGTTGCGCGAGTACGTGGCGCGCTCCAGGGTGACCGGGGTTTGTGCCCGCTGGTCCAGCACCTTGCCAGACACTGTGAACGTGTTGGTCTGAATGGTCCCAGCGGGCCCTTCGATGCGCACGAAGTTGGTATTGAAGGGGCTACCGGTTACCGCTTCGGTGATATTGGGGTCGCCGATGTAGGTTTCGGTGGTACCAGTGTCAGGGTTGACCTCTGTATACGGCCCGCCAACCCCCTTCAGCCAAGGGCCGATCGCACCCTCTAGCGCCCCCTGGAAGTTGCCCGGAGCGCCAATGCCTATGTCCCGGGTGATGTTGATCGCGCGACGTCCTGCCGTGGTGACGTTGACCGTCTCCACCCCGTAAGGGTGCGTGATGGTGTAGGTGCCGGTGCGTGGGACCGAAGCACGGATACGGATGCGCGCGAAACTTTGCTGATCACCGTCTACCGGGTTCTCAGCAGCGAAGGCTGCTTCTAAACCGGCAACGTAGACCTCCAGCTCATAACCGCTGTTACCTACTTGTGGTATCGAGGTTTCGGCCAGGAACCAGAACATCTCCGGTGGCCAGTTATCTGGAAATACCAGCGGCAGGGCATCGTCATAGACACCGGGCTCGGGCAACAAGGTGCACATGTAGGCCGGCGCCCCTGGCGCGCCTGGCGCACGGGTGCTGGTGGCACGTGACTGGCACAGCTCCAGGGATTGGTCGAGGCTGTCCTTGTACCACATCGGATAGCCACCTGTGGCGAAGGTGTAGGGCCCCGGGTCGACATCAGACAGCGCGGCGAATGCGGCGCTGGTAACGGTAAGAGAGAAACCGGCGGCCAACAGCGCACGGCGCGACCAAGTGTTCATGCTGCCTCCTTGAAGGCTGAGCCTTTGTCTGTTCATGGCACCAGCACCACGTCTTCGGTGTCGCTGCCACCGTTGGCGCTGGTGACCTGCACCTTGGCCGGCGGAATGGGCGAGAGGGTCATGCTCAACGTCTTCACGGCGCCGGTACCGCCCAGGTTGCCGATCAACGTGCCGTTGCCGGTATGTGCGGTAAGTACTGGAGGTGTGGTTTCGTCACTGGTGCTGGCCACCAGGGTCAGCTCGCCAGTGGACAGGCGGTACTGGGCCTGCGTGATGGTGACCAGGTCGGTCAGTGGCAGGTCAGTGGTGGCCACGCTGCTGGTCGGGACGGCCACGCTGTTGTCAGCGGACAGTGTGACGATGGTTCCGGCCGCCGGGTTGAGGGCTGACTGGCCGTACCAGGCGCCAGTGCCATCGGCTTCGGTAAGGTTCAGGTTGGGTGTTTGACTGGTCAGGGTGACAGTTGCCGGAGGTGGCGGGGCCATTACGAAGATGTCTTGCTGGGCGATCAGGTCGCCGTTCTCGGTATGGCGTGAGTAAGTGCTGCGTTGTGGCATCAGCGGGGTTGGCAGGGCCACTTCGGAAAGCTTGCCCGACACAGCGAACACCTCGGTGCGCAGGTCGATGCCACCAGGGCCTTCGATGCGTACGTAGTTGGTGTTGAATGGGCTGCCGGTGACCTGCTCTTCCAGGTTCGGGTCGCCGATGAAGCGCTCGTTGCCTTCGGTGTAGGGGCCGTTGACACTGCGCAGGAACGGCCCGACATCGCCCTTGAGTGCGCCGGTGAAGTCGCCTGCGCCGGCGATGCCGATGTCGCGGGTCATGTTGATCGCCCGGCGCCCTGCGGCGGGTACATCGAACACTTCGACCCCATAGGGGTGGGTGACTACGTAGGTGCCTGCAGTGGGTACGTCGACCCGGATACGGACCCGAGCGAAGCTGACCTGGTCACCCTCGACGGGTTCTCCTGCTGCGAATGCCGCTTCGATCGCCGTGCCGTAGCTGAGGTCGATGCCACGGGCGGCGTCGACGATTGCAGCATCGGCAGTGAACCAGAACGCTTCGTCAGGGAAGTTGGTGGGGAAGTCGATGGGTTGGGTATCGTCGAACACACCGGGCGTGGGCAGCAGCGTGCACATGTATGACGGTGCGCCGGGCGCGCCGGCGACCCGGGAGCTGACCGCCTTGGTCAGGCACAGGTCGAGGGTACGACCGTGGCTGTCCTGGTACCAGGCGGGGAAGCCGCCGTTGGCAGGAACGTAAGCGCCTGGGTCGACAGCGTTCAAGGCGGCCTGCGCCGGGAGCTGGAGCATGCCGGCGAAAATCGCCACTGCCAGCGGGTGGGGTATCGGTCGGTGCATGAGTCAATTCCTCCTGCAAACGGGCCCATGGACTTGGGGCGTCTGGGAGGAGATCGGCAAGAGCTGTGCCAATATCTGAAAGTTGCGCTGCAGGCCTTGGGAGGCAAGGGGCGAGCCTATCCGCGGGGGATTTTGCAAGCCGCTGGCGGTGGGCAGCGTTCCCCCAAGGTTGGGGATTGGGGGCCGGTAATTTCAACCCGGTTTTCGATGCAGAGCCGAGTTCTGAATTCAGTCAGGATCAGGCAGTAGGCGCGGCCGGTTATTCTTGCGATCTGCAACCGCGTGCTTTGCGTGACTTTTTCTCATGGCTGTTCTGACCACGCCTGCAAGTGCTGCGGCGCAGCATCAGCTATGACCGGGCTATGTTCAGCCGCCTGCAGTGCGATGCGTCCATAGAAGAGCAATGCAGTTGCCCAGGTTGTAAGCCAGACAAAGATTCCGGCCCAGAACGTATGAGACATATAGTGCCAGCCCTGTAATACTCGGGTAGTGCCATACACGAATCCGATCAGCAGGATGGCAACCAGTAACTTGCGAGCATGCGCCCACCGGTGGCGCAGGGCCACGAAATACAGCGCCAACAGCGTAAACCCGCTGGACGCATGGCCGCCCGGCCAGCAACGGCCATCGCCGGGCTTGCTCCATAAAGAGAAGTTTTCGAACCATTCGACCCGGGCTTGCGAACCGCCATACAGTGTGGTTTCCACAGGGCAATACACGCTGGTATGGCTTTTCAGGTAGTGAATCACGGTGGTGCTCAGTGCGAACGCTACCACCACGAACAACAGGTCGCGCCGATATTGGGTGGTAAAGCGCAGCACCGGTGCAATACGGACCTTTTCCAGTACCCGGGCAAGGCCCAGTTGTGGGTGGCTGGCCAGGCGCGGCCAGATGAACGAGAGCAAGCTGCCTATGACGGCCAGTTCACCTGTCCAGTCCGGCAGGATGCGTGGCCATTTGTGGGTGACTTTCTCGAATAACGGGTTGTGCAGCAGCGGGAACTGGCCAGTGGCCGGGTCAAGCAGCAGGTTGCTGATCCAGCGATCTAAGTCTGTGAGGTCGAAGGCCATGAACACAATGGCGGCCAGCAATAGCGGCAGCAGCAGGTTGTTGCGGTAGAAGGTGGCGCGGGAGGGCATGTTCAGAGTTCCTTGGCATCAATGAGTGTGTGCCATTCACTGGCCGCCATTTGGCCCAGCACCTTCGTCTTGCCATCGTTGCCACGCGTGATGAACAGGGCGCCGGCATAACTGTTCGATGTTGCGCTAGCAGGTGCTTTGAGCGCCTGCTCCAGTTGTTCCATGCAGCCGCTGTGGCTGACCAGCACGAGGTTGTGGCCACTTCGCTTGAGGGCAAAGGCCTTTTCGGCAAAGTGGCCGTCACATTGATTAAGCCAGTCTTGTGTGGCAATGGTTTTACCGAACATGGCTTGTGCGGTCTGCCGGGTTCGCACCTCTGGGCTGGTCCAGACATCAGCCTCGCCCAGGCCAAGGTGTTGCAACCCGAGGCCTACATCGGTGGCCGCCTGCCTGCCCGCGACGGTGATGCCGCTGGGGTCATTCAGGCACGCATCACTGGAGCGGTCGCAGCGTTCGGCATGGCGCAGTACGACAATCACCGAGCCTTTTGCCCAATCGGTATACAGCCCACTGTGCTGCAGGTGATGGGGATTGCCCAGGTTGGGGATGGCCGCGCGCTGCTGAGCCCAGGCTGCCGCTGCGCCGAGCAATAGCAGCAGGCACAACACCACCCATTGCGCTGCGCCCCAAGGCCATCGGTATATCGGCCCAAGCCGTGAAGCGGGGGAGTCGTCGATCACGTCGTGCAGCATGTTTGCCACTCCAGTCAGTCTGCTCCATGCGAGAGCGTCGGCACTGTAGGCAGTGGAATGTCGGCAGAGGGTGAGGCGGGTGTGAAAAAAGCCTTGCGCTGATGGGCGTGCGGTGGAGGTCAAGCCGGGTGAGAGGGTAAAAATGAAACCGGTTTCAAAACATTTCTGAACGCGCTAGATTATTCGGCTGTCTTCTTGATGGCCTATCAAGATCACCTCTTTATTGAAAATCAGATGGCGCTTATCAAGGCCACCCCAAAGCCGATGAGGATTCGCAATGCCTGAGCATGCCCCAGACAACCCGCGCAGGGATTTTCTGCGCAAGACCTTGACCCTGATCCCTGTCGTTACAGTGGCCAGTACAGGGCTTGGCGTGGGCGCCAGCCAACTGCTTGCGGCCCCGCAACCGCATCAGCAACCGAAAGTGCCGGCCACGCCGCCTGCGGGCAACTATCAACCGACATTCTTCAGCGCCGAAGAATGGGCTTTTTTACAAGCTGCCGTTTCCCGCATCATCCCGGCCGATGAGCTTGGCCCAGGGGCACTCGAAGCGGGCGCCGCCGAATTTATCGACAGGCAAATGAACACCCCCTACGCGACTGGCGCACAGTGGTACATGCAAGGGCCGTTCAACGCCGACGCCCCGCCCGAGCTGGGCTATCAGCTGCAGCTCAGCCCGCAACAAATCTACCGCCTGGGCATCGCTGCCGTGGACAGCTGGTGCAAGGCCAATGGCGGACAGGTTTTTGCTGCGCAAGATAGCGCTACCCAGGACCGCATTCTCAGTACGTTGGAGGCAGGAGAGGTGGTTTTCGAAACCGTTCCGGCCAAGGTGTTCTTCAGCCTGCTGGTGCAAAACACGCGCGAAGGGTTCTTCTGCGACCCGATTCATGGCGGCAACAAAGGCATGGTCGGCTGGACCCAGATCGGCTTCCCCGGCGCCCGCGCCGACTTCATGGACTGGGTCGAGCGCAACGAGCCTTACCCGTTCCCGGCTGTATCGATCCGTGGTGAGAGGGCCTGAGGCATGGCGACTGTGTTGAACAAAGTGGATGCGGTGATCGTCGGCTTCGGCTGGGCCGGTGCGATCATGGCCAAAGAGCTGACCGAGGCCGGGCTGCACGTGGTAGCCCTGGAGCGGGGGCCGATGCAGGATACCTACCCCGAAGGCAGCTACCCGCAGGTGATCGATGAGCTGACCTACAGCGTGCGCAAGAAGCTGTTCGTCGATGTGTCGAAAGAAACCGTCACTGTCCGCCATAGCTTGAATGATGTGGCATTGCCCAATCGCCAGCTGGGCGCATTCCTGCCGGGCAAGGGCGTGGGTGGCGCAGGCCTGCACTGGTCGGGTGTGCACTTCCGGGTCGACCCCGTCGAATTGCGCCTGCGCAGCCACTATGAAGAGCGCTACGGGCGCGCGTTCATTCCCGAAGGCATGACCATTCAGGACTTCGGCGTCAGTTATGAAGAGCTGGAGCCCTATTTTGACTTTGCCGAAAAGGTCTTTGGCACTTCAGGCCAGGCCTGGACCGTAAAAGGCCAGGTGGTCGGTGAAGGGAAGGGCGGCAACCCCTATGCGCCAGACCGTTCCAACCCGTTCCCGCTGCCCGCGCAGAAGAACGTTGTATCGGCAAGGCTGTTCGAAAAGGCTGCCACCAGCCTGGGCTACAAACCCTACAACCTGCCGTCGGCCAACACCTCAGGGCCATACACCAACCCCTACGGGGCGCAGATGGGGCCGTGCAACTTCTGTGGTTTCTGCAGCGGTTACGTGTGCTACATGTACTCCAAGGCCTCGCCCAACGTGAACATCCTGCCGGCGCTGCGCCAAGTGCCCAACTTCGAGTTGCGGCCCAATGCCCATGTGCTGCGGGTGAACCTGGACGACCGCAAGCGCAAGGCCACCGGCGTGACCTACATCGATGCTCAGGGGCGCGAGGTGGAGCAACCGGCAGAGCTGGTGATTCTGGCGGCTTTCCAGTTCAACAACGTGCGTCTGATGCTGCTTTCCGGCATTGGCAAGCCTTACGACCCGGTGAAGAACGAAGGTGTGGTCGGGCGTAACTTCGCCTATCAAAACATGGGTACGGTAAAGGCGTTCTTCGACAAGGACACCTACACCAACAACTTCATCGGCGCGGGTGGCAATGGTATTGCCATCGACGATTTCAACGCCGACAACTTCGATCATGGCCCGCACGGCTTCGTCGGCGGTTCGCCAATGTGGGTGAACCAGGCCGGTAGCCGGCCGATTGCCGGCACCTCCAACCCGCCGGGCACGCCGGCCTGGGGCAGTGCCTGGAAGAAGGCCACGGCCGACTACTACACCCACCAGGTGTCGATGGATGCCCACGGCGCACACCAGTCCTACCGTGGCAATTACCTGGACCTGGACCCCACCTACCGCGATGCCTACGGCCAGCCGCTGCTGCGCATGACGTTCGACTGGCAGGAAAACGACATCAAGATGAACCAGTTCATGGTCGACAAGCTGAGCAAGATCGCCCAAGCGATGAACCCCAAGGCCATTGCCGTGCTGGGCAAGCAGGTCAAGGACCACTTCAACACCACCAGTTACCAGACCACCCACCTGAACGGCGGGGCAATCATGGGCACCGACCCCAAAACCAGTGCACTGAATCGCTACCTGCAAAGCTGGGACGTACACAACGTGTTCGTTCCGGGGGCTTCGGCGTTCCCGCAGGGGCTGGGTTACAACCCGACCGGGCTGGTGGCCGCGCTCACCTACTGGTCGGCCCGTGCCATCCGTGAGCAGTACCTGAAAAACCCCGGTCCGTTGGTCCAGGCTTGAGGAGCGATGAGCATGAAGACACTGTTGATCGCAACCCTGGTGCTGGGTGCCGGCGCGGCTGTGCAAGCCGCAGCGAATGACGATGCGCAGGTGCGCCTGGGCGAGTACCTGGCCCGCGCCGGTGACTGCGTGGCCTGCCATACCGCCAAAGGCGGCAAACCCTTTGCCGGCGGGTTGCCGATGGAAACGCCGATTGGCACGGTGTACTCCACCAACATCACCCCGGCGGCCAGTGGCATTGGCCAGTACAGCTTCGAAGACTTCGACCAGGCCGTGCGCAGGGGTATCGGCAAGGACGGCAGTACGCTCTATCCGGCCATGCCATACCCGTCGTATGCGCGGGTCAGCGAGCAGGACATGCAGGCGCTGTACGCCTATTTCATGAAGGGCGTGGAGCCAGTCGAGCAGACGAACAAGGCCTCTGACATTCCCTGGCCGCTGAGCATGCGCTGGCCGCTGGCAATCTGGCGCGGTCTGTTCGCACCAGAGGCCAAGCCCTGGCAGGCATCGGCGACAGCTGACCCTGTGGTGAACCGCGGTGCGTACCTGGTCGAGGGCCTTGGGCATTGTGGTGCTTGTCATACGCCGCGGGCGCTGACCATGCAGGAAAAGGCCCTGAGCGCGGCCGATGGCGAGCAGTTTCTGGCCGGCAGCGCGCCGCTGGAAGGCTGGGTTGCCAAGAACCTGCGTGGCGATCACAAGGACGGCCTGGGCAGTTGGAGCGAAGCGCAGTTGGTGCAGTTTCTCAAGACTGGGCGCAGTGATCGCAGCGCCGTGTTCGGCGGCATGAGCGATGTGGTCGAGCACAGCATGCAGCACATGAGTGATGCCGACTTGACCGCTATCGCCCGCTACCTGAAAACCCTGCCGCCGAGCAATCCGGATGACCAGCCGCATGTCTACGACAAGCAGGTAGCCGATGCGCTATGGAAGGGTGACGACAGCAAGCCTGGGGCGGCGGTGTACATCGACAACTGCGCGGCCTGCCACCGCACCGACGGGCAGGGCTACACCCGCGTGTTCCCGGCCTTGGCCGGCAACCCGGTGGTGCAGACTGCGGATGCCACGTCGCTGATCCATGTGGTGCTTGCCGGTGGCACGGTACCGGCAACGCACACTGCGCCGTCGAACTTCACCATGCCGGCTTTCGGCTGGCGCCTGAGCGACCAGGAGGTTGCCGAGGTGGTGAATTTTATTCGCAGCAGTTGGGGGAACCAGGGCAGTGCCGTCACGGCCAGTGACGTGAAGTCGCTTCGCTGACGTGTATTTCTGCGCCCTCGCCCGTAGGAGCGGGTTTACCCGCGAACACGGGCGAAGCCCGTGCCATCCCCTAACGTAATCAGATTCCAGAGTAAGCTCTGTTCCATATATATAAATCTAAAAATATCAATGTTTTATGCAATATTCTTAATGTGATTTAACATTTCCTGACTTCGCGCCCGACCAACGGCATGTTGACGAACCCGCGCATTTTTGCTGTATTGAAACCGGTTTCATAACCATTAAAACAATCATAAGGAAAACCCATGGCCGACGCGCCTGCCCATACCCGCGAACGGGTCACCATCAGCGAAGTGGCGCGTGTTGCTGGCGTTTCCAAAGCCACCGTCTCCCGTTACATCGGTGGCGACCGCCAATTGCTGGCCGAAGCCACGGCCAAGCGGCTGGAAGAGGTCATCGAACGCCTCGGCTATCGCCCCAACCAGATGGCTCGCGGCCTCAAGCGCGGCCAGACGCGACTGATCGGCATGCTGGTGGCCGATATTCTCAACCCCTATTCAGTGGCCGTGATGCACGGCGTGGAAACCGCCTGCCGTCAGCATGGTTACAGCCTGGTGGTGTGCAACACCAACCGCGACGACGAGCAGGAGCGTCACCACCTGGTGGCCCTGCAGAGCTACAACGTCGAAGGGTTGATCGTGAACACGCTCGGTCACCACCCCGGCGAACTGCTCAACCTGCGGCGTGACATCCCCATGGTGCTGGTCGACCGCCAATTGCCCGAGCTGAATGTGGACCTTGTCGGCCTGGACAATGCCGACGCAGTCGAGCAAGCCCTTGACCACCTGCAGGCCCAGGGCTACCGCGACATCCTGGCGGTCAGCGAACCCCTTGATGGCACCAGTTCACGCCTGGAGCGGGTGCAGGCGTTCGGCGCGTCGATCAGCCGCCGGCCAGGCATGCGTCAGCAGGTACTTGAAATCAGCGCAGGGCTGCAGGGCCAATTGGCTTCGTTTCTTGCCCACAGTGGCCATGGTCCGCAAGCCATCTTCACCTTCAACGGCGTTGCCACCTTGGCGGTGACCCGGGCCCTGCTCGAGGCCGGGCGCAACCTGGTTGCCGATGTCGGGCTGATCGCCCTCGACGACCTCGACTGGTACCCCTTGGTCGGCAAAGGCATCACCGCACTGGCCCAGCCCACCGAGCGTATCGGCGTGGCGGCATTCGAAAGCCTGCTCGGTCGCCTGCGCGGCGACAGCAGCGCAGCACGGCGTATCGACTTCAAGGCCAACCTGATCATCCGCGGTTCAACCCAACCCCAGTAAGAAACAGCAGGTTTGCGCCTGCTGCTGTTGATTAAAAAATGAAACCGGTTTCATAAGGACAAGAACAATGCACGCGAACCCCGTTTCCATCAGTCTCTCCAGCTACGGCGCCGACTTTGTGCGCCAACGTGGCCAGGAGCAGTTTCTGGACCTGCTGGCCGCCGCTGGCGTCAGCCGCGTCGAACTGCGCGAAGAATTGTTCGCCAGTGCACCGGACGCCGCTGCGCTGGGTAGGGTCATTGCCGCGCTGCGCCTGGAATGCCTGTACTCCACCCCCCTTGAACTGTGGACCGCGCAAGGCGTGCCCGACCCGCTACTGGTGCAGAAGCTGGAAATTGCCCGGGCGCTTGGCGCGGTGGCGCTGAAGGTTTCCCTGGGGCACTTCGATGAGCACTGCGATGTGATGGCCCTGGCGTCGCTGTTGCCTGCGCAGGGGCCTCTGTTGCTGGTGGAAAACGATCAGACCGCACAAGGTGGCAGGCTCGAACCGATGCTGCAGTTCTTCCAGCGCGTCGACCCGCTTGGGCTGCGCCTGGGTATGACGTTCGATATCGGTAACTGGCAGTGGCAGGGTGAGCCTGCGCGGCAAGCTGCAAGGCAGTTAGGCCGTTGGGTGCGCTATGTGCATTGCAAGGCTGTGCAGCGTCGGGCCGATGGCCGTCTGGTTGCCATACCGCCGCAAGCGGCGGACCTGCAGGAGTGGGCAGCGCTGATGGCCGAGTTTGCGCCGGGCGTGGTGCGCGCCGTCGAGTACCCCCTGGTGGGCGACGACCTGCTGGCGCTGACCCGGGTCCAGGTACGTCACCTGTCTGCACTGGGCGCGGCGCAGGAGCTGGACCATGCATGAACATGACGTGCTGTGTTTTGGCGAGACCATGGCCATGTTCGTTGCCGAGCAGGCCGGCGACCTGGCCGGTGTCGGCCAGTTCGGCAAACGCATCGCCGGCGCCGACAGCAACGTGGCGATCGGCCTGGCGCGGCTGGGTTTCAAGGTACGCTGGCTGAGCCGGGTTGGTGACGATTCGCTGGGCCGTTTCGTGCTCGACAGCTTGCGCGGCGAAGGCCTGGACTGTGCCGGCGTCGAGGTGGATGCCAAGTACCCGACGGGTTTTCAGCTCAAGGCCCGCAGCGATGATGGCAGCGACCCGGCAGTGGAGTACTTTCGCCGCGGTTCGGCGGCCAGCAGGCTGTCACCTGCGATGTTGAGCCCCGTTTGGCTGCAGGCTCGCCACGTACACGCTACCGGTATTCCGCTGGCGTTGTCGGACAGCTTTCGGGCGCTGTCCCACGCGCTGCTGGACGGGATGCGCGCAGCCGGGCGCAGCATATCGTTCGACCCTAACCTGCGCCCCTCGCTGTGGCCCGATCAAAGCAGCATGGTGCGTGAAATCAATGCCTTGGCGGCGAAGGCCGACTGGGTTTTACCGGGGCTGGAGGAGGGGCGGTTGCTGACCGGTCAGCACACCCCGGCCGATATCGCCGCGTTCTACCTGGACCAAGGGGTGGAACTGGTGGTGATCAAGCTGGGCGACGCGGGCGCCTACTTCCGCAGCGCCAAGGTCGAAGGGCAGGTAGCCCCCGTGCCAGTCAGCCGCGTGGTGGACACCGTCGGTGCAGGTGATGCCTTTGCCGTCGGTGTGCTCAGCGCGCTACTGGAGGGCCGTGCAGTAGCCGAGGCGGTAGCGCGCGGCAACTGGTGCGGCAGCCGTGCCGTGCAGTCACGAGGCGACATGGAAGGGCTGCCGCTGCGTCATGAACTGGAGGCCTACGACCTGCGCAGAAGCGCATGAGCCGACCCCGAATCACCTGTTGCAACAAAAACAACAAGCTCAGGAGAAACAAACCATGCAAAGCCAAAGCCTGGCACCTCGCCGCTGGTGGTACATCATCCCGATTGTGTTCGTTACCTACAGCCTGGCGTACCTGGACCGCGCCAATTATGGCTTCGCCGCCGCCTCCGGCATGGCTGAAGACCTGCACATCACCCCGGTGATGTCTTCGCTGTTGGGGGCGCTGTTCTTTCTCGGTTACTTCTTCTTCCAGGTGCCTGGCGCCATCTACGCCGAAAAGCGCAGCGTCAGGAAGCTGATCTTCGTCTGCCTGATCCTGTGGGGCGGCCTTGCCACGCTCACGGGCATGGTCAGCAACGTCTACATGCTGATCGGTATCCGCTTCCTGCTCGGGGTGGTGGAGGCTGCGGTGATGCCGGCCATGCTGGTGTACCTGTGCCATTGGTTCACCCGCGCCGAGCGCTCGCGCGCCAATACTTTCCTGATGCTGGGCAACCCGGTGACCATTCTGTGGATGTCGGTGGTGTCGGGTTACCTGATCAAGCATTACGACTGGCGCTGGATGTTCATCATCGAAGGCCTGCCCGCTGTGATCTGGGCGTTCTTCTGGTGGCGCCTGGTGGATGACCGCCCGGCCCAGGTGAAGTGGCTGAGCGAGCAGGAGAAGGCCGCCCTGGCGCAGGCGCTGGCTGCCGAGCAGCAGGGTATCAAGCCGGTGAAGAACTACCGCGAAGCGTTCCGCTCGCCGCAGGTGATCATCCTGGCGCTGCAGTACTTCTGCTGGAGCATCGGCGTGTATGGCTTCGTGCTGTGGCTGCCATCGATTCTCAAGCAGGCGGCGAACGTCGATATCGTGCAGGCCGGCTGGCTGGCCTCGGTGCCCTACCTGGCGGCGGTGCTGGCGATGGTGGGCGTGTCCTGGGCGTCCGACCGCCTGCAAAAGCGCAAGCGCTTCGTGTGGCCGCCGCTGCTGATTGCCGCCGTTGCGTTCTATGGCTCTTACGCCTTGGGCAGCGAGCATTTCTGGCTGTCGTATGCGTTGCTGGTGGTCGCCGGCGCCTGCATGTACGCACCCTATGGCCCGTTCTTCGCGATCGTGCCCGAAATCCTGCCGGCCAACGTCGCAGGCGGCGCCATGGCGCTGATCAACAGCATGGGTGCGCTGGGCTCGTTCGGCGGTTCGTGGCTGGTCGGCTACCTCAATGGGGCTACGGGCGGGCCCGGTGCCTCTTATCTGTTCATGTGCGGTGCGCTACTGACTGCAGTGGCGCTAACCGCTGCGCTCAATACCTCCCAGACGTCAGGCCGGGCAAAGCGCGATAGCTCGCGTCTGGCCATGAACCATTAGGAAACCTGCAATGAAGAAGCGAATCGTCCTGTATAAACGCCTGTCCGACGACTTGATGGCACGCCTGCAAGATCGCGTCGAGGTGACCTGGGTGGATACCACCCAGCCCGATGGCCTGGCCCGCCTGCGCGATGCGCTGCCGGGGGCCCACGGGTTGCTGGGGGCCAGCCTGCGCCTGGATGCCAGCCTGCTCGACCTTGCCCCGCAACTGGAAGTGGTGTCGAGCGTTTCGGTAGGCGTGGACAACTACGATATTGCTGAACTCAGCAGGCGTGGTGTGATGCTCACCAACACGCCCGACGTGTTGACCGAAACCACCGCCGACACAGGCTTTGCCTTGATCCTGGCTACCGCCAGGCGGGTGGTGGAGCTGGCGAACTGGGTGCGTGACGGCCGCTGGCAGGCCAACCTGGGGCCGGCGCATTTTGGCAGTGATGTACACGGCAAGACGCTAGGCATCGTCGGCATGGGCCGCATTGGCGAGGCCCTGGCCCGGCGCGCGGCCGCTGGTTTTGGCATGCGCGTGCTGTATCACAGCCAGCGTGCCAAGCCGGAGGTGGAAGCACGCTATGCCGCATGCCAGTGCAGCCTGGATGAGCTGTTGCAGCAGGCAGACTTCGTTTGCCTGACGGTACCATTGAGCGCCAGCACCGAAGGCCTGATAGGCGCGCGGGAGCTCGCGTTGATGAAGCCTGAGGCAATCCTGGTGAACATCTCACGCGGGCGTGTGGTGGATGAGCAGGCGCTGATCGAAGCGCTGCGGGCCAGGCGCATCCGCGGTGCGGGGTTGGACGTGTTCGTGCACGAGCCGCTGCCGACCGACTCGCCACTGTTGCAGCTCGATAACGTGGTAGCGACCCCGCATATCGGCTCGGCGACCGAGGAAACCCGCCAGGCCATGGCGCGTTGCGCGGTGGACAACCTGCTCAGCGCGCTGGCCGGTGAGCGGCCGGCAAACCTGGTCAACGGCTGACGCGCGCCCCTGCCACAAGGGCCGCGCAGCCTTTGAAACGATCAGCGGCAGTTACCTGCCTTGCGATAGCCTGCTGCCTGCGCTTCACCTTCGTTAGCGAAGGAAACCTGGTTCTTCGCTGCAACCTGGTTGTAGCCCGGGCAGCCGACTGACAGGTGATAGACGTGGCTGTTGCGGTTGCCAAGCACGGCGCCGACCGAACCGGCGCTGGCCAGGCTTGGTTTGGCCTCAGGCTTGGCCGCTTTTACCGGCACCGCCTGTACCACGCCGCTGCCAACCGGCTTGTAGCCGGCAGTCCACTTGCGTTCGCCGCTTACAAACGGGTTGGTATGGCCCATGATCGCGGCAATGCGCCGATCGCGTTCTTTCTCCCAGGCCGACACCGGGTGTTGCTTGTCCCAGGCCATCAGTAGCTGTTGCTGTTGGCGCGACATGCTCAGCTTGTAGCGGTCGAACATGTAGAACGTGGTGCGGGCTACCAGGCCTTTGACTTCGTCACGCGGTTCGGCGGTGCGCTGGACGAAATCGACCTTGGTGGTGCATTGGCCGTATTCGCCGGCATTGCCAGTGACCATGCCGTAGTTGAAGTTGCTGCGGTCACCGTTGACCTCACCCACGGCGGGGTAAAGGTTGAACAGGTCGGCCTCCATTGCGCGGAACACCGGGTCGTTGTCCACGCAGTGCTCACGGCCGCCGTTCTTCCAGCACTGGCGCTGGTTGCCGAAGGTGTGGGCGGGCACGATGTGTTCCCACTCGGTACGCTCGGCGCGGTTCTGCTGCTTGCGCGTTTGGTAACCACACGAGGCGGCATCGATGCGCCCGCCAGACTTGCCCACCCAGGTCCATTTGCACCCGCAGTACAGGTCGCCCATGGCACTGCTGGCCTGGTCCAGGTAGACCTTTTGCTTAGCCACCACTTTGGCTTCGGTGAAGGTGGCCGGCGGGTTGGCCAAGGCGGGGAGGGTAAAGGAAAATAATAAGGTTATGGCGTAAAGCAGTGATTTCATGGGGAAAACATATTTCAGGTTGGGCCGCGCATTGTAATGGTTTCCGCGAGGCTGACCAGCTCGCGGAGCCATACCAACTGCTGCAAGCCCGCGCTACTTGAAGCCGGTGACCGCGTGGGGAACGTAAGGGGCCTGCAAGCGCGCCACCTCGTCCTCGCTCAGTTGCAGTGACAGTGCGCCCAGGGCATCGTCCAGGTGGGCGGGCTTCGAGGCGCCGACGATAGGGGCGCTAACGCCGGCCTTACCCAGCACCCAGGCCAGCGCAACCTGGGCCATCGGCACACCCCGTTCGTTGGCGATCTGCTCGACCACATCGATTACCCGGCCGTCCTCCACCTCGGTCTTTTCATAGAACGACTGCCCGGACACATCGGTGCGCGTGCGCTCGGTCTGCTGCCCATGCGGCCGGGTCAGGCGGCCGCGCGCCATGGGGCTCCAAGGCATCAGGCCGACGCCTTGATCCAGGCACAGCGGAATCATCTCTCGCTCTTCTTCGCGGTAGATCAGGTTGAGGTAGTTCTGCATCGACACAAAGCGGCTCCAGCCGTGGCTGGCGGCTACCTGTTGCGCCTTGGCGAACTGCCAGGCATACATCGACGATGCGCCGATGTAGCGCGCCTTGCCGGCCTTGACCACATCATGCAGGGCTTCCATGGTTTCCTCGATGGGAGTGTGGTAGTCCCAGCGGTGGATCTGGTACAGGTCGACGTAGTCTGTGCCCAGGTGGCTGAGGCTGGCGTCGATGTTGGCCATGATCGCCTTGCGTGACAAGCCTTGCTCATTGGGCCGGCTGGCGCCTTCCCACATGTTGGCAGGGAAGAACACCTTGGTGGCGATCACGGTTTCTTCGCGGCGGGTAAACTCCCTCAGGAGTTTGCCGAGGATGATTTCCGAGGTGCCGGCGGAATAGCTGTTGGCAGTGTCGAAGAAGTTGATGCCTTGCTCGACGGCATGGCGAATGATCGGCCGGCTGGCGTCTTCGCCCAAGGTCCAGGGGTGAGTGCCGGCGTCGGGTTCACCGAAGGTCATGCAGCCCAGGCACAGCCTTGAAATGTCCAGCCCGGTGCTACCCAGCTTTACGTACTGCATCGTCGTCTCCTTCAAGGGCGTGAGTGATGGAGTTAGCCTAACGCTGGCAGGCTTGGGCGAAAATTCCGTATTGATGCAGGCGCCATCTGCAAGAATTCACAAGCGTAGCATCGGCCGCACCTGCTGCTGAAGGAAGTCGGTAACCGCCTTGATCCGCGGTGTGGCGCGCACATCTTCATGCACTGCCAGCCAGATTTCGATGCTCATGGTCTGTTCGGCGCTGCCTGCTTCCTTCAGGCCGTGTTCCTGTGCCATGAACGCGGGCAGGCAGGCGATGCCGATGCCGCCGGCACAGGCTTGGGCCTGGATGCGCAGGTCATTGCTGTGCAATGCGAACGGCTGCTGGCCGGCCTGGAGGTTGAGCCATAGCTGTTGTGGTGAACGGGCCTGGGACTCGTCGTAGCCGATGTAGCGCTTTGCCGTTGCGCAGGCCAGGTAACCGGGCGACGCGTACAGCCGGTAATCCAGGTGCCCCAGCAGGCTGACCACCAGAGTTGGCTCTGTCGGCCTGGCCAGGGCGATGCTGATGTCCGCTTCGCGGCGGGCCAGGGATGCCTTGGATTTGCTGCCTACCAGTTTCAGGCGCAGCTGTGGGTAGCGCTGGTAGAGCTCGCCCAGGCGCCGGGCGACGATACTGCCCAGCAGCGCCGGTGGTGCCGAGAGCACCACTTCACCTTCCACTGCCTGTTGGCCGGCGCTGGCGAAATGCTCCAGGGCAAAAGAGGACATGGCCATCTGCTCGGCGAGTTCCGCCACACGCTGGCCTTCGTGGGTGAGGGCATAGGCGCGGGGGCGCCGGTCGACGAGCTTGAGCTTGAGCGAAGCTTCGAGCGAGGCGATGCGCCGAGCCACGGTGGCGTGGTCGACACCCAGGGTCTTGGCGGCGGCCGACAGCGAGCCGGCCGAGCTGAAGGCGGAGAAATGGCGCAGGTCTTCCCAATCGAACATGAATGACTCGGCAGTGGCGGGTGCATAACGGGGTAGGGTAACCGTTTATTACCAGGCCGGCTTCAATGCCCGCCTTTCATCCGCCGCGCCACCAGGTAGATGCCCAGGCCAACCAGCGCAGTCGCGGCGCCGATGTACCCGGTGCTGGTCCAGCCCATGCCGGCAGTGATCGCCATGCCTCCCAGCCATGGCCCCAGGGCATTGGCCAGGTTGAACGCCGCATGGTTCGACGCCGCTGCCAGGCTTGGCGCTTCATGGGCAATGTCCATGAGGCGAATTTGTAGCGGTGCCGCCAGGGCGATCATGGTGCCCACCAGGCCGATGCCGAGTAGCAGGCTCCACAGCGCCTGGGCGGCGAAGGTAAAGAACAGCAATACGGCAATCGACCACATCAGTACCAGCCCCACGGCGCGGAACTGCAGGCGGTCGAACAGCTTGCCGCCCGCGATGTTGCCGACGATGCCGCCCACGCCGAACGCCGCCAGCCCGAACGGAATCCACTGTGGCGACACCTGGGTCACTTGCAGCATGGTCGGTGCCAGGTAGCTGAACACGCAGAACATGCCGGCAAAACCTATCGAGGCAATGGCCAGCGCCATCCATACCTGTGGGAGGGCAAAGGCCTGTAGCTCCTTGCGCGGGTCGCTGCGTGTTTCGTCGTGGCGCTGGGGCACGAAACGCCAGACCAGGGCGATGGTGCACAGGGCGATCGCGCCGACCAGCACGAATGCCGAACGCCAGCCGAAGTACTGGCCCAGGAAGGTGGCAACCGGGTTGCCGAGCAACATGGCCAAGGTCAGGCCCATCATCACCCGGGCAACCGCCCCCGCGCGCTGATCCTTGGCCACCATGCTCGAGGCCACCACTGCGGCAATGCCGAAGTAGGCGCCGTGGGGCAGGCCGCTGATGAAACGGAATGCGACCAGGCCACCGAACGAGGGGGCAAAGGCAGTGGCCAGGTTGCCCACGGCATACAGCAGCATCAACAGCAGCAGCATGTGCTTGCGCAACAGTTTGGCACCGAGAATGGCCAGTGTCGGGGCGCCAACCATCACCCCCAGCGCATAGGCGCTGATGGCGTGGCCTACCTGCGGCTCGCTCAACTGCAAATTGCCGGCAATGTCGGGCATCAGGCCCATGATGGCGAATTCGCCGGTGCCGATGGCAAAGCTGCCCAGTGCCATGGCGGCTTCCATCTTGGCGACGGTGCTTTTACTGGGTAGCGGGGGGCGTTCCTGGACTGACATCTGTATCCCTATTGAAACATGCTGAAACGTTCAAGGCGGGATGATAGTCAATCGATGGCTGCAACGTCGAGGACGCTGCCCCCAACTGGCCCTCAGCGCTCCAGGTAATGCGTCTGTGCAGCAAAGTCGATGAACCGCTTGCTGGCCAGCGACAGGTATTCCCCCGAGCGCCAGCACAAGCGGAAACTCATTTGCTGTGCCGGCCGGAAGGGCACACCGACGATACCTGGCGTACGTTGCTGCACCGAGCGCAGCAAGGTCGCCACCCCCATGTTGTCCAGCGCGGCCTGCACCACCAGCGAGACGAAGTTGCTCTGTAGCGCCACCTGGTAAGTAATGCCATGTTCGGCGAAGAACGCATCCAGAAGATGGCGTTGAACGAAGGTGCGATCAAACACCACCATGTCGGTATTGCGCAGGTCTTCGGCGGTGAGGAAGGCTTTGCCGGCATAGGGGTGATCAGGGTGCATGCACGCCAGCATCTCGTCGCTGCCCAGCAGGATCGACTCCTTGTCGGGCGGCACACGCCGGGACTCCAGCAGCGCCAGGTCGATTTCCCGTTGCTCCAGGCGGTGGCCAATGTCCTCGGCACTGCCTTCGAACACGGTCATGGCAATGCCCGGGTACAGCTGGCGGAAGGCGTTCATCAACCCGGGGACGTAGTGCAGGCCGAACATCGGCGGAATACCCAGGCGCACTTCACCACGCTTGAGGTCGGCCATGTCGCGCAGTTCTTGTCGGGCAATGTCCATTTCGCGCAGGGCGGAGGCAATGCGCGGCAAGAACTGCTCGCCCTCTGCCGTGAGAATCACTTTGCGCGTGGTGCGGTTGAACAGGGTTACCCCCAGTTCTTCTTCCAGCCGGGTAACGGCCATGCTCAGCGCTGGCTGGGCGATGTGCAGGTGCTGCGCGGCCTTGGTGAAGCTGCCTTGGCGGACGATTTCGACACAGCAGCGCAATGCCTTGAGGTTCATTGAGGGGTGCTACCTTTCATGCGAGATGCATTTATAACGAACTGTGATGCTAAGCATCATAACAATATATTTATTATTATTAACCAGAGGGCCTACGATGCGCGCCACTGAGACATCCTGCAACATCTCAGTCACGCAGTTTAATAAATCTGCAATCCCACAAAGATTTTGAGGTAGTACCCCAAATGGCCAAGGCCGCCGATGTCGTTGTGCAATGCCTGGAAAATGAAGGTGTCGAGTATGTATTCGGCATCCCCGGTGAGGAAAACCTCGACCTGCTCGAATCCCTGCGCAAGTCGAAGATCAAGCTGGTACTGACCCGTCACGAGCAGTCTGCAGGTTTCATGGCTGCCACCTACGGTCGCTTGACCGGCAAGACCGGCGTCAGCCTGTCGACCCTCGGCCCTGGTGCCACCAACCTCGTGACCGCCAGCGCCTACGCCTACCTGGGCGGCATGCCGATGATGATGATCACCGGGCAGAAGCCGATCAAGAAGTCCAAGCAGGGTCGCTTCCAGATCATTGACGTATGCGGCATGATGGACCCCATCACCAAGTACACCCACCAGTTCGCCTCGGCCGACAACATCCCGGCCCGCATGCGCGAAGCCTTCCGCCTGGCCGAAGAAGAAAAGCCGGGTGCGGTGCACCTGGAGTTGCCGGAAGACATCGCCGCCGAGCAGACCGACGCGCTGCCGATCCCGCGCAGCCTGCACCGCCGCCCGCTGGCCGAGCACGTGGCCATCGAAGCCGCTGTAGAAAAACTGCAGAACGCGCGTAACCCGATCCTGGTGATCGGTGCCGGCGCCAACCGCAAGATGACCGCCAAGGTCCTCAAGCAACTGATCGACAAGACTGGCATCCCGTTCATCACCACCCAAATGGGTAAAGGTGTGGTCGACGAGCGCCACCCGCGCTTCTTGGGTAACGCTGCCCTGTCGTCCGGTGACTTCGTGCACCGCGCCGTCGAAGCCGCCGACCTGATCATCAACATCGGCCACGATGTGATCGAGAAGCCACCGTTCTTCATGGTCCGTGGCGGCACCGAAGTCATCCACATCAACTTCCGCTCTGCCGAAGTCGATGCCGTGTACTTCCCGCAGGTGGAAGTGATCGGCGACATCGCCAACGCCGTGTGGCAGATCAGTGAAGCACTGAACGACACTTCGCACTGGGACTTCACCCGCCTGATGGCCATCCGTGAAGCCAACGAAGCACAGATCGCCGAAGGCGCCGACGACGACCGCTTCCCGGTCTACCCGCAGCGCATGGTCGCTGACATCCGTCGTGTATTGCCGTCCGAAGGCATCGTCGCCCTGGACAACGGCATCTACAAGATCTGGTTCGCCCGCAACTACAAGGCGCACAAGCCGAACACCGTACTGCTGGACAACGCCCTGGCGACCATGGGCGCCGGCCTGCCATCGGCAATGGCTGCGCACCTGGTGCACCCGGACCGCCCGGTAATCTCGGTGTGTGGCGACGGCGGCTTCATGATGAACAGCCAGGAACTGGAAACTGCAGTACGTCTGGGCATGCACATCACCGTGGTGATCCTGCGTGACGACGGCTACGGCATGATCCGCTGGAAGCAGGCCAACATGGGCTTCACCGACTTCGGCCTGGACTACGGCAACCCGGACTTCGTCAAATATGCCGAAGCCTACGGCGCCAACGGCCACCGCGTGGAAAGTGCCGAAGGCCTGCTGCCGCTGCTGGAGCACTGCATCAAGACCCCGGGCGTGCACGTGATCGACTGCCCGGTCGATTACAGCGAGAACGACCGCATCCTCAACAGCGAGCTGCGTGAGCGCGCCCTGGCGGTGTAAGCCCTGACAGGCCGGCGCCGTCCTTTTTCAGGGGCGGCATTGCGCTGCAAAAGGCCCGTATAGCTGACAGTGATATGTCGGCTTTACGGGCTTTTTCATGGCACAAGGCTGCCTCTGTATCCCACTCACCCCAGATCAAGCAGGCCTTGCAGGCTGGCCAGAATGGCATTGGCGTCATAAGGCTTGCGCGCGACGGGCACATGCTGCAAATGCTCGGGAATGCTGATGCCTTCGCCATAGCCGGTGGCAAAGAGGAATGGGACCTGCCGGCGAACCAGTTCATCCGCTACGGAAATGGAGGTTCCGGTGCCCAGGTTGACGTCCAGTATTGCCGCGTCCGGTGTGTGGCTGCCAAGCAGTTGCATGGCTTGGTCCTCGGAGCTGGCGGTGATCACGTCCTTGATTTGCGCATCATTGAGGATTTGCTCCAGGCCTACTGCGATCACCAGTTGATCCTCGAGTATCAGCACACGCAACCCCGAGCACGCTGAAAAGGCACCGTTTGCATGGGCCAGAGGCGTGGCCGGGAGAGCGGTTTCTGGCGCTTCGGCTACGGAAAGGTGCTTGGCCGGGATTCTGAAAAAGCCTTGCAGGCCTTCGGGGTGATATTCCACCGTGCTGGTGCCACCCAGGTCGAACGGGATGCTGCGGTCGATCAGCACCGTGCCGAAGCCGCTGCGGCTGGGCGGGCGTACCGTTGGCCCACCACTTTCCCGCCAATTGATGGCACAGGCGTGGGTGGCGTCGATTGCCCAGCTCACTGAAAGCTTGCCGCCGGCCCGCGATAGCGCACCGTACTTGGCCGCGTTGGTGGCCAGTTCGTGCAGCACCAGCGCCATGACCGAGTACGCGCGCGCATCGAGGATGACGTTCGGGCCCTGCAATTCGATCACGCTGGCAGCCGTGCGATAGGGCGAAAGCTCGGCCTCCAGCAGATTCGTCAGGCGCCCGCCACCGTCACCACGCACCACCTGGTCGTGGGCCAACGACAATGCCTGGATACGCCCTTTCAGCGTTGCCACATAGTCCTGCAGGGTCTGGCTCTCCGGGGTCGGATGGGCAACCAGCGCACCAATCAGCGACAGGATGTTCTTGACCCTGTGGTTGAGCTCTTCGTTGAGCATGCGCTGGCGCACTTCAGCCTTGGCGCGTTCACTGGCGAGCAGCTCGCTGTTGTGCAGCACCACTTCTACGATAGCGGTACGGACGGCATCGCCAAACTGGCGGTCCTGCTCGGTCCAGGGTAGCGATTGCTGGTGAACGGTTTCTTTCCAGATGGCGAAGCTTTTGCGTGGCGTCAGGCGGTCGCCCAACGCGCCGCTGTCATAGGTCTTGTTCGGGTCCCCGGCCCAGTCGAGTGTCTCGACCACCTCCTTGCGGAAGAAGATCAAGTAATCCCTTGGGTGTTGCGACATCGGGATGATCAGCACACCCGACACATCATTAAAATACGCCTGGGCCGACGGGAGCACTGTCGACAGGCGATTGGACGCCCAGATTCGGCCTTCGCTGACCATGTCTGCCAGGCGCAGCAGATCAGGCACGGCCGTTTGGGGCGGCGCCAGCCCTGCGGACGACCAGCGGCCTAGCAGTGACATGCCGATGCCGTCGCAGGGAATCAGCGACATCAACCGGGGCAGGCGTGCGTGGAAAAACCCATCGATGTCCGCAGCCTGGTTGGCGTCGCGCAGCATGCTGTCCAGCGCTTTGTGGATGCGCACGGCGGCTTCGAGTTTTTGCCGGCTACGCAGGGTCTCGATATGCAGGGAGAAGAACTCACCGAACATTTCGGCGGCCACACGTTGCCCCATGGCCAGCGTGCGCGGTGCGTAGTGATGGCAGGCAATCATTCCCCACAGCTCGCCGTTGACGATGACGGAAATCGACATCGAGGCGCCCACGCCCATGTTGCACAGGTATTCGCAATGGATCGGCGAGACGCTGCGCAGGTGCGCGTAGGACAGGTCGAGCGGTTCGCCCGAGGGGTCGAGCACCGGGTGGATGGCGACCGTTTTGAACTGGGCGTCGGAGATTACCCGGATCGGGTTGCGCAGGTAGAGCGCGCGGGCCTGCTGGGGGATATCGGAGGCCGGGAAGTACTGGCCCATGAAGCTCTCGAGGTCGCCACGCTTGGCCTCGGCAACCACCTTGCCGGCGCCGTCTGCTCCCAGCTGGTAGATCATTACCCGGTCGTAACCGAGCACCGCCCTGACAAAACGGGCGGCGTCGCGGAACAGCTTGCTGGTCTGGTCGATTTCGCGCAGTTGGGCAATCAGCGTGCGGGCGAGCTCGATCGGTTCGGCGATGCTCGCGCCGGCGGGTTCGAATTCGAGGATTGCCGTGCCTTTGTACAAGTGGGCGGTGATGTCGACGGCCTCGCCGTTGGGCAGCTTCACGCCGAAACTGAGCGCGGGCCGCGAGGCGTCCCGGGTACGGGCAAGTGCGTTGCGAAGCGTATGCGCGACCTCGTCGCCCAGCACCGCGTGCAGTTTCTGACCATTGATATCGTTTGTTACACCCAGCACTTGTGGGGCGTTGACCGAATGGCGCAGCACCACGGTCGCCGAGGCATCACAGGCCAGCAGGCAGCCATGGGGCTGGATGCTCCCGGGAATCTGGATGGGCTCCCGGTCGCAGTTGGTCAGGTTAACTTGGGGGTCGTAGGTCATTGGCCCGTGCCTGTGGGTAAGGGGAGGCGGGCAGCAGGTCCGCCATCGTGCGTCAGCCTAGCAGGCATTGCACGCCTTGGGGATGGCGGGCCGCTCCAGTCCAGGGCAGTGCGCTGCTGCTGATGAGTCAGCTTTGGAGTACAGATGTGCTCTTGTCGAGAATCGCTTGAAGGCAAGCTGCGATCAATGGTCTCATCCCGCGCTTGAGCCAACTGGTATTGCAAGATGAACCGCCCACTGTTTATTTCCATCGATGGGCCCAAGGGTACCGGCAAGACCACGCTGCTGGAGGCCGTCACTCAAGCCTTGCGGCTGGACGGGAACAAGGTGATCCGCCTCTGCGAAAGAAAGAATGACCCTCACCGGGGCGAGACCATGGCCTTGGTCAACCAGCTCTCCAGAAGCCCTTGCCAGGACCTTGAGTTCAAGGTTTGCGAGCGCCTCGCTGAAAGCCGCGCCTGGATTTCCCGGCATGTACTGCCCAGGCAGCCCGCTGACAGCATCATCCTGATTGATCGCTGGTACCCCTCTGACGCCGCGTTTCGCCGCACAGTGCCGTTTGACAAGATCCTGCGCCTGAACCTCGAACGGAACGTGCAAGTACCCGATCTGCATGTCGCGGTGGTCACAACGCCTGAAACCTCATGGGCAAGGGCCGCGGCGCGCACACGTGGGCTGGGCAGTACGGTGATCCATAACCTGGATGAACAAATTGCCTGTACCGAGGCGTTCGAGCGTGCAGTTGCAGAGCAAGGCTGGGTGCTGTGCCGCAATGAAGGGACTGTCGACGAGGCAACGCGGCAGGTCGTTCGCGAGATTCAGGGCGTGCTTCGACACCTCTGAGGCAGGGGTGAATACTGCCTTTGCAGGTATCAGGCGCCCTGCCGGTCGATGTCACGGCGCAGGACTACCGACGTGGTGATGTCATCCACCGATTCGTGACGTGCCACGTTGTCGCGCACCTGGTTGAGGTCGTCGATCGTCCGGGTCTCCACTTCAACCACAAGGTCAAGCTGACCGCTCACCGATGAAACCCGTCGCACGCGCGCGTCCGTTGCCAACTGGTCGAGCAACCCCATGGCAGGCGTGCGCTGCAACGTCACCAGCAAGATGGCGCGTATGACGTTGGCGTCTATTTCGCCGATGTCAGCGCGATAACCGCGAATGATCCCGCTGCGTTCAAGGTTGGCTACCCGCTCGGTGGTGGCGCTTCTGGAAAGGCCTATGCGGCCGGCTAATGCCTTGAGCGCAATGCGCGCGTCCTTCGAAAGTACCTCAAGAATCTCACGATCTTTAGCGTCCAGGTCACGCATTCCACCTCCTTGATATGCTTGCCGTCATTATGCCGGCCGGTACCGGCATAATGCCTGTTGCGCCCGACCGTATGCAGGGTGTCCGTTTCGGCGGTGCATGACAAGCTATTGCAAAAACAATTCGCGCGCTCGGAACCTGATGATATGACAGACCTTTCCCACCCGGCACCTCGGTTTTCGGCAAGCGATGCAGAGGGCCTTGCAAAAGATTTCTTCAATGTCACCGGCACTGCAACGCCCCTGGATGGGGAACGTGATCGCAATTACCGGCTGGAGACTGGCGTAGATGCAGGCTGGATACTGAAAATCGTCAATGCCAGCGAGCCCAGGGTAGAAAGCGAGTTTCAAACCGCGCTACTCGATCACCTGGCCGTGCATGGCGCGCATTTGGGCGTGCCGCACCTGCGGGCCAGCGTGACTGGCGACTACCTGCCGTCTGTGGCCAGCAGCACCGGTGAAAAGCACGCCGTGCGCCTGGTCAGCTGGCTGGCCGGCACGCCACTTGCCAAGGCCAGTCGTTCCCTGGCGCTGATGAGAAACTTCGGCCAGGCACTCGGTGAACTTGACCGTGCCCTGCAGGGCTTCATGCACCCGGGCGCAGTCCGCGACCTGTACTGGGACTTACGCCACGCTGCGCGTTCCCGCTCGCGGCTGCACTGCATCAAGGACCCTGATCGCCGGGCCATTGCCGAGCGCTTCATCGTCCGGTTCGAACAGGCTGTACAGCCGAAGCTGGCGTCCCTTCGGGCCCAGGTGATCCACAACGACGCCAACGACTGGAACATCCTGGTCGATCCCGAAACGGCCGGAAACGTGACTGGCTTCATCGATTTTGGCGATGCCGTGCACACCGTTCTGATTGCCGAGGTCGCGATCGCCAGCGCCTACGCCATTCTCGACATGGACGACCCGATCGGCGCTGCGGCTGCGCTGGTGGCCGGCTTCCATGAGAAGTACCCGTTGCAAGCGCAAGAGCTTGATGTGTTGTTCAACCTGATAGCCATGCGCTTGGTCATCAGCGTCACGTTCTCCGCTTCCCGGCAGGACCAGACCGACGACAACCCTTACCTGGCGATCAGTGAAGCGCCTGCCTGGCGCCTACTGGAGCAGCTTGATTCGATGAACCCACGATTGGCCACCGGCATTCTGCGCAAGGCCTGTGGTTTCGATGCCATCGAAGGTGCGGCGGAGGTCCGCCGCTGGATTGCCGACAACCACAAGTCGTTTGCCGACCTGGTGCGCCCGTCAGCCGCCATTCTCGACAAGGTGATCGCGCCGTTTGGCGATGCCAGCCATGAGATGACCATCGCCTCGGCCCAGCAGCGCCCGGCAGATGCGACGCGGTGGTGGAACGAATTCTCTGCCGCGCACAAGGTGCCGCTGGCCATCGGACCATGGGGCGAGATACGTGCCATCTATACCGACAGCGCCTTCGAGTCTCGCTTCATCAAGGGGCAGCACCGTACCCTGCATATCGGGGTAGACCTGGTGATGCCAGCGGGTACCCCGTTGTACGCACCGATCGCCGGCACCGTCAGAAGCGTCGAGGTCGAGCCAGGCCCGCTGGGGTATGGCGGCCTGGTGATGCTTGAGCATACCCCACCCGGTTGCCCGCCCTTTCTGACACTCTGGGGGCACATGGCCCACGAGGCGCTCAGCCGTTTGCAGGTCGGTGACAAGCTCGAAGCCGGCGACCTGGTCGGCTACATGGGCAGCGATCACGAGAACGGCGGCTGGATTCCCCACCTGCATCTGCAGGTGGTCACCGATACCCGGCTGAGCGCGTGCGAGGTCATTGGCGTGGGTGAGCCAGCGTACCGCGACGCGTGGGCCGACCTGTTCCCCGATGCTTCGGCCCTGGCCGGTATCCCGCCAGAGACCTACAGCCAGCAGGGGATGACCAAGGCCCAGATCATTGCCAGGCGCAAGGAACTGCTGCTCCCTAACCTGTCCATTTCGTACACCGATCCGATCAAGTTCGTGCGCGGGGATGGCGTATGGCTGATCGACAACTTCGGGCGGGCCTACCTGGACTGCTTCAACAACGTCTGCCACCTGGGCCATGGTCATCCCGACGTGGTCGAAGCCTTGACCCGCCAGGCTGCGCTGCTCAACACCAATACCCGCTACCTGCACGACAACATCGTCGAATACGCCGAACGCCTGACCGGCACTTTGCCCAAGGGCCTTTGCGTAGCATCCTTTGGCTGCTCGGGGAGTGAGGCCAACAGCCTGATGCTGCGTATGGCGCGCAACTACACAGGCAGTGATCAGGCGATCGTGCTGGATTGGGCCTACCACGGCACCACGCAGGAACTGATCGATCTGAGCCCTTACAAGTACAAGCGCAAGGCGGGCAAGGGCAGGGCGGCGCATGTTTACGAGGCCGTGGTCCCGGACAGCTACTACGCCCCCGAGCACTGGCCCGTGGAAGCGCACGGCAAGCGCTTTGCCGAGTCGGTGGCAGAGCAGCTGGATGCCATGCGCAAGGCAGGCAAGCGCCCCGGGTTTTTCATTGCCGAGTCGATCCCGAGCGTGGCGGGGCAGGTGTTTTTGCCCGAACACTACCTCGAGGAGGTGTATGCCATGGTGCGAGCCGAAGGTGGGCTGTGCCTGGCCGATGAGGTTCAGGTCGGGTTTGGCCGGGTCGGCAGCCACTGGTGGGCATTCGAGACCCAGGGCGTGGTCCCGGATGCCGTCAGCATGGGCAAACCCATTGGTAACGGCCACCCGATGTCGGCGGTAGTGACCACGCGCGAGGTTGCCGATGCTTTCAACAACGGCATGGAGTATTTCAATACCTTCGCCGGTAACCCAGTGTCATGTGCAGTAGGCCTGGCGGTGCTCGATGCAATCGAGCGCGACCAGTTGAAAGAAAACGCCTTGAATGTCGGCCATTACCTGCTCGATGGTTTGCGCAAGCTTCAGCAGCAGTTCGACGTGATTGGTGATGTGCGCGGGTTGGGCCTGTTTCTCGGCGTCGTGCTGGTTACCGACCGCCAGTCGAAGGCGCCAGCCACGGTCCTGGCCAGAAAAGTGGCGGATGGCGCCCGGGAGCGTGGTGTGTTGATCGGCACCGAAGGCCCGCATGACAACGTGCTGAAAATGCGGCCTTCGATGATTTTCAGCCGGGCCAATGCAGACTTCCTTCTCGAGGTGCTGAAAGACAGCTTCACAGCGGCGCTTAAATAGCGTTTCAGCGCGGGCAGGGCGTGCGCATGTGCACGCCCTGCGGCGCACCTATCTGGCGAGCCGGGCAGGTTGCCAGCATCAAGCGCCTCTGATGCTCAGGCCTTCGCGAGCCTGGCCATGCAGGCCGGAGGCTTCTGGCAATGCCGTGACCTTGATCGCACGCACCGGCACGGCGAACTTGGCGCCGATCTTCGAGAACCGCTCCAGCAGCCTGAAGTTGATCGCCTGCTGAATGTCCATGTACAGGTTGTAGCCTGGGTCTTGGACGATATAGACACACTCGAACTCCAGCGCCTCTTTGCCGAAGCCGCGCAGGTGAGCGCGATCGAAACGCGCCTGCTCCTGGGTCTTGATGGCGTCTTCTACGATGCCTGGCGCTTTCTTCACAGCCTCGGTGGGCGTGTCGTAGGAAAGCCCGAACTCAAACACGATGCGACGTTCCTGCAGGCGCTTGTAATTCTGGATGGTGCTGCTGATCATGCTGGCGTTGGCCATGACGATCTGTTCGCCGCCGAGGCTGCGGATGCGTGTGGTTTTGAGGCCGACGTGCTCAACGGTGCCCGCCAGGGGCCCGATGACGATGAAGTCACCGATCTCGAACGGCTTGTCCACGGCGATCGACAACGAAGCGAACAGGTCGCCAAGGATATTCTGCACAGCCAGCGCCACTGCGATGCCGCCCACGCCAAGGCTGGCGACGAAGGCGGTGATGTTCACCCCCAGGTTCGACAGCATCGCCAGCACCACCACAGACCACAGCAGTACCCGCGCGCCCCAGGCCGAAAGGGTAGCCAGCGCGCTGCCCTGGTTCAGGCCGTCGGTGCGGTGGCGGGCGAAGTAGCGGCTCAGACCCAGGCCGATGGCGCGGTTGGCCCACAGGCCAATCTGCAGGGCCGCGACCACGAACCACAGGCTGCTGACCCTGCTCAGCCAGCGCTCGGGCAGGTCGAGCATGCTCAAACCCACCAGCAATGAGGCCAGTAACAACAGAAAGTTGCTGGTGCCGGAAAGCACCTTGGCCATTACCTGGCTCAATGGGCCTTCGTGTTCGGACCACCGCCGTATCCGGCGTATCAGGAAACTGATTGCGGCACGGGCGACCAGGAAGGTCACGATGGCGACTGTCAGCGCCACCAGCAGATTGAGAATGGAGATGCCAAATACGGTGGTGTCGCTGAAAAACGCGATGATGCGGTCGTTCATGAGTACCTCGCCTCTGGGTTGATTTGCCAAGGTGCTTTCTTGGGACGTCAAAGAGGCGCTACAGGTCGATCGGATTTCACCGCGCGGGGCAGACGGAGTCAGTCTCTGTAGATTTTTTTCAATAACCGCAACAGTTCAGTCCTCTCGTCATCCGACAGGTTGGATGTCGCCTGGTGATCGCTGTCAGCGGCGATGTGTTTTAACTCCTTCAACAGGGCTTCGCCCGATTTGCTCAGGAAAATCCCGTACGAGCGCTTGTCCGGTTTGCACCGCACGCGCACGGCCAGCGCGCGCTCTTCCAGTTTGTTCAGCATTGGCACGACTTGCGGCGGTTCGATAGCCAGCGCACGCGCCAGGTCGGCCTGCATCAGCCCGGGATTCTGGTCGATGATCGCCAGGGCGGAAAATTGTGCCGGGCGCAGGTCATGGGCCGAGAGCCGAGCGATAAGGTTCTGAAACAGCTTCAATTGCGCGCGTCGCAAGGCGTAGCCGATCAAGTCTTCAAGCACCCCTTCTCCCACAGGAGCAGCCACGCAAGCGTCGTCGGTAGTACGGGCAGACCTAGCCATCAGGGTTCATGCTCCTCGATCATGGGTAAGAAAGTTACCTATTTTGCCTGTCCTTCGGCGATCCGGCTAGTGCAGGTCGGGCAAAAAGGCAGCGCGCCAACCTTAGCACAAAGATAATTTTGTTAATGGTTAATTGACATAACTAAATTGACCCGTTAGCGTGAGCCCATCACCCCGAACAACAAGAGTGCAGAACCATGAGCAAATACGAAGGCCGCTGGACCACCGTGAAGGTCGAACTGGAGTCGGGCATCGCCTGGGTGACCCTCAATCGCCCGGAAAAACGCAATGCCATGAGCCCCACCCTGAACCGGGAAATGGTCGACGTGCTGGAAACCCTCGAGCAGGACGCCGACGCTGGCGTGCTGGTACTGACCGGTGCTGGCGAGTCCTGGACCGCCGGCATGGACCTGAAGGAGTACTTCCGCGAGGTGGACGCCGGCCCGGAGATCCTCCAGGAAAAAATCCGTCGCGAAGCCTCGCAATGGCAATGGAAGTTGCTGCGTCTGTATGCCAAGCCGACCATCGCCATGGTCAATGGCTGGTGCTTCGGCGGTGGCTTCAGCCCACTGGTGGCATGCGACCTGGCGATCTGCGCCAATGAAGCGACCTTCGGCCTGTCGGAAATCAACTGGGGCATCCCGCCTGGCAACCTGGTCAGCAAGGCCATGGCCGATACCGTTGGCCATCGTCAGTCGCTGTACTACATCATGACCGGCAAGACCTTCGATGGCCGCAAGGCTGCCGAGATGGGCCTGGTGAACGACAGCGTGCCGCTGGCCGAGCTGCGTGAGACCACCCGCGAGTTGGCGCTGAACCTGCTGGAAAAAAACCCGGTGGTGCTGCGCGCCGCGAAGAATGGTTTCAAGCGCTGCCGCGAGCTGACCTGGGAACAGAACGAAGACTACCTCTACGCCAAGCTCGACCAGTCTCGCCTGCTGGACACGACAGGTGGCCGCGAGCAGGGCATGAAGCAGTTCCTCGACGACAAGAGCATCAAGCCAGGCCTGCAGGCCTACAAGCGCTGAGTCGCACCGCGGGCGGTGGTGCGCCGCGCCAAAGCCCGCGGGTATTTCTCTATAACGACAACAAAGAGGAATGAGCATGTTGCAGGTGCCTTTGCTGATTGGCGGGCAGTCGCGCCCCGCCAGTGATGGACGAACCTTCGAGCGCTGTAACCCGGTGACCGGCGAGGTGGTGTCGCAAGCTGCTGCCGCCACACTGGCTGATGCTGATGCCGCCGTGGCTGCTGCCAGCGCGGCGTTTCCGGCCTGGGCCGCCCTGGCGCCGGGCGAGCGGCGCAGCCGCTTGCTGGCAGGTGCTGATCTGTTGCAGGCGAGGGCTGGCGAGTTCATCGCCGCTGCCGGTGAAACCGGGGCCATGGCCAACTGGTATGGCTTCAACGTGAAGTTGGCCGCCAACATGCTGCGCGAGGCAGCAGCCATGACCACGCAGATCACCGGTGAAGTGATCCCCTCGGACGTCCCGGGCAGCTTTGCGATGGCCCTGCGCGCGCCTTGCGGCGTGGTGTTGGGCATCGCGCCGTGGAACGCTCCGGTGATACTGGCCACGCGTGCCATTGCCATGCCGCTGGCCTGCGGCAACACCGTGGTGCTCAAGGCTTCGGAGCTGAGCCCGGCGGTCCATCGGCTGATCGGCCAGGTGCTGCACGATGCAGGCATCGGCGACGGCGTGGTCAATGTCATCAGCAATGCGCCGCAGGATGCACCGGCCATCGTCGAGCGGCTGATCGCCAACCCTGCGGTCCGCCGGGTCAACTTCACCGGCTCGACGCACGTCGGGCGCATTGTCGGCGAACTGGCGGCCCGCCACCTCAAGCCAGCGCTGCTCGAACTGGGCGGCAAGGCGCCTCTGTTGGTGCTCGACGATGCCGACCTGGACGCCACGGTCGAAGCGGCGGCCTTCGGTGCCTACTTCAACCAGGGGCAGATCTGCATGTCCACCGAGCGCCTTGTGGTGGACAGCCGTATTGCCGACGCCTTCGTCGACAAGCTGGCGGTGAAGATCGCCGGGCTGTCTGCAGGTGATCCGCAAGCCAGCACCTCGGTGCTCGGCTCGCTGGTCAGCGCAGCGGCCGGCGAGCGCATCAAGGCACTGATCGACGATGCCGTGGCCAAGGGCGCGCGCCTGGTTTGTGGCGGCCAGCTGGAGGGCAGCATCCTGCAACCGACCTTGCTCGACAACGTCGATGCCAGCATGCGCTTGTACCGCGAGGAGTCCTTCGGCCCGGTGGCGGTGGTCCTGCGCGCCGAAGGCGACGAAGCCTTGCTGCAGTTGGCCAACGACTCGGAGTTCGGTCTGTCATCGGCCATTTTCAGCCGCGACACCGGCCGCGCCCTGGCCTTGGCCCAACGGGTGGAGTCAGGTATCTGCCATATCAACGGCCCGACCGTTCACGATGAAGCGCAGATGCCGTTTGGTGGGGTCAAGTCCAGCGGCTACGGCAGCTTCGGCAGCCGCACGGCCATCGATCAGTTCACCCAGTTGCGCTGGGTCACCCTCCAGCACGGCCCGCGACACTATCCCATCTAACCGCTGCAGGCCCAGGCCACCGGCAAGATGACCGTCGCCCGTAATACCGGGCGGCGGCAGGATGTACAACAAGAACAAGGAGCAACCTGCGTGAATAACGAAGCCCGCTCAGGGTCGACCGACCCTGGCCAACGTCCGCGCTACCGCCAGGTGGCCATCGGGCATCCCCGGGTGCAGGTCAGCCACGTCGACGACGTGCTGCGCATGCACCCTGTCGAGCCATTGGCGCCGCTGCCGGCGCGTCTGCTCGAACGCCTGGTGCACTGGGCCCAGGTGCGTCCGGACACCACCTTCATCGCGGCACGTCAGGCAGACGGTGCCTGGCGTTCGATCAGCTACGTGCAGATGCTCGCCGATGTGCGCACCATCGCCGCCAACTTGCTAGGGTTGGGCCTCAGTGCCGAGCGCCCGCTGGCGCTGCTTTCCGGTAACGACATCGAACACCTGCAAATCGCCCTCGGCGCCATGTATGCCGGTATTGCATATTGCCCGGTGTCGCCGGCCTACGCGCTGTTGTCGCAAGACTTCGCCAAGTTGCGCCATGTCTGCGAGGTGCTCACCCCCGGAGTGGTCTTCGTCACTGACAGCCAGCCGTTCCAGCGCGCCTTCGAGGCGGTGCTGAAGGATTCGGTCGGCGTGATCAGCGTGCGTGGCCAGGTCGCAGGTCGCCCCCATATAAGCTTCGACAGCCTGTTGCAACCGGGTGACCTGGCGGCGGCCGATGCGGCTTTCGCCGCCACCGGGCCGGACACCATCGCCAAATTCCTCTTCACCTCGGGCTCGACCAAGCTGCCCAAGGCGGTGATCACCACCCAGCGCATGCTGTGCGCCAATCAGCAGATGCTCCTGCAGACCTTTCCGACGTTCGCCGAGGAGCCGCCGGTGCTGGTGGACTGGCTGCCGTGGAATCACACGTTCGGCGGTAGCCACAACCTCGGCATCGTGCTTTACAACGGTGGCAGCTTCTACCTCGACGCCGGCAAGCCAACCCCACAAGGCTTCGCCGAGACCCTGCGCAATCTGCGCGAGATTTCCCCCACGGCCTACCTCACCGTACCCAAGGGCTGGGAGGAGCTGGTCAAGGCACTGGAGCAGGACCCCGCGCTGCGCGAGGTGTTCTTTGCCCGCATCAAGCTGTTCTTCTTTGCCGCCGCAGGCCTGTCGCAAAGCGTCTGGGACCGGTTGGACCGGATTGCCGAGCAACACTGCGGCGAACGCATCCGTATGATGGCCGGCCTTGGCATGACCGAAGCTTCGCCATCGTGCACCTTCACCACCGGGCCTTTGTCGATGGCCGGCTATGTCGGGCTGCCGGCACCTGGCTGCGAAGTGAAGCTGGTGCCGGTGGGCGACAAGCTCGAGGCGCGCTTCCGTGGCCCGCATATCATGCCGGGCTACTGGCGCTCGCCGCAGCAGACCGCCGAGGCGTTCGACGAGGAGGGGTTCTACTGTTCGGGCGACGCGTTGAAGCTGGCCGATGCCAGGCAGCCCGAGCTTGGCCTGATGTTCGATGGCCGTATCGCAGAGGACTTCAAGCTCTCGTCCGGGGTATTCGTCAGTGTCGGCCCGCTGCGCAACCGCGCAGTGCTGGAGGGCTCGCCTTATGTGCAGGACATTGTGGTCACCGCGCCGGACCGCGAATGCCTGGGCCTGCTGGTGTTCCCACGCCTGCCCGAGTGCCGGCGGCTGGCCGGGCTGGCAGAGGATGCCAGCGATACCCAAGTGCTGGCCAACGACACCGTGCGCAGTTGGTTCGCTGGCTGGCTGGAGCGATTGAACCGCGATGCCTTGGGCAACGCCAGCCGTATCGAATGGCTGTCGCTGCTGGCCGAGCCGCCGTCGATCGACGCTGGTGAAATCACCGACAAGGGCTCGATCAATCAGCGCGCTGTGCTGCAGCGGCGCGCCGCTCAGGTCGAGGCGCTGTACCGTGGCGAAGACCCCGACGCATTGCACGCCAAGGTGCAGCCTTGAGCGCGGCCGGGCTGTGCACCGTCTTCGAGGACACGGCCATCGTCCAGATGGTGCGCACACCCTGGGTCGACCTGAATGGCGCATTGGCCGCGATCTCGCCCATCGACCTGGGCATTCAGGCCGGCCGTGCGGTGCTGGCACGTGCAGCTGCCGCTCCTCAGGCGGTAGACAGCGTGCTCGCCGGCAGCATGGCCCAGGCCAGCTTCGATGCCTATATGCTGCCACGCCATGTCGGCCTCTACTGTGGCGTGCCGCAGGCGGTACCGGCACTGGCGGTGCAGCGTATCTGCGGCACGGGGCTTGAACTGTTGCGTCAGGCCGGTGAGCAGCTGCGCAGTGGCGCCCGCCAGGTGCTGTGCGTGGGCGCGGAGTCGATGTCGCGCAATCCGATCGCGGCCTATGAACACCGGGGCGGTTTTCGCCTGGGTGCACCGGTCGGGTTCAAGGACTTTCTCTGGGAAGCCCTGTACGACCCGGCTGCCGGTGTAGATATGATCGGTACCGCCGAAAACCTGGCCCGTGCCTATGGCCTGGCCCGTGAAACAGTGGATGCCTGGGCCCTGCGCAGCCATCAGCGGGCCCTGCAAGCCCAGGCGCAGGGCTGGTTCGACGAGGAAATCGTCAGCGTCACCGCGCAGGCACTGGAGGCAGAAGGCTGCCAGCCACGCGGCATTGCATTGCCGCGTGGCGTGAGTGAGGTCAGCCAGGACAGCCACCCACGGCCTACCGATGCGGCTGCACTGTCTCGGCTGCGCCCGGTGCACGCCGGTGGTGTGCAGACGGCTGGCAACAGTTGTGCGGTGGTCGATGGTGCGGCGGCAGCCTTGGTCACGCGCTACTCCGATTGCACTCATCCGCCTTTGGCGCGCTTGCTGATGGCCACGGCCGTTGGCGTGCCGCCGGGCCTCATGGGCATCGGGCCGGCGCCGGCCATTACCTTGCTGCTCGAGCGCAGCGGCCTGCGCCTGGAGCAGATCGACCGCCTGGAAATCAACGAGGCCCAGGCCGCCCAAGTGCTGGCGGTGGCCCAGGCGCTCGAACTCGATGTGGACAAGCTCAATGTCCATGGCGGCGCTATCGCCCTCGGTCACCCATTGGCCGCTACAGGTCTGCGCCTGGTCCACACCTTGGCCCGTCAATTGCGCGACGGCAACTTGCGCTATGGCATCGCAGCGGCGTGCATCGGCGGTGGCCAAGGCATGGCGCTGCTGATCGAAAACCCCCATTTCATTGCCTGACCCGGAGGTATCCGATGACCTGGAAGGCGCCCCTGCGCGACATGCAGTTCGTCTTGCAACACTGGCTGCGGGCCGATCAGGCCTGGGCGCAATTGCCGGCGTACGCCGACGTCGACCTCGACCTGGCAGCCCAGGTACTGGAAGAGGCGGCCCGTTTCTGCGAGCAGGTGCTGGCCCCATTGAACAGCTCGGGCGATCGCCAGGGCTGCCAGATGGCGGGCGGGGAGGTGCGCACCCCGGACGGATTCCCGGCGGCTTATCGCGCCTATGTCGACGGTGGCTGGCCGTCCCTGGCATGCGCCCCGGCGCTTGGCGGCCAAGGGCTGCCGCTAGTGCTGGAGGCGGCCTTGCAAGAGATGCTGTTCGGCAGCAACCATGGCTGGGCCATGTATACCGGCATTGCCCACGGCGCCTACCTGTGCCTGAAAACCCATGCATCGGCCGAGCTGCAGGCGCGCTATCTGCCTGGCATCGTCAGCGGTGGCACCTTGCCTACCATGTGCCTGACCGAACCCCAGGCCGGTAGCGATCTCAGCCTGTTGCGCTGCCGCGCCGTGCCCTTGGGCGACGGTAGCTACGCGGTCAGTGGCAACAAGCTGTTCATCTCTGGCGGCGAACACGACCTGACCCGCGACATACTCCACCTGGTGTTGGCCCGGTTGCCGGATGCGCCGTCCGGCAGCCGCGGGCTTTCGCTGTTGCTGGTGCCGAAATGGATGGAGGATGGCCAGCGCAATTCGCTGTACTGCGACGGCCTGGAACACAAGCTGGGCATCCGTGGCAGCGCCACCTGCGCACTACGCCTGGAGGGCGCCCGCGGCTGGCTGGTGGGTCAGCCCCATGGTGGCCTGGCGGCGATGTTCGTGATGATGAATTCCGCGCGGCTGCATGTTGGCTTGCAAGGGTTGGGGCATGCCGAGGCGGCCTGGCAACAGGCCCGCGATTATGCCCTGGAGCGGCGCCAGATGACTGCCCCGGGTCGGGCCAAGGGGGGCGCCCAAGGCGCCGACCCGATCCACCTGCACCCGGCCATGCGGCGGGTCCTGCTGGAGTTGCGGGTGCGTACCGAGGGGATGCGCGCGCTGGCCTACTGGACGGCCCAGTGGCTGGATATCGCCGACGCCGCCGTCGAGCCTGCACAACGGGCGAAGGCCGCGACATTGGCGGCGCTGCTGACGCCCATCATCAAGGCGGCCTTCACCGAGCAGGGGTTCAGCCTGGCAAGCCAGGCCTTGCAGGTGTTCGGTGGCTATGGCTACACCCAGGAGTTTGCCATCGAGCAGACCTTGCGCGACAGCCGCATCGCAATGATCTACGAAGGCACCAATGAGATACAGGCCAATGACCTGATGCTGCGCAAAGTATTGGGTGATGGGGGGGAAGGTTTCGCCCTGCTGTTGGGCGAATTGCGTACCGAGGCTGCTAGGGACGCTGGCGCAGCCGCCACCGCGTTGGGCAGCGCGTGCGACACGCTGGAGGCAATGCTGGCCAAGGTGCTGTCGATGACCGCGGGCGATCCCGAATTTCCGTACCGCGCCGCGGGTGCCTTCCTGCAGTTGTGCGCAACGGCGCTGCAGGCCTTCGCCTGGGCCCGCAGTGCCCGTTGCATCCAGGTGTTGCCAGAGGGGGCGGCGCAGCGCCGGGAAAAGCAGGAAAGCGTTGGGTTCTTCCTCGGCTACCTGCTGCCCGACCTCGACCGGCAGGTGGCGGCCATCGACGCGGCCGCCACGCCGTTGCCATTCATTGCCGAATCGTTCTGAAACCCACGTGCGAGGTTGTCATGAACACCGGCTGCGGTTGGCGTGCCGAGGGGCGATAGCGCATGCAGCGGTCCGCCGAACACAGGTGCGAACCGCCCTTGATCACCGCCACCGGCACGCCGGGGTCTGCCGGGTCGAAGCTGTCACTCAGGGCCGGGCCTGAGGGGTCGAGCTTGGCGTCGCGCTGTGCGTCATGGCCTGGCCGATAGCCCGTGCGAGTCAGCTCCCAGACATTGCCGCCGGCATCGAACAGGCCAAAGCCATTGGCCGGGAAGCAGCCCACGGGTGATGTACCGGTAAAACCATCCTTTGCCGCATTGCGATAGGGGAACTGGCCCTGCCAGGTATTGGCCATGAGCTTGCCTTTGGGCTGCTCGGTGCTACCCCAGCTGAAGTCGGCATCGGTCAGGCCACCGCGCATGGCGTACTCCAGCTGCGCCTCGCTGGGCAGTTCGCGGCCTGCCCAGCGGGCATAGGCCTGGGCATCTTCCAGGGCGACCTGCACCACCGGATGATTGTCCAGCCCGACCAGGCTGCTGCCCGGCCCTTGCGGGTGTCGCCAGTTGGCGCCGGGCACGAACTGCCAGCCGGGGCTGAGCACGTCCGCACCCTGATGAAACACCATCGCACCCGGAACCCGCAGCGCGTCGGGCAGGGCAGGGTCGTCCTCGATTCGGGTACCGCGCTCGGCATGGGTGACATACCCGGTGGCCTTGACGAAGCGCGCGAACTGGGCGTTGGTGACCGGATGCACGTCAATCCAGAAGCCGGACACCTTGGCAGGGTGAGGCGGGCCTTCTTCGTCGTAAAAGCGGCTTGAACCAAAGCTGAACTCGCCGCCAGGCACGTGCACCATGCCGTCCCGCCAAGGGCCTTGGCGCTGCGCGGGCAGGCCGCTGTAGCCCGTGCACAGCAGCGCCGGCGCCGGGGCTTGCGGCCACACGGCATAGGCGGCGGCGAGCAGGCCGGCGGCGAGTGCTGCGCAGCCGGCTGGCCGGGCGATCATTGCTGCTTGACCAGGATCGGGCTGGCCGGGCGGCCGTCGGCATCGACCGCGATGTTGCCGCGTTGGGCATAAGCCTTCCAGTCGCGCAGCATCAGCGCAACCTGCTCGGGGTGCCCTGCGCCGATGTCGTGGTGCTCGCCAGGGTCCTTGCGCAGGTCATACAAGTGCCAGCTCGGCTTGCTGTCGGTGGCATCCCACACCAACTTCAGCGGGCCCTTGCGCAACGAGGCGCTGCCGTTGATTTCCCAGCCCAGGGCTTCGTCATGGGCGTGGATCTGGCTGTCCTTGCCTTGCAGGTAGTTCAGCGCCGATGTGCCTTGCGGCGGCACGATATCGCGGTCGCGGTACTTGACACCGGGCATCGGCGCACCGGCCAGTTGCAGCAGGGTCGGCATGATGTCGCGGACGCTGGCCAGCTCTTCGCTGCGGCCGGCCTTGATGGTGGCCGGGTAGTAGACAAAGGCCGGTACGCGGATGCCGCCCTGGTAGGTGGTCATCTTGTAGCGACGGCTGGGCAGGGCACTGACCTGGGCCCAGGCCGAGCCGATCATCAGGAACGAATCGCGGCGGCCATAGTTGTCCAGACGGTTATCGAAGTTTGCCTTGATCCACTCGGGATCGACACGGGTGGCGTTCTCCGGACCGTTGTCGGACATGAACAGGATCATCGTGTTTTCCAGCTCGCCGGTCTTGCGCAGGTGTTCCACCAGGCGCCCCACCTCGGCGTCCAGGGCTGTGACCATGGCGGCGTATACCTCCATGGTGCGCGCGGACTGGCGTCTTTGTTCATCGCTCAGCGATGCCCAGCTCGGCACACCTTCCAATTGTGCTTGCAGGGGGAAGTCGGCGGGCACCAGGCCGGCTTCACGCTGGCGCTTCAGGCGTTCGTGGGCGATGACTTCGTAGCCTTGGTCGTAACGGCCTCGGTACTGCGCCAGGTACGCATCCGGCGCCTGTAGCGGCCAGTGCGGCGCGGTATAGGCGGCAAAGGCGAAGAACGGTTTGTTGCTGGCCTTGCCTTGGTCGATCGCGTCGATCAGGCGGTCGGTGTACCAGGTGGTGGAGTAGAAGTCGTCGGGCAGCTCGATCGGCTCACCATTGTGGCGATAGGTGGCGCTGTAGTTCGACTGCAGGTCCATATTGGCCTGCTTGAAGTGCGCCGCGCCGCCTTCTAGCAGCACGTAGGCCTGGTCGAAGCCGCGGTTGTGTGGCTGCTGGGCCGGTTGCATGCCCAGGTGCCACTTGCCGGCGATGTAGGTGCGGTAGCCGGCGTCATGCAGCAGTTCGGCGAGGGTCGCGACATTGGCACCGAGCACGCCTTCGTAGCCGGCGCGGACCTCTGCACCGGCCGGCAGGCGCTTGCGCGTCTCCGACATCATGCCCAGCCCGACCAGGTGCGGGTCGTTGCCGGACATCAGCATCGCGCGGGTCGGCGAGCAACTGGGCGCCGCGTGGAAGTCGAGCATCAGGCGGCCGTCAGCCAGCAGTTTGTCCAGGTTGGGCGTCTGGATTTCGCTGCCCAGGGCCGACAAATCGGAAAAGCCGAGGTCATCAGCGACCACCAACAAAATGTTTGGTTGTTTAACGGTTGGTGCGGCCATGGCGTGGCTGGCACCGAGCATGAGCACGCCGAGGGCGGCAAGGGGGCGGAGGCAATTCATGGGGGGGACTCTTGTTTTTGTAATGGGCTCAAAGTAGCGCATGGCCTATGAATAGACCGTACGCCCTGGATTCTAGCGACGGATGAATGAATGCCGCAGCCGCGCGCTGCAGAAGTGTGCGATTAGCGAACGCTTGATACTGATCATTCCTCGTACACGTGAAGAACGCTATTGACGGCGTATATGGTTAACAAAAATAATCGTTAATAGAGTTATCCAGTTTGTAAGAACAATTATAAAAACAAGTGAAGGGAAATTCTGATGATCAAGCCGTTGAACGGGGTATGCCTGCCCCTCATAGTGCTTTCGCTGTGCCAGTCCGCCCACGCGGCCAGCCCGCTCGAAGAGAGCCGGCCGGGGAGGCCAGGGGCCCCTCGCTGGATCGAGGACTATCGCTTTCTCGACGACCCCGCCAAGGCCACGGCCCCCTTCGATGGCCTGCGCTACCATCGGCTGTCAGAGTCGGCCTGGCTGCAACTCGGGGCTGAGGCCCGCTACCGGGCCGATGCTTCGGACAAACCCTTCTTTGGCCTGCGCGGGCTGAACGACGATTCCTATCTGCTGCAACGGCTGCAGGCCCATGCCGACTTGCACCTGTTCGACGATGCCGTGCGAACCTTCGTCCAGGTCGAGAATACCCGCGCCTTCGGCAAGGACTTGTACTCGCCCAATGATGAAAGCCGCAATGAAGTACGACAGGCCTTCGTCGATTTCAACTACGACTTCGCCGCAGGGCGCTATACCACGCGCTTAGGTCGCCAGGAGATGGGCTTTGGCGACCAGATGCTGGTCACCTACCGCGACTCGCCGAACATCCGCCTGAGCTTCGACGGCGTGCGCGCCAGCCTCAACCTCAAGGACGGACGCAAGCTGGATGCATTCGCTGTGCGCCCGCTGAAAATCGGTGAAGACAGTTGGGACGACGGCAGCAACAACAACATCAAATTTTACGGGCTCTACGGCACCTTGCCGCTGTCGGCGTCCTGGAACATGGACCTGTTGGCCTTTGACCTGGAAACCGACGACCGTAGCCTGGCCGGCGAGTCGGGTGACGAGCAGCGCTACACCTTCGGCACGCGGCTGTTCGGCCGCCATCAAGCACTGGACTGGAGCTGGAACCTCGTTGGGCAGACCGGCCACCTGGGTAACGCGTCGATCCGCGCCTGGGCGCTGTCGAGCGACAGCGGCTTCACCTTCACCCACCCCTGGCAACCGCGCCTGGGCATGCGCATCGATGCCGCGAGCGGCGACAGTGACCTGGGCGACGGAAAAGTCGGCACCTTCGACCCGCTTTACCCACGCAATGGTGTCTATGGCGAAGCCAGCCTCACCACCCTGAGCAACATCATCGTGGTGGGGCCGACCTTCGGCTTCTCGCCCTGGCGCACGCTGCGCATCGAGCCGGGCATCTTCGAAGTGTGGAAACAGCGTGAGGAAGACGGCGTGTACATGCCCGGCATGAGCATGCTGGCCAACACCCGTGGCACGGGGCGCCATGTCGGCACCATCTACCGCGCCAGCACGCGCTGGCTTGCCACTCCCAACCTGACCCTGGACCTTGACCTGAAGTATTACGACGTTGGCTCGGCGATCAAGGATGCCGGCGGCGAAAATTCGTCGTTCGTCACCGTACGTGCCACGTTCCGCCTTTGACCACCCGACCGACAACAACAACAGAGGGCCACACATGCATCATTCATCTGCATCATCGGGCAAGGCCGTGCTCACCATCGGCTTGTGTTTTCTCGTTGCCTTGCTGGAAGGGCTGGACCTGCAGGCCACCGGCATCGCCGCGCCGCACATGGCCAAGGCATTCAACCTGACCCCTGCCATGCTTGGTTGGGTATTCAGTGCCGGGTTGCTGGGGTTGCTACCTGGCGCGCTGATCGGCGGTTGGCTGGCAGACCGCTTGGGCCGCAAAGCGATCCTGATCGTGGCGGTGCTGTTGTTTGGCGGCTTCTCGCTAGGGACCGCCCATGCCCAGACCTACGATTCGCTGTTGATCGCGCGGCTGATGACAGGGCTCGGGCTGGGGGCGGCGTTGCCGATCCTGATCGCCCTGGCCAGCGAGGCGGCGCCCGAGCGTCTGCGCAGCACAGCGGTCAGCCTGACTTACTGTGGTGTACCGCTGGGCGGGGCGGTTGCGTCGCTGATCGGCATGGCCGGCGTGGGCGACGGCTGGCGTACGGTGTTCTACGTCGGCGGCATCGCACCGATCGTGATCGCCTTTGTGTTGATGATCTGGCTGAAAGAGTCCCAGGCATTCCGTGCCCAAGGCGTTGCCAAGGCGGGCAGTGAGGGTGTGCTTGCCCAATTGTTCGGGCCGCAGCAGGCAAGCCGCACGCTGTTGCTGTGGGTGGCGTGTTTCTTCACCTTGACGGTGCTATACATGTTGCTCAACTGGCTGCCGTCGCTGTTGATCGGCCAAGGCTTCAGCCGGCCGCAGGCGGGCGCCGTGCAGATCCTGTTCAACCTGGGTGGGGCGGCGGGTTCGTTCCTGACCGGCCGGATGATGGACCGCGGTTTTGCCGGGCGGGCGGTATTGATCGCCTACGCCGGCATGCTGGCGTCGTTGGCAGGGCTGGGGCTGTCGAGCAGTTTCGGTCTGATGTTGCTGGCCGGGTTCACTGCGGGGTATTGCGCCATTGGTGGCCAGTTGGTGCTGTACGCGCTGGCGCCGACGCTGTATACGACCCAGGTGCGCGCGACGGGCTTGGGCGCCTCGGTGGCGGTGGGGCGCCTGGGTTCCATGGCCGGCCCTCTGGCGGCCGGGCAGATCCTTGCAGCAGGCGCAGGTGCGGGGGGGCTGCTGATGGCCGCGGCTCCGGGGCTGGTGCTCGCGGCGTTGGCGGCACGTGCGCTGCTGAAACACCGAGCCCGCACGCAAAGCCCGGAGGCGGGTGAGACTGCGGCCCAGGACCCTGCATAGCAACTCCCTGGATGGGCTAGTGCTGCTTGCGCAATGCCTCCTGCTCCGGTTCGGCGACCGTGACCCGGTTACGGCCCGATACCTTGGAAAGGTACATGGCGCTGTCTGCGCTGCTGAGCAAGGCGCTGAGCTCGGTGGCAGGGGCCTTCGCGAACGCTAAACCTATGCTTGCGGTGACCGGGTGTTGCTCATTTACACGCAGTTTGGCTATCAGGGCCCGCAGGCGCTCGGCAACCTCAATCGCCGTGTCTGGCGGCGTATTGGGCAGCAGGATGGCGAACTCCTCGCCGCCCAGCCTGCCGGCAATGTCGTTGTCACGCAGGCTGGCACTGATCGCTGCACCGATGCGCTGCAGCACCTGGTCGCCTGCGGCATGCCCGAACGTGTCGTTGATCTGTTTGAAATAGTCGACGTCCAGCATCAACACGGCCATGAATGCACCTGCGTCCTTGCACCGGGCGTGCTGCGTCGACGCGTTGTCGAAAAAAGCACGTCGGTTGTTCAGGCCAGTCAGTTCGTCCGTGCACGAGGCCACCATGGCCAGCCGATGCGCGCGTTGCATTTCGTGTTTCAGGCGCCAGGCCGTCGTCAATGCCGAGGACAGGCTTTGCGTCGCGCTGACCACGAACCAGGCGAACACCAGCACCGCCAAGGCTATCCCTTGTTGCAGCGTGGAAGGTTGCAACAGTAGCCAGCCCGTAGAAGGCAGCAGGACCAGGCCCATCGACACCAGGGTCATGTTGCGGTAGGAGGAGTAGCATGACACCGCGCTGACAGACATGCCGACGGCAAACAGCATGATCAGCGTCTGCCCCAGCGCGTCGTCGGCGGGCATTACGGCAAAGGCGCCCCAGCCCCAGATAGCCGCCGACAGCATCAGCGTGACCCAGTAACGCCACTCCCAGCGTTCGGCTGTGCGCTGGTTGGCCGGTGCTCGCAGATAGGCGAAGAACATGGCGGTACGCACGCCGGTCGACAGGCCCAATAACGTCATCCAGACGATGACCCTTTGCTGGTCGAAACGCTCCCAGCCCAACCAGCACAGCATTATGGCGGCCAGGAAGCTGCCAAGCACCGCAGGCGCTGACTGGACGAACAGTTGCTCGAGCCGATCCGTCCGTACGTAATGCGCTATATCATCATGAGGATCAAGGTCTGTCATGGCTGGCGCTTCGACTGGTGAACGGTAGAAGATTCTGGCACTTTGCCGGCACCCTGGAAAAGGTTTATGGCGTTCACGTGTGATGCCGTTCGCCACGTTCGAGTGCCAGCGGCAGCAAGCGTTGCGGCAGTGTAATGACAATATTGGTCAGCGGGATCAGGCGGCCAGGGCCTTGCATTCCTTCAGACAGGCAGCGCAGGAGTCTGCACACGCCTTGCATTCGGGATGCTCGTTTTCGTGTTTGCGGCACTGCGTTTCACAACTGGCACAGACATCAGCGGCCACCTTGGCCATGGCCGGCGTGAAGCGGGAGCCTTGCAGGGCCAGCTTCATCAACGCACTGCAGGTAGCCAGCAGCTCGCTGACGGACTGGGCACAGGCCGCCATTTGCGTGTCACCTTGACCAAGCAGTACCAGACAGTGCGCCAGGCACGCCTCACCGGTCTTCTGGCAATCGCTGCTGCTGTCTATCAGCCCGGCAAACGGCCTGGCGCCGGCAGTGCCATGGTCATGTTGATGTGCGTGCTCATGAGTGGCGGCCAGTGCAGAACTGGTCATCACCACGGCTACGGCACCCGCGACGGTCTTCAGCATTTCACGTCGTTGCATGGATCATTTCCTTGATCGAAGTCGGCCTTGGTTGCGCACGGCTGCGCGCGCAGATCAGTATCGCGAACATAGACTGTTTTCCGAGAATCCGAAAGCCAGGTGGTGTCAGTGTGCAGCTGTTGGCAAGCCTTGCGGCGATGGCCTCTTCTGCGGGCGTGCAGGCAACACCGCCGACTGCAACTGCCGGCCTACGGGGTGCGCAAAGCACAGGTCGTGCGTGACGGGGCGTTCCTCCACGATGCGCCCGCCGTGCAGCAGCACGACCCGCTGGCAGAAGTACTGCACCAGGCTCAGGTCATGGCTGATCAGCACGAAAGCGGTGCCGCTGCGCTGGCGTAGCGCTTCCAGCTGCTGCAGGACCAGCAACTGCAACAGCCGGTCCAGGTTCGACAACGCTTCGTCGAGTACCACCAGCTGCGGCGAGGCGGCCAGCGCCCGGGCGATGTTGGCACGCTGCAACTGGCCGCCACTCAACTGTTGCGGCAGGCGTTGGGCATGCTCGGCGCGCAGGCCCATTTCCTCCAGCAGTTCAAGGGTGCGCGCCTGCCGGGCGGCTTCATTCATGTCGGTCAGGTGGCGCAGCGGTTCGGCGATGCTCCAGCCGATGCTGCGCTGCGGGTTGAAGGCACCAGGGGCGTCCTGGAACACCAGTTGCACCGTGCGCTGAAAGTTGCGCGCCTGCTCACCTTTGAGCTGGCTGACATCCTGGCCGGCAAAGCTCACCTGGCCCTGGGCCGGTTTTTCCAGCCCGAGCAGCAGCCGTGCGAGCGTGCTTTTGCCGCTGCCGCTGCTGCCGAGCAATCCGATGGATTCGCCGGCGTGCAGTTGCAGGTCGATGCCGTCGAGTACCTGCAGCCAACCGCGTTTGCGCAGCAGCCCCCCTGTACGATAACGGTGGCCAACGTGGTGAACGTGCAGCAGGCTCATGGTTGGCTCCGGCAAAGGACTTGGTGGGCGTGGAGGAGGGTGCGGGCAGTGGCACTGGCGGGGCGCTGGAACAGCTCATGGGCCGGTTGGCATTCAACAATGCGGCCGGCCTCCATCACCGCGACCTGGTCTGCGCAGCGCGCTACCACACCCATGTCGTGGGTCACCAGCAATACCCCCAGCCCATGCACCTGCACCAGCTCCATCAGCAGGTCGAGAAAACGCGCCTGGCTCAGGGCATCGAGGTCGCTGGTGGGCTCGTCAGCCAGCAGGAATGGGGTTTCGGCCATCAGCGCCAGGGCGATCATCATCCTTTGCAGCATGCCGCCGCTGAGCTGAAAAGCGAACGATTGCAGCACCCGCTCAGGGTCTGCCAGGCCGACAGCAGCCAGGCAGTGGGCCATCCGCGCCCGTGCTGCCGCGCCGGTGATGCCTCGCTGCCTGAGCGTTTCGATGGCATGGCTGGCCATGTTGCGCACCGGGTTGAAGGCGCTGCGCGGGTTTTGCAGCACCAGGCTGGCCAGGCGACCTCGGACACTGCTTGCAGCCAGCGGTTGGCCGTCGAGCAGCAGTTGTCCTTGGGTGCGGACAATGTCAGGCGGTAGCAGGTCGAGTAAGCCAAGGCAGCTGAGGGATTTGCCCGAGCCGCTGGCACCTACCAACGTGCAGACTTCGCCGCGGCGCAGCTGCAAGTCAACGCCATGCACCAGCACGCCGGCCTGGGTTTCTATGCGAAGGCCACGGATTTCAAGCACCGATGGACTCATTCAGTGACGCTCCTGTGTCGGGTCCAGGCGGTCGCGCAGCGAATCGCCCAGCAGGTTGAAGGCCATCACCGAGAAGAAGATCATCAGCCCTGGCAACAGCAGCAGCTGTGGCTGCGTCCAGATGAATTCCTTGGCATCGTTGATCATCACGCCCCATTCGGCGGTGGGGGGCGCCACCCCGAGGCCAAGGAACGACAGGCCGGAGACGTGCAGCATCATGTGGCCGATGTCCATGGTTGCCAGCACCAGCAATGGGCCGGCGATAGTGGGCAGCACATGCTGGCGCAGCCGCGCCCAGCGTGAAGCGCCGGCCAGGCGTGAAGCCAATACGTACTCGCGGCCACGCTGGGCAATCACCAGGCCGCGCACCATGCGCGCATACCAGGCCCAGTGGGACAGGGCGATGGCGATGATCACGTTGCTCAGGCCGGTGCCCAGCAAGGTGACGAAGAAGAATGCCAGTACCAGCGTGGGGAAGGTCATGAACATGTCGCACAGGCGCATCAACAGCAGGTCGGTGCGCCCGCCGACGAAGCCGGCCACACCGCCGACCGCGAGCCCCAGGGCCAGTACCAGCGCCAGGGTCAGCATCACGCTGCCCAAGGACAGGCGCGTGCCGACGATCAACCGCGAAAGCAGGTCGCGCCCGAGGTGGTCTGTGCCCAGCCAGTGACTGGCGTCTGGCGTCTGCAGGCGCTGGCCGAGGTCCACCAGGTTGGGGTCATGCGGGGCGATCCAGTGGCCGAACAGCGCCAGCACCGCCAGCAGGCCGACCAGGGCCAGGCCGATCATCAGGCTGGAGCGGCGCAGCAGCAATGGCTGACGCAGGGCAGCGTGCACACTCATGCGTTCACCCCTTCCAGCCGGCTGCGAGGATCAAGCCAGGCGTAGCATACATCGACTATCAGGTTGCAGATCATCAGCAGACCGGTCAGTAGCAGGGTGAAGCACTGCATCACCGGGAAGTCGCGGTTCAGCACTGCCGACACCGCAAAACGACCAACGCCGGGCCAGGCGAAGATCGTCTCGATCACCAGTGCGCCGCCGATCAGTTCGCCGATGTGCATGCCGGTGGCCGTCACCAGCGGCAGCCAGGCATTGCGCAGGATATGGTCACGCCAGACGTGCCGTTCGGGCAGGCCGCGGGCACGGGCATAGGTAACGTGCCGCTGCCCGCCGGCATCCAGCAGGCTGGCACGCAGCAGGCGGGCGTTGATCGACATCGACATCAGGGCGATCGCCAGCACCGGCATCACCAGGTGCCCGGCCCCTCCACGTCCCAGCGGCGGCAGCCAGCCCAACCACAGGGAAAAAAGCGCGATCAGCAGAAACGCCAGCCAGAAATTGGGCATGGACACACCCAGGAAGGTCACTGCCCGCACGACGTGGTCCGGCCAGCGCCCTTGCCAGCGGGCCGCCAACAGCCCCAAGGGGATCGACAGCAGCAGCGTACAGGCTAACGCCAGTCCGCCGAGCTGCAGGGTGGCGGGCAGGTAGTAGAGCAGGTCATCGAGCACTGGACGGCCTGTGATGTAGGAGATACCGAAGTCCAGATGCACGGCGTTCCACAGCCAGCTCAGGTATTGCGCATACAGCGGGCGATCCAGCCCCAGGGTATGACGGACTTCGGCAATGGCGGCGTCGGTCGGTGGAATGTGCGAAAGCCGAAGGTAGTCCAGCGCCGGGTCCGTGCTGCCCAGGTGCAGCAGCACGAACACCAGCAACGAAGCGCCAAGCATGACCGGCACAAGCAGCGCCAGGCGCAACAGGATGTAGCGCAACATGTCAGTCTCCCTGTTTTGGCGTCATGGTTTCGAACGGCACATCGAACAAGGTGCTGCCGAACTGGACCTTGGCCACCGAGTCTCGGCGTACGCTGATGGCAGTGAGATGCGAGATGGGCAGGTAGACGGCTTGTTCGTGCAAGGTGGTGAGGATGAAGCGGTACTGCTCGGCACGCTGCTGTTCGTCGGTGCTGGCCAGCACTTGGCCAATGCGCTTGTCCAGTTCGTCCTTGATTGCCAGCCCACGTTGGGCCATGTAGTCGGCATGGCCGGCGTAGCGCATGGAGCTGACGAACGAATGCGGGTCGTAGGGCGCGCCCCAGGTGTCGGCGAAGATCATGCCGAAGTCGCCGTCGCGCTGGCGCCGCATCAAAGCCCCTTCTTCAACCGCACGCAGGTCGATGTGGATGCCGACTTTCGCCAGCTCGCCCTGAAGCACTTCGGCCAGGCTCTTCTGCAAGGCACTTGTGCCGAGAAATACCAGCTCGATGGCCAAGGGTTCGCCGTCTTTACTGCGCACAGACGCGCCTGGGGCCAGCCTCCACCCGGCAGCATCAAGGGCGTGGGTGGCGCGCGCCGGGTTGTAAGGGTAGGGCTTGAGGCCGATATCGGCATAGGGCATGTTGCTGGCGAACAGGGTATCTGCCCGGGGCTCAAGGCCGTAGAGAATCTTGTCGATGATGGCTTGCTTGTCCACCGCCTCGTTGATCGCCTGACGTACCGCCAGATCACGGGTAGCACCACGGCCTGTGTTCATCGCCAGGGTGCGGGTGGCCAGCGGTGCCGACAGTGCGGTGGCATAGCCCTGGTCACGCAGGCGCACGAACGTGCCGGCCGTGATCTCGCCGGCGGCACCCTGGATCAGTTCGACCTCGCCGGCCTGCAGGGCCAGCGCGCGGCTGTTGGGGTCTGGAATGACCTTGACCATGACCTCGCCGTAGGCTGGCTTGGGCCCCCAGTACTGGGGGTTGCGCACGAAGCGGTCGTATTCGCCCAGGCGTGATTCGGCGCGTACCCAGGGGCCGGTACCGGCCGGTTGGCCGGGTTTGGCCTGAGGCGAGGCAAAGCGCAATGGGCGAACCTGGGCCAGCTCCATCAGCGTCGGGTAGTAAGGGTGCTTGAGGACCAGGCGCAGGGTCAGGCGCTCAGGCGCTTCAACGTGGTCCAGTGTGGTCACCAGTTCCATCCAGCGGTGACGCTGAGTGTTGGCCAGGACGGCATCGAGGTTGGCTTTGGCCGCGGGCGCATCGAAGGGTGTGCCATCGCTGAAGCGCACGCCGTCGCGAAGGGTGAACGTGTAGGTCTTGCCGTCGTCCGAAACCTGCCAGGCTTCAGCCAGCCATGGCTCCAGCGTACCCGCGGCGGTATAGCGCACAAGCGGCTCATAGACCATGGCCTGGGCGTACATCTGGTTGGGGGAATAGCCACGCGGGTCGAGCGGCCCGGCATTCACGGGCCAGGAGTACACCAGCTGCGGCCCTTGTTCGGCGGCGCGGCTGGCTGGCGCAGCAACGCACGCAGCAAGCAGAAGGATGCCCCACAGGGCGGGCTTTCGTTTACCAGGCTGCTGCTTCACACTGCGTTCCCCACTTTCACGGAGGCCGTAGGCTAAAGCGTGGTGGGTATGATGTCTACGTGAAATCATCTTACCGGAAGTTACAGAATGCAACGAATCACCATCACGCTGGATGAAGACCTGCTCGACGTCATCGATCGGCGGGTGGCGACCCAAGGCTACCAGGGCCGTTCGGAGGCCATCCGCGACCTGTTGCGTGCGGGGATGCGCGAGTCTGAAGCCTTGCCGGACGATGCCGCCTGCGTGGCCGTGGTCAGTTACCTGTACGACCACAGCACCCGTGAACTGCCCAGACGGCTCAACCAGACCCTGCACGCCCACCACGATCTGACCCGATCCACCCTGCATGTGCACCTGGATGCCGGCCACTGCTTGGAGGTCTCGGTGCTGCAGGGCGAAAGCGGCCGAATTGGCGAGTTGTCTCGCCAATTGATGGTTGAGCGCGGCGTGGAACATGGCCAGGTGCAGGTGATCCCGGCTCCGGGGCAGCCGAAGGTGCGCTGAGACGCTGCGTCACTTGTTCGTGACGCGATTGGCCCAGGGGCCGTTACTCAGAAGTCCAACGTCAGCCCGGCATACAGGGCACGACCGTCACCCGGGGAGTGCAGGGCAGCATCCGCACCGTCCGGGTCGTACCACACGTACTCGTAGTAGCGGTTTGTGAGGTTCTTCAACTGCAGGTCCACGCTCATGGTTTCGCTGAGCTTGTACGTCGCGCCGAGGTTCATCAGTACGTAGCCGCCATACGTACCTTGGGTGTTCTCCCGCTCCAGGTAGTAGTTGGTCTGCCCGTTCGCCCAGGCAGTCAGCTGCAGCGCGGGAGTGGCCTGGTAGCTGATACCGGTGTTCCACAGATGGTGTGGCACGTGATCGATTTCCTGGCCCTTGCTGCCTGGTAACGCGCTGCTGGGCTCAAGGATCTTGGAGTACTGCCAGGAGTAGGACATCCATACCTCGGTGCGTTCGTCCGGGTGCAGGTTGACCTGCAGGTCATAGCCCCAGCGGCGTGTTTCGCCGACGTTGTCCGACTCGCCGCTCGGGTCGTTCAGGCGACGGCTCACTTCGCCAGAGGCGTCCTGACGCCAATAGGCCACGCGGCCATCGACCCAGCTGGCCGGGGTGAACTTGATGCCAGTTTCCCAGCCTTCGTTGATCGAAGGGTCCAGGTCCTCGTTGCGCGGCGGCACCTTGTAGGCTGCGGCGCCCGTCCCGACCTGGAAGGTGCGGCCCCAGTTGGCGTAAACGCTGGCGAACTTCCACGGCGAATAGACAATGCTGAGCTTGGGCTGCTTGATCAGCCCGTAGTCGTTGATGTCGTAGTTCTGCCCGGTCATCTTGTTGGTGAAGTCACCACTGATTTTGTCCACCCGGTAGGCCGGTACGATCTTCAACGATTCGAACGGCTCGATCTCCGCCTGCACGTAGGCACCGACCGTGTTGAAGTCGAAGTCCTGGTCGCGTGTCTGCGCCTGGCGGACGCGATTGATTGTGCGGTATCTCTCGCTGCGGTTCTCCTGTTTCTGCACATCGCTTCCGCCTTCAAGGGCAAACGCATGCAGCCAGTCCACCTGTGGTCGCCAGGTCAGCGAGGTAATGGCACCGTACTGATCCTCGTAGGTGTCGCGCTCCTGCTGTGAACTGGTGCGCCAGTACTGCGTCCAGCGACGGTCGTCATAGGTGTTGAGGTAGGTCTTGGCCGACCAGGACAGGGTCTCGGCCAGGTCGGTGTCGAAGTGCACGCTGACCTGGTTCATTCGCCGCGTGCCTTTGTCCGTAGCGTTGTAGTCATTGCTCATGCGCGGATGATGGCGGGCGTCATCCTCGGTCAGGTAGCCGGCCTCCTGGGCTTCTGACTCGTAGTGGCGGGCGATCAGGCCAAGGCGATAGCTGCCATCGTCAGGGGTATAGAACCACTTGCCGCCGAAACTGTAGCGTTCGGTGTCGGCATGGTCGCGATAACCGTCGACCTGCTGGCAGGCGAAGAAGTAGTTCTGCGTCCAGTTGCTGGTCTCGATGCCCTTGGCCAGTTGCACCTCGCGGGTGTTGAAGCTGCCGTAGCGCAGGCGCGCCTTGTTGTAGTTGCCGCCGGTGCGGGTGTTGATGTTGACGTTACCGGCGATGTTGTTCAGGCCATAGCGCGGGTCGCTGGTGCCGCGCACCACTTCGATGCTGTCGATGTCCATGGGGAACACCGAGTCGATGAAGGGCATGTTGCCGTCGTTGGTGTTGCTGGGGATGCCATCGATCAGCAACTTGACCGCGTTCACTTCGCCTTCGCCATTGAAGCCGCGAAAGGACAGTTTGCCCGAGGTGGTGCCCTGGTTGAACTCAGTCAGCATCACCCCGGGGGCGCGGCTGAACAGTTCCCAGCTGTAGGTCACGGGCATTTTTTCGAGGATATCGCCCCCCAGGATGTCCACCGAACTGAGCACGCTGCTGGTGGCCAGCGGGCCGCTTTCGGTACTGGTCACGTTGACCGCGCCAAGGGTGAGGGTGGAGTTTTCAGCAGGCAGAGTTTCGGCAACGGCCAGCGACAGGGGGCTGAGGCTGAACAAAGCGAGCACGGGCAGGACAGCGCGTGCGGTGCAACGGAACGCAGGCATGGAAGGTTTCCTGGTCAGACAGTCGGGCAAGGCTGCGCACCGCAGGTCACGGGGCAGCTGTGGGCAATCAGGGACGGGTCAGGCCAAGGGAGAGGCGCGGGGGTTCAGCTTTGGCCACTGCTCGCGTGGCAGTAGCAACCTGTGGTGGTCACCGAGCAGGAGTGCATCGGGCCAGTAGCGGGGGAACAGGTGGCGATAATAGTCGCTGGTCAGCAAGGCATGCCCGGCGTGACCACAGCAGCAGTCGCCCGCCTGGTGTTTCATGTCCGGCTGATCGTCCAGTTGCGGCAGCTCGGCCTTGAGCTGGGCCAGCAGTGACTTGGGCAGGCTCTGTGCACCGTGCAGGCTGCAAAAGCTGCCGAGAATCAGCGATTGGCTGTCGATGCGGGGTGTTTGCAAGGCACGGTCAAGCGGCATCGCCAGCAGGTTGAATAGCACGGCGAGGCAGGCGAACAGACAAAGATGTGCACGTGCACGTGAAAGCATGAGTCACCCGAACGAATATGGCGCGCATTAAGCCGCATCCGTTGCGGGCTGTACAAGTTCCGTGGTGCGCCAATTTGTCGCAGGCGCGCCACGGCGATGGCTCAATGGCTGCGCATGCCGGCGGCCATCATGAACAGTCGGATCAGCCAAGCGAACAGACCCAGCGCCGCCACGCTGCCTGCCCAGATCAGCAGCAGCCAGGTAAGTCGGCGCCACATCGGTTGCTTCACACTGGGTGTCATCACGTTGTGCTCCTAGTGATAGCCGTCTTCATGAGTCACCTTGCCGCGGAACACGTAATAGCTCCAGAACGTGTAGCCGAGGATGATGGGCAGGATGAACAGTGTGCCTACCAGCATGAAGCCTTGGCTCTGGGGCGGCGCTGCGGCTTCCCAGATGCTGATCGACGGCGGGATGATGTTTGGCCACAGGCTGATGCCCAGGCCGCTGTACCCCAGGAAAATCAGGGCCAGGGTCAGCAAGAACGGCGTGTAGTGCGCGTTGCGCGCCACGGCACGTAGCAGCCCGTAGCACGTTACCAACACCAGGATCGGCACCGGCATGAACCAGAGCAGGTTGGGCATGCTGAACCAGCGGGCAGCGATTTGCGGGTAGGCCAGCGGTGTCCACAGGCTGACCACGGCGATCACCACCAACAGTACCAACGCCAACGGCCTGGCAACATCGTGCATGCGCTGCTGCAGCGGCCCTTCGGTCTTCATCACCAGCCAGGTGCAACCGAGCAGGGTGTAGGCGACCACCAGGCCCAGCCCGCAGAACAGGCTGAACGGCGTGAGCCAGTCGAGCGCGCCTCCAGCGTATTTGCGCTCGACCACCTTGATGCCTTCGATAAAGGCGCCCAGGGCAACTCCCTGGGAAAAGGTCGCGACCAGCGAGCCCCAGATGAAGGCCTTGTCCCAGAGGTGGCGCTTAGCGGGTTTGGCCTTGAAACGGAACTCGAAGGCCACGCCCCGGAAGATCAGGCCGATCAGCATCAGGATCAGCGGTAGGTAAAGCGCCTCCAGCACCACCGCGTACGCCAGCGGAAAAGCGCCGAACAGCGCTGCACCGCCGAGGATCAGCCAGGTTTCGTTGCCGTCCCATACCGGGGCGACGGTGTTCATCATCACATCCCGGTCACGCGCGTCCTTGACGAAGGGGAAGAGCATGCCGATCCCCAGGTCGAATCCATCCATCACCACATACATCATCACGCCGAAGATGATGATCACCGCCCAGATCAGTGGAAGGTCGATGCCCATTTTAGTTCACCTCTGCCTGGTAATCGTCGGCGGCGGACAGCGGCCGTGCCGGAGTATGTTGCTGGCCTGGACCGCCTGGGGTGTGTTGGTCGCCCTCGCCAGGTTTTGGTCCTTTGCGCACGAGGCGCATCATGTAGCCGAGGCCGGTGCCGAACAGGGCGAAATAGACCACCACGAACGCGACCAAGGTGATGCTGAGCTGGGTGGCGTCATGGTTCGACACACCATCGGCAGTGCGCTGCAAGCCGTACACCACCCACGGCTGGCGGCCGATTTCGGTAGTGAACCAGCCGGCGAGAATGGCGATCAGTCCCGACGGCCCCATCCACAGTGTCAGGTACAGGAACGGGCGCGAAGTGCAGAGCGTGCCGTGCTTGCGCAGCCACAGGCTCCACAGGCCGACGAAGATCATCAGGAAGCCGAGGCCGACCATGATCCGGAACGACCAGAAGACGATGGTCGAGTTGGGCCGGTCTTCAGGCGGGAACTCCTTCATCGCCGGTACCTGTTTGTCCAGGCTGTGGGTCAGGATCAGGCTGCCGAGGGCGGGGATCTCGATCTTGAAGCGGGTGGTTTCGGCCTGCATGTCGGGGATGCCGAACAGAATCAGAGGGGTCGGTTCACCCGGTTTGTTCTCCCAGTGGCCTTCGATCGCCGCGATTTTCACCGGTTGGTGCTTGAGGGTGTTAAGCCCATGGAAGTCGCCAATCACGGCCTGGATAGGAGCCACGACCAGCGCCATCCACATGGCCATCGACAGCATCTTGCGGATGGCTGGGTTGTCACGCCCGCGCAGCAGGTGCCAGGCCGCCGAGGCGCCGACGAAGAACGCCGTGGCAACGAATGCGGCTGTAGCCATGTGCATCAGTCGGTAGGGGAATGAGGGGTTGAAGATGACGGCCAGCCAATCCACCGGAATCACCCGGCCATCGACAATCTCATAGCCTTGGGGCGTCTGCATCCAGCTGTTGGAGGCCAGAATCCAGAAGGTCGAGACCAGCGTGCCGAGCGCCACCATCACCGTGGAGAAGAAGTGCAGGCCACGACCGACACGGTTCCAGCCAAACAGCATGACGCCAAGGAAGCCTGCCTCCAGGAAGAATGCGGTGAGCACTTCATAGGTCAGCAACGGGCCAGTAATGGCACCGGCGAAGTCGGAGAACCGGCTCCAGTTGGTGCCGAACTGGTAAGCCATGACCAGGCCGGACACCACGCCCATGCCGAAGTTGACGGCGAAGATTTTCGACCAGAAGTGGTAGAGGTCACGGTAGACCTGTTGGTTCGAACGCAGCCACTGCCCTTCGAGCACTGCCAGGTAACTGGCAAGGCCGATGGTGATGGCAGGGAACAGGATGTGGAAGGAAACAGTGAAGGCGAACTGGATTCGAGCCAGGTCTAGCGCCTCGAGCACGCTCATGATGATGGAGCCTCACAGGGTGGCGCACCTCGGCGCCGGTTTCGGGAAGCAGAGCCCGGGTCCTGGCCGGCTCAGCGTTGGTTTCTGGGGGAATTACTCGGGCCATTGCGATGGCGGCGCCACTGTAAGGACGGTGGCGAGTGTGACCAACTGCGACAATCTGTCCCTGCGGGCCACCTGCGCGGGTGAATCGAGGCGAACTGCGCCGGGTGTGACGGCTTGTCGCAGAGTGGGGAGGGCGGAGGTGATGCTTCTAAGGGGCCGATTTCGATGCTAAAGTCGCCGCCCATGAACCGTCTGCCTTCAAACCGTCCCCTCATTGCCTGGGCACTGTACTTCTGTGTCCTGTTCAATGTACTTGGCTGTGGCCTTGCCCACGGGCAGGCATTGGGGCTAGCGCTGAATGGCTTCGGCGGTGCGTTCTGCAGCCTCGGTGGCGATACCGGCTCACTGAAGGCCAAGCAGGACGGCGCCCTTGCGGGCGACCTGAGCATTCCGTTCAGTTGCCCGATGGGCTCGGCGGCTTTTCTTACCCTGGTATTCCTGATCGGTGTCGCTTGGCTGCTGGCCAGTGCCAACCGCCGCCCGATAATGCGCGAGGTCCGCAGCCAAGCGCCTCCGCGCTATTGCTGGCCTTCGTCCAACCCTCGCGCTTCACCTCTCTGACGCTACCTGCGCCTAGGCGCCGAGGCAGGCCTGTGCCTGCCATTAACACGCCGGATCCACGGTGCATGCTCAGGTATGCGCCTGCCGGTTGGTTTGACCGTCGTTGGAGAGAAGCCCTCATGACCTGTCGAATCTCCACGCCCGCGCTACCTGGCGAGGCGTGAACATGCGCCATTGCGGCCTGCGCGCACGCACCTGGGATAACCTCTGGGTCGCCGCGCTGCTCGCCATGCTGCTCAAGGTGCTGGCATTGCCCATGGCCAGTACCCTGGGCGACCTGAGCCTGGCGCAGTTGCTGGCGGGCAGTTATTGCTCGTCGGGCGGCATACAGCCGGCCATGCTGGACAAGGACGGCAACCTTAGCCCGAAGACGTCCGCCCTCGGGCATTGCTGCTGCGCCCAAGGCGGCCCTGCACCACTGCCTGCCTCGTTGATCCTGGCCGGCTTTGCCCTGCCTGTGCTGCCTGTCGACCAGCAACCCGCTGTTCTGGTGCATTCGCCCCGGCACTGCTGGCCGTCGATCAACCCCCGTGCCTCTCCGAAAGCGATCGCCTGACCTGCAAGGACCCAGGCCGCACCCGCTAAAAGCGGGGCGTCGGCCTGCCGATGGCTAGCCGTACCCAGGAGCACACGATGTCTCGTACCCTGAACGCTTCAGCGTTGCTGGAACCCTCCCTTCGCCCGTCGCGCACTGGCGACTTCCTGTTGCCGTTTCCCGATTACCCCTGCAATGCCCGCAGCTTCGTCAACCTCGATGCGCGCCTGCTGCCTTACTGGCACACGCTATTCGATGTTTGCCCAGGCTTGCTGAAGCTCGACCCGCCAGAGGGGCTTGAGTTGTTCCGACGCTTCATGACTTGGGCCTACCGACACCATCCGGCGCTGGATTGGACGTACTACATCAGCGTTTGCCGCTGGTTGCTGAGCTCGCCGTACCAGGCCCGGGTGACCGAAGAGCATATTGAGGCGTTCATGGTGGCGGCAGCTGCGCTCTGGGTAACGACCGATGTGTCCCAGGCCCGTGGCCTGATCCTCGCGTGGCAGCCCATGATCGAACGGATCGTGGAGTGGAAGCCGGGGTTCCGTTCGAGCCAGTTCACGGCCCTGGAGGGTGAGGGCCTGCCACCACCGTCCTGGGAGTTCTCCTGGAGCCCGCTCGATGGCAAAGGCGCAGGTAGCTTCAGGCGCTGGCTGCCGGTGCCCGGCTAAACCTTGATCAGTTGACGGCGGCCGGCCGCCGTCCTTGCACCCTTTGCCCAAGCTCCAACATGAGGTTACCGACAATGGATGTACTTCAAGCCATGCGCGCGTTCAACTGCGTGGTTCAGGCTGGCAGCCTGACGGGTGCGGCCGAATACCTGGACACCACCACGGCCAGCGTTTCCCGGATGCTGTCTAACCTGGAGACTCACCTGCGCATTCGCCTGCTCAACCGCACCACCCGACGCATCGCGCTGACCGAAGCCGGCAAGCGTTATCTGGCGCGCTGCCGGCTCATTCTTGAGCTGGTAGAAAAGGCCGAGAGTGAGGTGCAGCAACAGCTGCTGGACCTGCCCGCGACCAGACAAGCCCACGATCTGCGCTGCTAAGGCCATTACGCCGCGCAGGGTGCGACAGACCGTCACACCAGGAGCCGGGGCAGTATGCAGATGCCCATGTCATGGGCACGTGCCTGGGTGTGTGGCGCAAGGTCGCAGTTGGGGCCGTTGCTGCCTGCGCCTAGCATGGCGGGGTGCCTGTCTTGCCGTTTTCCCATCCACGGTGCAGTACAGGCACACGACAACGGCCCTCCAATCGGACGGGCCGTTTTCTTGCCTGCAGGAGGGCCAGCCATGGATCACGAACTGCTCAAATTCATATGGTGGCTGTTGATTGGCGCATTGCTGATCGGCCTGGTGATAGTCGAAGGCCTGGATTTGGGGGCGCGAGTATTGTTGCCATTCATGCAGGGGCAGAGCGGAGCGGCGCTGCAACCGGTTCGACCCGCGAGCCTGCCCAGGCGTATCAAGCTGCTGTGGTTGCTGGCGTTGTCCTGCACGCTTTCGGCGGCCTGGCCTACGGTCGGCTGGTTGCCTGGCCTGGGCGGGTTAATCGGCGTGCTTGCGTTGAGGTGTGAACCCTGTGGGCAGGCCACCCGGTCGCTGTGGACCTGGACTGCGCAGGTTATCGGGCTGATGCCCGCGATGCTGATCGGAGTCGTGCTCGGCAACCTGTTGCTCGGTATGCCATTCAGTCGCTGTGCTGGGCAAGTGAGTCATTTTCATGGCACGTTGTCCGGGCTGCTTAGGCCTTTCGCGCTGCTGGTGGGGCTCGTCAGCCTGAGCATGCTTTGCCAGTTGGGCGCCACCTGGGCCATGCTGCGGGGGGCCGGCAGCCTGCGCCCGGCCGCACGCCAGCTGGCATGTCGCGCAGGGGTCGTGTTCTTGATCAGTTTTTCAACGGCTGCACTCTGGTTGGCGGCAGACCTGCGCGGTTACACGCTTGCCGGTGGAGGCCATTCTGCTGCCTCGTGCATGCCGGACCAGTGGGTGGTGCTGCCGGGCAATACTGGCTGGCAGGCCAACTTCCGTGCATGGCCTGTTGCCATTCTGGCGCCAATGCTCACCGTCGGCGGCACGATCTTGAGCCTGTACGCCACAGCCCGGGGGCGGGCAGGTCTGGCGGTGGTCGCAAGCGCGCTGGCGATCGCGGCGATGCTGTGCTGTGTCGGCGTTGCACTGTTCCCCTTCATCGTACCTTCGAGCGTGCAACTGTCGGCAAGCATGACCGTATGGAATGCCGCAAGTGGCGAAAAGACGATGGGGATGATGCTGATCTTCGCCAGCGTGCTGATGCCGATGTTACTGGCTTATACGGTAGGCGCCGGTCTAAGGAGCCGGAATCGGCTGTCTCAGGTCGCTGTCGTGGACAGCTTTCAGCACAGCACCAGGCCGATCCTGTAGGTGGGCGCGGGGAAAAAACCAAGGCGTTATCAATAAGGCTTGCTCGGCACCCGGTGGGATTGACAGGCGTACCCGCGAGGACAGCGCAGGTGCATCGCTGGCCTCGCCAGCCCGAACGCTTCTCGTCCATCAGGGCGAGTCGCATGCCAGTCGCTGCGAAAGAAGGCGGTGCCGACGAAAGGGCCGACGGCTTGCGGATAGCGAGTGCCGGCCCTTGGAGAAGGGGATCAGTGATTGCCGTGAGCGGCATCCTTGTCGACCTTGACCACCCCCTGGAACAACGCGAACTGCTTGACCCGATCCACCGGCTGGTTGCTTTCGGCCTGAAGCACTGCCTGACTCAACTGCTGGGCGTCCTGCTCGGCGAGCCCGGCGCTGCGCAGGGTCGCCGGGTCGAGCAGCGAATCGCCTGCGCACAACACCACGCGCCAGCCGTGGGGCCCTTTACGCAGCAAGGCGCGGCCGCCACGCTGGTCTTGCAACCAGCCGGCTACCGCGTGGTCGCCCTGGACGGTAACTGGGCCAACGTCCAGCGGCGCATCCGGGCGTTCGAAGTTGTGTCGCATCAGTTGCTGAATGTTCTGCTGCTCGCTGGCGGTATCGGCCACGGCCAGCAGTGGGCTACAGGCTAGCAGCAGGGCGAGAATCGGTGCTTTCATGCGCGTATTCCTTGAAAGGGCTGCCGGTGCAGGCCGGCAGCGTCAGGGGAGGGCTCAGAAGCCCATCTTCACACCCAGTTGCGCCGAAGTGCCGGGCATCGGGTAGTTGGTGCGGTAGGCGTAGTCACGGTCGAACAGGTTTTCCACGGCGACGAACACTTCGCCGACCTTGCCCAGTGCGGGTACGGCATAACCTACGCGCATGTTGACCACGGTGAAGCTGTCGACCTTGGAGAAGTTGCTGGCGCCGGCGGTGCGTTCCTCGGCCAGCACGTACATGTCTTTCTGGTACTGCGCATCAGCCGACAGGCGCCATGGCCCGGTTTCGTAGGTGGTGCCCAGCGACAGCGATTTCTGCGGTGCGTAGGGCAGGGTCTTGAGCGAAGGGTCGAGCCAGGTGAACCCGACGAAGCTGCTCCAGTTGCTGGTCCAGCGTTGCTGCCAGGTGGCCTCGGCGCCCTTGATGTTGTAATCACCCAGGTTGATATACGACGGGCGCGACACCGACGGTGGGAAGGCAAACAGGTAGCGGTCCTGCAGCTTGTCCTTGAACACCGCCAGGTCGAGGGTAGCGCTGTCGATCGGGTTGAAGCGCACGCCCAGCTCCTGGTGGTCGACTTTCTCGGGCTTGAGGTCTTTCCAGGTTTCGCCGAGCGCCGGAATCAGGCTCGACATCACCGAAGCTTCCAGGCCGGGGTAGTTGATGCCGCGCGAGGCGTTGGCGCGGAACTCGACATTGTTCGACGACAGTAGCAGGCCTGCGTGCGGGGCGGTGGCGTTGTCGAACACGTTGTGCTCATACGTGCGTACGCCGGCCGACGGGGTCAGGGTCCAGGTGTCGTTGAGGGCAAAGGCATGGCTGACGGCGACGTGCGGCGATGTCACGCGCAGGGTGGGCGCGTCGAACTTCGCTTGTGGCGCCGGGGCGATGCGTTTGAAGTGGACTTCGCCCTTGCTCTCGTCGATGTCCAGGCCCAAGGCCACTTCGCCGCCTTGCCAGGGGCGCAGTTGTTCTTCCCAGCGAATGCCTTGGAGCGTGAAGTCACTGATGGTGTCGCCGTCCAGGCCGGTCTGGTCAAGGGCCGAACCTCGGCCTTCGTTGTGGTAGACCTTGAGGCTGCCATCGCCCCATTCGTGATTGTGGGCCAATGACAGCGAAGCGAGCGTGCCGCGGGTATTGAACTCGCCATTTTTGGTTTCCGGCAGGCCTTTCTGCCCGGGGTCGGAGACCTGGTTGTTGGCGTGCAGCACCAACAAGCCAGTGCTCCAGTTCTCGTTCAGCCGATAACCCAAGCGCGCCATGCCATTGTTCAGCCGGCCATCACCGTCACTGCGGTCACCGTCCGAGTGGGCTGCCCCCTGGGCCAGCAGGTAGTCGAAATCGCCTTCGCGGCCAATCAGGCTGGCTTGTTCGGTGGCCGTGCGGAAGCTGCCGCCGGTGAGTTGCAGCTCCCCATGGTGGTTGTCGCCCTGCTCGGCAACCTTGGGCGTCAGGTCGATGGCCGCGAAGGTGTTGCCGAACTTCTGCGGCTGCGGGCCTTTGTACACGCTGATGCTCTGCATCGCGTTGATCGGCAGCAGGTCCAGCAGCGGGTGGCCCCAGACGCCCATATAGAAGGGAACGCCATCGATGTAGGTCTTGATCTCGCTGCCCGGGCGGCTGGCACCCATGCCGCGTATGTACACCGCGCCGCCTTCGGCACCGCCGAACGAGCCGACCGGGTTGAAGCGCGACACCACCACGCCGGGTGTACGACGCAGCGCGGAGGACAGGTCGAGCGCGTTGAGGTCGCGGATCTGCTCCTGGCCGACCACGGTGGTGAGGCTGCCGAAGCTGTCGACCGTGTTCTGGTCGATGACCGAAGTGCCGACCACCGTGGTTTCGGGCAGCTCCACGCTGTCGGTCTGGGCCAGTGCGGTACCACTGGAAAGGGCGAGTGCGGCTGCGCAGCAGATTGTCTTGTTCTTCATTGCTCTGGGTATTCCTGAATGCAAAAGTTGCAAGGCGAGCCGTGGTCCGCGCACTCGGCGACACCCCATGCGAATAAGCGCCAAGGGCGTGGTGCGGCTATCGGGCTGATTCAGGGCAGGGCGGGGGAGGCACGGGGATTGGCTGCAGGCCAGCGTAGGCGAGGCCAGGTGGCGGGGAAGATGGGAAGTAAGGGCTTGCAGGCTTGTCGGGCGAATGCCACGCCCAGCAGTTGCAGGGTGATGGCCAAGCCCGCATGGTTGCACAGCGGGCAATCGATGGTGGATACGCCAGCCGAGGTGGCGCCGAGCCCTTTGTCGAAACTGACCGCGCTGGCCGCAGTCGCTATGTGGCCACAAAAAGTGCCACCTGCACCGTTGAGCATCAAGCCGCCGGCCTGACCATGCCCCAGGCCGCAATGCAGCACTGCGAACAGCACGCAGGCGTAGAGGCCCCAGCTGAGTGTGCGGCGACGTCCTGTTGCTCGATGCATATCCTTTGCCCGGTGTTCGCTGTGATTGAAAATGGCGAGGTGCGAGTCTAGCAACGCCGCCCATCATGGTTAGGTGCGACCAGGTTGCCAGGGGCGCACAGTACCTGGCGCGTCCCTGGCGCACGAATCACTTGGACATGTAGTCGATTACGGCCTTGTAATCGTCGGCGGTGCAGTCCATGCACAGGCCGCGCGGCGGCATGGCGTTGAAGCCTTCGGTGACGTGCTTCACCAGAACTTCGTTGCCTTGGGCCAGCCGTGGCTTCCAGGCCTCGTGGTCACCTTTCTTCGGCGCCATTGGCAATTGCCCGTTGTGGCACATCTGGCAAGCGCGGTTGAAGACCGCCTCCGGGTCCTGGGCTGCTTGAGCCAGGCTGGCGGTTGCCAGGCAAGCAAGCATTGCCAGTGTTTTCTTCATGACCGACCTCTCAGTTTTTTTATTGGAAGGCAGAGTCTAAGAGCGTGGTTATCCCTGTCAGGTGCGACGTTCTGACGCATGTACGGTGTCAGGGCTTCATCTACCGGTTTGGCTGGCAGGGTGCGGCGAACTGTCGCAGGGTGGCGGCTTGCAGGTGCCGTGCTACGTTGAAGTTGATCCGGTGTTTTACTCTTGGCAGGGTTTTCATCGGGTCAAACAAAAGCCGGGGCGCATTACCGTCCCGGCTTTTGCTTTTTCAGTGATCAGCGGCAATCGCTCAGGCCGCTGCGAAACACGAAAGGAGGCTCAACCGCGAACTTGAGCGGTCATTCTGCGTAGCCTTCGCCAGCCTAGTACGACGCCGCTGAGTGAAACCACCAGGCCGCCGATGCTCAAGGCGATGATCAGGCCTTCACGTAACACCGGCCTTTGCAGCAGTGGCTGCAGATCCCAGCTGTGCAACAGGTTGAACAGCCAGCGACCGGCGCGTTGCCTGGCATCGTGGCTGGCGACCACTTCTGCGCTGGCCGGGTCGAGGTAGACCCACGTGCTGGCGGGGTCGTCGAAGCGCAGACGCAGTACCGGCAGTGGGCGGCTCTGGAAGCCGTACATGCTCTGGGCGTCACGGGTGAAATAGTAGGCGTCATAGTGCCCTTGCCAGTTGGCCTGTACCACGACGCCTGCCGCCATCGCACGGGCCGCTGTCAGCAAGCGTCGTTCGGATAAGGCCCGCGCCGGCGGCGCGCCGGCTTCCAGAATCCGGCTATCGCCGGCGGCATCGCGGGCAACCAGGAAGGTGTCGCCGCCTAGGCGTTGCCACTGGATTTCGACAGGGTTGAACCCAGGCTCCCGGCCCAGGCTGGCCATGGCCTGGGCAACCGTCTGGCCGATGTCCATCGCCCGTAGCGGCCCCTGACGTAGCGCCTGGGGGGCCAGCTGCGAACGACTGTCGGTCACACCCCAGGGGCGCATCGACATGAGTCCGCTGAATACCCACAGCACCAGCACCGTGCCGAACAGTAGCCCGCCGATGTGGTGCCAGCGCAGCCAGCCGCCAGGGTAGGGGCTGCACGAGCCGCTGCGATAGCGCTTGCGCAGCCGCAGGCGCAGTATGCCAACGGTCATGCCCAAGAGCGCCATGACCGTTGCGGCCAGGGACAGGCCGATCACCAGGGTACGCCAGCCGTTGTCGAAACCGAACCCGCCCCGTAGCGGATAGAGCCAATGCAGCCATGCACCGACCCAGTTCCAGGCACGCTCCTGGGCGGTGGCGTCACGCACCACTTCGCCGGTGCGGCTGGACAGGTAAAGCCAGGTGCCGGCTGTATCGTCTACCTGCACGTGATGCAAGGGGCGGTCGCCATCCAATGCCCTGGAGTGGGTCCACATGTCCTCGTCCACGGTGCCTAGGTAAGCCAACCTGGCGGCGTCACCGGCATACTGCCGGGCATTGGCCAGGGCCCAGGCTGCGTCGGCCCGAGCCAGAGGCTCGCCGCTGGCGGCATCGAGGATGACGCGGCGACCGTCGGCCAGTTCCAGCAGGTAGTGCGCGCGCCCGCCGAGGCTGGTCAGGCGCAGCGCCTTCAGCGGCTGTTGCGCCCAATGCTCGGGCAACTCGGCGCAGCACCCCGCCGGCAAAGCCGGCAGGTGGGCCAGGCGCTCGGCCGGTGTCAGCTTGGGGTAACCGACGTACAGCATGACCACCCCGGAGACGAACCACAGCGCCATGAACAGGCAGGTGACGATGCCCAGCCAGCGGTGCCACAGGTACAGCTGGCGCTTCACGCTCATCAGTAGCGCCACTGCACAGCGACTTCCAGGCTGCGCGGTTCACCCAGGTAGTACTGGGTGTTGGTCTGATGGATGAAGCGGGCATACACCTCGTCGGTGAGGTTGCGCAGCCGCGCGCTGACTTGCACGTGTTTGTCCAGGTCGTGGGTCATGGACAGCCCGTAGACGGTGTATGACGGTACCCATGCGGTATTGGCGGTGTTGGCGTACACCGATGAGACGTAGCGGGCATCGGCCCCTACCTGCCAGCCGGGCGCCAGGTCGTAGGTCAACCAGAGGTTGGCCACGCGGTCGGGGATGTTCACCGGGTTCTTGCCCTTGCGCGAGTACACCACGCCGCTGATGGTCTCGTTGAATTCATCGTATTCGGCATTTACCCAACTGAAGTTGCCTGCCGCCAGCAGCTTGGGCGTGACCTTGAACGAGGCTGCCAGCTCGATGCCGGTGGAGGTCTGCTGGCCCGCCTGCTCGGTGGTGTTGGGCACGGTCGAGGAGGGCACGGAGATATCCTTGCGCACGATGCGATACGCCGCTGCCGTGGCCGAGCCGCGCCCATCGAGAAAGTCGAACTTGCTGCCTACTTCGACCTGACGGCCGGTGCTCAGGTCGAAGTCACCGACCTGGCTGATCGAGGCGCTGGTCAGGGTACCGCCTGGTGGTTCGGCCGAGGTGCTGTATTGGGTGTACAGGCTGACGTTGGAGGTCAGGTCATAGACCAGGCCCAGGCGACCGGTGATGGCGTCCCAGCGTCGGTCGAGCCTGGTTCGCGCCACATGGTCGACCACGTCGAAGTCGATATGGTCGTAGCGCAACGCGGTGATAAACGACAGTTGATCGGTCAGGCGGGTACGGTTCTCGACGAAGGCCGAGGTGGTGTCGGTGGTGGTGGTTCTGCCCTTGGTCATGGGCGCGTCCATACCGGGGATATCGAGGAAGTGCCCGGGTTCGAAGCCGTTCGGGTCAACCGTGTCGAACGCCCCCTTGGACAGCGGGTAGTTGGTTTGCTGGTTGGTGTTGTAGTCCATGCCGAACGCCCAGTCGCTGGCCAGGCCGAATAACTGGCCCTGATGGGTCAGCTCGAGCCTGTCGCCGTTGACCTCCTGGTCGTGCCGCTGGCGATAGCCGCCCGAGCGAGCGATGGCGCTGTTGTCGGCGTTGTAGCGATACACCTCAAGATTGCGGTAATCGCGCTGGCCGTTGTAGTGGTAGAAGGTGTTACGCAGTTGGGTGTTGTCGTCGAAGCGATAGTCAGTGATCGAACGCAGCCACCGGGTGCGCTGCTCGTAGCGACCGTCTTCGACGTTGTAGTTGTTGAAACGGTTGTGCTTGTCGATGTGCAAGGTACCGACCAGTGGCTGCAATACCGGTGTGCCCCAGTAGGGGCTGTCCTCTTGCTCTTCCAGGTATTCGATGGCCAGCGTGTGCGAGAGCTGATCGTTGATGTCGCTAAGCAGCGAGAAGGCCAGGTTGCCGGCCCCATTCTCCTGCCGATCGATATAGCCGTTGGTACTGGTGCGGCTGTAGTCGAGGCGGGCATAGTGGCGCGGGCCGTCGCCCGTGTTCAGCGCCTTGTTGAAGGCGACCGACGTTTCCATGGTGTCGTAGCGTGCATAACTGACGCGCCCTTCGAAGGTGTCTTCGTCACGGCTTGCCAGCCGGGTGATGAAATTGAGGCTGCCACCGACAGCGCCGCTGCCGTTGAGGAATGAGGATGGCCCGCCGAGCAATTCGACGCGGTCGTAGATCCAGGCGCCCACCGGGCGCGCCGCGCCGCCATACTGCAAATTGATGCCATTGAACAATTGGCTGATCTGGGCACCGTTGAACCCTCGATACGACACATATCCCCCCCAGCCGGGCGGAGCCGAGGCGTTAACCCCGGGCAGTGCATTGGCGGCGTCCTGGAAGTTACGTGCGCCAATGCGCTCCATGGTCTTGCGGTCGGCAACGCTGACGGAAGCGGGGTTCTCCCTGGCGCTGAGGTTCAGCCGCGAGCCGCTTTCGATGGGGCGATCAAGGTCAAGGCGGGTTGCCTCCGTGGGTTGATTGGCTGTGGCCGTGACATTACTGGCCGGCAGGGTCAGGGTGTCATCCTGCGCCCAGGCACAGGTTGCGCTGCCAACGAGCAGCGCCAAAGTGGTCATGCGGAACATGCAAGGCTTCCTGGCTGAAATCGGTGAGCACACGCCCGCTGCCGATCAGGCGGCACGGGGACGTGGCGATGTCAGAACGCGAGAAGCGAAGCAGGAGAGGCGCGGGGATTGACCAGTGGCCAACGCTGCTTGGGCAGGCGTGGCGGAGGTTGGTTGGGTAAGGGGCTGCCCGACTCGCCGGCGAGCAGGGTCAGCAGGCCGAAAAATACGGCCAGCAGCGTGGCGCTGAACAGGCTGGCGATCACGCAGTCACCGCCAGCAGGCAGGGCCGGATCGCTTAGGTCTTGCTCACCTTGGTACATGCCGCTGCGGTCAGCCGTGCACCAAGCGGCATCATCCATGCCAGCCAGGCGCAACCCGGCCATTTGCCCATGGCCCATGGCGCACAACAACGAGCCGAACAGGATGCTGAAATACAGCACCCAGGCGACCTGTGATCGTGTGTGGTGGGCCAGCTTCATGACGGGACTCGGCGTGACAACGGAATGATCAGGTTTGGAGTTGGCGACGGATTCTACATCTTCTGAAGCATCTGAACAGGGGGACTTTTCAAGCGCGAATATTCAATCGGGTGCAGGCGCACGAGACTTAGTGGACACCTATGAGTTCGGCAGCAAGCGCGCGGAGTTCGTCCTTGTCCTGTTGAAGCACAAGCCCACTGCCCGCGTGTGCAAGCAATCGCGCGGCATGCCGGCTGCAGGCGGGCCGAAATGCATGGGGGTTGATGTGCGCCAGGCTGACAAGGGCTTTGATCAAGCGCAGATTGACCTCGTGCAAAGCTGCGCCGTCCCGGCTGATCGGTGCAAAGAAATCGTCAAACAGGTCATCCGCCACCAGTGCACGCACATAGACCTGCGCGCATTCGTTATCCGTACTCTGCGCCACGGGATGCAGTTTCCCCCAACACGTCAAGCACCGAATGCCGCGCCCAATGATGTCGATGGCTGTACCGGGATCATTTACCGCAGGGGACAGCGCTCGCGAGGCAATCTCGGACAACACCGAAAGCCCGAAGCGCGGGTCATGCTCGAACGTTCTCCTGAGGCCGATGCTCAAGGCAGCGAAAATATCGATGTCCAGCGCGCCATTGTCATCGAGCGGCTCACCGTTCACGGCCAAGGCCCGCGCAACCACCATACCCTCATGGACAAAGGTGCCAGGCAGGACTTCGAGATAAATTCGAATCTTGGTGTCCGTCGCAATCCTGTTTAGCGTAAGGCCATCGATGTGCTGTACATAGCCTGTCTGGCCGCTTTTCACTTCATGGGCTGCCCCAGAAAGCTTGAGGTCAGGCGGGTAGGCTGCACCGCCCAGATAGGGGTGTTCAACACGCTGCTCGATGGCTTTGATCACAGCTTTTTCGACACGGTCGATCGTCTCGCCCACGCGCCCTAGCTTGGAGAGGTGATCAATCCAGCGCAGCAAGGTGTAAATGATCAGGACCACAACCGCAATCGTCACGGTGAAAAGCACTACACGACCTTGTGTACCGTAGGCTCCGGTACTCAGTGCAATGATACCGACGAGGCTGAAGAGAAAGGACCCGATGAAGGTCGCCAGAGCGTTCTGGGTCGTGGCGTCCTCCATGACCAACGAAGTGGCGCGCGGGGTTACGCCACTGCTGGCGGCACTGTAGGCCGAGACCATTGTACTCAGCGAAAACGTTGTGACGGCCAGCATGCTCGAGGCGATGATGCCCAATATCTTGTCAACCGCATCTGCACCGATACGGGCAGGCAAGGTGACGGGGACCGCATCCTTGAGCACCACGGCCACCAACGCTGTAACCACTCCCAACAGGGAGAAAAGCGTTGCTCTGAACCAGAGACGCTTGGCAATTCTCGTAGCCAACCAACGCCAGCGAGCTATCATGAAGACCTCCTGTTGCCGAGAGTGTAGGCCCTTATGGGAAGTTGCAGTTATTCATAAGCTGTTCCTTCAATACCTCCACAGCTTTAGGCCTTCTGGGGGTGGACTTGTAAAGCAGGACGACCTGGCGCATGTAGCTGTCAGCCCCCGACACGGGTGTTGCATGTACGTCGTCAGTCTTCAATCCCGCCCAGTACGGGACAACAGAAGCCCCCATGCCTTTTGCGACCATGATGTGGATTGCATCTAGCGCATCGAGATTACACAGCACATCGGGCTGCAGGTTATTGTCATCCAGGTATTGCTGTGCAATCTGCCCACCCCAGGCATTTGAGTCATATCGAATCAGGTTTCGCCCAAGAATCGTCGAGCGGACGTCGCTTTTGTCAATGGGGTCTTTGGTCAAAAGCATCAGGGGTTCTTCTCGAAGCACCTGCATACGCAAGGTTTTAGGGACAGTGAAGGGCGGACATACCATGATTCCCGCATCAAGCGCTCCGGAAGCCACGTGTTCGTAAAGACTGCGCGAGTCCCCTGGCGTGATGCGCAGCCTTAATTGCGGGGCAATGCTTGATAGCTGATTCATGGCCTCCGGCAATATGCCTGTCAACGCCGTAGAAATCGCGCCGATCTTGAGATAACCGGATAGGCAACTGGTGTCCAGATCTTCTTTCAGGTCTGCTGCCCCCTGGATCAGATCTCGAATTTTCGGCAACAACGACAGGCATTTCTCGGTCGGTTCGACAGCATGTGCGCTGCGGTTCAGGAGTTCGCACGCCAGCGATTTCTCGAGTGCTTGTATACGTTGGCTGACTGCAGGTGCTGTCAGGTTTTCCCGTCGAGCCGCCGCTGCAATCGAGCCAGTTTCTATTACTGCCATCAGGCTTTCGAGAAATCGAGTGTCCAAAACATTTCCTTTCGCTGAGAGATGGAAAAATGCGCTTTAGCACGTGTGCGAGGCTACGTTAACCTCCCCAAAAGTTCTATCAGAAACCCAAGAGGTTAGTTGTGAAATCGTTATTTCATGTTTCATACCATGTTACAGATCTCGAAGCATCTCGTAACTTCTACGGTAACATTCTCGGCTGCAAAGAAGGCCGCGCGAGTGAAACTTATGTGGATTACGACTTCTTCGGTCACCAGATTTCGCTTCACAAAGGTGTTCCTTTTCCAACGACCCGTACTGGTAAAGTCGGCGACCATGAAGTGTTGATGCCGCATATCGGCTTGGTGCTGCATCTGGATGACTGGTTCGCGATGGCAGACCGCCTGGCGTTTCATGGTGTGCAGTTCGACATACCGCCGGTTGTACGATTCCCTGGCCAACCTGGGGAGCAGCGAACGATGTTTTTCCTGGATCCCAGTGGCAACCCGATCGAGATCAAAGGGTTCAAGGACTTTGAAGGTGTATTTGCCACCTGATTGGCATAAACGTCCGGGACGCGCCTCCCGCTTTGTCTGCGTGAGATAAGAGGCGTGTATCGGTGAGTGGCCCTTCAATAAAAATAACAGGTTCCAACGAAGTGTTTGGCATTTTTGCCGGCCAATGTACAGTCCAAATTATAATAACTGGAGGACGTATGGCAAAGACTAGTCTGGTGACTAGAATTATTTTAGGGCTTGTGCTCGGGGTTGTAGTGGGGGCACTTCTCAATTTCTTTCCCGAGTACAAAGCCTGGATAATCAGCAGCCTTTTGCAACCCGCCGGCGATATTTTCATCAAGATGATGAAGATGATTGTCATACCCCTCGTGTTCGCGTGCATGGTCGGCGCGATCGCAGGCAATGGTGATAGCAAGGCGATAGGGCGGGTAGGGGTTAAAGCCTTGTTCTACTTCTTCGTCGTGACCAGCATCGCAATTGTGTGCGGCTTGTTGGTTGGCAATCTCGCGCAGCCAGGCGTAGGTGCCAACTTGACGACCCTGGCAAATACCCAAACGCTCTCGCTTCCCTCTACCTCGGAGAGCACAGGGTTTGGTCAAGTCATCCTCAACATCATCCCGGACAATATCGTCGGTGCAATGGCGCAAGGAAAACTGCTGCCTGTCCTGTTCTTCTCGGTCATGTTCGGCTTTGGGCTAAGTGCTCTGGACAAAGAGAAGAAAATGCCATTGATCGCGGTAGTCAATGCCATTTCCGCGACGATGTTCAAAGTGACGCATATCGTGATGCATTACTCACCCATCGGGATTTTTGGCCTGATCGGCGTGACGGTCGCCAACTTCGGGCTTTCCGCATTGCTGCCTCTGGCAAAACTGATTGCCGTCACCTACATCGCGGTCATTCTGTTCGGCGTGGTCGTGCTGGGCGGCATCGCGAAGGTTGCAGGGATCAACATCTTCGACCTGATCAAGGCGATCAAGGATGAGTTGATCCTGGCGTTCAGTACTGCCGCCTCGGCGACTGTCATGCCCCAGCTGATTGAAAAGGTCGAGGCCTACGGTGCGCCGCGTTCGATTGCTACGTTGGTTATCCCTACGGGTTATTCCTTCAATCTGGATGGCGCATCGCTTTTCGTGGGCATCGGCACGCTGTTCATCGCGCAGCTCTATGAAATTCCCCTGAGCCTGGCCGACCAGGCGATGCTGATCATCATCATGGTGCTGACCTCCAAGGGCGCAGCCGGCGTTCCGGGGGCCATGTTCGTGATCTTGACCGCTACGCTGACCAGTGCCGGTCTGCCTGTGGAAGGTATTGCGTTCATCGCCGGAGTCTATCGCTTGATGGACATGCCGATCACGGCGCTGAATGTCTTGGGCAACGCACTGGCGCCTCTGGTTGTGGCGAAGTGGGAGAACCAATACCGGATGCCTGCTGCCCCGATGGTAGCTGCCGAGGAGCGTTCGCAGGCGACGACGGTTGCTGCGGGCGTTTTCGTCGAAACCGTCGACAAACCGGCTTAGCCAGGGGCCTGCGGGGTAGACCAGGCTGAGGCGTCGTGCGGGTGCAGGCTTTCCAGGTGGCGGACGTGCACCTGGGTATCGCGATAAGCGCTAAGGCATACCTGTATGCGCCGCGCAGCGTCCTCGACGAACATCAGGTTCTGCCCGTTGAGCGCCGCAAAAGCCTGTTCGTCGGCCCGTTTCACGGCGGTCTGAACCGGCGTGCGCAAAGCGCCTTCGACTTGGTCGATCAAGGCCAGCAACCCGAGATCCGGGGCATCGGCAGGCACCGCGACGCGCACCCGAGCTTCGCTACGTTGGCTGTGAGGCGTCGCCAGCGACGCGTTGCTGCGCAGCCACTGCGCGACGGCGCTGGCTTGGAGCAGTGGCTGGTCCTTGAAGGTTCGCAGGAAGCCGTCCTCAATCAACTGCCGGGAGAGAGCGGCCGAGCACGGGCAGGTCGAGGAGTAGCCGATCCTGACCTCGATACTCAGGTTCAGCGCCCCGCCGACCTTCGTCGCGAGCACGTGAACCGGGTACGACTTCCAGCCAGAGAGGCCCTCGGTCACCAGTGCAGGGCGGCGAACCAGCAGGTCGAAATCCAGGCGCAACCTGGCATTGCGGCTTTCGCAATCCTGATGGCTGTCGATCATCTCCTGCAACAGCGCAAAGAGGCTTGCCGGCGACACCGCCGCAGCCTGCCCCCATGCGTCCAGCAGGCGATACAGCCTGGACATGTGAATGCCTTTGACGTGCGGTGCCGGCAGGTCGACCTGAACATCCGCCCGGGCGTGCAGTTCACGCTGATAGGTCGGTTCCTGGATCCTTACCGGCAGGTCGATACCCTGCATGCCGACCCATTGCAGCGGGCTGAGGCTGGGGGCCAGGTCGGTGACGGAAACATCGGGTAATGCTGAGCTCATCATGTATATCCAGTGGTGGGAGCCTTGCATGTGGCAGCAAGGCGTATGAATCAGTAGTAATTTTTGGAGCGCACCACCCCAGGCCATTCGCTCTCGACTAGCGCATTGAAGCGGTCAGGCAGGAAAGGTCGGCGTGCGCGGTAGACGAAGCTGGCGATGCCGTATCTTCCGTTTTGGGTGTGGGGGTGCCGCGCATTTCCTGTAGCCGAGCAGAAGGTCTTCGCACAAGGTGCAGCAAATGCAGCCATTGCTCATCTCCACCAGCTTTTCGTCGGTGCGCGATAGCTCGGCGCCACCATCACGTATCAGTGCGGCATCGATGTTCACGTCGCTCATATCGTTGACGATCAGCGCGACTCGCCGGCTCCGAGGAAGCCGGAAAGTACAGTGACGGGCAGCCGCGTGGCTTCGTTGGTATGGGGGGCAGGGGGGGCATCGGGCGGCCTCAAGATAAAGGGTGGTGGGCATGCGTGCGGCTCTGTTCAGTCCTCGTCTGTATCACGGCAAGTACAGGCGGCGCATTTACCGTGCAGCTCAATGACCGAGCTGCACAGCGTAAACACGTTCTGTTTCATCCAGTGCGCCAAGGCCTGGTTCAGGTGCGGTACGTTGAACTCATCGACATGGCCGCAGCTGTCGCAGATGGCGAACGCTCTGAAACCCGCTTCGCACTGGCTAGGGCAGGTGCAGCTGACATAAGCGTTCAAAGACTCCAGCCGATGAATCAACCCTTGCTCGGCCAGGTGGCCCAGCGCGCGGTAGATCTGCGTCGGCGCCCTGACACCTTCATTGCGCAGGCTGTCCAGAATGTCGTAGGCACTGAGAGGCTTGTCGGCTTGCTGAAGCGCCGTCAGGACACGTTGCTGATTGCTGGTCAGTTGCATGCAGGTCTCCTTCCGTTGGCGGGCAGTCTTCATTTTGTTCTGGATTTTGGATGTTATAAAGTAACAATAATAGAATGGCTAGCGAAATTGCCCGAGGCTTCGCTGGATTGCAGGTCAATGGGAGTCCATATGGGGCGTCGCCGGGTGCTGAAATTACTGCTTGCATGCCTGGCATTGCCGTTGCCTCTTGCAGCGCAAGCCGGGCAGGCGTGATCCACGCTGCGTGTCCTTCAATGGCACAGGCATCATTGTGCGCGGGATCGCTCCCGGTAGCGCCGTGGAGTGAGCTTGAGGTTGCGCTGGAACACCCGGCGCATCTGCTCTTCCGAGCCGAAACCGCACTGGTCGGCAATGCGCTTGAGTGCAGTGTCCTCGTCCACCAGTAACCGCCTTGCCTTCTCCATCCGCGCGCGCTCGATGAATGCCAAGGGTGAGCAGCCCGATTCCTTGTGGAACAACCGGCGCAAGTTCCGACTGCTCATGTTCGCGCGTTCGGCGAGCACCTCCAGGCTCAGCGGGCGATCAAGATTTTGCAGGATCCATAAGCGTAGGCGCCTGATCGCGGAGTGCGGGGTCATCTGGCTGTCCAGATGCTGGCTGAACTGCGACTGGCCACCCGGGCGCTTCAGGAACACCACCAGCTCGCGGGCAATTTGCAGGGCCATTTCCTGGCCGAGGTCTTGTTCGACCAAGGCCAGGCTCAGGTCGATGGCAGCTGAAACGCCAGCACACGTCCATATGCGCCCTTGCTCGATGAAGATGGCATCGGCATTGACATTGACCGCGGGGTAATCATTGGCCAGCTTACTGGCGACGCTCCAGTGCGTGGTGACATGCAGGCCGTCTACGACCCCTGCTTGGGCAAGGAAAAATGCCCCCGAGCAAACACCTACCAGCCGATCGATGCGAGATGCGGCCTGCCTGCACCAGTCGACGATCAGCCGCTGCTCGGCAATCGCCGTGCCAATGTCACGCGCGCCGACAATCAACGCGGTATGAGGGCGTGGACTCGTACGAAGATCGTCGGCTTCCAGGGAGATCAAGGTGTCCGAACCTACCAAGCCTGGTTGTGGCGCCACCAGATGCAGGCTGTAGGTCGGAGGCAACCCTTCGGCCGCCTGACGTTTGTTGGCGTAGTCAAAAACGGTGAGTGCACCTACAGCCTCGATTGATTTGAAACCGGGGTAGATGACTATGTGCACCCTGCGTTGAGAAGTGGCTTCGTCAGACATTCGCAATCGAACTCCTTGGGTACTTGCGGACAGATTTCGTACGGATCCGGCCACTTTCGGCCGCGTGGTCTGGCGCACGGAATTGTGCAGGTTAATGTTCTTAAGCGTTATAACATTACACGGAGAAGCACATGAAAACACGCGCAGCTATCGCCTGGGGGCCCAATCAACCTCTTGAGTTCGAAGAGATCGACTTGCAGGGGCCGAAAGAGGGCGAGGTGCTGGTTCGCATCGTCACCACGAGCCTTTGCCACACCGATGTATTCACCCTGTCCGGTCGGGACCCGGAAGGGAAATTCCCTTGCATCCTGGGGCATGAAGGCGTCGGAATCGTCGAGGACGTGGGGCGGGGTGTCACCACTGTCAAGCCGGGCGATCACGTGATCCCGCTGTATACGCCGGAGGATCCGAACTGCCCGTTCATCAAGTCCGGCAAGACCAACCTTTGCCAGACCATCCGCAAAACCCAGGGGGAAGGGCTGATGCCCGATGGCACCAGCCGTTTCTCCTACAAGGGCCGCACGATCTTTCATTACATGGGCACTTCCACATTCAGCGAATACACGGTCCTGCCGGAAATCGCCGTGGCCAAGATCGACCCTGCGGCACCACTGGCCAAGGCCTCGATCATGGGCTGTGCGATTCCTACCGGGATCGGTGCGGTGCGCAATACCGCCAAGGTGCGGCCCGGTGACACGGTCGCGGTATTCGGCCTGGGCGCCGTCGGCATGGCGGTCATTCAGGGCGCGGTGTTACAGGGGGCGGGGCGGATCATCGGGATCGACGTCAACCCGAATAAGTTTCCGTTGGCCCTTTCCCTGGGGGCGACCGAGTGCGTCAACCCAAGGGATTTTCGCGAGCCGCTGCAGAACGTGATCATCGATATGACCAACGGCGGTGTGGACTTCTCGTTCGAATGCGTCGGTAATGTGGAATTGATGCGTGCAGCCCTTGAGTGCTGCCACAAAGGGTGGGGCGAAAGCATCATCATCGGCGTGGCAGGGGGCGGGGAGGAGATCGCCACGCGGCCTTTCCAGCTGGTAACCGGTCGCGTCTGGAAAGGCAGCGCGTTCGGCGGGGTGCTGGGGCGTTCCGAGCTGCCGGGGATGGTGGACGAGTGGTTGCGCGGGGAAATCAATGTCGACCCCTACATCACTCATAACATGGATCACGAGTCGTTGAATCATGCGTTCGATCTACTCAAGCGCGGCGAAGCGATTCGCTCAGTCATTCATTATCGGGAGCGCGAGACTCTAAGTCATGATTTGCCTGGCGTGATTCTTGACCGTGCCGGGCGCGTGATTGCCAAGCCAGCACCCGAGCGCTCGGCGCCCAACCTTTTGACATGAAACTCTGAAAGGGCGGACGCATTCACACCATCGATGTGAATGCGTCCGCCAAGGCCGTTCAACCCCGCTTCAACCGCGTGGCGGCCTCCAGAGCGAAGTAAGTCAGGATGCCGTTGCACCCCGCACGTTTGAACGCCATCAATGCCTCCAGGATGACCGTGTCCGGATCCAGCCAGCCCTGATTGATCGCTGCCTTGAGCATCGAATATTCACCGCTGACCTGGTAGGCGAATGTTGGCACGGCAAAGGTTGCCTTGACCCTTTGAATGATGTCCAGATAGGGCATGCCGGGCTTGACCATCACCATGTCGGCGCCTTCTTGCAGGTCCAGTGCTACTTCGCGCAGGGCTTCGTCGCTGTTGGCCGGGTCCATCTGGTACGTGCGCTTGTCGCCTTTGAGCGTGGCCGCCGAGCCCAGCGCGTCGCGGAACGGGCCGTAGAAGCCGGACGCATACTTGGCGGCGTAGGACATCAGACGCACATCGCTGAACCCGGCCAGGTCCAGCGCGGACCTGAGCGCGCCGATGCGCCCGTCCATCATGTCCGAAGGTGCCAAGGTGTCGATGCCGGCCTGGGCCTGGACCACGGCTTGGGCTGCCAGTACCTGCAAGGTCTCGTCATTGGCCACGCGGCCTTGGCGCAGCACGCCGTCGTGGCCATGGTCGGTGTAGGGGTCCAGTGCGACGTCGCCGATCAAGCCAAGGTTGGGGAATGTGGCCTTGAGCAACCTGGCGGCGCGGCAGATCAGGTTGTCCGCGTCGAGGGCATGGCTGCCCTCACTGTCCTTGCGCTGCGCCGGGGTAACGGGAAACAGGGCAATGGCCGGAATGCCCAGCTCGACCGCCCGACCTACGTGATCCGGCAATTCGCTCAGGCTCACCCGTACCTGGCCCGGCATGGCAGTGATCGCCTCGCGTGTACCTGAGCCTTCCTTGAGAAAGACCGGCCAGATCAGGTCATCACAAGACAGGCTGTTTTCAGCTACCAGACGACGCGTCCATTCGTCAGCGCGGTTACGGCGCAGGCGCGTGGCCGGGAAAGAGCCCGTTGAGTTCGGGAAGTGGTCCACGGCTTTCATGCCTCGATGGAGGAATGGTGGCCGGTGATCAACCACTGCTGGTCGATCCGCTCGAAGGTAAACAAAAAGCGCGCTGGCACTACCCGTTGCTCGCCGTCTTCGCGGTAGACAAAGGTGTACTGGCCGCCGACCACCACGGTGCCCAGCTTGCGGCTGACGCGTTTTTTGAACAACTGGATGTCACAGACCAGCCCGTCGTTGGCGAGGAAATTTTCGAAATAGTTGCGACGGCTGTCATCGCAGTCACGCACTTGGTTGGACAGGGTCGGTACCAGGATCGCATCCGGCGCATACAGCGCCAGTACCTGATCCACATCACGGGTAGCCACAGTAGCGGCCCAACGGTAGAGCGCTGCTTTGGCACCTGCCAGGCATGCCAGTTCGGTGTCGGCGTAGGTTTCGGTGGAAGGGGCGGGGCGTGTTTCAGTCATGGCGTTGTACCTGCGCGAGTCGAAAAGATGAACAGTAGGGGCGTAATCTGCTAAGTTAACAGTGTTATAACATAACACTTAAGACAGGTTGCAAATCATGTTCCTTACCCTTGAGCAGGCAGCAGCGGATAGCCGCTTTGCCTTGACCGATGTGCTTCGCCACATACCCTGGAGCCCCCAGGGGCTGATCCCCGCCATCACTCAGCAGCATGACAGCGGCGAAGTCCTGATGCTGGCCTGGATGAACGAAAAGGCGCTGCTGGAAACCCTCGAGACCCGGCGGGCATGCTACTGGTCACGTAGCCGTGGATGCCTGTGGCGCAAAGGCGAAAGCTCGGGGCATGTCCAGCATGTACACGACGTGCGGCTGGACTGCGATGGCGACGCGCTTTTGTTGCTGGTGGATCAGACAGGTGTCGCCTGCCACACAGGGCGTCGCAGCTGTTTCTACAACGCGATCCAGGGTGATCAAGTGGTGGTGACGGGCAACCCCGCCGAGGTGGGCGCATGAGTCAAGTCATCATTCGCAACGCCCGCCTGGTCAATGAAGGTGCCATACAGGAGGCCGATGTACTGGTCGCCCATGGCCGTATCGAGAAAATCGGCCGCAGCATCGCGGGCGTCAATGCGCCGCTCGAAATCGATGCCCGGGGCCAATGGTTGCTCCCCGGCATGATCGACGACCAGGTTCATTTTCGTGAGCCTGGCGCTGCGCACAAGGGCACCATGGCCAGTGAGTCGCGCGCAGCAGTGGCGGGCGGTATCACCAGCTTCATGGACATGCCCAACACCAACCCGGCCACGCTGGATCTTGCCGCCCTGCACGACAAGAAAGCTCGCGCCGCCGCCACCTCGGTTGCCAACTACGGTTTTCATTTCGGCGTGAGCAAGGACAATCTCGATACCGTGGCGGCCCTCGATCCACGTGAAGTGGCGGGAGTGAAGGTGTTCATGGGCGCCTCCACCGGCGACATGCTGGTAGACGACCCCAGGGTGCTGGAGCGCCTGTTCGCCAGCGTGCCGACCATCCTCCTGGCGCACTGCGAGCACACCCCGTCGATCCTGGCCAACGAAGCGCGCATACGTGAGCGCTACGGCGATTTCATTCCGCCGGCCATGCCGCCGGCCATGCACCCGATCATTCGGGATGCCGATGCCTGCCTGCGCTCTTCGAGCCTGGCGGTGCAGCTTGCCAAGCAGTTCGGCACACGGTTGCATGTGCTGCACCTGACCACCGCCCAAGAGCTGAAGTTGTTCCAGGCCGGGCCTTTGCAGGGCAAGCAGATCACCGCCGAAGTGTGCGCGCACCATCTGCTGTTCGATGACCGTGACTATGCCCGCTTGGGCCACCTGATCAAATGCAACCCTGCCATCAAAACCCGGGAAGACCGGGACGCGCTGCGTCAGGCTCTGCTGTGCGACCGCATCGACGTCATCGGTACCGATCACGCACCCCACACCTTGGCGGAAAAACAACGCCCTTATGCCTCGGCGCCATCAGGCTTGCCGTTGGTACAACATGCACTTCCCGCGCTCTTCGAGCTGGTGGAGGAGGGCGTGCTGACAGTTGCCCAACTGGTGCGCAAGACCAGCCACGCCGTCGCGGATCTGTTCGCCATTTCGGAACGCGGTTACCTGCGTGAGGGCTACTGGGCGGACATGACGCTGATCGAACGTCTGCCCGAGCCCCGCGCTGTCAGCCTCGACCCGGTTCTGGCGCACTGTCAGTGGACACCGTTCGTGCACCATCGTTTTCATCACCGAGTTGCTACGACATTGGTCTCCGGGCAACTGGCCTGGCATGAAGGCCGGCTGGTCGAGGGCTGCCAAGGCTTGCCGCTGGCGTTCAATGCACGACGCGGTTGACCTCCATTTCCTTTCATTGACCCGAGCGCACCTGCAATGACCGAACAAGAGCTACTATCCCAACCGGAAGACGCCTACATGGACGCTGCCCAGCAAAGGTTCTTCCGTGAGCTGCTGCTTGCCCAACGCAATGAGCTTCAGCAACGCATCGCTGAAGAATTCGAAGCGATCCGCGACTTCGAGCCCACCAGCGATCCCTCCGATATCGGCACGGCGGAGGAGCATCGTCATTGGCAATTGAGGCTGCTGGAGCGGGAGAAAAAACTGCTGGACAAGATCGACGAGGCCCTGGAGCGCGTTGCCCGTGGCGAGTATGGCTGGTGCAAGGAAACTGGCGAACCGATTGGTCTCAAGCGGTTGCTGCTCAGGCCAACCGCCACCCTGTGCGTGGAGGCCAAAGAACGCCAGGAACACAATGAGCGGCACATGCGCGACGATTGAGGGTGTCATGCGCCGCCATAGGCTTCATCAGCACTTAGCCACGGTAGATGCCCCCGGGTATGCTCGCGTTCGAGGTAACCGTTGTTTTGCGCATTCGCCCAGGGGCCTGCGTATCACGCTGAACACAAGTTTTTATCCCGATGCCTAATGGGAGGGGACGCCCTGTCCCAGGAGCGACTCAATAGCTCAGCCGTTATCAGCCACGCCGGTTCTGGCGCTGGATGAACAGATTTTTTACATCTGTTGTTATAACGTTACCGAATATGTCGCAAATGAACGATAACGCCTTCGGGAGCCGATTCGCGACGCCTGGTATTGCTGGAGTCTTATGATAGTCGATCTAGAAACCGAGGCCACCGACCTCGATGGGCTTCCCCGTTTTCAGCGCTCAAAAGTTCACACGCGCAGGCTAGTGCTTTTGACGTACGTGGCGCTAGCAATCGCCACGCTGCTATTAACACTGCAAGGATTGGTCGGGGAGTTCAGCCCTGACTCCTACTGGTTCGTCCTCTTGGCGGTCAATGGCTCGGCGCTGTTCCTGCTGGCGGCAACAGCGCAGTCGGCTTGGCGGGTGGCCAGTTGGCGTACGATCGCGCTGGGGCAGGTCCCCACTCCGCTGGTATTCTGGCGGGGTGATGCAAAGGATTCAGTCGAGTCCGCATCGCTCAGCCGTTTTGAACGCTGGTGCTGGCAGGTCAGCGAAACCTGCCGGCGGCAACTTCACAAGCTGGGCGCTGAGACGCCCTGGCTTGTTGGCTTGGCAGTGCTGGCGCTGCTGTTGGTCAAAGGCGCTTGGCGCTTTGACTTGGCTGTACCGCTGCCTGCCGGCCAGGTGACCTGGGTTGCCATCGGTATACTGGCTGTGTTCGCGTTCTGCCTGGTGGTGGTGGAGCGCCACTTGATGGCGGAAAGCGAAGCGACATGGCCTGAGGCCAGGGCGCTTGCGGCTGTGTTGCGCCTGGTCATCGCAGTGCACGTGTTGTCCATTGGCTGCCTGGTGTGCGTAGACGGCGCACGGCTGTGGCCGGCACGATTGGCAGTATTGATCGGTGTGCTACCTGGGTTGGCAGCGCTCGAGCTGCTCGTGCGAGCAGTTTTGGCGATATTCCGCCCCCCACGACCTCGCGAGGAGCCTGCGCTCGTGGCTCGTAGCCTGATCGGCGACCTGCTGCAATGGCCACCCCGGCCGATGACAATGCTGCAGAACGAATTGCACCAGCGTCTAGGCATCGACTTGCGCCAGGTATGGGCCTTCGCCTTCATGCGACGGGCGTTCCTCCCGGTGGCGGCATCGGTGGCGCTGGTCGGTTGGTTGCTGACTGGCATCGTGCAAGTGCCCATGAACAATCGCGGCGTATACGAGCGCTTTGGCAAGCCCGTCGCTGTATATCAACCGGGCTTGCACATCGGGCTGCCTTGGCCTTTTGGCAAGGTGCTGAGTGTAGACAACAGCATTGTCCATGAGTTGGCTACCTCTGGTGCAGATGACGCGGCAGATCCACTGACCGCTGCCGAAAGCGCGGCCCCGGCAACGGCGAATCGGCTCTGGGATGCGACTCACCTAAGCGAGAATTCGCAGGTGATAGCCGGTGCCGACGGTGGGCGACAGGGCTTCCAGATCGTAAACATGGACGTGCGATTCATCTACCGTATCGGAATGAGTGACGCGGCAGCGCTAGCGGCCACCTACCAGAGCACTGATATTGCACAGCTGCTGCGCAGCGTTGCCAACCGCGTGCTGGTCCACGATTTCGCTGGACGATCGCTGGACGGCTTGTTAGGCACCGAGCGTGAATCACTGGGGCGCGACATCGGGCGTGCGGTGCAGGCTGACCTGGACCGCATTAACAGTGGCGTAGAGCTGTTGGCAACGTCGGTGGAGGCGATTCATCCGCCGGCGGGCGCGGCCAATGCCTACCATGCCGTGCAGGCGGCGCAAATCACCGCACAGGCGCTCGTTGCGCGTGACCGCGGGCAGGCCGCACAGAAGCTCAACAAGGCGCGCCTCAACGCCACATCGCTGACCCACAAGGCCACCGCTGACGCCCATGAAGTGCAGACCAGGGCGAGTACCGCCGCGCTGCGTTTCGAAGCCGAACGCACTGCCTGGCAGCATGCTGGCCAGGCTTTCATCCTCGAACAGTATCTGGAGCGCTTGTCCCAAGGCATGAAGGGGGCGAGCAGCCTGATCATCGATCACCGCCTGGCTGCACACCAGGCACCGACGCTGGACCTGCGCAGCTATGCAGTGCCCGTCGATCCCTTGCAGCCAAAACCCGCATCCGCACGCCCCCAGGAGCGTAAAAATTGAGCGCCCATACTACACACGACCATCACCACAGCCACGATCATGATGATGGCCATGACCATCATCATGATGACAGTCACGCGCATGCCCGTCCGGCCTGGCTACGCATTGGCATGGCTCTGCTGCTGGTCCTGGTGATGGGCGCGACGGCGTGTTTCGTGCAGGTTCGAGTCGGTGAGGCAACCGTGATCACGCGCTTCGGCAACCCGTCGCGAGTGCTGACCGAGCCTGGGTTGGCGTGGCGTTGGCCGGTGCCCTTCGAGGCAGCAGTCCCGGTCGACCTGCGCCTGCGCACAACCTCCAGTGGTCTGCAAGATGTGGGTACGCGCGATGGTTTGCGCATTATCGTGCAGGCCTATATTGCATGGCAGGTGGCGCCAGACCCACAGAGCATCCAGTTGTTCATGCGGGCGGTGCAGAATCAACCTGACGAGGCTGCGCGGCAGATCCGCACCCTGGTGGGCTCGGCGCTCGAAACCACCGCCAGTGGTTTCGAGCTGGCGGACTTGGTCAACGTCGATGCCAGCAGGGTGCGCATCGATGCATTCGAACAGCGCTTGCGTGAGCAGATCGAGCAACAACTGATCAACACCTATGGGGTGCAGGTGGTGCAAGTGGGCATGGAGCGCCTGACCTTGCCCAAGGTCACCCTCGACGCCACCGTTGACCGAATGCGTGCCGAACGCGAGACCATTGCCACCGAGCGCACTGCCGAAGGCAAGCGTAAGGCTGCCGAGATCCAGTCGGCCGCCGAGCGAGATGCCCGAATCCTGGAAGCGGACGCCACCGTCAAGGCTGCCCAGATCCAGGCCCAGTCCCAGGTGCAGGCGGCGGAAATCTATGGCAAGGCGTACGCCGGGGCACCGGAGCTCTACACCTTGCTGCGCTCGCTGGATACCCTTGGATCGGTCATCAACCCGAGTACTCGACTGGTATTGCGAACCGATGCTGCGCCGTTCCGCGCCTTGGTGGAAGTGCCTACGCTACCTGCTGGAGCCAACCATGACCATCAGTGAGCATTTGACGTCCCGGTTGCCGGATGGCCCTTGGCTGCAGACAGGACGCATCGGCTTTCTGGCGTTGTACGTCGTGACGCTGATGGCGGCAGTGGGCTGGCTGTTCGAAAATGTCCGCCAGGTGGGGCCTGAGAGCCGCGCGGTGGTGCTTCGCCTGGGGGCCGAAGACCGCATTCAGAATGCTGGCTTGCTGCTTGCTTGGCCGCAACCTTTCGAGCAAGTCGTGATACTGCCCTCGGCAGGACGGATTACGGAACGTCGGGTTGAAGTGCTGCTGCGCTCAGAGCTTGCGCGAAAATCGGACAAGGACGGCACGCTGGCCAGCGATGCCACCGCTGGCTCTGGCTATTTGTTGACGGGCGACGCTGGAGCCGTACAACTGGATGTCCGGGTGTTTTATACCGTCACCGGCCCATACGCCTTCGCTCGCCAGGGGCAACACGTCGAACCCGCCCTGGACCGCCTGGTAGAGCGAAACGCGGTGCAGATCTGTGCCTCGCGTGACATGGATGCCATCCTGGTCGCGCGTCCTGAGCTGGTCGGCGGCGACGCCCGGTTGGCTGAGCTCCGTGCGCAATTGCGCGGCGACCTTCAGCAAGGCATCAACAATAGCCTTGCACATCTGCGAGCGGCTGGAGCGGACCTTGGGATCAAGGTGGTACGAGTCGACATTCAGTCTTCTTTGCCTTGGTCAGCCGTCGGCGCATTCAACGCAGTGCTCACCGCGAGTCAGCAGGCCGAGCAGGCTGTGGCAAAAGCCCGTAACGATGCTGCTCGCCAACTGCAACAGGCCACCCAAGCTGCAGACCGCACAGTACAAGTGGCACAAGCCGAAGCGCGCGAGCGGCTATCCCAAGCCCAGGCCGAGACCGCCACCATCGTTGGTCTGACGCATCAGCAGGATCCACAGCTATTGCAGCGCCTTTACCGTGAGCGGGTACCGGCGATCCTCGCCCGCGCAGGGTCGGTCACCACCGTCGACAACGATGACGCCGGACACATGATTCTGCAGGGGCCCAAGCCATGAAAGCAGTGCCTTTGCTCAATGTCGGCCGGCCTGCTTCGACCTATTTTCATTTCTGGAGCTGCTTGCGATGAGTACTCATCATTGCCATGGCCACCATCACCACGCCCATTCGCACCTTACGTCTGGCTTGTTATCCCAGGCCGAACGGCGTGCTGCCGCACGACAGCTGGTCCTGGCGATGCTGGCATTGGGGTTGTTGGGGCTGGGGCTCGTCTGGCGCTGGCTGGCGCCGACCCAAGAGGGCGTCAGTCAGTTGCTGCTGGGCGTCGCCTCCTTGCTCGTGGCTATCCCAGTGTTACGCTCGGCGTGGTACAGCCTGTTGCAACCTAGTCTTCACGGCATCACCGACCAGCTCATCGGCTTAGCCATGTTGGGCGCCTGGGCAACGGGTGACCTCGCGACAGCGGCACTGTTACCGATCATCATGATTTTCGGCCATGTCCTGGAGGAGCGTAGCGTGCTCGGCTCGCAAGAAGCGATTGCCGCACTTGGACAGCTGACCCGTAGTCGTGCACGTCTTATCAATGCCGATGGGCAGGTTCTTGAGGTCGATAACGCAAGCCTCAACCCTGGCGACCAAGTCGAAGTCCGTGCGGGTGACCGTGTACCAGCCGATGGACGCATTCTGGAAGGCCAGGCCAGCCTTGATACCGCGCCCATCACGGGGGAGTCGATTCCCCAGGAAGTGACGACCGGGATGGATATCCATGGAGGGTCGATCAATCTGGATGGCTTGCTGCGGGTAGAGATTACGCGTGTTGGCGATGATTCTACCTTGGGCAAGGTCATCGCCCTGATGCAGCGCGCCGAACAAGCCAAGCCGCCCATCACGCGCTTGCTCGAACGACACGCCGGGCGTTATCTGGTACTGGTGCTACTGATTGCCGCCGCGACCTGGTTCGTTACCAAGGATGCCCAGGCCATGTTGGCCGTTCTGGTCGCCGCCTGTCCGTGTGCATTGGTTCTGTCGGCACCGGCGACAGCGGTGGCAGGCATTGCCGTCGCCGCCCGGCACGGTATCCTGATTCGAGGGTCTGCCTTCCTTGAGGAGCTAGCCGACCTGTCTTCGTTGGTGATCGACAAGACCGGCACACTGACCTACGGCAAACTGCGTCTGCGCAGCGTGGTTGGTCTATCGAGTACGTTGTCGCAGGCCGATATCATCAACCTCGCCGCAAGTCTTGGTGCGGCCAGTAGCCATCCGGTCAGCCGCGCTCTGGCGGCATTGGTACCGCATGACCACCATGTGCCGCTACTGGATGTCCATGAACGCCAAGGCTTTGGCGTTGTGGCGCACACCGCGAAGGGAAAAGCTGCGTTGGGGCGACCGGAGCTTTTCGATGAATTGGGCATGATGGTGCCTCCAGTTCCCGAACATGATGGCCCAATCGCGGGCTTGGCGCAGAATGGGCAATTTCTGGGTTGGCTGTTGCTGGCCGACAACGTGCGCGCAGAGTCTGCCGAGGCCATGCAGCAATTGCGTGAGCTAGGCCTGGAGCGTCAGTTGCTGCTGAGCGGTGATCGCACCCGTGTGGCTGAATCCATCGCTGCACAGGTCGGTATCACTCGCGTGGTGTCCGAAGCATTGCCCGAAGAGAAATTGCGCCAGGTCAACCATGAGCTTCAGGTTGGCTTCCGCCCCTTGGTGGTGGGTGATGGCATCAATGACGCGCTGGCGCTCAAGGCGGGTGTCGTGGGGGTGGCGATGGGGGCGGGCGGTGCTGATATCGCGCTGGCCGCAGCGGATATCGTGCTGATCAACGGTGATCTGCGGCGCTTGGGCACCTGCATCCGTCTCAGCCGTCTTTGCCGTCGCACGCTCCAGGTGAACGTGCTGATTGGCTTGGGCTGGACCTTGGCTATCGTGGGGGCAGCAGCTTTCGGTTTATTGGGAGCGGCGGGGGCCATGGTCGCAGCGCTGTTGCACAATTTCAGTACATTGCTGGTGCTCAGCAACTCTGGGCGCTTGTTACGTTATGACGAGCGGGATGTGGAGAAGAGGGAAATGTCAGCATAATGTGCTGGCATCCAACGCTGATGAGGATCTAACTGCATAGTCAGTTTTTTTCCAAGGGGGACGCAAACCCCAATGCCTACTTTCGTTGACGCATATAACGCAGGCATGCGGGTGGGGGGAGGGCTCCCCCCGCCCAGTCACAGCACCTTGTCGAGCGTGATCGGAAACTCCCTCACACGCTTGCCCGTGGCATGGTAGACAGCGTTGGCCACCGCGGCTGCCACCCCGACGACGCCGATTTCGCCCACGCCCTTGGACCCCAGCTCGTTGACGATGTCGTCGTGCTCTTCAACGAAGATGACTTCGATATCCCCGCTGTCTGCGTTGACCGGGATGTGGTACTCCGCCAGGTTGTGGTTGACGATGCGGCCTAACCGATGGTCGGTCAGCGCGGCTTCGTGCAGGGCCATACCCCCCCCAGACCACGCCTCCCAAAATCTGACTGCGCGCGGTTTTCGGGTTGACTACCCGTCCGGCCGCCACGGCGCTGACTACCCGTACTACCCCCCCGCAGCGCACGCTGTGACGGGTGCCCCAAGTGGGCCTTCGAAACCGTAGCGTATGGAGACATGACCCGCTGCCATATTGGCCAGGAACGATGGCGCCGTGAAGGGCGACAACTTGCGAGGGCCACGTGCGTCAGTAGTGCGCACCGCCTCTGCGATGGCGCCGAAGCCTCCGACGCCTGATGCGATGATGGTGGCGGTGCGCGCGCGTTCAGCCTGACGCTCGGGATGCCAGCCGGCTTGCTGCAATGCTTCATCCGCTGCTACCAGCGCAAACTCGATGAACCGATCCATTTTCTTGCGTTCCTTGGCGTGGATGACACGCTCGGGCTGATAACCTGCCGCTGGATCCTCATCCAGCGTAGGTACGCGCCCACCCACTGACACGCCGGTGCCTTCGACGATATCGGCTGCAAGGGCGCGAATCCCGGACTGGCCAGCCAGCAATCGACGCCATACCTCCTTTACGCCGCAGCCCAGCGGGCTGACAACGCCGGTGCCGGTCACCACGACGCGCTTTTGACTAACGTTGTGATTCATTTCGACCTCTCTTGGATCATGAGCGCACCTCGAACTGCATCGTTGGTGCGCTGTTTGAAGGCAATGCGTACTCAGGCGCTGTGTGCAGCTTCTGGCTTGGCAATGCGGCTAGTGGGGTGGATCTTGAACCAGATGGCGTACATCGCCGGCAGGAACACTAAAGTCATGATCGTGCCCACGAACGTGCCTCCGATCAGGGTGTAGGAAGGTGCCCCAGAACACCGAGTGGGTGAGGGGGATGAAGGCCAGGATGGCTGCCAACGCTGTGAGCAAGACTGGGCGCGCGCGTTGCACTGTGGCCTCGACCACGGCGTCGAAGGGCGCAAGTCCTTCAAGCTGGTTGTGGTCAATCTGCCCGATCAGGATGAGGGTGTTGCGCATCAGAATCCCGGAGAGCGCGATCAAGCCGACTAACGCGTTGATGCCGAACGGTTGGCCGAACAGCAGCAATACGGGTACTACGCCGATCAACCCTAGCGGTGAAGTCAGAAACACCATGACCATCGCCGAGATAGAGCGCACCTGCAGTATGATGATCAACAAAGTCAGGGCAATCATGATCGGCAGGAGAGGGACGATAGCCTGGCTGGCCTTAATTGAAGCTGCTGCGACACTGAGGCGGACGTCAGGCCAACCGACTGCAGGCGATCTTGATTCAGGGAGAAGTGAAGCGTGGGAACAAGCGGGCCCCAGTCGGTATTGACGGTCTTCATCATGGGGCTCGCCTGCAGCACGTTTTGGACACGTGCTGCAATCTGGCGCAGTTGCGAGGCATCCGGGCCCATCACCCGATAGGCGACCGGGTAGGGGGAGTAGGGCCCGAATACCAGTTGTGTTACCCGCACTTGAGCGCCGGGTGCCAGACCTTCGGAGGCCGCCTCCCGGAGACGATGCTTGAGGGTCTCACGCGCCTCCTGGTTTTCGGTCAGGACGACAATCTTGGCAAAGGACGGGTCGGGCAACTCAGGGGCCATTGCCAGGAAGAAGCGGGGCGGGCCTTGGCCGATGTAAGTGGTGACAATCTTTGCCTCCTCTTGCTGACGTAGCCAGGACTCCACCTTGATCGCAGTGATATTTGTCTGTTCGATGGAGGTGCCATAAGGCATCTGCAGCTCCACAAGCACTTCTGGCCGGTCGGAGGTCGGGAAGAACTGCTTCTTTACCAATCCCATGCCAAGCACGGCGGCCACAAATGTCGAAACCACGGTGCCTGCCACGAGCCATTTATGTGCGATCACCCAGCCCAACAAAGCGCGGAATCGGTTACGGCTATCGGTTCGCCGGCAAATGCCCACGCAAAGCCAAGAGTGCCGGGTAGAACCCCAGATGCTGGGTCAGGCCCGGCTACACCCGTAGTTGCGATAACGACATTGGCATCGCTGTCCTTCAACGCCCCGAGGGCCATCTCCCATGCGACTGGTTCGCTAGTCAGCCCGTACCGTTCGATGGTTTGCGCGCTTACACCTAGCAGACGCTTCTTGGCGGAGGGCGAATACAAGACGTAGCCGCTTTCCAGTACCTCGCCTGTGCCTGGGAATGCCGCTAGCAGAGCGACCATGCAGCCTGCTGTGCAGGATTCGGCAGTGGTAAGTACCAGATGGTGGTCTTTGAGGTAGCCGAGCACGGCCAATACGGGATCCGCTGCCATTGACTGGTGGATCAACGCCGTTGGCACTGCTGATCTTATTCATGAGCGCCTGTCCGCTTTACTGATTCTTATAGTGATGCCCTGACCACCAACGGACAATCAACTGGCTGGGCTCCCGATACCTCACCCCATGGCGCTGAAGATCAAGCCGTCCGGACGGTGCGACAGCATTAGGTCGATGTTCTGGTCAGTGGGCGGATTGCTTAACAGGTTGAGGATAAAGACATTCCAGCCGGCTTGCTGCGCGGACCGCGAATGGTGTGGTCGCAGTGTCCAGCGCGAACACACCGATGGTTCGCGACTGGAGGTTGTCGCCGCGCATCCTGCGCGCCGACAGGCTCGGTACGCCCAGACTGTCGGGCCGCGGATAGAGGCGACTGCTGAGGCTGAAGTGCCCGTTTTCGTCGAATACCTCGATGGAGGAGCGATCGAGGAACACGCGCAGTTCAAGTCGCTCTTGTGTCGGGTCTATCGATACGCTGCGCTGGCCTGTGAATTGCGCACCCGAGCGGCTACGGTTAAGCACCAGGCGATGCAGTGATGCATCGTAGTAGTCCACGCATTCTGACATGGCATATAATTTAACATAATATGCATTATGAGCACCTTCGTATGAAGGTACCGGGCCGTGGGTTGGCCAGATTGGAAGCCCGTTCGCAGTGCGATTTTCGCGGACGCGAAAAATGACCAGTTCAGCCGGCTCCAGGTGTTGCTACCAGCAACACGCATCAGCTCCGAAGTAAGTCGCTGCAGACAGCTCTGCCGGTGGTTTTTCACGGTGAAAAAATCCACGGTGAAACTTCAGATCCCAGATCGCACTACGATTTTCGCGGGCACCGAAATTACGGTCGCCGTTGGCTTTTCGGCCGACGTTGCGTCATTTGCCCCAGTACCTGGTCCAGTTGCGGCGCGAGGTTGAACACGTCCAAGTCTACGCCTAGAACTGAATCGGCTTCGTACGGATGCCGCGTGCCAGCGAACAGATTCGACGCAGTACTTATTCATCTGTCCAACTCAAAGCCTGGTGCCAGGCTCTGTGAAATCGCACGAAACTGGCTGGCCAGGTCGTTAGGAATTGCGTTTTACAGATCAGACAAGCAGTGTCCATTATCACGCGGCTTCAGGCGCAGTCGCAGATGCCCATCAGGATCATATTCAGATCTGGGGAACGCGGGTCAGCCTTAACCAGAAGCGACTTGAGAAACAGCTCTCAAGCGAGCGCCGGATTCCTCACAGATGGCCAGTAACGCGTTGTATCTGGGGAACTTTTCGCTCTCACCTCAAGCACTTGAGCTGCCTGCAGAAATGTCCGGGCTTCCTCTATAACCCAAGTACTGGGCAGTCGGACGTCATCCATCATATGGCGCCTTAAGTGGACCTTTGCTTGAGCTGTTGCTGTTAGCAACAGCCTGCGGCCGCATAGCATAGCGGGATAAGCTCTGGTACCCTGCCCTTATAATATGAATTTAAGGAATAACTCTACTAAATATTCATTTAGTAGAGTTGCACTCAGTAAGTGCCTGGTAATGAGTTCGATCAAGACTAATTTGTGTATCGTCAAACCCTGCCCTGACGACTGCGAAAGTTTTCCGCAACATTGAACAACCCCATACCGACGAGCATCGCGATCACGAACAGCCAGGCTTGCCAGTACCCCCCGGCGAGCAACACCAGCGCCGGCCCCGGACAAACGCCGGCAAGCCCCCAGCCTATGCCAAAGACGAGGCTCCCGCCGACAAGTCGACGGTCGATGTCACGCCTGGCAGGCAGCTGTATCTTACCTCCCAGCACAGCCGTGGTGTGACGCCGCGCCCAGGTCATAGGCAACAGTGCGGCACCTATCGCACCCACCATGACCAGTGCAAGCGACGGGTCCCACTGCCCGGCAATGTCGAGAAAGCCTAACACTTTGGCGGGGTTTGCCATGCCGGATAGCAGTATCCCCATGCCGAATAGCAACCCTGCAATGAAGCCACTGATCCGCTTCATTTCAAGCTCCTGAAAAAAGATGCCTGACCACAAAGACCGTGGCAAAGCCGGCAGCCATGAAGCACAGAGTCGCCACTGCCGAACGGGGCGACAGGCGTGACAGGCCACAAACGCCATGGCCACTGGTGCAGCCACCGCCATAGCGAGTACCGAGACCTACCAGAACTCCCGCGACTATAAGCAGCCAAGGCGCCATACTGAAGTGAACCGGAGGCATTGCCGAGAACAGTTGCCATGAAAGTGGCGCGGCAATGAGTCCCAACAAGAAGCACACTTTTTCACCCCGCCCTTCCCCACCACTTTGCAGCAGAGAGCCGAGCAAACCGCTGATGCCCGCGATGCGCCCGTTCGCAACGGCGAACAGCCCAGCGGCCAAACCGATCAGTGCCCCGCCTGCCAATGCCGACCACGGCGTGAAGGCAGCCATATCAACAAACATCTCAGCGCTCCATTGTCGAATTAGAGACAAAAACAGATTCCATCTTAACGCTAGAGAGCGACCTCATGACACTTCCCTGCACACGGTGCCCGCGTTCAAGCCTGCTGCGGAAACGATAGAAGCGAGACAATAAAGTCAGCTGACCGGCGCAGACCTGATCGTCAGGATGCTGCACGGTGCATGGCTGACAAGGCGCTCGGTGGTATCGCCGATCACCTTGGCCCAATGCCTGGCCTGCACAACGCCGACCACCACCACATCGATCTTCAGCGTGGCGATGTAGGACTTGATCACGCGCAGGGGCGCGCCTTCGCTGAAATGCCGGTGCGTATGGGCAACGCCATGTGCATCGGCCAACGCATCGAAAGGCAACTGCAATGACTCGCGTAACTGGTTCGCCCAGGGGCCTGAAAGGTCAGGGTTGGCCAACATGGCGATGGGCAGGTCGTAAGCCGAGAGCAAGTGCAACTGGCCCTTGCATTGAGTCGCCAGTTGCTGACCTGCCGCGACCAAGGCATGGTTGAGGGCGTCGTTGTGTGACGACGGGTTGGCGACATCCACTGCGACCAGAATGTTCTGGGGGATGGCTGGGGCATCCCCCGGCACGAACAACAACGGCGTTTCGCTCCCATGCAGCAACACTTGGTCTAGCGAGGTCCGGGCGATCTGGTCGAGCAGGGAGTGGCCCGGGCAGTCCTTGATTACCAGATCAGATGCGTAGCGGGCAATGCAGGCTGGCAGTTGATCGCGCGGATTGGAGGTTTCTACGGCCTCGAAACCTGGCCGAGCCCCAACGAATCGCTGCTCATCCAGCAGCGCTTTGAGTTCGGTGCTGAAGTGCACGAATGAGACCGAAGGTAGCGGGTCCTCCTGCAATTCATGACGCAGGCGCATTTCGCCCGATTCGTGGATGCCCAGTACTTGCAAACTTGCCCCCGACGCCGCAGACAATGCCATGGCCCGGGACAGCGCAGCATTGGCTCGGGCCTCGGTCATGATTAGCAGAATCCGGCGATACGGCTTCATGGGGCACCTCCCCGGCGCGGCTGTTGGGTTGCATGCGATTGTCATTATCGAAGCAGGTGCAGGTTCGTTTTTGATAAATATCAAGGCTCCCAGACGCCACCTTGCACCTGGTAGTGCTGAGCGTTGCTCTATTGCCATGGACGGTGTCAAGGGCGCCGAACTGTTTCGCCAGGCACTGACTCAGCGCTTGTCCAGATAGCGATACAACGCTTCCTCCTGGTCGAAGTGCAATTGCGCAAGTGTGTCCAGACGGATGAGCTGGTGCTGGATATCGTCAGCGCTTGGGCTGGCCGCTGCCTGGACAAAATCTTTGCTCATTCGCGACAGCAACTGGATCTGTCGGAAAATTTCGCGGTGGCAGTGGCTCATTGCCGAAAGGGGGTCATCACCAGCCATGTAGCGGCTCAACAATGGATACAAGCGTTGTTCATCATCCCGCTCGTGACGCTCCAGTAGCTCATGCAGGGCGGCGACGAGGTGATTCAGGTCGGTCCGGGCCTGCACGGTGGGTCGACTGGAAAAATCCCCGGCCATCTGGCTCAGTTCGGTCAGAAGCCCCTGCAGTTGCCGATGTTCGTCGCGCATGCGCTCCAGGTTCGCTACCCCAAGCCCGCTTCGCCCGTCCCCGGCCAAGGGGCCAAGGGCGCGTAACGCATTGACGATGACCAGCAAGTCGATGCCTTCCTGCAGTAGCGCTCCCATCACCGCTGGCAAGTAACCTGCAGCAGCGGCCAGCATGGCCAGCAACGACAGGGTCATGCCCACCCATACGCCCTGGCGGGCGATGTGCACCGCATGCCGGGCGATGTCCAGCGCCTCGATCAAACGGTCCAGGCGGTCAACCAGCAAAACTACGCCGGCTGCCTGCGCCGAGGCGGTGACGCCGGCAGCACCCATGGCAACCCCGACATCGGCAGCAGCCAGCGCCGGCGCATCATTGATGCCATCACCAACCATCAAGGTCTGACCTTCGCGGCAGCCTTGCTGCACCAGCCGGATCTTGTCCGCAGGCGAAAGGCCTGAATGCAGCTCGTCGATGCCTGCCGTCAGCGCGATCATTTCGGCCGTTTGTGGGCGATCGCCCGTAAGCATCACGATCTTCTCGATGCCACGCGCACGGAGCCGGCGCAGGGTCTGGGGCGTTTCCCGGCGCACATCATCGGCCAGCCGCAACAGCGCTTTCAATTCACCGTCCACCGCCACGAAACTACCGCTGCTGGCCAGATAGTCTAATTGCTGCAAGCGCGTCCGTGCCCACGCCCCCTCGTCCTTGCCATCCTGTACATAAGCCAGCGCGCCCACGCGCACGGCTTTGCCCTGAACTCGCCCGGCAAGCCCCTGGCCCGGGCTTTCCTGGACGTTTTCCGGCGTTGATAGCGGCAAGCCTCGCGAACGGGCAGCCATCAACGATGGCCTGTGAAATTGGATGGGTGGATGCCTGGGCCAACGATGCGGCCCGCTGCAGAATCTGCAGCGGTACCCCCTCCCCCTTGACCTCGATCGATTGCAGTCGGGCATGGCCACTGGTCAGGGTGCCGGTCTTGTCGAGAAATACCTGGCGAACCCCGGCGAGCGCTTCCAGCACTGCACCATCGCGCACCAGAATGTTGCGCCGTGCCGCACGCGAGATACCCGACAAGATGGCAATCGGCACCGCCAGAATCAGCGGGCATGGCGTGGCGACAACCAGAACAGCCAGTACCCGCTGAACGTCGCCGCTGATCCACCAGGCGAGCCCAGCGACCAGCATCGTCAGCGGAATGAGCGCCAGCGCGTAGCGGTCGGCCAGGCGCACGAAAGGTGCCCGTGACTGGCGTGCCGCCTCGGCCAGGCGCACGATGCCCGCATAAGTGCTTTGTGCCGCCGTATGCGTGGCCAGCAGCCATATCGGCGCGCCGGCGTTGCACACCCCGCTGGCTACGTGTTCGCCAGCATGGCGCGTTACAGGTAACGATTCGCCGGTCAGCGCGGCCTCGTCCAGGATGGCCTGGTCACTTTTCAACTGTCCGTCGACCGGCACGATATCCCCCAGACGCACCAGCAGGGTCTGCCCAGGCTGAACCTGATCCACCGCAACCTCGCGCAGCCCATCGTGTTCCTGGACCCAGGCACGCTGGGGCGCACGCTGGATCAGCGCGCGCAATTCGCGCTCGGCGTGGCGCAAGCTGAAGGCTTCCAACGCACGGCCGGTGGCCAGCATGAACGCAACCAGCGCGGCGACCAGCATCTGCTCGAGGATCAAGGCTGCGCCGATCGACAGCAGGGCTATCAGATCGATGCCCGCCTCCCCCATGGCCAGGCGTCTGGCCATTTCCACCACCAGTACCAGCGCCATGAAGGCTCCGCCAGTCGCCCAGGCCAGCGCCGCCCAAGCGGGCTGTTGCGCCAGGTAGGCCAAGCCGCCAGTCAGCAAAGCCAGCACACACACCAACAACAGGCAGGAGTCCAACCATCGCTGTGCCATGGCGGCTACTTGCGTCTGGGCTGCTGCAGCAATTGTTGAACCTGATCCTGAGCCTGGGTCGCCCTGCGCAGTGCCTCGTTGGCAGTTTGCTCTACCAGATCGATGCGGTAGCACACCTGATCGGCACGCAACCGCGCAGTGGCAGCATTGTCCTCTGCTGACGCCAGGCGCGCATCGTATTCCTCGGTGTGCCAAGGGCTGCAGCCTGACCCCGTCGCCAGTAACAGGCTCGTCAACCCCAAAAGCAGATAGCGTTGCATGTCCATACCCTCGTGCGTGCCAAGTCACCCTGAGTATCGGTAACGCCGCCTGCAGCAGCCTGACATTTGTCAATCGCGTGCTGAGTTCCCGCCGTTGCTGCGGCAGGCCAATGAGCTACCATCCATGCGTTGGTCGACAACTTGAAATGAACCGCCACACAGGGCAAGAGTACCTTCGCGATGCTCACTGTCACGCTGATCAACATGCTGGTTGTGATCCTGGTGGTGATCATTCACTACGAATGTCTGCTGCGCCTGAATGACTGGCTACCCCGCCTCAAGCTCTGGAGCCGGTTTCGCATCGTAGCGGGCGTGTTCGGCGCACTGCTGGCCCATGCGCTTGAGGTCTGGTGCTTTGCCCTGGTGTATTACCTGATGGCCCATGCCGACGGCTGGGGCACGCTCAGCGGCAATTTCGACGGGAGTTTCCTGGACTGCGTGTACTTTTCCTTCACCACCTATACCACCATTGGTTTCGGCGACATCACCCCAAGCGGGCACCTCAAGTACCTTACTGGCCTGCAGGCATTGACTGGCCTAGTGCTGATCACCTGGACCGCTTCGTTCCTCTTCCTGGAAATGCAGAAGTACTGGAAAGCCAAATAATGGAGTACCGGGTGCGGCGGTGACCACAAGCCGGCTGCCTGTTTACCATCGGCCAATTGGGCTGTGCGAACCGGCAACATCCGCTCTTCCCTCAAATTGACAGCAAAATCCAGTTGCCAGCCGAGCAATTGACAACTGTCAAGTCGGTGCAAGGCCATGCAACGAAACTGTATCTCCACTGTTCATTCCAGACGTGTGAGGATACCGCCATGGCTCCAGTCAACCCCTCCCCTCAACCTGCCACCACCTCGTTTCCGGTGCCATCCGGCGAGCATTGGATCGATGCTCTGGACAATGGTACCCATGTACTGATCAGGCCGTTGCAAGCCAAGGACAGGCAGCGCGAAAGAGCCTTCATCGAACGGTTGTCACCCGAATCAAGGCACTTTCGCTTCCTGTGCCAGATCAAGGAGCCCGGTGAAACCATGCTCGACCAATTGATGGCGGTCGATCAGGACCGACAAGCGGCCTTCGTCGCCCTCGCGCATGTCGACGGCGAACTGCAAGAAGTGGGCATTTCCCGTTACGCTGCCTGTGACACCAAGGATGAATGCGAATGTGCGGTCACGGTCCTCGACAGCTGGCAACACCATGGCCTCGGCCGCTTGCTGCTCAAGCACCTGACTGATCATGCACGGGCAAAAGGCTTTCGGCAGATGTATTCGATCGATTCCGCCGCCAATCAGGCAATGCGTGACATGGCCAAGGCAGCAGGATTTACCACGACCACCGACCCTGATGATCCGAGCCAGGTAATCCACCGGCTTATACTGAGCTGAACCAAAGCCGCCGCGGCATGACTTGTCCTGACGCGGCGGCAAGCATCTGATTCAAGGCATGGTTGCCTGAGGCTCCTCGGGCAACAGGTCGAACTGTTTGAGGCAGCGCTGCTCATCATCGGGTGTGAGTACCTTCAAGCCGCTCACCTCCTGCATGGGCGTTTCGAACAAAGCCATGCGCAGCACCCCGTTGCGCTTCATGAAGGTCTGTGCCAGACACGTGCACACCGGTTTGCCGACAAGTGCGGAGAGTTTTTCATCTTCGGGTACGTCCACTTGAGCCTGCAGGTTGGCTTCGCAGTTCGCCACGATCTGCGTCACTGAGCGTCCTGCCAACCACAAGGCGCCTGTGCCCAGCAGCCCCAGGCACAACAGCACCACCAGCAGGATGTTCGACTCCCGGGCCACTGAGCGAAGGAACGCCAGCCTGGCCTGCCAGCCTGTCTCCTGGCCGTTGAAAATGGCCCGGCCGACAGTGCGCTTCACGCCTCGCTGCACCGCCCAGCCTAGCGCCACACTCAGGGCAAGCAAGGCCAGTATCACGGCCGGATCGTGCATGGGCAGGCGCGAGGTCGGGCTTAGCCCGCGGTAGGCCGATGCGGCGAGTAGCAAGACCAGAATCGCCACGATCCAACCCAGGCTGCCCTTTGGTCGATGCATCCAGGCTCTGAGTTTTGCCCTTGCCTGTGTGTTCATGAATACCTCCTGCGCCTACCCAGGCTCTGTATGAAAAGCCTTGATACTCGTTGATGCTGCGTTGAAAACAGCCCCTAGCGCACTGGGTCGATGGCAACCGTTTCCTGATACTCAGGCACGCACACCTGCCAGCCGAGTTCGAGGCTGATCCGCCGCCGCAAGGTATCGGCAGCGTGTGGCTCGCCATGAATGACATAGGTCTGACGGGGCGGCCGGGTGAACCCGCGCAACCATTCCATGATTTCGTCGGCATCGGCGTGCGCAGAAAGATTCTCCATCGCATGCACCTGTGCACGGATGGGCACATCCTCGCCGTGCAACCGCACACTGTGGGCACCCGCTACAATATCGGCTCCCCGCGTACCCCCGGCTTGAAAGCCCGAGAACAGAATACTGTTGCGAGGGTTGGGGGCCAGCGCCTTGAGGTGGTGTAGCACCCGTCCGCCGGTCGCCATGCCACTGGCGGCGATGATCACTGCGGGCTCGCGCAGCTGGTCCAGGTGCCTGGACTCATCGACCGTCCGGATGATGTGCGTGCCTCTGCACATGGCGGCGCACTCGGCTGCGGTCAGCCGATGTTCACTGCGGTACTGCTGATACAAGACGGTGGCGTCAGTGGCCATCGGGCTGTTCAGGTAGACCGGGATATCAGGGATCAGCCGGTCGCGCTTGAGCGTGTACAGGTAGTACATGAGCAGTTGGGCACGGCCGACGGCGAATGACGGCACGAGGGTAATGCCGTGGCGCAGGAGCGTTTCGTTGATGATCTTGGCCAAATACTGCTCGGTTGATTCGGCGGGATGCTGGCGATCCCCATAGGTAGATTCGATCAACAGCACGTCGGCCGTCCTGACCAGCTCAGGCGCACGCATGATCGGATCCTGAGGGCGCCCGAGATCACCCGAAAACAGCACGGTCTGCCCCTCGGCGCTGATCTGGACCGTGGCCGCCCCCAGAATATGCCCGGCGGTACGCAACAGTAACTCCATGCCCTCGGCGATCATGGTCACCTGATGCAACTCTACGGGGTGAAACAGTGCCAGGACCCTTTTGGCATCCTGTTCTGTATAGAGCGGTTGCGCCGGTGCATGCTTGGAGTAACCGTGGCGATTGGCATGGTCGGCCTGCTCTTCCTGCAGCCGCGCACTGTCGAGCAAGAGGATTTCCGCCAGGGCGCAAGTCGCCGGCGTGGCGTAGATCGGCCCGCGGTAGCCTTCCCGAACCAGCACCGGTAGATAACCACTGTGGTCAAGGTGGGCGTGGGTCAGCACCACTGCATCGAGCGCCCGCAGCGCCGGGGGCAGTGGCTGCCAGTTGCGAAGGCGCAGTTGCTTGAACCCCTGGAAGAGTCCGCAGTCGACCAATATCCGCGTGCTGTCACGGGTCAACAGGAATTTGCTGCCGGTCACGGTGCCGGTACCGCCAAGAAAAGTCAGTTGCATGGCCAAGGCTCCCAACTTTCGGCTATTTGGGGATGAACTGTGAGCACGCTGCACGGTGGGCGGCTGACGATACGCTCGGTGGTGTCACCCAACAGTTTGTCCAGGCCTTTGGGCTGTACCACGCCCATCACCACCGCGTCGATGTCCAGTGCTGCGACCTGTTCACGGATCACCTGTACCGGGCCTCCTTCCATGAAATGTCGGCGGTCCGGCGCGACGCCTTCGGCATCGGCCAGCGCCTCGAAAGGCTCCTGCAGTGCCTCACGCATCTCGTCGATCCACGCCTGGGTGACATTAATGTCCGAGGCGAATACCCCTGCCAGGTTGTAGGCCGATAGCAGATGCAGGTGCGCGTCACACTGCAAGGCCAGCGCCTGGGCAGCACGAATCAGTCCACGGTTGAAGCACGCCTGCACAGCAGGCGTCTCGCTGAACGCAGTATCCACTGCGACCAGCACACGCCGCGGCAATGAGGTGGCCGCCGCCGGCACGAAATGGCTGACGCCTTTGAAACCTCGCATCAGCGCACAATCCAGTGGGGTGCCGAACACGCGCACCAGGGCCGATGCGGCTTCGCTGTCCTTGATGACCATATCGGGCTGCAGTTCACTGATGTAATCGATCGCCTGGTTGCGGATATCCTCCGCATTCAGGCTGTCGACCGTCAGCGTTATACCGCTGCCGCGATGCCGTTCGACCAACCCCTTCAATTGCAAGCGATAGTGCTCGTACTGGCGGTTGATGTCGGCCTCGTTCAGTCGCTCTTCGCGCAGAAGGTGCTTATCGCTCGGCTCGAACAAGCCCAGTACATGCACGCTGGCGCCGCTGACATGCGCCAAGGCAAGGGCTCTGCGCAAAGCGGCGGAATGCAGATCTACCTCGGTCAGCAGCACCAGCAATTGTCGATATTGCCCCATGGTGAACCTCCGCGCTTGCGTCAGTGGATGTGATGCTGACGATGTTCCGCGCGCAGGGTCGATGTTGCTTGATGCAGATCAGAAAACTGCTACCCAGCCTGAACTTGATGATTGTCAGAACCGAACCGGCCCGGCACGTTAAAACGGCTGCACCAGGCAATGATCAGGTAACGGGAGGCGCCATGAACGGGCAGCAAACAGCACAGCCAAAGACCTGCGAACACTGGGTCGAAAACCTCGAGGACGGTTCGGCGGTGCTGATCCGCCCTCTACGCGAGGAGGACCTCGAACGGGACAAGCGCTTTCTGAGCACAATCACTTATGAATCACGGCGTTTTCGTTTCATTGCCGGACTCAGCGGCGGCTTGCCCAGCCTGGACACGCAATGCATGCCCGTTGACTATCACCAGCGCATGGCCTATGTCGCCTTGGTTCATGTGGACGGTAAATTGCAACAGATTGGTGTCAGCCGTTATGCAGGCATACCTGGCAGTCAACGTTGCGAATGCGCAGTGGCGGTCAGCGAAGAGTGGCAGCGCAAAGGGTTGGGCAAGCGCCTGATGCAGCACCTGATTGCAGCCGCACGACGCAATGGCTTTCAGTGCATGGTTTCCAGGGATCTGGCCAGCAACTATGCCATGCACCGGTTGGTCAAGGCACTGGGCTTCACCTCACGCTACCCTGGCGGGGATGTGAGCGAGATCCAACACGAACTTGACCTGCGGCCTTGAAAAGACAAGGCCCTTTCGGGCCTTGTGCTTCAGCCTTGGGAACGCTCCGGGGAAATCACCAGCACACTGCTGGACAACCGATGCAAAACCCGCTCGGCAGTACTGCCGATGAACCAGCCGATGGCATGGTGGTGATAACTGCCCATGACCAGCACGTCGATATCATTGTTATCCATGAATATCGCCAGGGCCTTTGCCGGGTCGCCTATGCGCATGTGGCGGTGCTCGGCAGCGATCCCGTTGCGTTCGGCAAGCTCCTGGAAGGCTGCACTCTGAGCGTCATGCAAGGTCTGGGCGTGGTTCGAATCGAACAGGAACGAATGTTCCCGGCTGCCGCCTGCGTCCAGGTACATGGAACCCAAGTCGTAGGCATACAGCAACTCGATCTGGGCATTGCACTGCAATGTCAGTTTCAGCGCTTCGCTGATGATCTGGTCGTTGAAACCTTCGAACTGATCCTCAGGCCTGGACAGGTCCACCGCCGCAAGAATCCTGCGTGGCAACGCGTGGCTGGCCTTGTGTACCAAGTGCAAGGGGGTTCGCGTTTCACGCAGCAACTGGATATCCAGCGAGGTGAACATTGCGCGCATCCACCAGGGCTCATGCTCGAACGCCTTGATCTGAATGGCGAACGGCTGCTCACGCAAGTGCACCAGGATCTCGTTCAAGGGTTGCTGTACCCACACCACTTCGGTTGTGACGATGACACCACTGCGCCGCATCGATGTCGCCTGGGTTTCCAGCCATTCACGGTGCTGCTGCACGTAACCCTCGCGCATGACTGCCAGCGCCTGGTCATTCACCAGGCCCGCCGTGGCAAGCCCTTCCACGTAGTCGAAAGCGACAATGTGCAGCGCCATCCCCTTGGCCTTGGCAAGCGCGGCAGCCCGGTCATAGACCGGGGTTCGGCGCATCAGGGGAGAGGCGATCAGCAGCAGTCTTTGCGGAGTTTCCATGGCACACCTCTGAGGTTGCGATATGTAGCTCAAGCATCTGCCACGCAGGTCTTGCGAATTTGATGTTTATCAACTGGAGCGCCTTCTGACAAACGGCATTGCCCATGGCGCAAGAACCTGACGCAGATCAATGTCTCGACCCTTCGCTGGCGCACCCTGTACCCAGATCAACAACAACTTCAGGCGCCGCAGGCGTGCCATGGCGATAACGCCCTGAGCTTCACCTGCGCTGCCGGCAGGGACGCCTTCATTCTGCATTGTCTATCGATACATGCTCTGGAGGCCCTGATGAACATTTACGTCGAGAAGAACACTGAGCAGGGACGCTGTTGGGTGCGCATGGATCACTGGCGGGTGAGTTTCAGTACGGCTGCCGAAGCCGAGCGGTTTGTCGAGCGACTTACAATCCGCCTCAATGCCCCCCACTCGCGTGACATGCTGGCCGATTGGTCGCCCCATACCGGGGATGCCGCCGGGCACGGTGCGCTTAATGGCACTGGGGCCCAAAGCGGCCTCCGAAGTGCAAAGGAGGCCTGAAGATGCCTGGCCAGCTGAAGGTCGTACTACTCGACTCGTCCAACGAATCGTGCAAGGCAAACCCTATTCACCTGAAACCGCTGGCGAACCACTGCAGGGATTGCCGGGTCAGCGGCCTGTGCCTTCCCACCGGCCTGCCGGTTGACGACGACAGCTGCCTGGGCGCGTTGATAGGCCCACGCCTTCGCGTTCGCAAGGGCGCCGCGCTTTTCAATGCCAACGATCCGCTGACCATGCTCTATGCCGTTCGCTGCGGCAGTTTCAAGACCAGCCTGAACACCGCCGAGGGGCAAGGCGTGGTGATCAACTTCTGGATGCCGGGCGATGTACTGGGCCTCGATGCCATTGCCACAGAGCACCATGTCTGCGACGCCATTGCCCTGGAAGACAGCGAAGTCTGCCCAGTCCCCTATCGCCGCTTGCAAACCCTGGCGCGTGACTTTCCGGTCCTGCAGCAAAGCCTCAATCGCTTGATGAGCCGGGAGATCGTGCGTGAGCACGGGCGTGTGCTGATGCTGTGCAACCTCACCGCAGAACAGCGGCTGGCCAGCTTTCTGGTGGGGCTCTCCAGGCGCTTCGTCAGCCGCGGTTATTCTGCCCATGGCTTCATGTTGCGGATGTCCCGAGAAGACATGGCTTCGTACCTGGGATTACGCCTGGAAACCGTGTGCCGATCCATCGCGCACCTGCGGGCGCTGGGTCTCGTCGACCTGCATGGCAGGTTGGTGGAAATTCTCGACATGCCTGCACTCATGGCACTGGAACAAGGCGGCGGTGAATGTGAGGTCAAGGGCCCCTGAAGGCACCCGGTTCGACGCCGTAGATGTTGGCCACAGCGCTGTCACGCAAGCACTCCCCTCAGGCCAAACCGCCAAAACGCTTGTAGAAACTCTCGCTCACATCCGGCAATGGGCCATCTGCTGTCTCCAGCGCTGCATTCAGCCATTCTTCGGCCTTGGCAAACACCAGTCGATAGAGGTTGCGGCACAACTGTCGCGCAGCCCTTCCCTCCCAGTCCCCTGGCAGCAACTCGTCGGGTAGTTGCGGGTCGCGCAGCAGCAGGCGACGGTACTCGTGAATCAGCAGCGTGCGTGCCAGGAAGCAATCTTGAGCATCGAGCAAGGGCTGCTCTTTCAAACCTTGCCACAGTGGCCTGAACAGCTGGATAAACTCGCTGTATTGCTGCCCCAGTTCGTCGATACGCCAGCTTTCCCGCACCTGGGCGCGCATGGCCTTGGACGCGAGTACCTCCTGGGTGTGGGTTTCGAAGACGATGCTGTCGTCGCTGGCCTCAAGATCACGCAAAGTGGCCGCCAAGTCGGCACGGTCTGCCCGTGGGCAACCCAGCAGGTTCGGCGCCATGACACCAAAGCCCTGCCACTCCAGCTCTTCACGCACGGCCTTGCGTTTACCCGCCTCGAGTTGCGACAGCAACACCAGCGTCCAGGCCCCGTCCCAGGCTGGCTGGCTCGGGCTATAGACGCGCTTGAAGGCTTTTTCGAAGCGCCGACGGCCAGTGCCTGTCAGGCTGTAATAACTGCGTCGCCCCACCTTTTCTGCAGTGAGCCAACCTTCTTTGGTCAGGCGAAAGATCGACGTGCGTATCAGCCGTTCATTGATGCCGATCGGTTCCAGCAGGTTGATCAGGCTACCGAGCCAGACTGTACCGCCGTGCGGCTCGATGGCATCGCCGTACAACGTGATGATCAGGGAGCTGGCGCGGATCGGCGTCTGCTCCTGAAAGCGGGTGATCAAGTGGTTCAGTGGGGCTAGATTGCTCATGGGCGAACTGTGCGCGGATAAAGCTCCGACTATACCTGTGCGGTGGGCCGCCTGGCCATTGCGTGTCGCTGCCAGGCTCATGCGCTCGCCTGGCCCTTGGGCCTGACCCCGGTGTCTTCCATGCGCGGGCGTCCCGGCTCTGCCTCGGCCAGAGGCGGGCATTCGACCATGCTGTTCATGCAGCGCTGCGCCAGGTGCTGGTACTCCGCCGTCCCGCGCTGTTTCCAGGCCAGTTCCTGCTCGCTCAGTGGGCGTTTGACCTGGGCTGGCGACCCCATCACCAGGCTCTGCGCCGCGCATTCGAAGCCAGCTTTGACGAAGGCGGTGGCCGCGACGATGCTGCGTGGTGCGACATGGGCGCCATCCATCACCACGGCGTTCATGCCGATCAATGAATCTTCGCCCACGCGACAGCCGTGCAGCACCGCGCCATGGCCGACGTGCCCGTTACGCTCCACTACGGTATCGCCCCCCGGGAATCCATGCATCACGCAGGTGTCCTGCAAGTTGGCGCCCTCCTCCAGCACGATGCGGCCGAAATCGCCCCTGAGCGATGCCAGTGGGCCAATGTAGCAGCGGGGGCCGACGATGACGTCGCCGATCAGGACTGCGCTGGGGTGTACGTAGGCTGTCGGGTGAACCACGGGCGTCAGGCCGTCCAGTCGATAGCAAGGCATCGCATCACTCCTGAAATGATTTGAAATGTCAGTCGATCTTGTATCAGAAGCTGTTTGATCGTCAATTGTGTATCGCTTGTGTTGATCTAATGCTGTCAGACAAAAATCAGCTGAAAATACCCGTAAATACACAGGTTAAACGATTCATCTGCAAATATTGCGGTGGAGCGGTGATCGCTGGAGAACACATGATTAGATACGTAAATCTATTTTGTATGTTGCATCTATGTATCACATAGAGCATATACTGGCCTCACCTGGTCGTGATCCCGCATTACGCCCCTGCAAACAATTCCAAGAAATGCCGGCCCCGCGATGTGCCGTGCGTGCAGCCAGAGGAACCCGAGATGCCGCGATATATCGATGTGCAGGCGCCCGAACACGGCGTTCAGCTCATTACCCTGCAACGGCCCGAGGCCTTGAACGCCCTGAGCACCGAGTTACTGGCACAACTGGCTGCTGCGTTGCAGGTTGCCGGGGACGACGAGCGTGTCCGAACTGTAGTGATTACGGGCAGTGCCAGGGCTTTCGCCGCAGGCGCCGACATTGGCGAGATGGCCGATCGCGACCTGGTCGGCATCCTTAATGACCCCCGCGTAGCGCATTGGCAAAGCATCGCTGCATTCGCCAAGCCGCTGATTGCCGCAGTCAACGGCTATGCCCTGGGTGGCGGCTGCGAACTGGCAATGTGCGCCGACATCCTCATCGCCAGTACCGACGCCCGTTTCGGCCAGCCGGAAATCAACCTGGGCATCATCCCCGGTGCTGGCGGCACTCAGCGCCTGTTGCGTGCCGTCGGTAAGCCGTTGGCCATGCAGATGGTGCTGACGGGGGAGCCCATCACTGCCCATCGCGCCCAGCAGGCCGGCCTGGTCAGCGAAATTACCCAGCCCGAACTCACCATAGAACGCGCCATGCAGGTTGCCCGCAGCATCGCCGCCAAAGCGCCGCTGGCCGTGCGCCTGGCCAAGGAGGCGCTACTGAAGGCCGGTGATACCGACCTGGCCAGCGGCCTGCGCTTCGAGCGCCATGCCTTCACCTTGCTGGCTGGCACCGCCGACCGCGATGAAGGCATCCGCGCCTTCCAGGAAAAACGCCAGGCCCGTTTCCAAGGGCGCTGAACTTCATTCTCTCGACTGACGGAGCGAGCCTGTCATGACTTTCCAGCACATCTTGTTTTCCATCGAGGACGGCGTCGCCCTCCTTTCGTTGAACCGCCCCGAGCAGCTGAACAGCTTCAATACGGCCATGCACCTGGAGGTGCGCGAAGCGCTCAAGCAAGTGCGCCAGAGCGGTGAAGCGCGGGTGCTGCTGCTGACGGCTGAAGGCCGCGGCTTCTGCGCCGGCCAGGACCTGTCCGACCGCAACGTTGCCCCAGGCGCCGAGATGCCAGACCTGGGCCAGTCGATCGACAAGTTCTACAACCCGCTGGTGCGCACCCTGCGCGACCTGCCATTGCCGGTGATCTGTGCGGTCAACGGCGTGGCTGCCGGTGCCGGTGCCAACATTCCCTTGGCCTGCGACCTGGTGCTGGCCGCCCGCTCGGCCAGTTTCATCCAGGCCTTCTGCAAGATTGGCCTGGTGCCGGATTCCGGCGGTACCTGGCTGCTGCCGCGCTTGGTCGGCATGGCCCGGGCCAAGGCACTGGCCATGCTGGGCGAGCGCCTTGGCGCCGAACAGGCCGAGCAATGGGGGCTGATCCATCGTGTGGTGGATGATGCCGCGCTGCGTGACGAAGCCCTCACCCTCGCCCGCCAGCTCGCCGCCCAGCCTACCTACGGCCTGGCACTGATCAAGCGCAGCCTCAATGCCAGTTTCGACAACGGTTTTGAGGAGCAGTTGGAACTGGAGCGCGACCTTCAGCGCCTGGCCGGGCGCAGCGAGGACTACCGCGAAGGGGTGAGCGCCTTCATGAACAAACGCACGCCAGCCTTCAAGGGGCGCTGAACATGGGCGCACTCGCAAGCAATGTGCAGGTGGCGGTGATTGGTGCCGGCGCCATGGGCGCCGGTATCGCCCAGGTCGCGGCCCAGGCCGGCCACCCCGTCAAACTCTACGATAACCGCCCGGGTGCTGCCGCCCAAGCGGTGACGGGTATCGATCGCCAACTGGCCCGGCTGGTGGACAAAGGAAAGTTACTGGACGCTGAGCGCGAAGCGATCAATGCCCGCCTGTGCCCGGTCGATACACTCGAAGCCTTGGCAGATGCCGGGCTGGTGATTGAAGCCATCGTCGAAAACCTGCAGGTGAAGCAGGCGCTGTTCAGTCAGCTCGAAACCCTGTGCGCGGCCGACTGTATCCTTGCCAGCAATACTTCGTCACTGTCCATCACCAGCCTCGCCGCTGGCCTTGAACGCCCGCAGCACGTGGTCGGTATGCACTTCTTCAACCCGGCACCGCTGATGGCGCTTGTCGAGGTGGTGTCGGGCCTGGCAACCGACCCTGCAGTCGCCGCATGCATCTACGCCACTGCCCAGGCCTGGGGCAAGCAGCCGGTCCATGCGCGCTCTACACCGGGCTTCATCGTCAACCGGGTAGCGCGGCCGTTCTATGCCGAAAGCCTGCGCCTGATGCAGGAAGGTGCCGCCGATTGCGCCAGCCTGGATGCGCTGATGCGTGACGCGGGTGGCTTCCGCATGGGGGCGTTCGAGCTGACCGACCTGATTGGCCATGACGTCAATTACGCGGTCACCTGTTCCGTATTCGATGCTTTCTATGGCGATTTCCGCTTCCAGCCTTCGCTGGTGCAGAAGGAACTGGTGGACGCCGGTCGCCTGGGTCGTAAGACCGGCCAAGGCTTCTATCGCTATGCCGAAGGCGTAGAGCGCCCGCAGCCGGCCGAACTGCACAGCTCCGCCGGCGCAGAGGCCTGCGTTGTCGAGGGCAACCTGGGGGTGATGCAGCCGCTGGTCGAGCGCCTGCGCCAAAGCGGTATTGCCGTGACCCAACGCGCCGGTAGTGGCCTGATTCAGGTGGGCGATGCCACCCTGGCCCTGTCCGATGGCCGCCTGGCGAGCCAGCGCGCCCGCGAAGACGGCCTGCGCAACCTTGTGCTGCTCGACCTGGCGCTGGACTACAGCAGCGCCACGCGCCTAGCCATCAGCTGGTCAGCGGATACCAGCGACAACGCCCGTGACCAGGCTGTAGCCCTGCTGCAGCGCGCAGGCTTGAAAGTGACCGGCATCGCCGACCTCCCCGGCCTGGTGGTGCTGCGCACCGTGGCAATGCTCGCCAACGAGGCTGCCGATGCGGTGCTTCAGGGCGTCGGCAGCGCCGCCGACATCGACCTGGCCATGCGCGCCGGCGTCAATTACCCCCGCGGCCCGCTGGCCTGGGCCGCAGACATCGGCCTTGCCCACACCCTGGCCGTGCTCGACAACCTGCAGCGCAGCTATGGCGAGAGCCGCTACCGCCCTTCCCTGTTGTTACGCCGCTGTGAAGCCAAAGGAGGCACCCTACATGACTGAAGAGCAACTGGCACAAGCCTGTGCCGACGCCATGTACGCCCGCGACCCGGCCACTCAGGGCCTGGGCATCAGCCTGCTGGATGCCGGCCCAGGCCGGGCCAGCCTGCGCATGCCGGTGCGTGCCGACATGATCCAGGGCCACGGCACCTGCCATGGCGGTTTCCTGTTCGCTTTGGCTGATTCGGCGTTTGCCTTCGCCTGTAACAGCTACGACCAGGCCACGGTGGCGCTGGGGTGCAGCATCGACTACCTGGCCCCGGCGCTGCGCGATGACGTGCTCACCGCCCACGCCAGCGAAGTCAGCCGCAAAGGCCGCACCGGCCTGTACGACGTGCGCATCGACAACCAGCGCGGTGAGCTGGTGGCGATGTTCCATGGCAAATCCTACAAAGTGCGCGGCACCGTGCTGGCGCAGGAGACGCAAGATGAATGAACCGACCCACGCCGATGCCTTGATCATCGACGCCGTGCGCACCCCCATTGGCCGCTATGCCGGGGCCCTGAGCAGTGTGCGCGCCGACGACCTGGCGGCCATCCCGCTCAAAGCCTTGATCCAGCGCCACCCCGAACTGGACTGGAAAGCCATTGATGACGTTATCTTCGGCTGCGCCAACCAGGCCGGCGAGGACAACCGCAACGTGGCTCACATGGCGAGCCTGCTAGCCGGGCTGCCAGTCGAAGTACCGGGGACTACGATCAACCGCCTGTGCGGTTCCGGCCTGGATGCCATCGGTAGTGCGGCACGTGCCCTGCGCTGTGGTGAAGCAGGGCTCATGCTGGCCGGCGGTGTGGAATCCATGTCGCGTGCGCCGTTTGTGATGGGTAAGTCGGAGCAGGCATTCGGGCGTGCGGCCGAGCTGTTCGACACCACGATCGGCTGGCGTTTCGTCAACCCGCTGATGAAGGCCGCCTACGGCACCGATTCCATGCCGGAAACGGCCGAAAACGTGGCCGAACAGTTCGGCATCTCGCGCGCCGACCAAGATGCGTTTGCCCTGCGCAGCCAGCACAAGGCTGCAGCCGCTCAGGCCCGCGGCCGCTTGGCACAGGAAATCGTGCCGGTCGAAATCCCGCAACGCAAAGGCCCGTCCAAAGTGGTCGAGCATGACGAGCACCCGCGCGGCGACACCACGCTGGAGCAGTTGGCTCGGCTCGGCACGCCGTTTCGTGAAGGCGGCAGCGTAACGGCCGGTAATGCCTCCGGCGTGAATGACGGCGCTTGCGCCCTGCTGCTGGCCAGCAGCGTCGCAGCCCGCCGCCATGGCCTGAAAGCGCGCGGGCGCATCGTCGGCATGGCGGTGGCCGGGGTCGAGCCCAGGCTGATGGGCATCGGTCCGGTGCCTGCGACCCGCAAGGTGCTGGCACTCACCGGTCTGGCACTGGCTGACATGGATGTCATCGAACTCAACGAGGCCTTTGCCGCCCAGGGGCTGGCCGTGTTGCGCGAGCTGGGCCTGGCCGACGACGACCCGCGAGTCAACCGCAACGGCGGCGCCATCGCCCTGGGCCATCCCCTGGGCATGAGCGGTGCCCGGTTGGTGACCACTGCCTTGCACGAGCTTGAAGAAACGGCCGGCCGCTACGCCCTGTGCGCCATGTGCATCGGCGTAGGCCAAGGCATTGCCATGATCATCGAGCGCCTCTGAGCGGTTCAGACCCTGCGCTTGTTACCGAACTGAACGCAGCCGTATATGCTGCCTCCATGACACTCACCGCGTGGCCTGCAACCGCTGGCGCGCGGCGTACAAGAACAATTCGAGTGAAGCCATGAACATGTACCATGATGCCGATCGTGCCCTGCTGGATCCGATGGAAACCGCCAGCGTCGATGCCCTGCGCCAGCACCAGCTGGAGCGTCTGCGCTGGAGCCTGAAGCACGCCTACGACAATGTGCCGCTGTACCGCCAGCGCTTTGCCGAGTACGGCGCCCACCCCGATGACCTCAAGTGCCTGGAAGACCTGGCGAAGTTCCCCTTCACCGGCAAGAACGACCTGCGCGACAACTACCCCTACGGCATGTTTGCCGTGCCCCAGGAAGAAGTGGTGCGCCTGCATGCCTCCAGTGGCACCACCGGGAAGCCGACGGTAGTCGGCTACACCCAGAACGATATCGACACCTGGGCCAATGTGGTTGCCCGTTCGATTCGTGCGGCCGGCGGGCGCAAAGGTGACAAGGTGCATGTGTCCTACGGCTACGGGCTGTTCACCGGCGGGCTCGGCGCGCACTACGGTGCCGAACGCCTGGGCTGCACCGTGATCCCCATGTCCGGTGGCCAGACCGAAAAGCAGGTGCAGCTGATTCGCGACTTCCAGCCCGACATCATCATGGTCACCCCGTCCTACATGCTCAACCTGGCTGATGAAATCGAGCGCCAGGGCATCGACCCGCACGACCTCAAGCTGCGCCTGGGCATTTTTGGTGCCGAGCCGTGGACCGACGAGCTGCGCCGCTCGATCGAGCAGCGCCTGGGTATCGATGCCCTCGATATCTATGGCCTCTCGGAAATCATGGGCCCCGGCGTGGCAATGGAGTGCATCGAGACCAAGGACGGCCCGACCATCTGGGAAGACCACTTCTATCCCGAGATCATCGACCCTGCCACCGGCGAGGTACTGCCGGATGGCCAATTGGGCGAACTGGTATTTACCTCGCTGAGCAAAGAGGCATTGCCGATGGTGCGCTACCGCACCCGCGACCTCACCCGGCTGCTGCCCGGCACCGCTCGGCCGATGCGGCGGATCGGCAAGATCACCGGCCGCAGTGACGACATGCTGATCATTCGCGGGGTCAATGTGTTCCCGACCCAGATCGAGGAACAGGTCCTGAAAATAAAACAGCTATCCGAGCTTTATGAGATTCATCTGTATCGTAACGGCAACCTGGATAGCGTCGAGGTGCATGTGGAGTTGCGTGCCGAGTGCCAGCACCTCGATGAGGGCCAGCGCAAGCTGGTGATAGGCGAGCTGAGCAAACAGATCAAGACTTACATCGGCATCAGCACCCAGGTGCACCTGCAGCCCTGCGGCACGCTCAAGCGCTCCGAGGGCAAGGCGTGCCACGTGTTCGACAGACGGTTGGCCAGCTGACCCATTCGGCTGCCTTTTCGGCCCCGGCATTGTCCGGGGCCTTTTTTTTGCCTGCGTTACGCCGGGCAAATGCTGCTGCCCGACAGCCCTCTTGGCTGTCAATGTGATACACAAATCTTACCTGATACACATAAATGTGTTTGACGTTATGTTTTGTATCGCTTACAAATGACTCATGCCTTAGCAGGAGTCGCAGCACATGTACGCACAGCTAGTGGAAACCGGAGTCAAGCGCGTTAAGACGCTGGAAGAAATGTCCCCCGAGGAACGCAACTTCCAGGAAAAGATCGACGCCGAAATCAAGATCGAAGCCAAGAACTGGATGCCCGAGGCCTACCGCCAGACCCTCATCCGGCAGATCTCCCAGCACGCCCACTCTGAAATCGTCGGCATGCTGCCCGAAGGCAACTGGGTCACCCGTGCCCCCAGCCTCAAGCGCAAACTGCAGCTGATGGCCAAGATCCAGGACGAAGCCGGCCATGGCCTGTACCTGTACAGCGCCATGGAAACCCTTGGGGCTGACCGCGACGAAGAAATCGCCAAACTGCACAACGGCAAGGCCAAGTACTCGAGCATCTTCAACTACCCCACCCTCAGCTGGGCCGACATGGGCGCTGTGGGCTGGCTGGTGGATGGCGCCGCCATCGTCAATCAGGTGGTGCTGCAGCGCACCTCTTACGGCCCCTACTCCCGCGCGATGATCCGTATCTGCAAGGAAGAGAGCTTCCACCAGCGCCAGGGCTACGAAATGCTCCTGACCATGATGCGCCAGGGCACCCAAGCCCAGCGCGACATGGTTCAGGACGCCATCAACCGCTTGTGGTGGCCGGCACTGATGATGTTCGGCCCTAGCGATGAACACTCGCCCAACAGCGCCCAGTCGATGGCCTGGAAGATCAAGCGCCAGACCAACGACGAACTGCGCCAGCGCTTCATCGACCAGACCGTGCCGCAGCTGGAACTGCTTGGCTGCACTGCGCCTGACCCTGAGCTGAAGTGGAACGCCGAGCGCGGCCACTACGACTTCGGTGAAATCCAGTGGGACGAGTTCTACGAAGTGATCAAGGGCAATGGCCCGTGCAACCTGGAACGTGTCGCCACCCGGCGCAAGGCCATCGAGGACGGCGCCTGGGTACGCGAGGCCGCCGTGGCCTATGCGCGCAAGCAACAGAACAAGAACGCCGCCTGAGCGGCGATTGATGCGGAGATCGAAAATGTCTGTCTGGACCCTCTACGAAGTGTTCGTGCGCAGCAAGCACGGCCTTAACCACAAGCATGTCGGCAGCGTGCACGCCGCCGATGCCGCCATGGCCATCGAGAACGCCCGCGAGCTCTACACCCGCCGTAGCGAAGGTGTGAGCCTGTGGGTGGTGCCGTCGGCGCTGATCACCGCCTCCTCCCCCGACGAGAAAGACCCACTGTTCGCCCCCTCGGACGACAAGGTCTATCGCCATGCCAGCTTCTACGAACTGCCCGACGAAGTCGGACACATGTGAGGTGGGCCATGCATAAAGAAGCCCTAATCCCCTATCTGCTGTTGCTCGGCGACAGCGCCCTGGTCCAGGGCCAGCGCCTCTGTGAGTGGTGTGGCCGCGCCCCGGCCATCGAGGAAGAGCTGGCCCTGATGAATGTCGGCCTCGATCTGGTCGGCCAGGCCCGCAACTGGCTGGAGTATGCCGCCGAGCTGCTCGACGATGGCCGGGATGCCGATGCCCTGGCGTTCCGCCGTGACGAGCGCGCCTACCGCAACCTGTTGCTGGTCGAGCAACCCAACGGTGATTTTGCCGTGACCATGACCAAGCAGTTCCTCTACGACGCGTGGCACTTCGCCGTGCTGCAGGGGCTGGTCGAGTCTAGCGACGCGCGAATCGCGGGGATTGCCGCCAAGGCTCTGAAGGAAGTCACCTACCACCTGCGCCGGTCCAGCGAATGGGTGCAACGGCTGGGCGGTGGTACCGATGTCAGCCGCCAGCGCATGCTCGCCGCTATCCCGGCACTGTGGCGCTTCACCGTTGAACTCGCCGCTGGCAGCGACAACGAAGTCCGTCTGGCCGAATGCGGTATCGCCGCCGACCCAGCGACCGTCGGCGCCACCTGGCTGAAGCAGGTCGCCGCGACGTTTGCTTCGGTCGAACTGCCGCTGCCCAAGGCCGCCAGCCACTTTTACCTGGATGGCCGCAAAGGCCTGCACACCGAGCATCTGGGCCTGCTGCTGGCCGAAATGCAGTTCCTGCCAAGGGCCTACCCCGATGCAACCTGGTGAACTGATTGCCGGTGACCGCGGCGCGCGGGCACAGCAAGGTGACGACCTGGCCCGGGCCTGGGCGGTACTGGGCCAGGTCATGGACCCGGAAGTGCCGGTGGTCAGCGTGGTCGACCTGGGGATCGTGCGCGATGTCGATTGGCGCGCCGGCCACCTGCACCTGGTGGTCACCCCGACCTACTCTGGCTGCCCGGCCACCGAAGTCATCGAAGGGGATATCCGCCAGGCGCTGGAACAGGCCGGTTTCACCGCGCCAGACCTGGAGCGCCGGCTGACCCCGGCCTGGAGCACTGACTGGATCAGCGAACTGGGCCGCGAGCGCCTGCGCGCTTATGGCATTGCGCCGCCGCAAGGCAGCGCCAGCAAGCGCAGCCTGCTCGGCGAAGCCCCCCAGGTGTGCTGCCCGCAATGCGGCAGCGCCCATACCGAATTGCTCAGCCAGTTCGGCTCCACGGCCTGCAAGGCGCTGTACCGCTGCCGCGAGTGCCTGGAGCCATTCGACTATTTCAAATGCATTTGAGCCGTGGAGACCACCATGAGCCAGTTTCACAGCCTGACCATCAAGCAAGTGCGCAATGAGACCCGTGATGCGGTATCGATTGCCTTCGATGTGCCCGAGCACCTGCAGGACCAGTTCCGCTTCACTCAGGGCCAGTACCTGGTCATGCGCACCCAGCTGGACAACGAAGAAGTCCGCCGCTCCTACTCCATCTGCAGCGCCGTGCAGGACGGCGAGCTGCGCGTGGCCGTCAAGCGCGTGCCGGGTGGGCGCTTCTCGGCGTTTGCCAATGAAGTGCTCAAGGCCGGCCAGCAGCTGGAAGTGATGCCGCCATCGGGTAGCTTCTTCGTGCCTCTGGACCCGGCTCGCCAGGGCAACTATCTGGGGGTGGCCGCCGGCAGCGGCATCACCCCGATACTGTCGATCATCGCCACCACGCTGGCCAGCGAGCCGCACAGCCGTTTCACCTTACTGTACGGCAACCGCTCCAGTTCGGGGGCGCTGTTCCGCGACAAGCTCGAAGACCTGAAAAACCGTTACCTCGACCGCTTGAACCTGATTTTCGTGTTCAGCCGCGAACAGCAGGACGTCGACCTGTACAACGGCCGCATCGACGCTGACAAATGCGGCCAACTGTTTTCGCGCTGGCTGGATGTTCCCGGCCTGGACGCGGCATTCATCTGCGGCCCGCAGGCGATGACCGAGACCGTGCGTGACAGCCTGCAGGCCAACGGCATGGCCAAGGAACGCATTCACTTCGAGCTGTTCGCCGCCGCCGGCAGCGAGGCCCGCCGCGAAGCCCGTGAGGCGGCACGCCAGGTGGATTCGGCGCTTAGCCATATCACCGTGATCAGCGACGGCCGGGCACTGAGCTTCGACCTGCCGCGCAACACCCAGAACGTGCTGGACGCCGGCAACGCCATTGGCGCCGAGCTGCCCTACTCGTGCAAGGCCGGCGTGTGCTCCACCTGCAAGTGCCGGGTGATCGAGGGCGAAGTGGAGATGGACAGCAACCATGCCCTCGAAGATTACGAAGTGGCGGCCGGGTATGTGCTGTCGTGCCAGACCTACCCGGTGAGCGACAAGGTGGTGCTTGACTTCGACCAGCTGTAGACCGAGTCGACTGCTTCGCGGGTAAACCCGCCCCTGCAGGGCCTGCGCAAGGCCTTGGGGCAGCATCCTTCCTGCGAAGAGGGCCTAAGCAACAACGCAATACCCCGCGTGACCTCAACAAAACAATTACAAAACCAAGAGATCGCTTGCCATGACACCCGAACGCATAGAAAGCATCGCCAACCACCCCGACTTCCAGCACCTGGTACGACGCAAACGCCGCCTGAACGGCAGCCTGACCCTGGCCATGCTGGTGGTCTACTACGGCTTCGTCCTGCTGGTCGCGTTCTCGCCCAGCACCCTCGGCCAGTCCCTCAGCGGCGGCGTGACCACGGTCGGCATGCTGGTGGGCGTGCTGATGGTGCTGCTGTCCTTTGCCCTGACCGGCATCTATGTGCACCGCGCCAACAACGTGCTCGACCCGCTCAACGACAAGGTCAAGCAGGAGTGCGCACAATGAACTGGACAGCCATTTCGATGTTCATGGTGTTTGTCTGCTTCACCCTGCTGGTCACCCGCTGGGCGGCCCTGCGTACCCGCTCGGCCAGCGACTTCTACACCGCCGGCGGCGGCCTGACCGGCATGCAGAACGGCCTGGCGATCGCTGGGGACATGATCAGTGCCGCTTCGTTCCTGGGCATTTCCGCGATGATGTTCATGAACGGCTACGACGGCCTGTTGTATGCCCTCGGTGTCCTGGCAGGCTGGCCGATCATCCTGTTCCTGATTGCCGAGCGCCTGCGCAACCTGGGCAAGTACACCTTTGCCGATGTGGTCAGCTACCGGCTGGCGCAAACCCCGGTGCGCTTGACCTCGGCTTTCGGCACTCTGGTGGTGGCGCTGATGTACCTGGTGGCGCAAATGGTCGGTGCCGGCAAGCTGATCGAGTTGCTGTTCGGCATCAGCTACCTGTACGCCGTGATGCTGGTTGGCGTGCTGATGGTTGCCTATGTCACCTTCGGTGGCATGCTCGCCACCACCTGGGTGCAGATCATCAAGGCGGTATTGCTGCTGTCGGGCACCAGTTTCATGGCTTTCATGGTGCTCAAGCACTTCGGTTTCAGCACCGAGGCCATGTTTGCCAGCGCCGTGGCCGTGCATGCCAAGGGCCAGGCGATCATGGCCCCAGGGGGCTTGTTGTCCAACCCGGTGGACGCTATTTCACTGGGGCTGGGCATGATGTTCGGCACCGCTGGCCTGCCGCATATCCTGATGCGCTTCTTCACTGTCAGTGATGCCAAGGAAGCACGCAAGAGCGTGTTCTACGCCACCGGTTTCATTGGTTACTTCTACCTGCTGCTGATCGTTGTCGGCTTTGGCGCCATCGTCATGGTCGGCACCGAGCCGTCCTACCGCGACGCCACCGGCGCAATCATCGGCGGCGGCAACATGGTCGCCGTGCACCTGGCCCAGGCCGTGGGTGGCAACCTGTTCCTGGGCTTCATCTCTGCCGTGGCCTTCGCCACCATTCTGGCTGTGGTCGCCGGCCTGGCGCTGTCCGGGGCTTCGGCAGTGTCCCACGACCTGTATGCCTGCGTGATGCGCAAAGGCAAGGCTACCGAGCAAGAGGAAATGCGCGTGTCGCGCATTGCCACACTGGTCATCGGCCTGCTGGCAGTGATCCTGGGCCTGATGTTCGAGTCGCAGAACATTGCCTTCCTCTCCGGCCTGGTACTGGCGGTGGCCGCTTCGGTCAACTTCCCGGTGCTGCTCCTTTCGATGTTCTGGAAAGGCCTGACCACTCGCGGCGCGGTGTGCGGCAGCATGGCCGGGCTGGTCTCGGCGGTGCTGCTGGTAGTGCTGGGCCCGGCGGTGTGGGTCAACGTGCTGCACAACGAAACGGCGCTGTTCCCCTTCAGCAACCCGGCGCTGTTCTCCATGAGCCTGGCCTTCCTCAGTGCCTGGGTGTTCTCGGTTACCGACAGCTCCGAACGTGCCGTTGAAGAGCGTGGCCGCTACCTGGGCCAGTTCATCCGTTCCATGACCGGTATCGGCGCAGCTGGTGCCAGCAAACACTGACTTCAAGGACGAACAGACATGTCGGGTAAAACAACAACAATGAACCGCACACACTTCCTGTCAGCCGCCTGGCTGGCCACCCTCGCCCTGCCCATGCCCGCGCTGGCCGATTTCATCGGCGACAGCCATGCTCGCCTGGAGCTGCGCAACCACTACATGAACCGCGACTTCCGCCAAAGCAACGCACCGCAGGCCAAGGCCGAGGAATGGGGCCAGGGCTTTACCGCCAAGCTGGAATCGGGCTTCACCGAGGGCCCGGTCGGCTTTGGCGTGGACGCCCTGGGCCAGTTGGGCATCAAGCTCGACTCCAGCCGCGACCGTCGTAACACCGGCCTGCTGCCGTTTGGCCCGAACAGCCACGAACCGGTCGACGACTACAGCGAGCTGGGCCTGACCGGCAAGGTTCGTGTGTCCAGGAGCACCTTGCGCCTGGGCACCTTGCAGCCGATCCTGCCGGTGGTGGTGTACAACGACACCCGCCTGCTGGCGTCCACCTTCCAGGGGGGGCTGCTCACCAGTCAGGACCTTGATGGCCTCACCTTCAATGCCGGACGCCTGACCAAGGCCAACCTGCGTGATTCCTCTGGCCGCGATGACATTGGCTATGGCGCAGCCAGCAGTGACCACCTGGACTTTGGTGGTGGCAGCTACGCCATCACCCCGCAAACCACAGTCAGCTATTACTACGCCAAGCTTCAGGATATCTACCGTCAGCAGTTTGTCGGGCTGATCGACACCCGCCCACTGGCAGAAGGTGTGAGCCTGCGCAGTGACCTGCGCTACTTCGACAGCCGCAACGACGGTGCCGAACGTGCCGGCAACATCGACAACCGTAACTTCAACGCCATGTTCACCCTGGGCGTGCGGGCGCACAAGTTCACCGCCACCTGGCAGCAGATGTCCGGTGACAGCGCCTTCCCGTTCGTCAACGGCGGCGACCCGTTCACCGTCAACCTGGTCACCTACAACACCTTCACCCGGGCCGGGCTGGACTCTTGGCAAGTGCGCTACGACTACGACTTCGTAGCCATGGGCCTCCCCGGCCTGAGTTTCATGACCCGCTACACCGACGGTCGCCACGCCGAAACTGCCACCGTGACCAATGGCCGCGAGCGCGAGCGCGACACCGACATCGCTTATGTCATTCAGAGCGGTCCGCTCAAGGACGTCAGCCTGCGCTGGCGCAATGTCACCTTCCGCTCCGGCAACGGCCTGACCAACGCCGTGGACGAAAACCGCCTGATCATCGGCTACACCCTGGCGCTGTGGTAACAGCGCCCCTCACATTTTGAACAGCATGGAGAACAGCATGTCTGCCGCCCCTACTCTGCAAAGTTTCATCGCCGGCCGTTGGCTCGGCCAGCATGGCGCCCAGGCCCTGCGTAGCGCCCTCGACGGCCACATGTTGGCCTACAGCCATGAAGAGCGCCCTGACTTCGCCGAAGCCGTGGACTACGCGCGTGCGCGCGGCCTTGCCTCGCTGATGGGCATGGATTTCCAACAGCGTGCCCAACGCCTCAAAGCCCTGGCCCTGTACCTGGCCGAGCGCAAAGAACAGCTCTACGCCCTGTCGCACCACAGCGGCGCCACCCGGGCCGACAGCTGGATCGACATCGAAGGCGGCAACGCCACGCTGTTCTCCTATGCCGGCATCGGCAGCCGCGAGCTGCCGTCGGGTAACCTGGTGCACGAAGGCCCAGCCATACCGTTGGGCAAACAAGGCCATTTCGCCGGCAGTCACATCCTGGTGCCACGGGCAGGCGTTGCGGTGCACATCAACGCGTTCAACTTCCCCATCTGGGGCATGCTGGAAAAGTTTGCCCCGACGTTCCTGGCCGGTATGCCCTGCATCGTCAAGCCGGCGACCTCGACCAGCTATTTGACCGAGGCCGTGGTCCGCCTGATGAATGCCTCAGGCCTGCTGCCCGAAGGCAGCCTGCAGCTTGTGATAGGCAGCACTGGCGATCTGCTTGACCGCCTGCAAGGCCAGGACGTGGTGACCTTCACCGGTTCTGCCGATACCGCTGCCAAATTGCGCGTGACGCCCAACCTGATTCGCAACTCGGTGCCGTTCACTGCCGAGGCCGACTCGCTCAACTGCGCCATCCTCGGCCCGGACGTGACACCGGACAGCGAAGAGTTCGACCTGTACATCAAGGAAGTGGTGCGTGAAATGACCACTAAAGCCGGGCAGAAATGCACCGCCATCCGCCGCGCGATCGTCCCGGCCAGGCACCTGGATGCCGTTGCCACCCGCCTGCGCGAGCGCCTGAGCAAGGTCGTGGTTGGCGACCCGTCGCTGGAAGGCGTGCGCATGGGGGCCCTGGCCTCCCATGACCAGCAGCGCGACGTTGGCGAGCGGGTGCGCAGCCTGCTGCAGAGTTGTGATCAGTTGTTCGGCGCCAGCGATGGCTTTGCCCCGCGTGGCGAAGGCGTGGCTGAGGGCGCGTTCTTTGCCCCGACCTTGTTGCAGGCCCGCGACCCACATGCCGAGGGCGGCGCCCACGACATCGAAGCGTTCGGCCCGGTCAGTACGCTGATGGCCTATGACGACCTCGACGAAGCCTTGGCACTGGCTGCCCGTGGCAAAGGCAGCCTGGTGGCGACCCTGGTCACCGCCGACCGCAACGTGGCCGCCAAGGCTATCCCGGTGGCTGCTGCCTGGCATGGGCGATTGCTGGTGCTCGATAGCCAGGCCGCCAAGGAGTCCACCGGCCATGGCTCGCCACTGCCGCAGCTCAAGCACGGTGGCCCGGGCCGCGCCGGTGGCGGTGAAGAGCTGGGTGGCCTGCGTGCGGTCAAGCACTACCTGCAGCGCGCGGCGGTACAAGGCTCGCCGAGCATGCTCACGGCGGTGACCGGCGAGTACGTGCGCGGCGGCGAAGTGGTCGAAACCGAAGTACACCCGTTCCGTCGCTACTTCGAGCAGCTGCGTATCGGCGAGTCGCTGCTCACCCATCGCCGCACAGTGACAGAAGCTGACCTGGTCAATTTCGGCTGCCTTTCAGGCGACCATTTCTATATGCACTTCGACGAAATCGCCGCCAAGGCGTCGCAGTTCGGTAAACGCATTGCCCACGGTTACTTCGTACTGTCGGCAGCGGCCGGGCTGTTCGTGTCGCCCGGTGCCGGCCCGGTGCTAGCCAACTATGGGCTGGACACCCTGCGCTTCATCAACCCGGTGGGCATTGGCGATACCATCCAGGCGCGCCTGACCTGCAAACGCAAGATCGACCAGGGCAAGACCAGCCCGCTGGGGCAGCCGCAGGGGGTGGTGGCATGGGATGTGGAGGTAACCAATCAGTTGGGTGAACTGGTGGCCAGCTATGACATCCTGACCTTGGTGCTGAAAAAGCCAGAATGATGGGTTGAAGCTACCGGCCTCTTCCCGGGCAAGCCGCCTTTGCCCGGTACTGCACGGCGCCCTCGTAGGAGCGGGTTCACCCGCGAAGAGGCCAGTAGCTGCCCAAGGCACTTGGGAAGTGCGCGTACGTGGCTGTAGTGAAGTACTCTGGCAACCGAAACCGTTGGTCAGCGACTGCCATTGCCCAGTGGATCTATGGCGTGTACCTGTCGATCTCAATTCATGACGATCATGAACGAGGACTGCACAATGGATTACCTACTGCAAATGGGCGGCGGCAATGTTGAAGATGATTGGCCGGAGCTGGAGCCTGATAGACGCAACGATCGGGCAGACGATCCTGATGCCGACCCCAATGTGACGGATGACGATGAAAACCGCCCTGGCGTCCCGGCCAGCGACCCTGAGTCCGGCGCCTGACAACATGAGCATCAACGTATCCTGCAGGAGCGGGCACGTCCGTTCCTGCAGTTTCTTTTACCGGTTGCAGGCGAGCTGTTAAACCATCGCCGCCGGATCGCCCACCGACTGGTTGGGCTTGCTCCCCGAAATCCGCCAGCTCACGGCGGTAATGCCGTAACGCTCGGCCATCGGCCGACTGACTTTCCTGATCTTCTCGCGACCGAACTTGGGAATGATGCCGATGCCCGCATCACAACTTGCCCAATGCCAGGCCTCGGCATTATCCAGGCGTTCCAGGCGAATAATGAAACTGCGCGGCTGGCCATGCAGTTTGTAATCAATTATGTACAGCTGTGGGCTAGGCATCGCAGGGGGCCTCCTCTTCTCCATGGATGACATTCTGATTGATCGGGCCGTGACCAGAAGATTCAAAATTTTGTCGAAACTTTGGTACCAGTGACCGAACGTGTGCCCTGCCTAGGTTCCAAGACCCCGGCTCATGTTGCGCTCAGTGGCTTTGGCGTCAGTTGACCGGGGGCATGAAAAACACGCAGGCAAGATGTTTGCGTGACGGAGGTGACCGTTCGTCAGCTTCAACGCAACGTTCATTGCCAACTAACGCCCAAACTTCATGCAATAAGGGACTCGCCCAGGAGCCTGAATGAAGCCAGTCAAGCATCGCGCCACCATTATTTGCCAGCATGGCAAGCAGCGCCATAAATGGTTGTGGGTGAGAAAGCCCAACGCGCCCTGGACCCTTCCAGGCGGCAAGATCGAGGCCGGCGAGACGCCAATGCAGGCCGCTGAGCGGGAGTTGCTGGAAGAGACCGGCCTACAGGCTGAGTCGCTGATTTTGTTGATGCGCCACGAAACGCCAGAACGGATGCATTACGTGTTCGCAGCGGAGTTTGCCGACGCACCGCAACCCAAGGCCCGGCATGAAATTTCCGATTGCCGCTTTGCCCACCTGGACCAGGTGGCTGCGGTGAAGGGCGAGATCAAGTCCCTGATCCGTTCCTTGCTGGCTTGTGACCCGGGCACTGCTGCGTCAGTTCGGTAAGCTAAGCGTGCACACTCCACTGAGCGGCATCCGCCTCGATCGGCATCTCGTCGATTGCGTGGATCATCCCGTTTGCCAGCGCTTCCTGCGGCGCCAGTATCCTGGGATAGGCCATTAGATAGCGCACTTGGTCCTGGCACCCTGCCATGAAGCGGGTATGCGGTGGAGACGCCAGTTGCCGCAAAGTTCAACTCGGCGTCAGCAGTTCCGTTGGTCAAGCGTTGTGAACCCTTGCCGGCCCTTGCCGGTCGCACTTTCAGAGCGACCGAACAAGGAACCGGCAGTGAGGACGGCAGCGTGAGCGATATTCGCATCGGTATCTCCGGGTGGCGCTATGGCCCCTGGCGCAAGGATTTCTACCCCAAAGGCCTGAAGCAGGACGATGAACTGGCATTCGCTTCACGGGCGGTGAACAGCATCGAGATCAATGGCTCGTTCTACAGCCTGCAAACGCCCGAGCGTTATCTGGGCTGGCGTGAACAAACACCGGACGGCTTCGTGTTCGCGGTCAAGGGGCCGCGCTATATCACCCATGTGCGGCGGCTGAAGGACATCGAAGAGCCAGTAGCCAACTTTTTTGCCTCCGGGCCGCTGCTGTTGGGCGAAAAACTCGGGCCATTCCTGTGGCAGTTCCCTCCCAGCATGAAGTTCGATGAAGACCGTTTTGCCCGGTTTTTCGAGCTGCTGCCTCACACCCGCAAAGCGGCCCGTGAACGCGCCCAAGGCTGCACCGAACGCCTCAAGGGCAATGGCAGCCTTGCCATCAAGGGCAATGCACGCTTGCGTCACGCCGTGGAAATCCGCCACGAGAGTTTTCTCTGCGAAGCCTTCATCAAGCTGTTACGCAAGCATCGCGTGGCACTGGTAGTTGCCGACAGCGCCGGCAAGTGGCCCTGTGTCGAAGATGTGACCGCCGACTTCGTCTACATGCGCCTGCACGGGGATGTGGAGTTGTACAGCAGCGGATATACCGCACGCGCGCTGCGGCGCTGGAAACAGCGTATCCAGCAATGGAGCGAAGGTACCCAGGCGGACGATGCCCGCCTGGTCGTGCCGGGGCCGCCGCCTCGGCGTGCGGCACGGGATGTATACTGCTACTTCGACAACGACCAGAAGGTTCACGCGCCATACGACGCCAGGCGATTGCTGCAAAAGCTGTCGTTGGATCATGAGCTGATGACCGAGCCTGGTATGGTGCCGGAGGTGGCCTTGTGAATAAGCCCCTGCCCACCCCACACTGCATCATCGACAAGGTGACAGCTGTACGCCGGCTCAATGTGTTGACGCTGAACGTGCACAAAGGCTTCACCTTCTTCAACCGGCGCTTCATCTTGCCCGAGTTGCGCGAGGCCGTACGGGCCACCGGCGCCGACCTGGTGTTTTTGCAAGAGGTGCACGGCAGTCATCAGCAGCATGCCCTGCGCCACCCTGCCTGGCCAGAAACGCCGCAATACGAGTTTCTGGCCGACAGCATGTGGCCGCAGTTCGCCTATGGCCGCAATGCCGTGTATCCCCATGGAGATCACGGCAACGCACTGTTGTCGAAATTCCCCATCAGCCGCTTCGACAACCTGGATGTCTCGGTGCAGGGCAATGAACAGCGTGGCCTGCTGCATTGCCAGCTGGAGGTGCCGGGCCATGACGAGGTGCATGCGGTATGCGTACACCTGGGCCTGCGGGAAGCCCATCGGCAGAGCCAGGTGAAGCTGATGCTGGACCTGCTGGCCAGCCTGCCGCCCAAAGCGCCGGTCATCATCGCCGGCGATTTCAACGACTGGCGGCTGAAGGCAGACGCGGTGCTGAGCGAACACCTGACAGAGGCCTTCGGCACCCCGGCGCGCAGTTTCCCGGCGCGCCTGCCGTTGTTGCGCCTGGACCGCATCTACGTGCGTAACGCCATACCGGGCGCTGCTCAGGTGCTGTCCAAATACCCGTGGTCGCATCTGTCCGACCACGTACCACTGGCTGCGGAGATCAACCTGTGAACCGACCTTGGGTAGAGGGCAACAGCGTGCAGTTGCTCATCAACGGCGAACAGTACTACCCCCGCGTGTTCGAGGCCATGGCCCAGGCGCGGGAAGAAATACTGCTGGAAACCTTCATCATCTTCGACGACAAGGTGGGCCAGCAATTGCAGCAGGTGCTGATCGACGCTGCCCGGCGTGGTGTGCGCGTGGAAGTGGCTGCGGATGGCTACGGCACAGCCGACCTGCCGGCTGCATTCATTTCAGCGATGACCGATGCGGGCGTAAGCTTTCACGCGTTCGATCCACAACCCCGGTTGTTAGGCATGCGCACCAACCTGTTCCGCCGTTTGCACCGCAAGATCGTGGTGGTCGATGGTGAGCGGGCCTTCATCGGCGGTATCAACTACAGCGCCGACCATTTGGGCGACTTTGGTGCCATGGCCAAGCAGGACTATGCCGTGGAGGTCACCGGCCCGGTGGTCGCGCAGGTACATGCCTCCAGCAAGCGCCTGATGTCCCCCGTGCTGCAGCCCCCCAGTGCTGTACGCCCGGTTACCGAGCCTGTCGGGGGTAGCGACGCTGTGCTGATCGAGCGCGACAACGGGATGCGCAGTAACGATATAGAAGCGCACTACCTTCAGGCTTTTCGCAAGGCCAGGCAACGCATCGTGGTCGCCAATGCGTACTTCTTTCCAGGCTATCGGTTGATGCGTGAGTTGCGTAACGCGGCCCGGCGTGGCGTGGAGGTTCACTTGATCTTGCAGGGCCAGCCTGACATGCGCTGGGTCCGGGCACTGTCGCGCCTGCTGTACAACTACCTGCTGCGCGACGGCGTGATGATTCATGAGTACTGCCAGCGGCCGTTGCACGGCAAGGTGGCCCTGGTGGACGACCAGTGGGTCACCGTTGGCTCCAGCAACCTCGATCCTCTGAGCCTGTCGTTCAACCTGGAGGCCAACCTGTTCATTCGTGATCGAGCCTTCAACCAGCAACTGCACCAGCATTTGCAGGCACTGGCCAGCGAGCAATGCAAACCGGTTACCTTGGAGCGCATGATTCGCGGCTACTGGTGGCGGGCACCGTTGATCTTCGCGTGCTTCCACGTGATCCGCCACTTCCCGCGCATTGCGGGCTGGTTCCCTGCGCACCGGCAGCGTTTGCGCTCGGTGCAGCCGGAGGTCGAACCCCAGGGCAAACTGCACGAGGGCAACTCCTGATGGCGCGCAAAAGCTGGCAAACCTGGGGCAAACGCTTGTTTACGCTTGCGTTCCTGATCCTGATCCCTGTGCTGCTGTACCTGCTGGCGCGTAATCTGGACTGGAATGAAGTACGCCAGTCTTTGCTGGCCTACAAACCTGGCATCCTTGCCACCGGCTTGGCGATCGCGTTGTGCAGCTATCTCGCGTTCGCCAGTTACGACCTGCTGGCCCGGGCTTACATCGGCCACACACTACCTGCCCGTCAGGTATTGCCAGTCGCGTTCGTGTGTTATGCCTTCAACCTCAACTTCACAACCTGGGTAGGCGGGGTCGCATTGCGCTACCGGCTCTATGGCCGACTGGGCCTGGATACCGCGACCATTACGCGAATCCTCACCTTGGGCCTGTTGACCAACTGGATGGGGTATATGCTGCTGGCCGGCACCGTCTTCGCCCTGGGCCTGGTCGAGATGCCCGGCGATTGGGCGGTAGGCACTACAGGCCTGCGCCTGATCGGCTTGCTGCTGCTGGCGATTGCGGGCGGCTACCTGCTGGCCTGTGGTTTTGCCAAAAAGCGCACCTGGTGTTGGCGCGACCACGAAGTGACGCTGCCCTCGCTGCGCCTGGCGCTTTGCCAGGTGGTGTTGGGTGCCAGCAACTGGGCACTGATGGCGCTGCTGATCTTCTGGTTGCTGCCGGGCGAAGCGTTCTACCCGTCGATTCTCGGCATCCTGCTGATCAGTTGCGTGGCTGGGGTGGTTGCGCACATCCCTGCGGGGCTGGGTGTGCTGGAAGCGGTCTTTCTGGCCCTGCTGCACGGGCAGATGGCACAGGGCACGCTGGTGGCTGCCCTGCTCGGCTACCGCACGCTGTACTACCTGATTCCGCTGCTGTTGGCGGTGGTGACCTACCTGATTCTGGAAAAGCGCGCCAAGGCCATGCGTCTGCGCGACAAGCCTGCCCAGACCTGAAAGGGGCCAGGTGCGCTGGAGGTGGCAAATGCGACGCGTTGTGTGGCACCGGCTGCGCCGGTGTTCGCGGGTGAACCCGCTCCTACGGGGGGCGCGCCAAGAAACCAACCCCGCGCAATCCATGCGCCGTAAATGTAGGAGCGGGTTTACCCGCGAAGCAGGCAACTCGTTGCATGGCACCGGCTGCGCCGGTGTTCGCGGGTGAACCCGTGCCTACGGGGGCGTGCGCCAAGAAACCAACCCCGCGCAAGCCATGCGCCGTAGATGTAGGAGCGGGTTTACCCGCGAAGCAGGCAACTCGTTGCATGGCACCGGCTGCGCCGGTGTTCGCGGGTGAACCCGCTCCTACGGGGGGCGCGCGCCAAGAAACCAACCCCGCGCAAGCCATGCGCCGTAAATGTAGGAGCGGGTTTACCCGCGAAGCAGGCAACGCAAAACCCGATGCCCCAATGACTGGCGACCGGGTGAAAGGGCAGCCCGCCTACTGGCTTCAGGGTGAAATCGGGTCACTCGCCGGATAGGTTTCATCCAGCGCATTGTCCACCGCATTCTCGCCCGGCTTTTCACCACAATGGCAGTCCTGCATCCGGCATGGCTCACCATTTCGGTGGCCGGTGGCGCAGGCCTCGCAGCAATATGCCTTACCGTCGCGCTCCATGGCATTGGCATCCACCGTGCAGGAACAGTGCGTGCACGCGCAGCGTTGATCGTTCATGGCTTGCTCTCCTCGTCGTCAATCACATCATCGGTCCAGGGCACCCCATCCAGCGGCGCGGATCGGGCCAGCTCGGCCTCGTCCAGGCCAATGCCGCCACCGATCTCATCGGCATCCACCTGGCGCAAACGCTGGTCTGCCGGGCCGCCACTGCCGCCCGCCTCGTGGGGGGCGCGGGCACCGGTTTCGTCAAGCAGCGTGTCCGGGCTCAAATCGTCGTAGGAGACATTGTCCTCATGCAGGCTGTCACTCAGCGCCTCGCCGCCGGTCATGCCACTCTGCGCCACGCGTCGGGGGGGAAACTCACGGGCGACTTCGGCGGCCGGTCGTTCGTCGCCCACACGCCCTTCACGCTCATCCAGGCGTTCATCGAAATCCAGCTCATGCACGCTGCCCATGCGGTCTTCGGTGTCATCGATTTCGGTGGGTGTGTACGGCTTAGGTTCATCGGATCGGGCCACGTGCGTTCTCCATCAGTTGGCTTCATTCGGTCGACTGCGCCAGCTCACGGAAGATTCAGAGTTTTTTGAACTACCGCCTCGGCCGACGCCTCCCACCTTAGAGACTGTGATCTGCCCGGAGCCCGCCATGGCCAAGCCCCTGCAGGAATACGCGCGCAAGCGCAACTTCAACGCCACACCCGAGCCCAGCGGCAAACGCATCCGGGGCAAGCGGGCTCATGCGCTGCAGTTCTGCATCCAGAAACACGACGCCAGCCACTTGCACTACGACTTCCGCCTGGAACTCGATGGCACCTTGAAAAGCTGGGCAATCCCCAAAGGCCCTTCGCTGGACCCCAAGGTGCGCCGCCTGGCAGTGCATGTGGAGGACCACCCGCTGGACTATGCCGATTTCGAGGGGCATATCCCTGAAGGCCACTATGGTGCAGGCGATGTGATCGTCTGGGACCGTGGCATTTGGGAGCCTGAAGGCGATGCGCATGAAGCCTACGCCAAAGGCAAGCTGCGTTTCCGCCTGCAAGGTGAGAAGCTTGGCGGCGTGTGGAACCTGTTCCGCACCCAGTTGGCCGGCAAGAAAGAGCAATGGATGCTGGTCAAGTCACACGATGGCCAAGCGCGCAGCGAAGCGGAGTACAGCATTGTCGAGGCCCTGCCCGACAGCGTGCTCAGCGAGCGCACGCTGGTGCCACGCAAACCCGCTGCAAAAAAAGCCGCTACACCGCGCAGTAGTCGTAAACGCCCCGGCAAAGCTCAGACTGCACCGTTGCCAGCGCAGTTGCAGCCGCAACTGGCCACGCTGGTGGATTCTCCACCCAGCGGCGACTGGCGCTACGAAGTCAAGTTCGATGGCTACCGTATCCTGGCCCGCATCAAGGGCCAGGACATCCGCCTGTTCACCCGCAACGGCCATGACTGGAGCAGCAAGATGCCCCGGCAGGTTGCCGCCCTGCGCGCGCTCGGTATCGACTCGGCCTGGCTCGACGGTGAAATGGTGGTGGCTGATGAGAATGGCATGGCTGACTTCCAGGCGTTGCAGAACGCCTTCGATACCGAGTACGACGAACACATCACTTATTACCTGTTCGACCTGCCATTTCTGGGCGGTCAGGACCTGCGACAGCTACCGCTGCAGAACCGCCGCGATACATTGCGCCAACTGCTTGAACACAACCATTCCGACGTCATCAAGTATTCCGCCGACTTCGACCAACCTGTCGGGTCACTGCTCGACAGTGCCTGCCGGCTGAAGCTGGAAGGCCTGATCGGCAAGCGTGCTGACAGTGTTTACAGCGGCCGCCGCAGCCCGGACTGGATCAAGCTCAAGTGCAAGCAACGCCAGGAATTCGTGATCGTCGGTTACACCGACCCCAAAGGCAGCCGGAGCGGCTTTGGGGCCCTGCTGCTGGCCCTGCACGACAATGACAGTGGCGAGCTGCGCTATGCCGGGAAGGTAGGCACCGGCTTCAATTCCACGACACTGGCCAGCATCCACGCGCGGCTCAAGCCCCTGGAAATCGCCAAGCCAGCCCTGCCCTCGCCGCCCGCCGGTGCCCAGGCGCGTGGTGTGCACTGGCTGCGGCCGCAGCTGTTGGCCGAAGTTGCCTATGCCCAAATGACCCGTGACGGCATCGTGCGCCATTCGGTATTCCACGGCCTGCGCGATGACAAGGCAGCAACCGCCATTGACCTGGAGCGCGCCATGCCGGCAAAGACTGTATCCAACCGCAACAAGCAGGCCAAGGCGTCTGAAAACCTGGGTGAAACTCGCCTGACCCACCCCGACCGGGTCATTGATCCCACCACTGGGGTGACCAAGCGCGAGGTCGCCGAGTATTACGCCGGCATCAGCCAGTGGATCCTGCCCCAGCTCAAGCACCGCCCGGTGGCATTGGTCCGCGCCCCGGACGGCCTGGGCGGCGAGCTGTTCTTCCAGAAAAACGCGGGCCAGTTGCACATACCCAACCTACTCAGCTACGAAAAGGCCGAGGCAGGCCAGGCGGCGATGGTCATCAATCGCCCGGACACGCTGCTGGGCGCGGTGCAGATGAACATGCTGGAACTGCACACCTGGAACGCCACGGACAAGAACTTCGACAAACCGGACCGTTTCGTGCTCGACCTGGACCCTGACCCCGCGCTGCCCTGGAAGGCAATGGTGGAGGCGACCCAACTGACCCTCACCCTGCTGGACGAACTGGGCCTGAAGGTGTTTCTGAAAACCAGTGGTGGCAAGGGTATTCACGTGGTCGTGCCCTTGACCCGGCGAGCCGGGTGGGACGAGGTCAAGGACTTCAGCCACGCCATCGTCAATTACCTGGCCAAGCTGTTCCCGGAGCGCCTGAGCGCGGTTTCGGGGCCGAAAAATCGCGTGGGACGCATCTTCATCGACTACCTGCGCAATGGCAAGGGCGCCACCACGGCGTGCGCCTACTCACTGCGTGCCCGTGAGGGGCTGCCTGTATCGGTGCCTATCTGGCGTGATGAGCTGGCGCACATCAAAGCCGCCAACCAATGGAACATCACCAACCTGCGCGAGCGTCTGGCGGAGGTCGACGACCCTTGGGCCGACATGGGCAAGGTACGCCAGTCGATCACCGCGCGCATGCGCAAGCAGCTAGGGCTCGAATGATGACGCCCAAGCGATTGGACACGACCCGGGAGGCCCGACCATGAGCATCGTTCAGGACTTCAACCTGACCACCCTTGACCGCCTTTTACGCACCTTTGGCGAACGCCAGTTACCGCTCAACCTGGACACCCAATTGCCGCAACTGATTCAGGCGCTGCAAGCTGATCACCTCGACCTGCTGCCGCTGCCGGGGCAAGGCAACACTTTGCTGCGCTGGCAGACCTTGGCACGGGTGGCCGGTTGCGACCTGGCGCTGGCCAAGCTCTATGAGGGCCATACCGATGCCTTGGCGATCCTGGCGGAATGTGGCGCTGCGCACCACGCCAACGACGGCATTTGGGGCGTGTGGGCGGCAGAGCCGCCCGATGCACGGGTCCACATCACTGCGCGTGAAGGCGACCAGGTGCGCCTGAACGGCACCAAAGCCTGGTGTTCAGGTGCCTTGCAGATCGATCGCGCGCTGATTACCGCCTGGGATGAGGCCGAGCAGCCGCAATTGGTGGCAATCGAGCTGTCACAGCCAAGCCAGGGCCTGAACATCGAGCACTGGCAGGCCGTTGGCATGGCCACCACCGCCAGTGTCGAGGTGGCTTTCAACGATACCCCAGGCACGCTCATTGGCACGCCAGGCCAATACCTCTCGCGCCCTGGTTTCTGGCAAGGCGGTGCGGGTATCGCCGCCTGCTGGTACGGCGCGGCCGAGGCGCTGGCGGATTACCTGCGTGAACATTGCCGCAAACCCCGCCCAGACCCGCATGCCGATGCGCATCTGGGGGCTGTGGACGCAGCGTTGCATGGCGCCCGTGCATCACTGCGTGAATGTGCTGCCTGGATTGATCAACAGCCCGGCGTGGATGCCAGTTTCGAAGTTCGCCGCACCCGCGCCCAGGTAGAACAGGCCGTAGAGCAGGTTATCAGCCACGTCGGTCGTGCCTTGGGGGCCACGCCGTTCTGTCGCAGCAGTCATTTTGCCCGGCTGAGCGCCGACCTGCCGGTGTTCCTGCGTCAGAGCCACGCCGAGCGCGATCTGGCGATGCTGGGCCAGCAGTTGACCCACTTGCCAGCGGGGGTATGGCAGCTATGAACCAGAACCTGATCCAGTCCGCCGGTGGCACGCCCTGGACAGCCTGGCAGCATAGCGCGCACCTGGCGCGTGCAACCTGGCTCGACGCACACCAACTGTGCCCGCCGGGGCGCCGGCTGGTATTGATTGCGCCGCATCCGGATGACGAAATTCTCATGGCCGGCGGCCTACTGGCAGGTTTCAAGGGGCGTGAGGATGAGCTGGTGCTGGTCTCCGCCACCGACGGCGAAGGCAGCCACCCCGGCTCCAGCCATTGGACCGAACATCGCTTGCGCCGCCAACGCCCTCAGGAAAGCCGGCAGGCCCTGCAACAGCTCGACCTTGACCTTGAGCGCCTGGACTGGCGCAGGCTCCATCTGAAGGACGGCCAGTTGCCGCGCGAAGAAGCGTTTCTGGCCAGTCACCTCACGCAGTTACTGCGCCCCAATGATCTGCTGATGGCCACCTGGCGCAGTGACGGCCATTGCGATCACGAGGCCGTCGGCCGCGCCGCTGCGCAGGCGGCTGCAGCCCGTGGGGTGCAACTGGCTGAGGTACCGGTCTGGGCCTGGCACTGGGCTGAGCCTGACGACCCGCGCCTGCCATGGCCCCGTGCGCACCGTCTGCAGCTCGATGAAAGCCATCTGGCACGCAAGCGCAAAGCCTTGGCCGCCCACGTCAGCCAGCTGCAGCCGGACGGCGAGCAGCCGCCGGTGCTACCGCCGCACCTGTTGGATTGCCTTCTGCAACCTTTCGAACTGGTGTTCCTTTGAGTGGAGCTGTCATGAGCCTCGATCCTCAGTATTTTGCCGAGCTATACGCCACCAATGAAGACCCTTGGGCCTTTCGCACCCGCTGGTATGAGAAGCGCAAACGCGAGCTGGTGATGGCCAGCCTGCCACGCCAGTGCTATCAGCGCGTATTCGAGCCAGCCTGCGCGAATGGCGAGCTCAGTGCGCTGCTGGCCGAGCGCTGCGCTGACCTGCTATGCCAGGACCTGGACCCGACGGCCGTAGGCTTGGCCCGGGAACGCCTGGCTCACGTGCACAACGCTACGGTCGAGCGGGCCCGGCTACCGGGGGACTGGCCGGGCGGCCGCTTTGACCTGATCGTGCTCAGCGAGGTGGGCTATTACCTTGATCCCACCGACTGGCTGCAGGTGATCGAACAGTCAGTGGCCAGCCTTGGCTACGACGGCACGCTACTGGCCTGCCACTGGAAGCACCCTATCGCGGGTTGCCCGCAGGATGGTCGCGAGGTGCACCGTATGTTGACCCGGCATTTGCCGTTGCATCTGCAGTTCCGGCATGAGGAGGCGGACTTTTTACTGGAGTGCTGGTCATGCCAGCCAAGCGTTGTCGATCTCGATGAGACGTGCCCATGATTGCCGTTGTCATCCCTGCACATAACGAAGCCCGCCGCCTTGGGCGATGCCTGCGGGCGGTGCTGGTGGCTGCTCAGCAAGCGCAGCAAGCGGGACTGCGCGTGGAAGTGCTGGTGGTGCTGGACCGCTGCAGCGACGGCAGCGCCGCCGTGGCGCGGCGTTTCGGTGTACACACGCTGGAGGTGGATGCCGGTAATGTCGGCATGGCACGTCGTGTTGGGGCGGCGCACATGGTCGAGCGTGGCGCCACGTGGCTGGCATGCACCGATGCAGACAGCAGGGTCCCGGCGCACTGGCTGCTGTCGCAGCTGGCCTGTAGCGCCGAGGTGGTTTGCGGCACCGTGCATGTCGAGTACTGGCAACCCTGGCAGACCGCCGCGCTGCGCAAGCTGTACCAGAGCCGCTACCAGACGTGTGAAGGGCATCGGCATGTGCACGGCGCGAACCTGGGGGTATGTGCCGATGCTTATGAGCGTGTGGGTGGCTTCCAGCCCCTGGCGGCGCATGAAGATGTGCAACTGGTCAGCGACCTGCAGGCCAGCGGTGCCCAGATCATCTGGACCGCCAGGCATAGTGTGGCCACCAGCAGCCGGCGCGATAGCCGCGCCCGCGAGGGGTTTGGGGATTACCTGGCCGGGTTACAGGCGCAGTCCTGAAATCACTGGGATTTCGGCAGTGTTCATGAAGCTTTGCGCGTTTTCTTCACCGGTTTCTTGCCACCCAGGCTGCGCTTGAGCAGTTCGGTCAGGTCGAGGATGTCCGCACCTTTCTCGGCCCCACCTGCGTCGCCCTTCTCCACCGCCTCGATCTTGCCCTTGCTGGCTTTCTCTTCCACCAGGTCCATGATCGTCTGGCGGAAGGCGTCATGATAATCCTCAGGCTTCCAGGGCCCGCTCATGTCCTCTACCAGGCGCTTGGCCATCTCCAGCTCGCGCTTCTCCACCTTACTGTCGGTGACGCTGGAGTCCAGCTCCAGCGTTTCCAGCCCTCGCACCTCTTCAGGCCAGCGCAAGGTGATCATCACCAGCGCATCGTCCAGCGGCCGCAGCAGCGCCAGGTGCTGCCGGGTATGCAATACCACGGTGGCCAGGGCCACCTTGCCGGTCTTTTCCAGCGTCTCGCGCAGCAAGGCGTACACCTTGCCGCCACGGCGGTCCGGTGTCAGGTAGTACGGCGTATCAAAATGCTGCAGCGGAATGTCGCCCGCTTCCACAAAGGAAAAGATATCGATCGTCTGGGTCGCTTCGGGCCGGGCCTTGCGGATCTCCTCCTCACTGATCACCACGTAGCGGCCCTTCTCGAACTCTACGCCCTTGACGATATTGTCCTTGTCGATTTCCTTGCCGGTCACCTTGTTCACCCGCTTGTAGCCGACCGGCTCCATGCTGCGCTTGTCCAGCCAGTCAAAATCCACACGCTCGGTGCGCACGGCGGTATTGAGTGCCACGGGGATGTGCACAAGGCCAAAACTGATGGCGCCTTTCCAGATTGCCCGAGCCATGAGGGTGCTCCCAGAGTTGCCTGCTGATACCAGAAGTGACTGCGCCGGGCGACAAAGGTTTAGCTGCCCTGCCCTGCGGCAACCGTCACGCCTGGCTGAACAGCACCCGTTTGAACGCTTCGGCCGCCAGGTGCACTTGCACTGCCCAATCCCCCGCGGCATCGCTGCCGGCGTCATCGGAAATGTATTTCAGGCACACGAACGGAATACCTTCGTCACGCGCGATCAATGCCAGCACGTAGGCTTCCATGTCGACCACGTCATAAGGTGCGTCGCCATGGTTGATCTCGAAGCTGTCACCGCTGCCACAGGTTTCCACAGCCAGGCCGGGAATTACCGCCCCATGCTCGAGTACCACCGGGGTATCGGACAAGGGCGTTTCATAGCGGGCAAAGCCCAGCGCGGTCACATCCATGTCGCGTTGTACGAAGCGGTTACAGCACACGACTTCGCCCTTGCCATGACGCTGGCTGCCAGCCGAGCCCAGGTTGACGATAAGTTTGGGCCTGCGCGTTGCGATCGCCTTGGTCAGGGCGATAGCGGCATTGACCTTGCCAATGCCGGTGAACACGGTGTTCACCTCGGTAAAGACATCGCCAGCCTCGGCCTCGAGGGCAAAGACGAACAGCGTGTCATCCAGGGAAATGTCGGGGAATTGCTTGATCAGCATCATAGAGCAGGTGTTTCCGAGTGGCTGCAAAGGGCGCGGCCATTGTCGGCCAACACAGCCTAAATGCAAGTCCCGGCGATATCGGCAGATTCGCTTTATTACGAGAGGTTCGGGCCGGTGGCGTTCAGCGACATTGCCATATTGGGTGCGCTTGTCAGTGGTGCGGCGGGCTCTCCATGCGCGCCTGGCGCCGGCCCAGCCAGCCACCTGTCGCGGCCCAGCCCACGGCAAGCAGCGCACCGATCAGCATCGCCAATTGCGGGTGCTCGCCCATCACGTCCAGTGCACGCTTGACCCAGCCGCTCAGGGCATCGCCACCACGGTAGACCACCGTGTCGATGAAGTTCTTGGCTTTGTACTTGTCCTCGGCGGGCAGCACGGTGAACAGCATCTCCCGCCCCGGCCGTACCAATGCGTATTCACCCGCCCGACGCACCACCATTACCACCACGAACAGGGCGAAAACCGGGGCCAGTGCCAGCCACAAGAAACCGGCAGCCATCACCAGCGGCACTGCAACCAGCAACACACCGACCCCCAGCCGACGGGCCAGGCGCCCGGTAAGAAAGACCTGGGTAAGGATGGCCAGGGCCTGCACAACCGTGTCGATCAGCCCGAATACCTGTGTCTGCCGGGTGCGGTCAGTGAAGGTTTCGCTGACAATACGCGCCTGCTCGAAGTACAAGAATGTGCTGACGCTGGCCAGCAATACCACGAACAAAGCGATGCCTAGCAGATAGGGCGAGCGCAGGACGGCGGTGGCGCCGGTAAACGGGTTGCCACCCAGTGGCCGCGCGTCCTGGTGTTTGGTTTGCATCGCAATGGGTTGGCGTGCTCGCCAGCGTTGTAGAAACAGTGTCGCGCCGACACTGCCCAGCAGCAATACCGCGGCCAGCACCAGCAACCCGGCATGTCCGAGCGGCGCCACCAGCAAGGTGCCAAGCATGGGGCCACTGAGCCCGCCCAGGCTGGCCCCGGCTGCCAGCAGGCCGAACAGCCGCTTGCCTTGGGCGGTGGAAAACAGATCGGCGAGCACGCTCCAGGCCAGCGAGATCGTCAGCAAATTGAACACCGACAGCCAGATGTAGAAAGCCCGGGCGGTCCACAGATCGTCAGGGTTAGCGGCCAACAGTGCCGCGAACAGCAACAGGTTGCTGGCGAAAAAGCCATAGGTCCAAGGCAGGATATGCCTGCGCTGTACCTTGGATGCTAGCCAGCCAAACAGCGGCAGGCACGCCAACGTGGCAATGAAGGTGCCGGTGAACAGCCACTGCAGGTTTTCCACGCCACCGGCAACGCCCATGGTCTCGCGCACCGGGCGCAGCATGAAGTAACCGGTGAACAACAGGTAGAACAGCAACAAGCCGGCGACTACCGCCGCCCCCTCACCAGGCTGGATGTTCAGCGCTTGGTCCAGGCGCCGCCGCCAGGCTTGCATGGTGTCAGGCAAACTGCTTGATCAGCGCCTGTTGCTGCGCCTGGGTGAGCATTGGCCCATGCCCGGCCTTGAGCTGATCGAGCTGGCGGTCAGGCCGACTGGTAGCAGGTATGACCGTGGTCACTGCAGGGTGGCTGATGGCGAACTTGAGAAATAGCTGTGCCCAGCTGCCGATGCCTGCTTCGGCGGCCCAGCCCGGCAAGGCCTGGCCCTTGACCCGGGCGAACAGCCGGCCATCGTCGAAGGCCCGGTTGATGAGTACCGCAACACCCTTGTCCTGGCACAGTGGCAGCAGTTCACGGGCGGCGTCGGGAGCATTGACCGCGTAGTTGATCTGGATGAAGTCCAGCGGCTCGCTGCGTACGATACGGGCAACGTCGTCGTGGCCACTGTTCAGGTAATGGGTGATGCCGACATAACGTGTCCCGCCCTGCTGCTTCAACTCGCGGGCATAAGGCAGCTGGGTCTGCCAGTCACGCAGGTTGTGAATCTGCAGCAAGTCCACCTTGTCGGTACGCAGGCTCTTGAGGCTGCCGAACCACTGCGCCTGGGCTTCAGCCCGGCTATTGGCGGCGATTTTGGTGGCAATGAAGCACTGGCGGTGCCAGCCGCCCTCTTCCAGCAACTGGCCGAGAATGCGGTCGGCCCCCCCGTAGTTGGGCGAGGTGTCGATCACCCGGCCGCCGCCTTCGAAGAACGCCTTCAGCACGGTTTTGAGCTGAAGGTATTGGGGTGAACCGCTTACTACCTCGAAACTGCCGGAAGTACCGGCACCGATCACCGGCAACGCTTCACCGGTGGACGGTATTTTACGGGCTAGCAAACCAGCCGGCACCGCAGCGTGCAGCCAAGGGCTGGCAGCAGCCAGCAACCCCAATGCTGCACCTGCGCGTAGGACATCACGACGTGCGTACACGGAAAATCTCCCGTCATAAACCGGAAACTTTCAAGGCTAGCCGCTCTGTCACTCGCCTGCGGGTGTTTCTGTATCTGGATGTTTAGAGATCAGGCCCGCAGCAACAGGCTCAGATCAACACCCGTCTCGCCCATCGGCGGGCACCAGTAGTAGCCACCCGTCAGCGGGCGGCTAAAGCGGTACAGTCCGTCGATGATGCCGTCTTCCAGGCCACTCATGCGCCGCAACTGCACTTCGAATGCCTCGAAGCTTTTGCCCAGAGCGACGAAAGCCAGGCCGGCGCCGCGTTGGTCGGCCCAGGCTACCGAGCGACGGACCATGAACGCCTCGGGTTCAAAGCTTTCCTGGGCGGTGCGTTTGACGTGCGCGGACTCCGGGGCGTCGTCGAGCTCTTCGTTGTCGCTCAGGCGGCGGCCGATGATGTTGTCCTGGTCAGCCTGGGGCAGCGACTTGAAGTATTCCAGGTCGTGCTTCCACAGCTGGAACGCGGCAAAACTGGAGCCATCGGCGGCAATGGCCGCTTGTACGGCATCTTCGTCCACCGGGTTTTCGGTGCCGTCTTCGTAACCGGTAAGGTCATGGCCACCCCTGTGCAGGAAGCCATCAACGCTGTCGGCCAGTTGCAGGGCCGGTGCCAGCGCCTGCTCCAGGGCCTGGGCGCGCAGCAGCAGGTCGCCACGTTCGTCGCCACGCAGCCACAGCCACAGGGCGTGTTGAGTGCTGGGGTTCTCCACTGCGGCATCCAGCAGTGGGAATGGGCGCAAGCCTGGTATTTCAAGGCCCAGGGCCTTGGCCAGCGGGGCGCCTACGCCGAGCAGCAACTGTTCGCCATCGACCTGCGGCAGCAAGGCATCCAGCGCGGCAGGCAACGCCTCGGGCGTCTGCAGGGTGAAGAACAGGTGACGGGCGTGGGCCGGCACCGGGGTGGCAAGCAGACCTTGCTGGAACGGCATATCAGGCTAATCCTAAGGTAAAAACGGAATGCTACTTCGCCTGCATGCCTGCTGCAATGCGGCATGCAGCCTCGCCAGCTGCTGCACGTGGTAACAAACGGTTACCAAGAGCTGGCCCTTTGCAATTAGCTATCAATCAGGGCCGACCTACACTGCTTCAGATCCTTCGCCCGAGAACGCCCTCATGACTGCCTCGCCCCTGCTCACTGCGTTTCTGCCGCTTGCCCTGGGCATCATCATGCTTGGCCTTGGGTTGTCACTGACCCTGGCTGACTTCGCTCGCGTGGTGAAGTACCCAAAGCCCGTGGTGGTGGGCCTGGTGTGCCAGATCCTGCTGTTGCCGCTGGTGTGCTTTCTGATCGCCAATGGCTTTGGCCTGGAATCAGCCCTGGCGGTGGGGCTGATGCTGCTGGCTGCTTCGCCGGGCGGTACCACGGCCAACCTGTTCAGCCATCTGGCCCACGGTGACGTGGCGTTGAACATCACCCTGACGGCGGTCAACTCACTGATCGCGATCCTGACCATGCCGTTGCTGGTGAACCTGTCGCTGAGCTGGTTCATGGCCTCGGACCAGGCTATTCCACTGCAGTTCGCCAAGGTCATGCAGGTGTTCGCCATCGTCTTGCTGCCGGTGGCGCTGGGCATGCTGATTCGCCACTTCGCCCCGGCGTTCGCTGCCCGCATGGAAAAACCGATGAAGCTGGTGGCTGCGCTGTTCCTGGCCTTCACCATCGTCCTGGCACTGGCCAAGGACTGGCAGACGGTGGTCGAGTACGCACCGGTGGTGGGCCTGGCGGCGCTGCTGTTCAACCTGCTGAGCCTGACGGTGGGCTATTGGGTGCCGCGGCTGTTGAACATTCCCAAGCGCCAGGCGATTGCCATTGGTATGGAAATTGGCATCCATAACGGGACCTTGGCGATTGCCCTGGCGTTGAGCCCTTCGCTGCTGAACAACGCGACCATGGCGGTGCCGGCTGCGTTGTACAGCTTGATCATGTTCTTTACCGCGGCCGGTTTTGGCTGGTGGGTGAGCCGCGGGCATGTGGCGGAAGAGCCCAAGGGAGAACCAGTGAACTGACGTCACTCAATGCCCGGCAGGTGCCGGGCCTGTCAGGGATGCGTCACGATTGGCTGCGCCTGCTGCGCAGCTGCTGCTTCAACACCTTCAGCGGCGGCGCATAGAAGAACCCGAACGACACGCTCCCCGTGCGCCCCTTCACCGCATGGTGCAGGCGGTGCGCGCGGTGCAAGCGTTTCAGGTAGCGGTTGACCGGCCGCGGCTTGCGCGGCCAGTGCCGGTGAAAGAAGCCGTCGTGGGCCAGTACATACAGTGCCCCATACCCTGCCACACCACCGCCCACCCACTGCAAAGGCGCATAACCACTTTTGCCCAGCGCCACCAGCGCCGTGGCGATCAGCCCCAGGGCCACCAGGTACAGGTCGTTGGTTTCGAGCATGCCCAGGTGTGGCTCATGGTGCGATCGGTGCAGCCACCAGCCCCAGCCATGCATGATGTACTTGTGAGCCAGCGTACCAACGCCCTCCATGGCCACCAGGGTGCCGAACAATATGGCGAGATTGAACAGCATGGAACGGTCCGGGTGATGGCAAAGGAAGGCGCAAGGTTACCGGCTGCCCAGGGTTTTTTCCATGTGGGCGTGACCGGCAGCAGGCCGTTCCCGGATGAAGCCATTGTCATGTTTTTGCCCTTGACCTGCTCTGCCCTGCGGCGTATGGTCCGCGACGCAATTTTGCCTTCCTCAACAGGAGACCTGCCTTGGACAGTAGCCCCAGTCGCTTGCGACAGGCCCGCGTAGCGCGCTAGCCCGGCAATGTTCTGCACTGTCTGGCCGCGCTGGCAAGACGGTGGTTTCCTGTAACCCCCGCTTCTCCTTCCCTCCTCGTGGTCCTGCGCAATTTTCTGGTTTTTCAACCGCGCCAACTGATGGCGTTCATGCAGGCGTGTGCCTGCGGAAGAGGTTTGCTATGGATTGGAAAGTATTTCTGCTGCGCGTCAGCATTGCTTTGGTGCTGGGTGCGCTGATCGGTGCCGAGCGGCAATTGCGCCAGCGCCTGACCGGCCTGCGCACCAATGCGCTGGTCAGTACCGGTGCCTGCCTGTTCGTATTGATGACCCAGGCGGTGCCAGGCATGGCGCCTGCTGATGCGTCGCGCGTCGCAGCCTATGTGGTGTCGGGCATCGGCTTTCTCGGCGGTGGTGTGATCATGCGCGATGGTTTCAATGTGCGAGGCCTGAACACCGCGGCCACCTTGTGGTGCACGGCTGCGGTCGGCGTGCTGTGCAGCCTTGGGCTGATGATGGAGGCGGCACTGGGCAGCCTGGTGGTGCTCTGCGCCAACATCTTGTTGCGTGACATCGCCCAGCGCCTCGACCGTCAGGACGTGGTGCCGGCCAGCGAGGTGGAACAGCACTTCGAAGTCCGTATCGTCTGCCGCGGCGAGGACGAGATCCAGGTGCGTAGCCTGATGTTGCACAGCCTGGGCGACCCACAACTGCGCCTGCAGTCGTTGCAGAGCCAGGACCTGGACAACCCTGCGCACCTGGAAGTGCGCGCCGAGCTGTTGGGCACCGCGCAGGCACCGGCGCAGCTGGAGCGCCTGGTCAGCAGGGTCAGCCTGGAGAAAGGTGTAAGCTCGGTGCGCTGGCAATTACAGCCGCAGGTGCTGGCGACGGATTAGAACGACAGGAGTGATTCATGCTTATCCGCCCTACCCTTGAACAGGACATTGAATGGCTGCCGGACGTCGAGCGTTCGGCAGCCCAGGCTTTTGTCAACTGGCCGGCACTGGCCTGGCTGGCGCAAGGCGAAGTCATGGATTGCGCGGCGCACAGGGCTTTCGTCGAGGCAGGTGGTAGTTGGGTGGCGCAGGACGCGGCTGGGTGCATTGTGGGTTTTGCATGCGCCCGGCTGGCGGATCAGGCATTGCACCTTCATGAAATATCGGTGCGCCAGGAGGCCCAAGGGCAAGGTGTCGGGCGCCGGTTGCTGCAGCAAGTGGTCGATGCAGGGCGCTGCGCCGGTGTACGTGAGCTGACACTGACCACCTTTGTGGATGTGCCTTGGAATGCGCCGTTCTATGCACGTTTCGGGTTTGAGATGCTTCAGGAAAGGCGGCTTGGCGAACGGCTCCGGGGCATTCTGGCCAGCGAGTATGCTCACGGTTTCAGTGGGCGTTGTGCAATGCGTCTGCGCGTTTCGCCGCCTCTCACCCTATAGTTCAGTGTCGCGCGGTCGAAACCCGCAGCAAAAAAGATTAAACCTTTGCCACGGCTTCACCCTCAACCGTACGCGACACTGAGGTCGCGCCACGGTTTAAGGAGTGAAGCATGAATAACCTCTTCATCAGGCATGTTGGTTTTTCCATGGTCTTGGGCCTGGCATCGATGCAGGCAATGGCCGCGACTTCCGATGATTTCGTCGATGCAGCCACCGAGGCCGGCATTGCCGAAGTGGTGACTGGCAAGCTGGCTCAGGAGAAAAGCCAGAACGCCGAGATCAAGACTTTCGCTCAGCAAATGGTCACCGACCACACCCAGGCCAACCAGAAACTCGGCGACATTGCCCGCAAACTGGACATTTCGGTTCCGGATGAGGCCGCGATGACCGACAAGATCAAGAAAATGATCCTGGAGTGGCGCGACGAGTCCTTCGACAAGTCGTACCTCAACAACCAGGTCGACGCTCACGAAAAAGCGGTGGAACTGTTCAAGAAGGAGGCTGCATCGTCCGACAAGGCCGAGCTGAAGGCCTTTGCCAGCGAAACGCTGCCCAAACTCGAACAGCACCTGGAGCAGGCAAAAGCCCTCCAATCCAAGCACGGCAAGTGAGGCCGCACATGAGTAACGATGCATTGAAGACCGAAGTACTTACCCGCCTGTTGCATGCGCACCCCGAAGGGCTAGGCAAGGAAGTGCTGGACAACTACCGCGGCGAAAAGGCGGTGGCCGGCATGCTCAAGACGCTGCAGGAAGCCGGTTTGATTCACGACGGGAGCGTGGCAGTAAGCAGTGATCACCAGATCAGCGTGCACTATCCGATCAAGCTGTCGGCGGCAGGCGTAGAGGCCGCCAGGCGCGCCGAGGGCTGACACTTGCCTGGTCTGGTCTTGTCGCCAGCAAGCCCGCCCCGAGGGATAACGCATGGCTTGCCGGCGACAAGGCCAGTCATCAAGGCCGTGGTTCACTCCTTTTTCTCAATGTCTCCAGGCAGCTTGGCCGGCCCCTGTGGGTCGACTTGAGGGTCTTCGACATCCGGTGAATCGGGGTCGAAACCAAGGTCCGTCTTTTTATCGGCCTGCTCGGTCGAGTGAGGCCCCTCTTTGCGTGGTGGTTGAGATCCAGGCATGGCGTTGTCTCCGGTGAGTGTCTAGGGAAGAAACCACCCGCCAGGAAAAGTTTGATTAATCTGCAACCGAGGCCAACTGCGCCCGACACTGTGCCAACGCCTCGTCGCGTGCCTTCAACTGTTCCTCAAGCCACTGCAACTGCCGCGCCTGCTCGGCGCACACGTCGCGCCTGGCTTCCAGGCTCTGGGCTTGCACATCCAGCTGCCGGCGCATCTCTTCGCTGGCGCCTTGTGCCTGGGCCAGGATCGTGCGCAGGCCCTGGATCTGCGCATCGCGCTGCTCCAGCAACTCATCCTGTGCCCGGCATTCACTGGCCGCCTGACGGTGCTCTCCCAGTAAACGCTCATTGTCGCGGTGCAAACGGGTAAGTTCGTCCTGCTTGACGATCATGCCCTGCTGCAACTGGCGCAACTCCACCTGCATCTGCTGCAACTGCGCTTCATGGCGGCGCTGTTCCTGCTCGCGCTGTTCACGGCTGGCATTGCGGTAGTGCTCCAGGGCGTCGCGGGCATGGCGGTGCTTGTCTTCCAACGATTTGACCTGCTCGTCCTTGTCAGCCAGGCGCACCTGCAACTCACCCAGCGACTGGTTGAGGCTGGCACTGCGCAGCTGTTCGGCTTGCAGCGTGCTCTGGGTGGACAACAGTTTTTCTGTCTCAGCAGCCAATGCCGCTGCATCGATCTTGTGTTGCTGGTGCGCTGCTGCCAGTGCCTGCTGGGCGATTTCCAGTTGCGCCTCAAGCGTCTCGCGCTGTTGCGTGAAGGTGCTCTCGGCCTGCTCGATCTTCAGGTCGGCCTCGTCCTGCAACTGGGTTGCCAGTTGCCCAACCAGGCGGCTCAGCACATCGCTCAGCGCGACCCCTCCTTCGGAAGCCACCGGCTGCTGGCCGTTCAGTTCCTTCAGGTAGCGGTGAATCGTGGTTTTGGAGCCGGTATTGCCCAACTCGATACGTATGGCATCGATGCTGGGGTTTTCGCCCCGGGCAATCAGCGCCTGACGCGCCTGCTGCACTACCACCTTGTTGATACCGCCACGGGCCATGCTTGCTCCTACGATTTTGTACTGTGTTATGTAACATGTAATTACGTACCAATTATGGCGATACCAAACCTCACCTGCAAACATTTCCTCAGGTGAAATAATCACGGCTTATCGTATGTGAGCCTAAAAATCGCTTGGATTCAGCCGACGCAGCAGCGCTCATGACTAAATCTGTTGAAAATCGCGAACTGAAGGCTGTGATACAGGCGAGCAGGCGTTTTGGTAAGACTGAGCCGCCAGGCATCTCGCGTGGGGTAGTGGCTGGCCCAGGGAGCTTCACAGTCGTGACCGCCTCGAAGGCCTGCATCGGTCCGGCGTTTGATCTCTGCGTTGAGCCGCTCAAGCGGATTGGTATCGCGCAACTGCCGCCGGCGCGCCTTGGGAAATGCCGTACGCGCCAGCACTTCATCCTCGCAGCCGTCCATGAGCATCGCGATCTTGGGATACTTCTCGCGTAACCGATCAGCGATACCCGGCCACTGCTGGACGAGTTCAGCGTTAAGTCAAGCCAACATGGGCACCCGCATGCGCTCAATGAAGTGCAATCCAACGCGTGGTTTACCCAGACTGTTTTATCGGCCCAAGTACCAACAGCACAACATCATCGAGCGCATGTCTGGCTGACTGAAGGGAACCGCCGGGTCGTGACACCCTTCGACAGGCTTACGAAAAGCTATGCCGTAGTTGTCTCGCTGGCTTGTCCATGCGGTGTTTGCGACATCTGCATTCGTACAGAGCCTAGAAATGCACCTTGATCAATGCACTCAACGCGTTCTGATCGGTCGGAAAACCGTGGCTGTCTTCGATGCCATATTTGTCGGACCAATAGTCCCACTCGATTCCCGCATAGAAACGCGCCGGCGCTTGCCCCATCGCCTTACCGACGTCGTACTTGATCTGGGGGTTGAAGTGGAAACTCTTGGCTACATAGTTCGAGGTACCCTTCGTCCCCACATCATTGACGTACCACTCCAGATAACCGTCGAACAAAATGTCTGAGCGGCCGAGCGGTATCGTCATGGCCCAGGTCGGGTTGATCTGCCACTGTCCAGACGCTTTACCGGTGATCCCATCGGGCTTGCGGTAGTAAGTGTTCAGTGAAAAACGATCAAATCCAGGCAGGTTCAGGTCAACAGCGGGCCCAAGCAGGTACTTTCGATTGCGCCCTTCTCCGCGCTCATAGGTGGCAGCGATCAACACATCCTTGACGATGCCATAGCTGAGACGGTGGCCACTGATTTTGCCGAGCGACAGTCGCGGTGAAAACTCGCCGTAATAGGTGTAGCCATCGTTGCCGGACAAGCCGTTGGACCACTTGATGCAAAGGGCCAAGGCCGGCGAACGCGCCAAGGCCCGCCATGCTGGCGGCGATCTGGAGGGTGGTGCCCATGCCGCCAGCGTGGAGGACGTTGTGCGCTGGGGCACAGCAGGTGGCGCTCAGGTGCTGGGCCTGGACGCCATCGGCACGCTGCAGGTCGGCATGGCGGCGGACTTGGCGATCTATCGCCTCGATCAACCCCGCTACTTCGGTCTGCACGATCTGGGCATCGCGCCAGTGGTTGGCGGTGGCCGTCCGACGCTGCGGGCATTGCTGGTGGGCGGCCGCCTGAGCGTGGAAAACGATGCGCTTCCTGGCTTGGACCTCGCCGAACTGGGCAGCCAGGCACGCCAAGCTGTACTTCGTCTGCAACAGGCCGCGGGGGTACGCGCATGAGCTGGACGCCTCTGCAGGTGCGGGCCCTGCGCCTTGAAGCCGACGACGTGCTAGGTGTGGAACTGGCCCCGCCGAGTCCTGCTCCCCTGCCCTTCGACTGGGCACCCGGTGCTCATGTGGACCTGCGCCTGGGCAATGGCGTGGTACGCCAATACTCAGTGGTCAGCCTGCCCGAGGACGGTCATGTATACCTGGGCATCAAGCGCGAAAAAGCCTCCCGCGGCGGCTCGCAATGGCTGCACGAGCACCTGCGGCTGGGTGCCCGGGTGGAGGTGGGCCTGCCGCGCAACTTCTTTAACCTGCAACCTGGCACTGGACAGGTCGTCTTGGTGGCCGCAGGCATAGGAATCACGCCACTGCTCGCCATGTACCGGCAATGCCAAGCGCAAGGTCGGTCGGTGCGCTTGCTGTTTTTCACCCGCGATGCCAAACAGGTGCCTTTTGTCCAGTACCTCGATGCGAATACCGAGGTTCATGCAGGCTTGCGCGCCCCGATGATCGCCGGGTACCTGGAGGAACACCTGCCGGCCTGGGACGGCAGCGCAAGCCTCTATTGCTGTGGCCCTGCAGGTTTCATGGATTGTGTTGAGCACGTCGCGCTGGCAAGCGGCTGGCCAACCACGGCGCTTCATCGCGAACATTTCCAGGCCGCAGAGCCCACCTTGCACGTGGAGCGTCACTGCACACTGGTGCTACAGCGCAGTCGTCTCCAGGTCGAGGTGCAACCGGGCGAAAGTTTGGTACAAGCAGCATCGCGGGCTGGCGTGGAGCTACCCGTGTCATGTGGGATGGGTATCTGCGGCGCCTGTGTCAGCCGGGTCATCGAGGGGCAGCTTGATCACCGCGACGAGTACCTCAGCGATGTCCAGCGCAACAGCGGAGAATGGATAACGCCCTGCGTATCGGGCTGCCACAGCGCCCGGTTGGTGCTGGACGTTTGACCATCGCCCGCAGCTGCCCGACGGCCAACGGCTGACGGCAGTTGCGCACGCCCGCTCCTTTCGGCCCATGGCTTTGTCCCTAATCGAAGATCGCTACCGCCCGGACGAAGCCGGCTGAGGCATGCCGGATCTTGTAAGGGAAGCAACTTACCAGAAACCCATCCGCCGGTAGCTGCTCCAGATTGGCCAGCTTCTCCATCTGCCCATAGCCGATATCACGCCCGGCCTTATGGCCCTCCCAAATGATCGAGGCGTCGCCCGTTTCACTGAAGCGTTCGCGGGTGAACTTGAATGGCGCATCCCAACTCCAGGCATCGGTACCGACCACCCTCACCCCGCGCTCCAGCAGGTACAAGGTCGCCTCGCGGCCCATCCCCACTCCGGCTTCGAGATAGCCTGGCTGGCCGAACAAGCTGCCCGCGCGGGTGTTGACAAGCACGATCTCCAGCGGCTGCAGCTCATGACCAATACGCGCAAGCTCCGCCTCGACCTGCGCCGCAGTGACCACGTGGCCATCCGCCATATGACGAAAATCCAGCTTCACCCCCGGCTGCAGGCACCACTCCAGCGGCAGTTCGTCGATGCCGAAGGCCGGCTTGCCACCGTCGGTGGTGGATGCGTAGTGCCAGGGCGCGTCCATGTGAGTACCGCTGTGAGTGGTGATCTGCAGGCGCTCCGCCGCCCAGGACTCGTCGCCCGGCAGGTCCTCCTTGCGCAGCCCGGGAAACATCGCGGCCATCTCCGGCCAACCCTGCTGATGATCCATATAATCGATCTTCGGCAGCAAAGGTAGCGGATCAGTGTAAGGGTTGTTGTCCAGGGTGACAGACAGGTCCAGCAAGCGACGTGTGTTCAAGCTCATACGAGGATTCCTTTGCGGATGGCCGCGCGACGGGTGTGGCGCGGCGGCAAGTCGAGGGCATTACGCAGCAGCCCGGCCACTGAACCGTCGTGGCAGAAGCCCAGTTCGCGGGCAAACGAGGTACGCAACGGTGGGTAGCGGCCAAACAGGCTTTCGAGCTGGGGATCGGGGGCGAAGGCGATGCGCTCACGGTTGGCCTCGCCAACAACAGCCGCCAGCCCGTTCAGCACCTGGGCGATGGTCAAATGCAGCACGGGCAGTTGCCAAACCCGCTGGCTGCCCGGGTCTTCCAGCTCGGCGGCGTGCAGCAGGTTGTCCACGCAACAACGGACCGACATCCACCAGGCGCTCGCTTCGGGTGACACCGGGCAGGTGTAGGCCTCCCCGGCCACATAGGCGTGCAACAGGTCGCTCATGAACGCCGAGCGCAGACCATTCGGCTCGCGGGGGCGAGCAACGATACCGGGCAAGCGCAAGGCGCGGCCGTCAACCTCGCCACGGCGGGCAAGGTCCTGCAACGCGATCTCCACCATGCGTTTGTGCGCCGCATAGGACAGCTGCGGCGACGCTGGCTGGCCTTCGTCCATGCGCGTCGGCAACTTGCCGCCGTACACCGCGACGCTGCTGGCGTACACCAGCACCGGTGGACAGAGGGGATTACGCAGTTGGTCGAGCAACTCCAGGCTTGCTTGCAGGTTTACCTGGTAACCCCGTTCGTACTGCGCCTCGGCAGCGCCGCCAGGCACGCTGACGAGATGGAAGACCACGTCGACACCATCAGCCAGCACCCGACGCAGCAAGGCCGCGTCAGTGACGCTACCGTGATGACGACGCAGGCGCGCGTCTTCGGGCAGGCCATCCAGTGCCTGATCCAGCGCCAGCAGTGCCTCGATTCGCCGCCCGCGCAGCTCGCCCAGGTCCAGCAGGCGCTGCACCAACTGGCGCCCGACGAAGCCATTGGCCCCGGTGACCATCACTCGCATGGCCAGCCTCCCCGCACCACGCGCTGGTCGATGGCCCCGAACAGCACCTCGCCCTCGGGCCCGCGAGCCTCCATGCGCACCCTGTCGCCAAAGCGCATGAAGGCCGTGCGCGGCGCACCGCAGGCGATGGTTTCGATGGCGCGGCGCTCGGCGATGCACGCCGAGCCCACGCTGCGCTCGGCGTTGGACACGGTGCCGGAGCCGAGTAGCGTGCCCGCACTCAAGCGTCGCGTCAGCGCCGCATGGGCAATCAACTGGTGGAAACCGAAGTGCATGGCGCCGCCATGCGGATGGCCGAACCACTCGCCGTTCCAGTGCACGTGCAGCGGCAAGTGCACCCGGCCGTCGCGCCAGGCCTCGCCGAGTTCGTCCGGGGTGACCGCGACGGGCGCGAAACTGCTGGCGGGCTTGGCCTGGAGAAAGCCGAAGCCGGTCTTCATTTCCCGCGGTGCCAGGGCCCGCAGGCTGACATCGTTGAGTTGCAGGATCAGGCGAACATGCTGCAAGGCCTGCTCCGCCGGGCATCCCATGGGTACGTCATCGAGCAACACCGCGAACTCGCCCTCGAAGTCGATGCCGTGGGCCTCGCTGGGCAAGGGTATGTCCGCGAGTGGCCCGAGAAAGTCATCGCTGGCACCCTGGTAAATCAGTGGGGTGTGCTCGACGCCTTCGATCGGGTCCAGGTTGAAGGCCTTCTGCATCAACGCGCCATGGCTGAGGAAGCACGAGCCATCCAGCCATTGGCTGGCACGCGGCAGGGGCGCAGCCAGTCGAGCGAGGTCGAGCGCGAAGGCACCCGCAACCGCATTGTCGTTGAGCTGCTGATACAGCGCCTGCAAGCGGGCTTCGACCTGGGGCCAGTTTTCCAGCGCGACCTGTAAGCTGGTGGCGATGTCGCTGGCATCGACCGCATGCCCGAGGTCACGGGCCACCACCAGCAGGCGACCATCGCGGCTGCCGTCGTCGAACGTGGCGAGCTTCATGGCAGCAGCTCCTTGAGCGTCTCGGCATAACGCCCATCGAGCAGGATGAAGACCATCCGGGCCATCTGTTCGCTGCGGTTGCTCCAGGCGTGGTTGGTACCGCGCTGGACCACGATATCGCCCCGTTTGAGGTGGACTTCGCCATCATCCAGCACCAGCCAGACCTCGCCCTCGGTAACGATGCCGTAGTCCAGGGTTTCGGTGCGGTGCATCAGCTTGTGCTTCGAATCGGCTTTGCCCGTGCCGGCACTCGCCTCGCCGATCTCGGCGAAGGCAGCGGCAGCATCTTCGGCACTGACCTGGTTCTGCACGCTGTCGGGCGGTATGTCCACCACGCGAATCACGCTGCCCAGCGGCCCAGGGCTCAATTGCAGCGGCTGCGCTGTCGGATCATTGCCGTTGTCCAGTGTCGCCGGGCTGCCGACACTGTTCCAGACTTCGTAGAAGAGGGTGCCAGGCACCGCCTTGAGTGGGAAGTTGTTCGGTGTCGGGCCGCAACTGGCGACGACCGCCTGGCCCTCGGCATCGTGGCCGGTGACTACACGTTTGAATGCAGGAAGCGATTGCATGCTGTCTCCTTTCAATTGCCGTCGCCGATGGTCGAGCCACCGTCGACAATAAGATTCTGTTCGCTGATGAACGCTGCGCCTTCAGCCATGGCCGGTAGCCGCGTGCTGGTCAGCCACATGGCGCTGCGCAGATAACGATTGGCACCGGCTCGCCCGCCAAGGAAACGTTCGCTCATCGTGCACCTGCCACCGTCACCGGCCGCCGGTCGCGCATCAAGGACAGGCACAAAGGCGCCAGCAGCAGTTGTCCGATGGCGACCAGCAGCAGTGCATGCGGCAGTTGCGTAGCCACACCAGCGGTCAATGCCAGGACGATCAATGGACTGACGAACTCACCCGCGAAAATCGCCGAAGTGAACCCACCCGTGGCACGGCCGCGCTGATCGAAGCCAACCTGCTGCATCACCAGGGTGATCAGCGTCGGCAGCAACAGCCCAACACCCAGGCCGTTGATCAGCACCGCCAGCACCACTGGCGCGTGGCTGCTCGCCAGCGCCATCAGGCCGCCACCGAGCCCCGCCGTGGCAAAGCCCAAGGCCAGCAACCGCCCAGCCGGCAAGCGCGCCAGTAAGCGAAAAGCCAATGCGCCGGCCAACACGCCGAGCTGGTTGGCGCCCATGGTCAAGCCGACCTGACGGGGCGCATCTATGTGCAGTAACTGCAGCACGTAACCGGCCTGTACCGGGACGATGAACAGGCTGACGCCAGCCAGCACGGTGAGCAGGTATAACGGCGTCAGGGCCGCCCATGGAAAACGCGAATCGACGGTGGCTTCGCTGGCGGTCTGGCAGGCACGCGGCTCCCACAACAGCAGGGCCATCAAGGGCAGGCACAGCGCACCCACCGCATAGAGGGTGAACGGTGTCCGCCAGTCGCTTTCCCCCAGCGCACCGCCCACGCCCATGAACAACGCCGCCGCCAATGAGGTGACCACCATCTGCAAAGCGAACAACCGCGCCCGGCGCTGGCCGTCGAAGTAGTCACCCATCAGCGTGGTGCAACAGGTCATGATGCCGGCTTCGGCCAAGCCGATGCCGGCGCGGCTGGCGACAATCAGCACCAGCGAATCCAGCCACAACGGCAGCAAACCGCACAGGCTGTAGAGCAACATGCTCGCCAGCAGCAGTGCTCGCCGCCCCACTCTGTCTGCCAACACCCCGGCCAGCGGCGCCAACAAGGCTATGACCAGTGCCGGCAACGTCAGGGCCACCGGCACCAGCACGGCCACGCCCGGCGTCTCGGCAAAATGCGCGTGCATGCGGGGTAGCACCGGTGCGATGAGCACCGCCCCCAGGACGGGCAGGCAACTGCCGAACAGCAACAAGGCAGCCTGGGCGCTTCCGGCAGTGCGTTCAGCGGCCATGGCTCACCTCCTCCAGCGGGCGAAAACTGGCGCCCTGCACCAGCATCCCGCTACTGCGCTCGCGCTTTGTGTGCTCATGCGCCGGCAATGCCAGCTGCTCGGTACATGCCTTGCGGTGCGGCAACAGGAAGTAGGCCAACGCGGGTAGCAGGATCAATGCGCCGACCATGTTCCAGACGAACATGAATGCCAGCAGCACGCCCATGTCGGCCTGGAACTTGATCGGCGAGAAGATCCAGGTACCAACGCCGATGGCCAGGGTGATACCGGTGAGCATGACCACCTTGCCGGTGAACAGCAGCGCGCGGTAATACGCCTGGGACAGGCTCGCACCTTGGCGCAGCTGGGCCAGCACGATGCTCATCACATACAGCGCGTAGTCCACGCCGATGCCGACCCCAAGGGCGATCACCGGCAGGGTCGCCACCTTCACGCCAATACCCAGCGCCACCATCAGCGCTTCGCAGAGGATCGAGGTGAGTACCAGCGGCAGCACCGCGCAGAGCACCGCGCGCCAGGAGCGGAAGGTCACTAGGCAGAGCACGATCACCGCGGCGTAGACCCACCAGAGCATGTCGCGGTTGGCCTGCTTGACCACCTGGTTGGTGGCAGCCTCGATGCCTGCACTGCCGGCAGCCATGAGGAAGCTGGCCTGCTCGCTGTCGTTGGCCTGGGCAAACGCCTGGACGCTGTCGACCACCCGCGCCAGGGTGTCGGCCTTGTGATCGGTCAGGTAGGCATAGAGCGTCAGCAGGCTGCAGTCGTCGTTGTACAGCCCGCGCGGGGCACCGGCGGTGACCATGTTCAGGGTCGCCTGGTTGTTGACCAGGTCATACCATTTCGGGCTGCCTTCGGAGAGGCCGACCAGCACCCGGCGGTTGAGCAACGCCAACGAGTTTGTCGAGTCCACGCCCTGCAGGCCACGCAGTTGCCAGTCGAGGTCATCCACGTGTTTCAAGGTGCCGTAGGCCGAACAGCCACCGGGAGCGGTGCGCACCATCACCGCGAACACATCGCTGCTGGCGCCGTAGTGCCGGGTGACGAAGGCATTGTCGCGGTTGTAGCGCGAATCGGCGCGCAGCTCGGGAGCGCCGGCGTCGAGGTCGCCGACCTTCAGGTGCAGGCTCACGGCGTAGCCCCCGGCAGCCATCAGCGCAGCGACGGCGATGCACGCCGCCGCCCAGCGCCGGCGGGTGAACAGGTCGAGGAAGCGCCACACCGCATGCTTGCCCGCTCCGCTGGCCTCGGCCTCTTCAGCGCGCAGGCTGCGCCGCGCCGCACGGGCACTGACGCCCACGTAGGAGAGCAGCACCGGCAGCAGAATCAGGTTGGTGAAGATCAGCACCGCCACGCCCAGGCTGGCGATGACGGCCAGGTCCTGGATCACCTGTATCTGAATGATCATGAGCACGGCAAAACCGACCGCATCGCATAGCAGCGCGGTGAGCCCGGCCAGAAATAACCGGCGGAAGGTGAACCGCGCTGCCACAAGGCGATGCATACCGCGGCCGATGTCCTGCATGATGCCGTTCATCTTCTGGGCGCCATGGCTCATGCCAATGGCGAACACCAGGAACGGTACCAGCACCGAATAGGGGTCGAGCGCGTAACCCAGCAGTGGCAGCAGGCCGAGCTGCCAGATCACTGCCACCAGCGAACACACCACCACCAGCGCGGTGCTGCGCACACAGCGGGTGTACCAGTACAGCACGGCGGCGGTGATGGCAATGGCGGCGGCAAAGAACAGCAGGATCTGCCGCAGGCCGTCCATGAGGTCGCCGACGACCTTGGCGAAACCGGTGATGTGGATCTCCACCCCCTGCGCCTGGAAGCGCTCGCGCAGGGTTTCCAGCTCATGGGCGAAGGCCGTGTAGTCGAGGGCCTGGCCGTCCGGGGTCTTCTCCAGCAGCGGCACGTAGACAATGCTCGAACGCTGGTCGAAGGCCACAAGTTGACCAATCTCGTTGGAGCGTTCCACGTTGCGCTTGAGCGCTTCCAGGCTAGCGGCAGCGCCATCGTAGCCGTCGGGCACCACCGGGCCACCTTCCAGGCCCTCCTCGGTGACTCCGGTCCAGCGGGTGGACGGCGTCCACAGCGACTTCATCGCCGCACGGTCGACGCCAGGCAGCAGGTATACCGCGTCGTTGAGCTGCTGCAGGCTGTGCAGGTATTCCTTGTCGTAGATGCTACCGCGCGGATTGGCCACGGCGATGCGCACCGCGTTGCCCAGGCCGGCGAGTTCCTGGCGGTGCTCCAGGTAGTTGTGGATGAACGGATGATCGCGCGGGATCATCTTCTCGAAGCTGGCATTGAGGGTCAGGCGCGAGGCCTGCCAGCCGAGCAGCAAGGTCGCCGCCAGGCACAGCAGCAACACCAGCACACGGTGGTTGAAGAGCGCACGTTCCAGCAGCGAGCCGGACGCGCTGTCGAAGTCGTCGAGATGGCCGCTGGAAGGCGCAGATGAATTCATGACGTGCATGGTTCAGTCCGTCGTGGTGGAAAGAGAGGAAGGTTCCAGGCGGCGCGCACCGGCCATGCCGACGGCGACGATGGAGCCATCGGCGGCGGTGGTAGCGGCGGTCAGTGGCAGGCCATCGGAGACCGCCACGGGCTGGGCGACAAAGGCGCCGAGGCCGCTGCGCAGGAGCATCCCTGCCTGGTTGGCGAGCAACAACTGGTCACCGGCGACGCGCAGGCCGTTGATCGATGCCGGGATCGGGTTGGCTAGCGCCTGGAAACTGTCGCCACCGTCGTCAGAGGCGAACAGCGAACCGCGCAGGCCGCCGAGCAGCAGACTGCCATCAGGCAACACGGTGGCGGCGAAGTAGCTGCCATCGTAGGGCCCGTGCAGCGCCTCGTAATGCTCACCGCCATCACGCGAGCGAAGCAGCAGGCCCTGCTCGCCGGCGATGTACACCTGGTTGCCTTGGCGCGCCAGGGCATACAGGTGCAGTCCACGCCCGTTCGGCAGTCGGCCGATCTCCGACTGCCAGCTCCGCCCGCCGTCGGCGGTGCGCATGGCCAGCCCGTAGGCACCCACGACCAGGCCGTTGCGGGCATCGGTGAAATTCAGGGCCAACAACGGCTTGTCCGCGCCGTCAGCCAGCAGCCGTTGCGCCGCCGCCATGCGACGCTCGTCTGCGGCAGCCTCGGCTGCCTGCACCTCCAGGGCGGCGGCGCGCTTGCCGTCGAGCTGCACGCTCCAGTGCTCACCACCGTCCTGGCTGTGCAAGACCACGCCGGCATGGCCGACTGCCCAGCCGTTGCGGGCGTCGATGAACTGCACGGCGGTCAGGCTGACACTCACCGGCACGGCAGTGGCCTGGCGCCAGGTGGCACCATTGTCATCGGACAGCAGTACCACGCCACGTTCACCCACCGCGACCAGGCGTGCATCGGCCCGGGCCACATCCTGCAACACCGCACGCAGGGCCTGGGGGCCGTGCAGCGCGGGCTGCGCGAGAATATCCACGCTGTCACCGGCGAACGCCGGCGGCAGCCCGCAACAGGCTGCCAGCAGCCAGCCGTAGAGCATCTTGTTCATCGCACGCAACCTTTTGTTCTTAGAGTCGGTACTGCACCTGCGCAGCGCGCCTGCTCAGCGCACACCCTCGCCGGCCATGGCGTCGGCGGTGAACACCGAGTCCTTGTAGGGCGGCACGATGCGGTACTGTTCGTTCTTGCCTGCGAACAGGTCACCGGCGAACCAGGCACCGGAGAGCAGGTCGTAGAAGCCGTTGGTCAAGGTCACCACGCCCGGCAGGTCAGGCAGCACCACCGGCGAGGTCCAGACCACCTTGGCCAACTGGTTGCGGGCGTCATAGCGCTCGCCCAGCACGGCAGCCCAGGTGTCTTCGTCGAGGTAGTAGGTGCTACGCGGCATCACATGACGCTGGCCATTCTTCAGCGTCGCCTCCACCACCCACACACGGTGCAGCTCCCAGCGGATGGCGTCGGGATTCAGGTGATGGGGGGCCAGCAGCGCCTCGGCGTTGCTGGCGGTGAACACCTTGTTGGCGTTGTAGGGGATGTACATCTCCTTCTTGCCCACCAGCTTCCAGTCGAAGCGATCAAGACGACCGTTGAACACGTACAGCTCATCGAAGCTCATGACGCCGGCGGTGGCCGGGGTCGGCGTGTCGCAGCAGGCGTTGGGCAGGCGACGCACACGGCGCTGACCAGGCAGGTAGGTCCAGACCGCAGCTTTGTCGGCGTTGAGATTCTCAAGGCCGGTAATGGCCTCCCCGGCACGCAGGGGCGGGCCGTCGTTGGTCATGCGGATGGACCAGAACACACCCTTGTCGCCACTGCCACCGGGCAGGTACCAGGGCATCTGCAAATCGGCCCGCGAGTCATTGGTGAGCACGTGCTTGCCGTCGGCGGTGGTCAGGTACTGATTGAAGCTGGCATGCCAGGACGCACCCCGCCAACGCAGCAGGTGGTTCCACATGGCTTCCACGCCATTGGCCGGGATCGGGAACGGGATGCCACCGGATGCGCCTTCGGGCATGGGGCCGGCGGGGCCGTCCACCAGCTTGCCGCTGGTGGCGTTGGCGAGGGTGGCGTCGTACACCGACTGCGGAGCGGCAGCGCTGCGGCGTGTCGGGTAGACGTCGAGACGATAGCTGTCCGGGTACTTCTTCAGCATGGCCTGGATGCCCGGCGTCAGCTTGTCGGCATACTGCGCCATGTTCTGCGCGGTGATGCTCAACAGCCGCTTGTCGCTGGCGAACGGATCGCCACGCTTGCCGCCTTCCTTATAGGCCGGGTCGGCCTGGATGTAGCCACCGGTCCAGGCAGGAATGCTGCCATCCGCATTGCCGGCCCGCTCGCCACCGAGCGGGGTCAGGCTGGTCTTGAGCATGGCCGCCTGCTCGGCGGGCACTGCGGCAACGGCGCCGTGGGCCAATAGCAGCGAGGCACTCAGGGCAGTGAGCAGGGAAACGACTTTATTATTGTGTTTCATCGGGTGGTCCTCGGTCAGAAGGTGCGGCTGACAGTGAAGGCGATGAAGTCGCGGTCTTTGAGCGACTGTTCGAAGGTGTAGTGGTTATCGGCGTCGAGGAAGGTGTTCTCCGGGCCGTAGTAGTGCGTGTAGGTCAGACCCAAACTCCAGGTGTTGAGGTAGTTACCTTTCAGGCCGATGTTCAGGTCACCGCCATGATCGGTACCAAAACCGGTGCCCAGCGCCATGGACGCGCCGTTGGTGTAGCTCGCGCCGATCGGCACCGACAGGTCGAGACCCGGTAAGATCTGCCGGTACATCGGTTCGAACACCAGGCGCAGGCTGGTGGCGTCACGGTCGGCGTTAGGGTCAACGGCATCGGCGTTCTTGCTCACGCTCATCACCCGGTTCCAGGCGATTTCGCCGAGGAAGCTTGACTCGGCAGCGATGAAGTTCGGCTCCAGGCTGGCAAGCCAGGAGAAGTTGGCGTGCAACGTGCGGCCGGTGGCGTAAACCGGGTTATCGTCATTGTCGATCGCCTCGCCCACGGCCAACGCATGCTGGTTGGTCGAGGCCAACGGCTGGTTCCAGCGCGTTGACAACTCACCGGCGAGGTTGAAGTTGCCAACGGTGGTGGAGAAGCTCGCACCGAACACCTCGATACCCTCGGGATACACCCAGTAGAACTCGCCGGCCTTGCCGCTGACCGGGTCGAGGTTGGCGAAGTCCGGGCGTACGTTAAGTTGCGGCGACTTGTCGTGAAAGCGGATGGCGTATAGGCCCCAGTCGACAGTCTCGGTGCGCCAGCGCACCTGCACGCCGCCCTGCCCTGAGTCCTTGGCTTGCTTGTCGTTGCCGTGGAAGAACGCCAGAGGTTGGCCACCGGGGAACACCGGCGCGCCGACGAACATGCGCTCGGCGCCATCACCAAAGAAGTCGTCTGTGGAGAAATAGCTGCCCGCTGCCGGCAGGCGGTTGGCCTCCCACTCGAACTGGTAGTAGGCCCCCACCGACACATCCGGCGTCAGTTGGAGTTGTCCGGAAATCTGCTGTACCGGACGGATCAGTTCCTTGAACTGCGTGTTGGGTACCGACAGCCCCTTGACCACGTCCACCGGAGCCATGCCGCCGGCAATGCCGTTCATGCCAAAGAACAGGCTCTCGCCCCACTGCATGGCGTATTGACCCAAACGGCCGGACAGCGGCATGTCGCCGATCTCGGTCTTGCCGAAGATAAAGGCGTCGAGCAGCTCGCCCTTGCGTCCATGCAGCTTGCGCGTGTCGTCGGTGAACGCGTCGTAGTCGACCGAATAACTGTTGGCACGGCCAGGGTCGTTGTTGTCAGTCCCTTGGTTGTAGACATCGTCGTACCAGGCCGCGCCGCTGACCCGTGCGCCGACGTTGTTGTAAGTAATGTCCAGTTCCGACAGCAGGTCGAGGCGGTTGGAGATCAGGCCTTTGTCGAAGTTGCGGTCACCGTCGTCCAGGTTCAGCGCGGTCTGCCCTTCGGTGAGCTTGCTGCTCGCGTCCTGTGTACGCCAGGCGGCGCTGTATTTCAGCGTATTGTCCCAGCGCACCCGCAGGTCGGGGTTGCCGGTATCGAATTCGAAGGCCTGGGCCTGGCTTGCGGCCAGCGCGACAAGCGCCAGGCTGAGGGGCTTGAGCGCCGGTAACGGCCGTGTGAATGCACCTTTGCGAGTCAACATCGGGGTTTCCTCTTTCTTTTTATTGTGCGTCGGTGTTGGCATAGGGCCGGCGCGCCGACAAGGCAGGGCGTGCCGGGTACGGGGAGTCAGATCGGCTGCGCGGTGACCTCCAGCATGCGCTTGACCAGGCCGATGCGGTCGAAGGAAGGATCGCGCTGGATCTCCTTCACACCTGCCAGCAGGGACATTTCGCTGATGAACTTGCAGCGCTCGAAACGCCGGCCCATGAAACGCTGCAATTGCGCGTCGAGGCTGCCACCCGCGGTGAGTTCTTCGGCGAGCACCACGGCGTCCTCAATGGCCATGCCAGCCCCCTGCCCCAGGTGTGGCGTGGTGGCATGGGCGGCATCCCCGATCAGCAGCACTCGACCGTAGTACCAGGGTTCGTCGACAAACACCGCTTCAAGCGGCTTGTAAACGACCCCGGCGTTGTCGACGATCTGCTCGCGCAATTCGCCGATCAGCCCGCCGAAACCGGCCAGGCGCTGGCGAAGGCCATCAGCCAAAGCGGCCGGTTCCATCCAGGGGTTGCCCGGCTCGTGGGAGGTGGTGAAGAGGTACATCAGGTCATCGGCCAGCGGAACCAGCCCCGCGTTGCCAGAGGGTCCTTGGTAGTTGGCAAGGTGGTCGATACCTGCCGCACGCGGGAAGTTGTAGCGCCACACCGACTGCCCGGTGAAACGCGGCTGATAACGATCACCGAACAGCACGCTGCGGACTTTCGAGAACAGCCCGTCGGCGCCGACCATGAGACCGTAGCGCCCCTGGCTGCCATCGGTGAACAGCACGTCCACTGCGCTGTCGTCTTGCTCGAAGCTTTCCACCGAGGTGCCCAGGCGCACCTGGGTGCCCAGTTCGATGGCAGTTTCGCTCAACACCTTGTGCAGGGCGCGGCGCGAGATACCCACATTGGCCGGATACTGCGGACCGGCCAGGCGCTGGCCAGGGATGCGCGCCAGTTGCTGCCCTTCGGTGGTATAGATGGCCACGTCCTCGAAGGCGTAGGCCGCATCAAGGTAGGCTTCGAGCAGGCCCAGCCGGTGCATCTCGCGCACCACATTGCTCTGTTGAATGATGCCGACGCCGTAGACGGTCCACTCGGTTTTCAGCTCGACCAGATCGACGGCGATGCCCTTGCGGCGCAAGGCGATGGCGGCACACAGCCCGCCAATTCCGCCGCCCACGATCAACACGTTGTTCACAGTATTCATGGCATGTCTCACGTTTTGTTCTTGTTGTGCGCCCCGTCATGCGGGGCGGCCGTTTCCTGTGCCTATGCACAGCTTCCCGCCTGCGCCGGTCCATGACCAATCGCGTCGCGGGATGCGACCTATCGCGCGGCGCGATAGGTCAGCGATCGAGCTGCTCCAGCGGCAATAGCAGCCAGCCGTCCGCTTCCTTGTGATCGAGTGCCTCCAAGGCTTCGCCTCGGCAGGGGCCGTGAACGCAAGTACCGTCTTCGGGCGTGAAGCGCGCGCCGTGGGCGTAGCAGACGATCCAATGGCCATCGGCGCTCAAAAAGCGGTTCTTGCGGTACTCCATGGGCACCATCAAATGCGGGCACAGGTTGCGGTAGACGCGTACCTGGCCCAGGTACCGAAGGGCGAACAGGCTGTCCGCGCCCCTGCCCTGTGGGTCGAAACCGCGCGCTTGACCTTCGCCCAGCTCATCGAGCCGGCACAGCTCCACCCACGCCATGTTTCAACCCTGCTTCGCAGGTGGGCCGCTGGGTGCCCATTTCTCCCGCGAGGCGAACAGGAACAGCTGCGAGTTGTCGGCCGACATCGGCGCCTGACGCGCCGCCCATGCGTCATCGTGCTTGTCCATGTCGGCGTCGTACTCGATGTGGCAGCCCAGCGGGCTGTTGAAGTACCAGAACCAGTTGGAACCCAGCAGGTGTCGGCCCGGGCCCCAGAAGCTGGTCCAGCCTTGCTGCTGGAAACGCGTACCGGCCAGCAGGACCTCGGTGCCGCTGCCCATATGGAAGGTGAAGTGCTCGCAACCCTGCATGTGCGGTGGGGTCTGGATCATGAACAGGCAGTGGTGATCGTCCATGGCGGCGGTGCGCATGAACGGGCCGACGCCTGTGAAGCTGTCAGTGGTGACGAAGCCCAGGCGATCGCGGTAGAACGCTTCGCCCTTGGCCGCATCGGGTACGAAGTACACCACGTGGGACAAGGTGCGCGGCAACGCCGGCATGTCCGGGGCAATGCCCAGCTGGTTGATCGGGCGCTGCGGTGCGCTACCGGGGGCGTTGGTAAGGTCGGCCGGCGCGTCGAAGGGGCGACGGCAGGTCACCTGGAAGGCAATGGCAAAGCCCAGGTCGTCGAAGGTGTGCAACGCGCCGCTGGCGTCGCGCCGCACTTCGCGATCACGGCCCAGCTCGTCGGCGATGGCCGCCAGATCGGTGCTCGACGCGACGCCGTAAACGGTCTCGCGCAGCGATGGGGTCGGCCCGAGCGCTGGCGGCAGGCCAGGGTCGTCGCCGCGGCGGATAATGATCGAGGTGCCGTCCAGCGCCTCGAAACGGCCGCCGTCGCCGTCCAGCTGAACGGCATCGAGGCCATAGTCACGCAGGCAATCGGCACAGGCCTGGATATCGTCGACGCCAAACACCAGCGCGTCGAGACCAAGAATATTCATGGCTACCACTCCATTGAAATTGTTATTCGGCGAGGCAGGTCACCGGTAGTGGGTCGCGGCGGCACATCGGCCGTACGACTGGCGTGCAGGTTGCTCGGTGGCGGGGTGGCGTGACCAATCGCGAGTCAGAATGCGAGGCATCGGCAATCGCGATACCTGGGCCAAAGCCCATGTGCTGTGGCGTTGGCTCGGTATCGTGGCTTGAAGGTCTTGACGTATCGGCAATGCAGCGGGAAGGTATCGCGAAAATAACTACAAGAACCGAGAGCTATCACCATGCGCTTTCACCACCTGGACTTGAACCTGCTGGTTGCCCTGGACATCCTGCTCGAGGAGCAAAACATCACACGCGCTGCCGAGCGCCTGCACATGACTCAATCGGCCACCAGTGGGGTGCTGGGGCGTTTGCGAACGTTTTTCGAGGATGAGTTGCTGGTGCAGGTCGGCCGCAAGATGCAGCCCACCCCCTATGCTCTGGAACTGGCCAAGCCGGTACGCGAGGTGCTGCTGACCATTCGCGCCTCGATAACGGCCAAGCCGGTGTTCGATCCGGCCGCCAGCAAGCGACACTTCCGCCTGGTGGCCTCGGACTACCTGATCAGTGTGGTATTCGCTCAGGTCATCCAGAAAATCCATCAGGAGGCGCCGCACATCACCTTCGAGATGATCGGCCCAGGCGACAGTAGCGCCGAATTGCTGATGCGAGGTGAGGTCGACATGATGATCGTGCCCGAGCGTTACCTCATCGAGGGCCATCCGGCGCAGTTGCTGTTCGAGGAAGATCATGTCTGCGTGGTGTGGCGCGACAACCCCGAGGTGGGCGAGCATCTGACACTTGAGCAGTACATGCAGATGGGCCACATCTCGGTGGGCTTTGGCCGCAACCGCCACTTGAGCATCGAGGACTGGTTCATGAACCAGTACGGCTTCAATCGGCGGCTGGAAGTCATCACCAACGACTTCAATACCCTGCCCCAGTTGTTGGTGGGCACCGTGCGGATCGCTACCATGCACCGCCGACTGGCCGAACTCTATGCCGGCTACCTGCCGCTGCGCCTGTTGCCACCGCCAGTGAAGATCCCGGTTATGCGTGAATTCATGCTTTGGCACCGCAGCATGGACGGCGACCCCATGCACAGATGGCTGCGCGAGCGCATCAGCGATGTCATTCAATGCGCCAGCACGCAGCCAGATGCTCTGCGCGCCACCGCCTGAGCGGCGGCCATCGCCCCAGACACCGCAACGGTGCTGGGGCATCGCGTTTCGCGATACCTCGCATCCCTGATCACGATTGGCCCCACCCTGCCCTGCCTGCGTACCTTGCCTTCAAACCGCGCCCTACCTGCCTGTCGCTCAATTGGGCGCCGGACTCCACGACCGCAGAAGGACAACAAGAATGTTCCGTTACTTCCCCACCAATTACGTCTGGAACCTCTCGGTGGACCTGGCCATCGAAATGGGTGCCCGCATGGGTGAAATCGAGGAAATGTGCGCACCGCTGCAGGAAGCCGCCAAACAGCCCGACGCCGCCGGCACCCAGGCCTTCCGGGAAATATGGTCGACCATGGCCGACAAGCTGTGCGGCTTGGCCGAAGAAGACGAAACCGCCGGCCGACGCTTGTCCGCCGGCGAAAAATACAACCGCGCGGCCACCTACTACCTCACCTGCGAACGCTTGCAGGCCCACGGCGCGCCGGGTCGTGCAGCTTTGTATCAGCGCTTCCTCGACACCTTCGCCCGCGGCATCGATTTGGCCAAGGAGAACTGTGAGCGCGTAGAGATCCCGTATGAAGGCAAGCACCTCTCGGGACTGCTGGTGCGCGCAGAAGGCGTGAGTGGCCCGGCACCGCTGCTGGTGCAAGTCAACGGGCTGGATTCGACCAAGGAAATGAAATACCGCGTCGGCCTGCCTGCCTGGCTGGCCAGGCGAGGCGTGTCGTCGCTGATTGTCGACCAGCCCGGCACCGGCGAAGCGCTTCGCCTCCACGGCATGACGGCACGCCATGACAGCGAACACTGGGCCAGCCGCATAGTGGACTGGCTGGAAACCCGCCCTGATGTCGATGCCAGGCGCATCGGCCTGGAAGGCGTTTCCCTGGGCGGCTACTACTGTCCGCGCGCAGTGGCGTTCGAACCGCGCTTTGCTTGCGGCGTGGTGTGGGGCGCCAACCACGACTGGCGCGACGTGCAGAAGCGTCGCCTGGAGAAGGAAGGCAACTTCCCGGTGCCGCACTACTGGGCGCACGTGCAATGGGTCTGGGGGGCGAAGGACCTGGACGACTTCATGCGCATCGCCGAAAACGTACACCTCGACGGTGTCCTCGACCGTATCCACGTACCGTTTCTGGTCACCCACGGCGAGAAAGACTCGCAGATCCCGCTCAAATGGGCACACCGCACCTACGAGCAACTGGTCAACAGCCCGAAACGCGAACTGAAGATTTTCACTGACCGTGAAGGTGGCGTGCAGCATTCGAGCTTCGACAACAGCATCAATGCCGGGCACTACATCGCCGACTGGATCGCCGAAACCCTTGGCGGCCACACGGCCTGATCGGCGCTGCCGGCCCTGGCTCCGACGGCGCCGATTGGCGCCGTTCTCGTTTCTGCGCCAGAGAGCGCCAGGTATCGATGCCATCGATACCTGGCCATCAATAGCATCTGTTGGTGCTGGGCAGTCACCACGGCCTAGCCTTGCACCACCCTCACGATGAGAGAGCTCACCAATGAGTGCCCTGCACCTGCACTGCTCTACCCTGTTCGACGGTACTGGCCTGCACACCCGCCAACGACAGACATTGATCATCGAAGGCGGCGTGATCCGCCATGTCGGGCCATCCGCCGAGGCACCCCGTCCGCAACCCGGCGACCGTGAAGCCCACGGCCAGTTCGTCATGCCCGGGCTGGTGGACGTGCACACCCACCTGGCGTTTGGCAATGCCCAGAGCGAGGAAGACATCGACATCTGGACCAGCGACGAGTTTCGCGCCCTGCGGGGGCTATTCTTCGCTCAGCACGTTCTGGCTGCCGGCGTGACGTCCATGGTCTGCCCTGGCGATAGTGGCCAACTCAGCATTGCCGTGCGCAATTCGGTCAACGCCGGACTGTTCGAAGGCCCACGTATCGCTGCAAGCAGCCGAGTGATCACCAATCGACAGAGCCTGAACGACTGGTTCCCCAGCCGCGTCGGCGCCCCTGAGTACTTCACCGCCGCGCTGGTCACCAGCCGTGACGATGCCATTGCCCAGATCCGCAAGCAGGCCAAGGACGGCGTGGACCTGATCAAGATTGCCATGGACGGCACCCACCGTCGCCCCAACGGCGAAATCATCGCCGCTTTCACCGCCGACGAGACCCGTGAGATGGTCTACGAAGCTCATCGCCTCGGCTGCCGTGTGGCTACCCACGCCTATGGCCGAGAAGCGGTGATGTACGCGGCCAAGGCTGGCGTCGACCTGGTGTTCCACGCCTTCTACATGGATGACGCCTGCATCGAAGCGCTGCTTGAGGCTGGCAGCGTGCTCGCTCCGACCATGACCTTCCCGCAAAACACCGTGGACTTCTGCCAGCCCCATGACCCCGCGATCAGCACCGGCTACGCCGCCTACTGCGCCCGGACCCTCGAGCTCGGCGCGCCGGTACTCAAGCGCGCCAAGGCCGCCGGCGTACCCTTCGCCTGCGGCAGCGACAGCGGCTTTGCTGTGACACCCTATGGCGAATGGCACGCTCGCGAACTGGAGCTGCTGGTACGGCATCTGGACTTCACCCCGGCCGAAGCGTTATTCGCCGCAACCCATGTCGGCGCACGCTTGATGCCGCGCGGCGAGACGCTCGGCACCCTGGAACCGGGCAAACAGGCCGACCTGCTGGTGCTCGACGGTTCGCCCCTGGACGACATCCGCATCCTTCAAGACCGCGCTCGGCTGCAGGCGGTGTACAAGGCCGGCGAGCCGGTACGGCTGCAACGCACCGCCTACAACCCCAAGCAGGTGTCGGACTTCAATTCGCTGAAATGGACCGACCTCTACACCCGCGACCGCGTGTCCGAACTCGGCAAATGGAGCCTGTGAACATGACAACGCTCAACTTCGAACTGGCAGTGCAACTGGCCGTCGCGACCCTGCACCAGGCACGCGCTTTGAACCTCAAGCCTATGGCCGCAGCGGTGCTCGACAGCGCCGGCCACCCGTTGGCGGTGCTGCGCGATGAGCAGGCCAGCTTCCTGCGTCCGCAGATCGCCACCGGCAAGGCCCGCGGCTGCCTGGGCCTGGGCTTCGGCGGCCGCGAACTGGCGCGCCGCGCCCAGACCATGCCGGCCTTCTTCGATGCCATCAACAGCCTCACCGGTGGCGAGGTGATTCCGGTCGCCGGCGGCGTTCTTCTGCGCGATGCAGAAGGCCGCCTGCTGGGCGCCATCGGCGTCAGTGGCGATACCTCGGACAACGATGAGCGGTGCGCGCTGCTGGCCATCGAAGCGCTAGGGCTGATCGGCGACAGCGGCGATCTTCAGCCCTGAGCCAACGCCTTGGCCTGCTCCACCAGCAATTGGCGGAGCCAGGCCAAGGCGAGGTCGCCCCATGCTGCGGATGCCTCTGGAGGACCTGGGATGCTGCTGACGCAGTAATGGCCGAGGCGAGCGGCTCGCAGCCAGGACTTGATCCCGACCCGGTAAAGATCCGTCTTGTGCCCAGTATTCTCCAGGGCCACCATAGGCATTCTTCAACAGATCATTGGCTAATGCATGACACTGGAAAATTACCAGGCAATCGCTGAAAGCATTGCCCTGCTGCTGTACCCCCACGCGGAAGTCGTCATTCATGAGATACGCGGCCAGACAATCGTTCATATCGCCAATAATTTCTCACATCGCAAGCTCGGCGATGATTCAGCACTCGGTTCAGAACTGGGTGACCTTTTGAAGGGTACCAACCTTGGTCCCTACGAGAAGCTCAACTGGAACGGTCAGAAGGTCCGCTCGATCAGCACTGTGCTGCACAATCCGCAAGGCGAAGCCGAGTATCTGATGTGCATCAATCTGAACGTGTCGGTGCTGGAACAGGCGCGTGTGGCATTGGATGCGTTCTTCCAGATGAGTCGGCTGGAGCCGCAACCGGATGCGTTGTTCCGCAACGATTGGCAGGAGCGCATCAACACCTTCCTGCAAGCGTGGCTGCAAGCGCATAACCTGTCGCTGCAGACCTTGAAGATGAAAGACAAGCGCAACCTCGTACTGGCCTTACACGCCGAGGGTGCATTCGAGGGGCGCAGCGGCGCCGATTACGTTGCCAACGTCCTCAGCATGGGGCGGGCCACCGTGTACAAATACCTGAAGGAAGTCAGGGCCTAGGCGGTATTGCCTGGCTGTAGGCACACGCTCTTGCTGTTGGTGGAATATTATTCTATGGTGGACAAATTATCCATACACCTGCAAGGACCCGTCATGCCAGCCACCCCGTCCGTTGATGCCCAGTTCCTTGATACATTGCACCAAAACATTCAGGACGCCCATGCGGCGCTCCGTCCGGCCGTCAGCATTACCCCGCTCTTGCACAGCCCTCGTTTGTCGGCATTGACCGGCTGTGAAGTGCTGCTCAAATGCGAACACCTGCAGCACACCGGTTCATTCAAGTTTCGCGGTGCCAGCAACAAGATGCGCCTGCTGCCGGCCGAGGCGCGCAAGCAGGGGGTGATAGCTGCCTCTTCCGGTAACCATGGGCAGGCACTGGCCTTGGCCGGCAAGATGGCTGGCGTGCCAGTGAAGGTCTACACCACCACGGGCGCATCGGCATACAAAACAGAGGCAATGCGCGCGCTGGGCGCCGAAGTGGTCTGCCTGCCCACCGACCCGCTGAGTGCAGAGCTGGAAGCAGCCAGGCAAGCCAAGGCCCAGGGCGTACCTTTCGTGTCCCCCTACAACGACCTGCAAGTCATTGCCGGCCAGGGCACCATCGGCATGGAGTTGTTTGAGCAGGCGCCAGACCTGGACGCGGTGTTCGTTGCCGTGGGCGGTGGCGGGATGATTTCCGGCATCGGCGCCGCCCTGCGCGTCCTCAAGCCGGGCACTGAGATCATCGGCTGCTGGCCGGCAAATGACCCAACGCTGCAGCAATCACTCAAGGCCGGTGAAATCATCGAATTGGATGCCTGCGAAACGCTGTCGGATGGCACGGCTGGCGGCGTCGAGCCAGGCTCCATCACCTTCCCGCTTTGCCAGGCGCTGCTCACCGATACCGTGCTGGTCAGCGAGGACGAAATCCGCTGCGCCATGCGCGACATCGCCAGCAGTGAGCGCTGGATCATCGAAGGCGCTGCAGCGGTTGCGGTCGCCGGCATGCAGAAGCTCGCCGAACGCTATCAGGGCAAGCGTGTCGCGGTGATCCTGTGTGGCCGTAACATCCTGCTGGAGAAGTTCCTCGAGGCCGTTCAATGAGGGTCTTCAGCAAGGCGCAGATCATCGCTCGCTTCAACCCCGAGCTCGCGGTCAGCCAACTGGAGGAAGGCTTCATCGCCTACTCCGAAGGCAAGGTGCAGGTGCCGCCCGTGCAGGGCTTCGCATTCAAGGGCGCGAACGGTGACTGTTGCGTGAAGTCGGCCTACATCGAAGGTAGCCCGACCTTCACCGTCAAGCTTTCGACAGGCTTCTACGACAACCCGTCCAAGGGCCTGCCGAGCAATGATGGCTTGATGCTTGTGTTGTCTGCACACACCGGTCAGCCGCTGGCACTGCTGCAGGACCAAGGCTGGCTGACTGCCATGCGCACCGCGTTGGCCGGGCGTATCGCCGCTCGGCTGCTGGCGCCGGCCCAGGTCAAGGCCATTGGCATCCTCGGCACCGGCATGCAGGCGCAGATGCAGCTTGAGCAGCTTCGCGCGGTGACCGATTGCCGCCAGGTCATTGTCTGGGGCCGCAATGAACGCGGGCTTGCGGCCTATACGGCATTTGCCCGCGAGCTGGGCTTCGCAGTGCACAGCACGCAGGATGCTGCCGAGGTTGCGGGCGCTGCAAACCTGATCGTCTGCACCACGCCTTCTCGCCAGGCGCTGTTGCACAGTGATTGGGTCCAGCCGGGTACGCATATCACCGCCGTCGGTGCCGATGCGCCCGGCAAGCAGGAACTGGACCCGGCACTGGTGGCAAGGGCAGACCGCATCATCGTCGACGCCATCGCCCAGTGCAGCCAGTACGGCGAAGTGGCCCATGCCCTCGGCAGTGGCCGGATCGACGCTAACCAGCTGATCGAGCTGGGTACGCTACTGGCTGGCCGCGCCAAGGGGCGTGAGCACGACGGCCAGATTACCTTGGCGGACCTGACCGGTGTGGCAGTGCAGGATGCACAAGTCGCAAGCTACGCCTTGGCCGCCCTGTGCACCTGAGGCGACAACAGCGTCAGCGCAAACGTTGCACCTGCGCTGGCGTGCGCTGCATCAGTACCTTGCCATTGCGTACCGATACCAAAGCGTGCCCCTGGCTGCGCACCATCTCGTAATCATCCGGCGCCGACAGCAGCAACAGGTTCGCCGGCCGCCCCACCTCGATGCCATAGCGCTCGCCCAGGTTCAGGGTGCGGGCGCTGTTGTCGGTAATCAGGTCCAGGCAGCGCTGCAGGTCTTCATAGCCGAGCATGTGGCAGATGTGCAGGCCGGCTTCGAGAATGCGCAGGATGTTGCCATTGCCCAGCGGGTACCACGGGTCGACGATGGAGTCCTGGCCGAAGCACACGTTCATGCCGGCGCGGTCGATCTCGGCGACGCGGGTAACGCCACGACGTTTCGGGTAGTTGTCAAAGCGCCCTTGCAGGTGAATGCTCTCGGTCGGGCACGACACAAAGTTGATGCCCGACAGCTTGAGCAGGCGGAACAGCTTGTAGCAATACGCATTGTCATACGAGCCCATGGCCACGGTGTGGCTGGCCGTGACCCGGGCCCCCATGCCGCGTACCCGCGCTTCTTCGGCCAACACTTCGAGGAAGCGCGATTGCGGGTCGTCGGTCTCGTCGCAGTGCACGTCCACCAGGCAGCCGGTACGCTCGGCCAGGTCCATCAGGAACTTCACCGACGATACACCCTGGTCGCGGGTATTTTCGAAATGCGGAATGCCGCCGACGACGTCAGCGCCAATCGCCACGGCTTCAGTCATCAGCGCCCGGCCGTTGGCGTACGACTCGATGCCCTCCTGCGGGAAGGCGACAATCTGCAGGTCGATCAGCTCACGCACTTCGTCACGCACCTCGACCATGGCCTTGAGCGCGGTGAGTTTCGGGTCGGTCACATCGACATGGGTGCGCACATGCTGGATACCGTGGTCCACCAGCATGCCGATGGTTTTTTTCGCACGGGTCTTGATGTCGTCGTGGGTGGTGATTTCCTTGCGCTCCGACCAGCGCTCAATGCCTTCGAACAACGTGCCGCTCATGTTCCACTTCGGCTCACCAGCGGTCAGCGTGGCATCAAGATGAATGTGCGGCTCGACAAAAGGCGCGACCACCAGGTTTTGCCCGGCGTCCAGGTCATTCGTAGCGGGCGTCACGACGTCGGGCTGGGGCACGATGGCGGCAATGCGCTCGCCGTTCAGTTCGACGCGGAACAGGCCAGGCTTGCCGCGCAGGCGTGCGTTGATGATGTTCATGCTGTTACTCCTTGCCGTGGGCTTCGCTCATGCGCCATACCAGCATGGCGACCGAAGCATTCATGCGAAAAAGCGGGTCGTCCAGCGACTGCCCGCTCAGTTGTTCGATGCGTTGGATGCGCTGATTGATCGTGTTGCGGTGCAGCCCCAGGCGTTGTGCGGCCTTGAGCCCGTTGCCATTTTCCATGAGCAAGGCGTCGAGGGTATGCACCAGGGCATTGGCGTGTTTACGCCCGGGGGCGATCAGCGGGCCGAGGGTGCGACTGACGAAATCGTCGATCAGCGAGCGGTCGACAATACCTTGCAGCAGGCGCAGGACGCCAAGCTCGCTGAAGTTGCAATAGCCGTTGACCGGGCGCAGATGCTGCGCCACATCCAGCGCCTGGCGTGCCTCGTTGAGGGCCTGGCGGTAGTGCGCGCAATCGTCAGCGAGGCTCGACAGGCCCATGTAAAGGCCCAGCTCACCTGTCGTGGCTTGCAACTGCCGGTACAGCGCACCCAACGTCTCGGGTAAGTCGTGCGTATCGGCCAGCAGCACCACGAACAGGTCGCCTGGCAGTTGCGCTGTCACACTGTCAGGCCGCTGGCGGCACCAGGCTTCCAGCTGGTCTTCCAGGGCCTGCCGGGTGGCTTGCCAGGTACGCTCGCCGTGTGCAAGCCCGTGGCGCTCGAACAAGCCGTCCACGCCTGTCAGGCGCAACGCCAGCAGGCGCCGCGGTTTATCCAGGGCCAGTTGCAGGTGTACTGCCCGCTGCCGGGCAATCGCCAGGCTCGGGTAGTCGCCTGTGAGCAGTTGGCCAAGGATGTCGTTGCGCGAGCGGCGCACCTGGCTCATCTGCACCAGTGCAGTGCCGATCAGGTGAGTGACCACCACCATCTTCAGCGCGTAGGGTTGTTCGATCAGTGGTAAGCCCAGTTGCTCGGCGCGCGCGATTACGGACGCCGGGATGCTCTGGATGAAACTGCCGCCGGTGAGAATCACCATGCCGGCAATGCCCACGGCGTCGCCATCCTCCACCAGGCTCAGCAGGTTGGCTTCGCCGCGCGGGTGGTTGATGCCGGTGACGAACACCAGCTCACCGCCCATCACCCATTCGGCGATACCCTCGTTCTCCGCCACGTAAGGCCAGCGTACCCGCCGTTGCAGGTTGCGCGCCCCGGCCCGCACATGCATTTCGTGCAGGCCGGGCAAATGCAGGATCTCGTCCAGCGCCAGGCTCACGGCTCGACACCCGCCTGGCCTGGCGCCCGGCGGCGTGCGCCCAGCTCTAGAATGACGATGTAGCACACTGCCGAGGCGGCGATGCCCACCAGCGGCGCGACCCACGGTGAGGCATAGGCCAGTACAGCGCCCACGGCATAGGCAAACAGCCCGGTGAGGTTGTAGCGTGGCAGGTTTGCCGTACCCAGTGCCGGGTATTTGCCGCGATGGCGGTACCAGAAATCAGCCATGATCACCCCACCCACCGGCGGAATGATCGACCCCAGCAGCACCAGGAACGGGATCAGCATTTCGTACATGCCACCCATCGCCAGCACAATGCCAACCCCGGCCGCCACCAGCGTTGCCGTGCGCCGGCGCTCGCTGCGCAACAAGTGGCAGGCGGCGGCTGACACGTTGTAGATGGTCGGCCCCTGAATGGTCCACAGGTTCAGGCACAGCATCACCACCGCCGCGAACGACAGGCCCTGCAGCATCATCACGTCGACGATATCGGCCTGCTGGTAAACCATCGCGCACCACGCTCCGGCCACCACCATCAGGCCGTTGCCCAGGAGGAATGCCACCACGCTGGCGGTCACCGCTACCCGGCCACTGCGTGCCAGCCGTGTCCAGTTGGTGGCTTGGGTGGCGCCACTGGCGAAGGTGCCGAAAACCATGGTCACTGCCGCCGAAAAAGTCATGGTTTCATGCGGTACAACGGCAGCCAGGCCGGCAAAGCCACCGGCATCGCGGGTGGCGATGTACATGGACACCAACAGCAGCACGAACATCAATGGCACCGACACCCGCGACAACACATCCAGCCCCTTGAAACCGATGATGGCCGTAATGCTGAAACCCAGCCCGAACAGCACCATCAAAGGCATGCCGAAGCCATCCGCCAGCCCAAGCAGCTTGACCAGCACGATGGCCACCGTGGCCGTACCCCAGGCATACCAGCCCAGTTCGGCAAAACCCAGCAGAAAATCCGAGAGCCGGCTCCCTGCTTCACCGAAACAGAAGCGCCCCATCAGCACGGTGTTCAGCCCGCTGCGCGAGGCGATGAAGGCCAGCACTGCGGCATACAAGGCCAGCAGGCTGTTGCCGAGGGTGGCCACCCACAGCATGTCGACAAAACTGAATGCCATGCCCAGCTTGCCACCGGCGAACATCGTGCCGGTAAAGAAGGTGAAGCTGAACAAGACCATCGCGATCGGCAGCAGGCCCCTGCGGGCGGACTGCGGGGCTTCGCTGAGGGGGAATTCGCTGGGTGAGCTCATTGCACGGGGGCTCCGGGTTTGTAGTTGGGAGCTGAAAGAGCAATATGCGGGCCGCTTTTTTACTGCGCCGCCACCCGGAAAAATCGGGCTGGTCGCCCAGAAATCCATATGCACTATGCACATTAAAGCCGCGATCTGACGATTTGGAGTGTGCGGGACGACTTATTTTGAGGCGTTCATGCACCAAAGCGGGCTCAGGCTGGGTAGTAATCACCCAGCCCACGGCGGTTTACACGGCCCCGTCCAGCCCCATCTGCCAGAAATCAGCCTCCAGGCTGGATGCCTGGCCAAAAATCCCTGCCAGTTCGGCGAACCGCTGCTCGGTCATGCTGCGCGCCGCCAGTTCATCCAGGTGCTTGCGCGCTGCCGCTGCAACCCCTTGGTAGCCCTCCCCGGCATACTCGCCAATCCACTCGCGGTAGGGGTGATTGCTCAAGTCGCCAATGCGCTCGGCCAGGGTCCGGCCGATTTCGGCATAGCCGATCACGCAAGGTGCCAGTGCCACATGCAGCTCCAGCAGGTCGCCGGCTGCGCCGCAGTCCAGCACATAACGGGTGTATGCCACCGTGGCCTGGTGCTCTGGCGCGGCTTCGATGTCTGCCTGGGTCAAGCCCCAGCGCGCGCACAGGCGCAAGTGCAGCTCTGTTTCATCCAGGATCGCCGCCAGCCCGGCCTGCGCCGAGCGAATGTCGGTCGGGCGGCGGCTCTTGTAGGCGGCCAGCGCCCAGGCGCGGGCGAACTGGATCAGGAACAGGTAATCCTGCACAAGGTAGGTTCGGAACGCTTCCTCGCTCAGCGTGCCCTCGCCCATCTGACGCACGAAGTCATGGTCTACGTAGCTGTTCCATTGTGGCGTGGCGGCGGCCTTGAGGCGCTCGAAGATATCCATGCTCATTTGCCCTCCGGGTACACTGCATCGAAGAAAGCCAGCTCCAGCGCCACGGTGCGCTGGTAGAAGCCACTGGCCAATGCGGCCTCCTGCGGGCCGACGCGGTCCAGTTCGGCCTGCAGGAAAGCGACGAATGCCTGAAATGCCGGGTTGTCATGCAGGGTAATCCACTCGGCATGAACGAAGTTGTCCGGCATCGGTTTCGGCGCCTTGAGCGCCCAGTCCAGATACAGGCCTTCGGCAACGTTCAGCACCGCCAGTGCCGCTGCGTAGGAACGGGTGGCTGCCGCTTCGCGCATGATCGCCTTGAAACCTGCGGTAGGCGCGGTATCGGCCGGTTCACTGCGTTGCGCCGGGCCGACACCCAGGGCCTCGAAGGCACGCAGGAAATAGGTGTTCTCGTCACTGGAGATCATCCCGGCAAAGCGGCCGAAGCGCAGGCGGGCTTCAAACGTGTCAGCGGTGGCGATCGCCGCGCCCAGCAGGGTCAGGAAGCTGTCGAGAAAACGGTGGTCCTGAACCAGGTAGCTGACCATGATCGGGTCAGGCAGGCTGCCGTCGCACAATTGGGTCACGAAACGGTGGCCAACGGCCGCCGACCAGGTCGGCTCGCACTGGCGGCGCAGGGACTGGCTGAAGCGTTCGGTCATGTTGCTGTCCTTGATGAGGGTGACAGCGAGACCGTGGCAATTGACATGGACTGGCCTCGCAGTGAGGCCGGCAAAAAGGCAGGTTACAAGCCCCATCCCTTCGCCGGCATGATCCGGATCAGGTTCGAAGGGTCACCGCGCTGTAGCGTTCAGCGGTTTCTCAGCCCATTGCCGGGCTCCCCTTGGTGGCGCTCAGGTATACCCGAGGGCGCCGCGCCTGTCACTACTCTCCAACTCCCCAAACTGTGGGCAATGGTGACCCGCTAATGGGTATCTGCCCCCATTCTTGACGCGCCATCGTTTAGTGCACGCCAGGCGCTGCAAGGTTTTGTATGTCAAAGCATTACTGAAATATCTGTTGGCATAGCTGTTGCTGATGGCCATTTAACGGGCAAAACGCCATTGATGGCTTAAGGCCGTAAGGCCGCAAAAGAGGCTTTAGCCAATGAAAACATCCGCCATGAGCCACGCGTCCAGGCGCGCGTTCCATCTGTCCTCCGTCACTGCGCTGATGATCAGCCTCGGGTTGATCACGGCCATGGCATCCCCCCTCGACGACAACAGCATGCCACCGCCGACCGACCCGTCGGCCTACACCGACCAGCCGGACGACCCGACCGCTGCCTTGCTTGAGCTGAAAACCTTGCCCGAGGCCAACGAGGGCGCGCTGGAGCTGACCGATGGCGTGTATGGCGACCGCAGCACGGTACGCACCGACAACGTGCTGCCGCCTGCCCTGCAAACGTCGGACAAGTACCCTACCAACGGCAAACCCAGCCCGTTGTTCGGTGCGCAACCATTCACCCAGCAACTGTTGCTGTTCGAAGAATTCGGGCCAGAGAAGCTCGACCCGACCACGCCGGCGCCCGATCTGACCTTCCCGGTCCCCACCCTCGGCGCGGCCCCCGCGCAAGACCCCAACGTGGTGGCACGCAGCGGCCCCAGTGGCAGCGCACTGGAAGCGTTCCTCAAGCAGCCCGGCCTGTACCCGTTCCCGACCCAGTACGCCAACGTGCTGGACCGCAACCCATGGAAGGCGCAGATCGAGATGTTCCTCAACCGCCAGCCGGTAGGCTCGCCCGCTGAAGGCCGGCCACCAGGAAAAGGCTGGTCGCACCAGCGCTGGAACGAGTTCTACCCGCAGGCAGCGTTCAAGACCGCCCAGGCCGGAGCGCGCATCAACCTCGGTCTGCGCGACCGCAAGCAACTGCACAACTATGCCGTCGGTGAATTCGCCCCGGGAGGCCTGTACTACCAGACCTCCGACATTCCGACCACGCTGGGCACCACCAAGGGTATCGACATACGCTTCCACCCAAACATGCCGCTGCAAAACCACAAATCGTTGTGGACCTTCGACGGCACTTTCCCGCCCAAGCTGCTGATGGTGCGCTACGGCCAGCCAATCCTGATGCGCCATTACAACGCCCTGCCGATTGACCCGTCGGCCAACGGTGGCTTTGGCCTGCATACCATCTCGACCCACGAGCACAACGGCCACTCCCCGGCCGAAAGCGACGGCTTTGCCAACGCGTACTTCTTCCCCGGCCAGTACTACGACTACCGCTGGCCGGTGCAACTGGCGGGCTACGACACCATCAACACCCGTGCCCAGGACCCGCGTGCAGCTTTCCCCTGCTCGCCGGGTGAAACCTTGTTCGTCAACGATGGCACACCGGGCCTGAAAACCTGCGAGAACGGCAGCATCAAGATTCGTGGCGACTGGCGCGAAACCATGAGTACCCACTGGTTCCACGACCACATGATGGATTTCACGGCGCAGAACGTCTACAAAGGCAACGCCGTAATGATGAACTACTACAGCGCCCTGGACCGCGGCAACGAGGCCCTGCAGGACGGTGTCAACCTGCGCTTCCCAAGTGGTTCAGCCATGCCTTGGGGTAACCGTGACTATGACGTCAACCTGGTGATAGCCGACAAGGCCTGGGATGCAAACGGCCAGCTGTGGTTCAACCCGTTCAACACTGACGGCTTCCTCGGTGACCAGATCCTGGTCAACTGGCAGTACCTGCCCAGGCTCAAGGTGCGTGCGCGCAGTTACCGTTTCCGTATCCTCAACGGTTCGGTTTCACGCTACTTCAAGTTCGCCGTGGTGCGGGAAATTGCCGGTAACAGTGGCGAGTTCAAAGGCCCGTCCGGCTCCAACGTGTCGTATGCGCGGGTGCCGTTCCACATGATCGCCAACGACGGCAACATCATGGAACACGCGGTGCCATTCGACGGCACGATGGACCTCAATGGTGACGGCAACCTGCAAGACAACAACGGCATCCTGCCACTGCAGGGCATTGCCGAGCGCTACGACATCATCATCAACTTCGCCAAGAACGGTATCAAGGCGGGCGACAAGCTGTACTTCGTCAACCTGATGGAGCACGACTCCGGCAAAGGTCCAAAGCAAGCTATCCCGTTGGCCGACGTGCTGTCGGAAAAATACAAGGCGGTGATCAAGCAGACCAGCAAAGGCCCGCAGTGGGACAAGGGCGATCCGGCAGTCGGCAAGTTTCTGCAACTGTGGGTGCAACCGTACACCGGCCAGGACCTGAGCATGGACCCGGTAGCCTATGAGCCGGCCAAGCCAGGCAAGGCTGCAGGCCTGAAAATGCTGCCCCTGCCAATTGACCGCGACGCCGCAGCCGACCAGGCCAAGCTCAAGGATGCCCGCCACCGCGAGTTCATCTTTGGCCGCTCCGACGGTACGGACACCACCCCGTGGACCATCAAGACCGACGGCGGCTTTGGCTACAGCATGGACCCACGCCGCATCAGTGCCGCACCGCAACTGGCCAACCAGTCTACCGACGCTGGTTTCAGCGGCGACGGCACCCTGGAAGTGTGGAAAATCGTCAACGGCGGCAATGGCTGGAGCCACCCGGTACACGTGCACTTCGAGGAAGGCGTGATCCTTAGCCGCGACGGCAAGGCCCCGCCAGAATGGGAAAAATGGGCGCGCAAGGATGTGTACCGTATCGGGCAGGAACCTGATTCGTCCATCGAGGTGGAAATGGCCATCCGCTTCCGCGAGTTTGCCGGCACCTACATGGAGCACTGCCACAACACACAGCACGAGGACTCTTCGATGCTGCTGCGCTGGGATATTGAACACCCGGGGCAGTTCCAGGTGATGCCGACCCCGCTGCCGGGATGGGATGGCGTGCATTACATGGCCTCGGTAGGCCTGCCAACGTTCCGCACCAAAACCCACGACGACAATGACGACCCGGCCAACAAACCACCCGTCGCGGCCAATGACAGTGCCGCAACGACGGCTGGCACGCCGATCACCCTGAACGTGCTGGCCAACGACAGTGACCCGGACGGCAATGTTCCGCTCACGGTAACCGGCCTCAGCCAGCCGGACTCCGGCCAGGGTGCCGTCAGCACCGACGGCACCACCGTAACGTACAGCCCGCCCGCTGCGGTCGCCACGCCATTCACGGCCAGCTTCAATTACACGGCGCGTGATACCAAGGGGGCCGAGTCGGTGGCCCCGGCCACGGTCAGCATCGCCGTAACCGCAGCAGCGGCGGCCGACGAACTCAAGGTCACCAGTGCCACGGTGCAGGAACGCAGCGGCAACCGTTTCACCTGGGATGTGCAGGGGACTACCACGGTGGCCACGGGCAACAGCATCAGCGTGACTGCAGCAACCACCGGTGGTCCGGTAAGCCTGGGGAACGCGACGCTGACTGCCACGACTACGGGGGCCCGTTGGCGGGTAGCGGTGACCACCACCGGCTTTGGCCCGGCCACGCCAGCGACGGTCACGGTGAAATCGGTACTGGGCCAGACGGTGACAGCGCCAGTCAAATACAAGTGAGTGCAAAGCGGGGGCCGCTATGCGGCCCCGCTCAGCCAACCCACGAGGACCGCATCATGCCCGGCTCATGGCGTTTCCTGCTGGTACTTGCGTTGTTCGCCGCCAGCATTCCGTTCTGGCCACTGCACCCCCAACAAAAGGTGGCCGAAGCAGCTGCCTCTCCCTGGGGGGCCAACTACTTCCCCAACATCCCCCTGCTCACCCAGGATGGCGAAAAAGTGCATTTCTTCGACGACCTTATCAAGGACAAGGTGGTTGCCATCAACTTCATCTTTACCGGCTGCTCCGATTCCTGCCCAGTGGAAACCGCACGCCTGCGCCAGGTACAGAAAATCCTCGGTGACCGGGTCGGCAAGGATATCTTCCTCTACTCCATCAGCATCGACCCCTATAACGACACCCCTGCCACCCTCAAGCGCTATGCCGAAAAGTTCGGCATCGGCCCAGGCTGGACCTTGCTGACCGGCGAACCCGACGATATCGAGCAACTACGCCGCAGCCTGGGGCTATGGATCGATGGCCTGGAAAACGGCCGCTCCAAAGACCATAACCTGAGCCTCATCATCGGCAACCAGGCCACCGGCCGCTGGATGAAAGCCTCGCCTTTCGAAAGCCCGTACATCCTCGCCGACCGCCTCGGCAACAGCTTGCACAACTGGAAGCAGGCCAGCGCCATGACCAATGACTACGCTCAAGCGCCGCAGATGCGCGCACCCAGCAGCGGCGAGCAGATCTTCCGCACCCGTTGCTCGTCCTGCCACACCTTGGGCAACACCGAGCCAGGCCCGCCAGGCATCGGCCCCGACCTGCTGGGCGTGACCCGTCAGCGTGACGCCAACTGGCTGACCCGCTGGCTGAAGGCGCCCGACCAGATGCTGGCCGAGAAAGACCCCCTGGCCATGCTGCTGTTCGAGCAATACAACCGCCTGGCCATGCCCAACATGCGCCTGGGCGATGCCGAAGTCAGCGCATTGATAAGCTACCTCGAAGAAGAAACGGCACGCCTGCAGAGACCCGTTGCAAATAGGGGAACCCCCTAAAGGCTATTGGCCATCAGTCATCAGACTGTCATCTCGCTGTCGTATTTTTCGAGCATCACCCAGGGTCGGGAACCATCAGCAGTGATTCGCCGTTCGCTTTCCTCATCCAGCCTTCTGCGACTGCTGATCCTGATGCTCTGTGCAGCGACCCTGGCCTTTCTCTGGGGGCTGCACGTCACGCAGAAAGCCGCCGCTCGCCAGGATGCACTGTCGGCCAAAGCCACCGAGCACCTGAACCTGGCCAACATCGTGGGCGCAAGCCTGCGACAGCTTGTCGACCGCGCCCAGGCGGTGGGCCGTGTTACCCAGGACGATAGGAAAGCGCTGCGTCAGGGCAACTTCAGCCTGGCCGCAGACCCGGTGTTCAAGCGCACGAGCCTGTACGACCGACAAGGCCGGCTGCTGTCGGCCAACCATACCGATGAGGCCGCCGAGTTGCCGGCAGACTGGTTGCGCCAGCTGCAGCGGCACATTGACCGCTACGGTTTCAAACCTTTCCTGCCCAGCATTCAGCCCCTTGGCCAAACCTCGGCCCTGCCCACCAGGCACCTGACCTTCCTGCTGCCGTTGACCAACTCGACCGGCCAGGAAATCGACACCATTTCGGTGGTGCAACTGGACATCGGCTACCTGGCGGAGCTGTTTCAACATATCGACCTGGGCAACAGTGGCCTGGTGCGTCTGCTGCAGGATGACGGCCTGGAGCGGCTGCGCGTCGATACCCGCGGCGTGGCGATTGCCGGCGACCTATTGCAGCCCCCGCTGCCGGTATTCGACAGCGAAGCGGGCAGGCTGACCCAATACGTAGCGGGTGATGCCTACCAAAGCCTGTACCGCCGTGTACCCGAGCGAGGCTTCAGCGTGGTGGTCAGCCAGCGCCAGGCAGAAATCCTCGCACCCTGGACGCAGGCCTATTCCCGGCAATTCTGGTTGAACCTGAGCATGACCCTGATGATCCTGGCCAGCCTGCTATGGACCTTGCGCCTGCTGCGCAAGCGCCAGGAGGCCTTCGACGCGCTGGAACATGCCCAGCAGGTCAATCAGCAGCTGATCGTGCGCCTGGAGGACGAACACCAGCGCAGCAGCCACGCCGCCGCCACCGACCACCTCAGCGGCCTGCACAACCGCCGCCAGTTCGTCGAGGTGGCCAGCCAGGCGTTGACTCGGCAACGTGGCAAGCGCCGACTGATGGCGATTCTGTTCATCGACATGGACCGCTTCAAGTCGATCAACGACTCGCTCGGGCACAAGATTGGTGACCTGCTGCTACAGGCTGTGGCCGGGCGTATCCAGCGCCTGCTGGAGCCGGGCGATGAGGCTTCGCGCTTTGGCGGCGACGAGTTCGTGGTGTTGTTGGCCGGCGAGCGCAGCGAGGAGCAGATCAACGCCTGGGTCCACGAACTGGTGCAGAAACTGTCAGCCACCTACGCCCTGGATGCCCAAGAGGTCAACACCAGCCCCAGCGTAGGGGTGAGTATCTGCCCGCGCGACGGCCAGGACATCGACAGCCTGATACGCAGTGCCGATGCTGCAATGTACTCAGCCAAGCAGGCAGGGCGCGCGCAGTATCGCTTTTTCGACCCCTCGCTGAACCTGGCCGATATCCAGGCGTTCACCCTTGAACAAGCGTTCGGCAGTGCCTTGGCCGAACGCCAGTTCGTGCTGCACTACCAGCCACAGATTCGCCTCGATACCCACCAGGTGATCGGCTACGAGGCGCTGGTGCGCTGGGACCACCCTGAGTTCGGCCTGCTATACCCGGACCGCTTCATCGACCTGGCTGAGCGCAGTGGTTTCATTGTCGAACTGGGTTGGGAGGTACTGCGGCTGGCCTGTGAAGCCTTGTCGAGCTGGGAAGCTTCTGGCCGGGAAACACGTCTGGCGGTCAATGTCTCCGCACTGCAGCTGCGTCAGGCTGACTTCGCTGCTCGGCTGCTGCGCAAGTTGCAGCATCACGGGATCGCACCACAGCGGCTGGAGCTGGAAATTACAGAAACCACCATCCTCGACCCTGAAGGCATGGCGGTTACGCACCTGCATGCCTTGCGCGGCGCGGGCTTGGGCATCAGCCTGGACGATTTTGGCCGTGGCTACGCCGGTTTTGCCCACCTGCATTCGCTACCGTTGAGCAAGCTGAAGATCGACCGCTCGCTGATCGCGGCGCTGTCCAACAGCCATGACGACAGCCCTATCGTGTCCTCCACCATCATCCTGGCCAAGCGCCTGGGCCTGCAAGTGGTGGCCGAGGGTGTGGAAACCCGTGAACAGGTGGTGTATCTGAAGCTTGCCGGCTGCGATATTGCCCAGGGCTACCACTTCAGCCGGCCTCTGTCGCTACCGCAGCTGTGGGTTTACCCACCCTTCAACGGCATCGAGGACAAGGCATGCGTGTATTGAACATAATGGCACGCCTGCCGATGGCGTTAGGCAAGGACAGGCAACGCATTTCGGTTTATCGTGTACCGATCACACACCGACACCCGCACCATGACCGATATCGAGCGCTACCTTCGCGCCGCCACCCGTGACAACACCCGGCGCAGCTACCAGGCCGCCATCGAACATTTCGAAAGCCACTGGGGCGGTTTTCTCCCGGCCACCGCCGAGAGTATCGCCCGCTACCTGGCCGATCATGCCGACCAGCATGCAGTCAGCACCCTGCGTCAACGCCTGGCCGCGCTCAGTCAATGGCACGTCGCCCAAGGCTTCCCCGATCCGACCAAGGCGCCGTTGGTGCGTCAGGTGCTACGCGGCATCCGCACCCTGCACCCGACGCCACCCAAACAGGCCGCCCCGCTGTTGCTGCAACACCTGCAAACCGCTGTGACGTGTTTTGAAGAAGAAGCCCGACAAGCCCGCGAGCACCATGATTTGGCAGCCCTGCGCCGGGCTCGCCGTGACAGCGCCTTGCTGTTACTGGGTTTCTGGCGTGGTTTTCGCGGCGATGAGCTGGCACGCCTGCGCATTGAACACATCCAGGCCGAAGCCGGTGTCGGCATTACGCTTTTCCTGCCACGCAGCAAGGGCGACCGCGAAGCCTTGGGGGTGCAGCACCGCACCCCAGCCCTCAAGGCCTTGTGCCCTGTCACTGCCTACCTGCAATGGCTTGAAGTCGCGGGTATTGCCCACGGGCCGGTGTTCCGCAAACTCGACCGCTGGGGCAACCTTGGTGACAGCGCGCTCAACAGCAACAGCCTGGTCGGCCTGCTGCGGCGCATGCTGGAACGTGCCGGGGTGCCGGCGGCGCTGTATACCGGCCACTCGCTACGGCGTGGCTTCGCCACCTGGGCAACCGCCAATGGTTGGGAACTGAAATCGCTGATGAGCTATGTGGGCTGGAAAGACGCCAAGTCGGCGCTGCGCTATATCGACTCGGCGCAACGCTTTGGCGAACTGGCTGTGCTACCGGCCAGTCAGGTGCAATCGCTTATTCCTTGAAGCTGTGCCTGGCGACGCCACCCGTTTCCGGGCGGATGGCATACAGGTCGCCAGCGTCCGGATAATGGTGCAGGTCTTCTGGCATCATGTCGTAACGCGCGGTGCTGATGTACAAGGTGTTCATCCCGGGCCCGCCAAAGCAGCAGCTGGTGGGGCACGGTACTGGCATCAACACCTGGTCGGTCAGGTGCCCGTGGCGGTCGTAGCGCAGCAGGCAACTGCCATGGTACTGACACACCCACAGCCCGCCTTCGCGGTCCAGCGCCAGGCCATCCGGCCGGCCCAGTTCGGCGGGAGTTTCGGCAAACAGCGTAACAGCGCCCAGCCGGCCTTCGATGAGGTACTCGGCGCGGTAGATCGCACGCGCCGCCGAATCGACGAAATACACCGTGTGGCCGTCCTGCGACCAGGCAAGGCCGGTGGGCAAGGCCATGTCATCGTGAATCACCTGGTCGCTCAATTGCCAGTCAAAGCGAAAAAGCGCCCCGGTATTGCCACTGGGGGCCTCGTCCATCAGGCCGGTGACGAAGCGTCCCTGCGGGTCGCAGGCGCCATCGTTGAAGCGGAAAGTCGAGCGCGGATGAACCGATGCCGAATGCTGGCGGACCTTGCGCGTTGGCACATCGAAGATGGCCACGCTGGCATCCTCGGTGAAAATCAGGTTGCCCCGGTCGGTCAGCGCCAGGGCGCCAATGCGCGCGGCAGACTCGTAAAGGCAATCGACCTCGCCATCAGGTGCCAGGCAGTTGATGCGCCCGCCAGAGATATCGACAAAGTACAGCACGCCACTGCGTTCATCCCAGACCAGGCTTTCACCAAGGTCCGCGCGTGCGTTGGCAACTTTGACTGGCACGTAGTTGCATTCCTTGATGCGTCTCCTACGCTCGGCCACCTGCGGCAGGTCGCTGGCCTGCGCACGGCCGAGGTCAAGAGGGTAGCTGACGCCGCTGTTTTTGTTGAAGCGCGTGGCGGTGTACTGGCCATCGCTGTCATGAGTGTGATGGCACAACGCACCGGCCAGGTGAGTAACGGGCATTTCTGGCTACCTTCAATTCTCCTTTTTTACGATATCAACAAAAAAAACAATGACTTAATATTAAAAGCATTCAACCTTGATATCCCATGGGTATCACCGCCGAGCCGCCGCGCTGCAGGAATGCTGGATGATCGAAACACGTTTGCTCAGGCAGTTCATCGCCGTGGCCGAAGAGCTGCACTTTCACAAGGCCGCCCAGCGCCTGCACATGGCGCAACCGCCGCTGAGCCAGGCGATCAACCGGCTTGAGGAAAAGCTCGGCTTTGGCCTGCTTCTGCGTAACAAGCGCGAGGTGCGTCTGACCGCAGCGGGTGCAGCGTTTCTCGACACCGCCTACCGCACGCTTGCTGAACTGGAACAAGGGATCGAGTACGCGCGCAACGTTTCTGCGGGGGTCAGCGGCAAGTTGACCATCACGGCCATTTCCATCGCCTATTACGACTCGCTGCTCAACCGCTTGCGCCGCTTTCGGGAAACTTATCCGAACGTGCAACTGACCCTCCGCGAGATGCCATCCGCCGCTCAGGCCAAGGCCTTGCTGGCCGGTGAGGCGGATATCGGCTTCATGCGCAGGCTTCCGCTACCAGCCGGCACCCTGGAGGCACGCTTGCTGCTTGACGAGCAGATCGTCATGGCGCTGCCTGCCAGCCATCCCAAGGCGCAGCACGAGGCCGTCGACTTGCGCGAGTTTGCCGATGAGGACTTCGTGTTCACCCCGCAAGCGCTGGGCGGGGGCTACCACGCGCAGTTGGTTGCGCTGTGCCGATCGGCCGGGTTCTACCCCAAGGTCGTGCAGGAGGCGGCGCAGATCCACACCTTGCTTGGCCTGGTGGCCTGCGATTTTGGCGTGGCCCTGGTGCCGGAGTCGTTCGCCCGCTCGACCCCGCGCGAACGCGTGCAGTTTTGCCCGATCCAGCCTATCGATGACCAGCCTGCCCCAGGGCTTGGGTTGTACATGAAATGGAGCGCCCAGAATGCTTCGCCAGCGCTGGCCAACTTCATTGCCATGTTCCAGACGCAGCCTAAGGCCACTTGAACAGTGGTGTTCAGCCTCGCTTCGCGCAGCGCCACAACCGACCAATATCACAAGCCCTGGCCTGCAACAGCTCGGCAGCATTTGCACATGCCTGCTCCAGGCTCATCGGTCCGCTGGCCAGGGCAAATGCAGCATCGACCCCATGGGCATACAACTGCTGATACCCCTCCCCCAAGGTCCCGGCCAGTACCACCACCGGCACGCCATGGCGCTTGGCAACCCGCGCCACCCCCATCGGCGTCTTGCCGCGCAGTGTCTGGGCATCGAAACGCCCCTCGCCCGTCACCACCAGATCTGCCCCCTGCGCCAGGGCGTCAAGGCCAGCCAGCTCAGCCACGACTTCCACCCCGGGGCGGAACTGCGCGTCCATGAATGCCCGGGCAGCGAAGCCCATGCCACCCGCCGCGCCACAACCAGGGTAATCGCGCACATCCTCGCCCAACAGCAGCGCACAATGGTCGGCAAAATGATTCAGCGCGTGGTCCAGCGCCTCCACTTGCTGCGGGTTGGCACCTTTCTGCGGGCCGAAGATCGCCGATGCGCCGTTGGCGCCACACAAGGGGTTGTCGACATCCGCTGCGACTTCAAACTGCACCCCGGCCAGGCGCGGGTCGAGGCCGCTGGCGTCGATATGGGCCAGCTTGGCCAAGGCCAGGCCGCCCTCTTCCAGCGCTTGCCCGTCAGCATCCAGCAGGCGCAGGCCAAGCGCTCGCAACATGCCACTGCCGGCATCGTTGGTGGCGCTGCCACCGATGGCCAGCACCACACGCCGAGCGCCGGCGTCGAGGGCTGCGGCAATCAGCTCACCGGTACCCCAGGTGCTGCTACGGCAAGCATCGCGCTGGCCTGTTGGCACCTGTTGCAGGCCACTGGCCTGGGCCATTTCGATGATTGCGGTGCGACTTTGCGGCAACCAGCCCCAGCCAGCCTCGACGTGCTGCCCCAATGGCCCGCGCACGGCCTGGCGGCGCAATTCACCGCGGCTGGCGGCCAGGATCACCTCCATGGTGCCTTCGCCACCGTCGGCCATTGGGCACTCGACCAGTTCAGCCTCCGGCCACGCTTCGCTCAGGCCCGCAGCGATGGCGCGGGCGACACCGGCAGCATCGAGGCTGTCCTTGAACGAGTCGGGGGCAATGACGATTTTCATGGGGTTTCTCCTGTCCTGATGAGCGGCATGCTGACAGGTGGCTGGCCAGGTGGCCTCAGTCAAATGCACAAAACGCCGGCCGGGTTGTTTGGGCAGATGCCTTTTTGCCTGTTCTGGCCCAATCGCCGGCAAGGGAACACTTCAGTCAGCTGGCAACAGCTGCAACCCCAGATACAAGCTGAGCATCCCTTCCAGGCGCAGCGGGTCGACCTCACCCAGCTCGGCTATGCGCTCCAGTCGATAGCGCAGGCTGTTGCGGTGGATGCCCAGGGCATCGGCACAGGACTGGCTCTGGCCGTCATGGGCACACCAGGCGCGCAGGGTGGCGAGTAACTGGCCACTGCTGTCCTTGGCGCGGATGCGCTGCAACGGCTCCAGCAGCTCGTCCAGCGCGTCGTCGTTACGGTGGCGCCACAGCAGCGCCGGCAGCCGGTAGCGCTGCAGGCTGAGCAATCGTTCGCTGGGCAATACCTCGCGGCCGTAGGCCAGCAAGTCACGCACCCGGCGGTAACCACGGCGTAACTGCTCCAGGCTCTGCGCTGCACTACCCAGGGCCAGTCGCTCAATGTCCCAGCCGTGGCGTTGCAGGCGTTCCAGCAAGCGCAGTTCATCCAGTGCCACGCCTGCCGGGCGGCACCACAGCAACGACTGGCGAGCCGGGCTGACGCACCAGCTATCCGGATAACGGTTCATCAACCATGCGGCCAGCGCCTCGGCAGGTGGCCCGGAAGTAATCTCGAACAGGCACGGTATCCGCGGTAGCTGAGGTTTCAGGCCCAACTGACGGGCTTCGTCCAGCAAGCGCGGCGAGTTACCGCTGCCGCCGAGCAGTAGCGCCAGCAGGTCGTCACAGCGCTGCCTTCGCCATTGCTGGTCAGCCTGTAAATTGCGTTGGGCCAGCAGCATTTCGGCGGTCATGCGCACCAGCTCGCCATAGGTGCGCACCTGCTGCGGGTCGCCGGTCAGGCCCAACACGCCCATCAGCCGCCCATCGAGCATCAATGGCAGGTTCACGCCGGGCTGCACGCCCTTCAGGCACTTGGCCGCGTCGCTATCCAGTTCGACGATCCGGCCATTGGCCAAAACCAGCTGCGCCCCCTCGTGACGGGTGTTGATGCGCTCCGGTTCACCACTGCCCAGGATCAACCCCTGGCTGTCCATGACATTGACGTTGCAAGGCAAGATGGCCATTGCCCGGTCAACGATATCCTGTGCCAGGTCATGGTCGAGTTCGAACATTGCGTGGTCCTTTAGGTGTTTGGCTTTTGGGCTCGGGCACAGCAGCCTGGGCCAAGCGCTGTGCAAAAGCACAAAGACAGGCTAGCCGCAGTCCCCGAGACTCGTCAGGGCGAGCGCCGAAACAGGCGACGCGGCAAAAACCATAACAACAGAGAACCCGATCATGGCACACAGCCCCGCCCCTGACCAAGGCACGGACACCACCCGCAACGCGCTGTACCGGCGTATCACCCTGCGGCTGATTCCGTTCATTTTCATCTGGCGCGCTTACCGGCCTGCCGATGTTCTGGCCAATGCCCACCGCGCTGCTCAGTGCCGGAGCCGCCGTGGCAGGTCTGGCGATCATCAATTCGGTAGGCCAGATGGCAGGGTTCCTCAGCCCGTACCTGGTCGGGTTCATCAAGGACCAGACCGGCTCAACCGATGCCGCACTGTATTCGCTCGCGGCGTTGATCGTAGTGGGTAGCCTGGTGGCCTTGCGTGTAACGCGAGCGGGTTCGCTGAGCACTGCACGGGCGAGTTGAGGCATTCGCGGGCTTGCCCACTCCCACAAGTTTCAAGCCTGTGGGCGGGCAAGCCCGCGAAGAGGCCCACCCAAGCCATACGAAATTCAAACCCTCCACCGATCGTCAGCTCAACGCATCCCCTCCGCGCCCCAGGCGTCAAATGGTTCCAAAGGCCCCTTTGGAGAAACCTCGATGACCCAATACGCCGTGGCACGCTTGGCTCAGCTCGACGAACACCGCCCCCTGCGCGTCCAGGCCGGCAACGAAGAACTCATCCTCATCCGCCAAGGCGATCAGGTACATGCCTACCAGGGCAACTGCCCCCACGCAGGCGCCCCCCTTGATGAAGGCGTGGTTTGCAGTGGCCTGCTGGTCTGTCCTTGGCACAAAGCTGCCTTCGCGGTTGACGACGGGATGGTCTGTGAGCCACCTGCGCTGGCCGACCTGCGCCGCTACAAGGCATGGATCAAGGGCGATGAAATCTGGGTCGATGACCAGCCCCTGCCGGTAACCGAACCGCCCAGGCACAGCGATGCCCGCTGTTTCGTGGTGGTCGGCGCCGGTGCCGCCGGCAGCGCCGCCGTCGCCACCTTGCTGGCACATGGCTTCGCTGGCCGGTTGGTATGGATCGATCAGGAGCGCCAGCCGGCCTACGATCGCACAGCACTGAGCAAATTCGTGATTGCCGGGCAGATGCCACCCGATGAGGTCCCTGCGCTGCTCGAAGCCTGCGCCCTGCGCAAGGGTCAGCTGGAGCGCAAGTACGGCAAGGTGCGCACCCTGAACAGCCAAAAGCGCCAGGTCACCCTCGCCGATGGTCAGCAGATCGATTACGACGCCTGTCTGCTGGCAACCGGCGGCAAAGCACTGCGCCCAGACATTTCCGGCGCCGATCTGCCCGGGGTGTTCACCCTCCGCTCACTGGAAGATGCTGCACAGTTGCTCGACGCAGCCGAGCCTGGCCAACCGGTGGTCATCGTCGGCGACGGCTTCATCGGCCTGGAGGCAGCCTCGGCATTGCGCAAGTATGGCTTGCAGGTGCATGTGGTCACGCGCCACGAAGTCCCTCTGGCCCGACAATTGGGCGAGCGGATCGGGCGCTGCATTCGCGAGTTGCATGAACGAAAAGGGATCACCTTCCACGGCCCTACCGAGGTCGAGCGGATCGAGGGGCTGGAGAAGGTCGAAGCGGTGCAACTGGCCAATGGTGAACGCCTGCCGACGCCCTTGGTGGTGCTCGGCACCGGGGTAAAACCCGCCACAGCTTTCCTTCAAGGCGTGCCACTCAGCGAAGACAAATCAGTGAGGGTCGATGCAGAAATGCGCGCAGCTGATGGTTTGTGGGCCGCAGGTGACATTGCCACGTTCCCGCTTACGGGGCGCCCGGTGCGCATCGAACACTGGCGCCTGGCCCAGCAACACGGGGTTATCGCCGCGGCCAACATGCTTGGCGAACAGCGTCGTTATGCCGATGTACCCTTCTTCTGGACCTACCAGCACGGCCGTACCTATGAAGTGCTAGGCCATGCCAGAGACTGGAACCGGATCGAATTCGTCGGGGAGCCGGAAAAAGGTGATTTCGTTGCACTGCAGTGTGTGGATGAACGCGTCGAGGCCGTTATCGCCAAGGGTTATTGCGATGCCATGGCGACGCTGTCGCAACGCCTGAAGCGCCCGTTGGGCCTGCAGGAGGCTTTGGCGCTCATTGGCTGAGGGGTGCCTTTCAATGCATCCCGGTTGTGTGTAAAACAGGCAGGTCAGCCGACAGCATAAGGACCCACGCGCATGATCTACCGCCCTCTCGGCCACAGCGGCCTGCAGGTTTCCGCCCTTACCCTGGGCAGCATGATGTTCGGCGAGCAGACCCGTACCGAGGATGCCCTGCGCATCATCGACAAGGCCTGGGACCAAGGCATCAACTTCATCGACACCGCCGACGTGTACAACGCCGGGCGCTCGGAAGAAATCGTCGGTGAAGCCGTGGCGCGCCATCGCCATGACTGGGTGGTCGCCAGCAAGGTCGGCTTCGGCCCGGCCGACGGCCTGCCCAACCGCAGCGGGTTATCGCGCAAGCACATCTTCAATGCCCTGGATGCCACGCTGACGCGCATGGGCATGGACTATCTGGACATCTACTACCTGCACCGCGAAGACCACAAGGTACCGCTGGAAGAGAGCGTGCAGGCCATTGGCGACTTGCTGCGCCAGGGCAAGATCCGCTACTGGGGTGTGTCCAATTTCCGTGGCTGGCGCATTGCCGAGGTCTGCCATATTGCCGAGCGCCTTGGCGTACCCAAGCCGATAGTCAGCCAGCCGCTGTACAACATCGTCAACCGTCAGGCCGAGCCAGAGCAACTCACTGCTGCTGCCGCGCACGGTCTGGGCGTGGTGCCGTTCAGCCCGCTGGCGCGAGGTGTGCTCAGTGGCAAGTACGCACCGGGTGCAGTGCCGGACGCTGGCAGCCGTGCCGGGCGCCAGGACAAGCGCATCATGGAGGTGGAGTGGCGCCAGGAATCGCTGACGATTGCCCGGCAGATCCAGGCCTATGTCGAGGCCAAAGGTGTGGGAATCGTCGAGTTCGCCATTGCCTGGGTATTGAACAACCAGCTGGTGAGTTCCGCTATCGTAGGGCCTCGCACCGAGGAACAGTGGGAGACCTATGGGGGTGCGCTGGCGGTGAAGATCACCGCAGAGGACGAGGCGTTCATTGACTCACTGGTGACGCCGGGGCATGCGTCGACCCCAGGGTTCAATGATGTCGCGCATTATGTGAGTGGGCGGTTGGCACGCAGCTGAGCGTCTTGCTGTACTGGCCTCTTCGCGGGCAATGGGGGCCCGACGCCGGGCTCCCGCCCCCCTTGTTCACCGCGGCCCGATACCTGGCTCATGACAGGACCTTGATGACCAGCAAATGCAGCGGATAGAACAGGTAACCCCAGCGCCCCACCACGGGCACCCGCCATTCATCATGCCGTAACAACAGCACCCCGAGCGGAATCGCCAGAATTGCAGCAGTCAGTGTCAGCACCGTGAACGGCGCCAACAGGTGCTCGCGCAACCAGCTATTGGTCAGATTGCCGCCCGCAGCCAACAGACAAGGCAACAACCCGACAATCCCACCTTGCCTGCGCGCCATCAACCAGGCGCCCGGCAGCAACACCCCCGGCAACCCATACATCAGTTGCTCATGCAACAACCAACCCGCCAGCAGGCCGGCGATGCCGAGCACGCGTGCCGATATCAAGGGGTGATGCACACCCCAGGCAACCACCAACCCCAATAACAAGGTCGGCATCACGCTGAATGTCTGCGAGCCACTGTCCAGCCAACGATACGCAGGCTCGGACAGCACCGCGAACATCAGCATCAGCGCCAGGTAGCGCAGGTTGCCACGGGTATACAGCGCCCCCGCACGGGCTCGCCCCACATTCACTGCAATCGCCAGGCAGAACAGCGGAAACGCCAGCCGCCCCAACACGAACAGGCTATCGGCCTCGGGCCACAGAAAACGCAAGTGATCGACGACCATGGTCAACATCGCCGTCCATTTGACCAGATCCAGCCCGGCCGAGCGCAAGCGCTAGCGCTCGCGCTCTACGGGGCTGACGCCTAGGTAGCGTTCGGTCCACACTGCCAAAGGCAAGGGTGGTTGCTGTTCGATAATGCGCCGCCAGATCAATGCCAGGTCAGCACCACTGAACATCGAACCTGGGCCAGCGCCCTGGAACATCGATGGCACATCGACAATCCAGCGCCCCTGGTTGTCACGGTGGGCCATGTTGAAACGGAAGGTGTAGTTGCCTGGAATACCCATACGCAGGTCGGTAACCACCAGCACATCACCGATCTGGTCGTATCGCAGCCAGTCATCGGTGAACCAGCGCAACCGCTGGTGCAGGGGATCATCGCTCAGCGCTTGGGCAAGCTGCAGGTTACGTGACAAGCGCTGCATCTCTGGCGCTTGTCGGTCGAATGCACTGCTGATGCCTTCGTAGTAATCCCCTTCCGCAGTCTTGGCCAGCACCCGCCAGACCAGGCTGTTGAACGCGATCGGCACGGCGCGGACCTCGTTGGTAGCGATACCGCGCTGGTGCAGCGCCGCCTCGAAGCGCTGCTCGGCCGCCATGCGCCCGGCAAGGCCAAACCCCAGGTATGCGGTACTGAATACCAGCGCCAGGGCCAATAGGCGTTTAGCCCTGGCAGTCACGCCCTTGGCGAGGGCGTAGATGACCGCCAGCAGCAGTGGCACGGTATAGACCGGATCGATGATGAACACCGCCGCCCAGCTTTGCGGGGTGCCTTGCAGTGGCCAGAACAGCTGCGTGCCGTAGACCGTAAAGGCGTCCAGCAGCGGGTGGGTAACCAGTACCAGCCAGAATGCGAGGAACAGTCGTGGCAAGGTATAGCCCTTGCCAGGCCAGCATTTGTTGACCAGCCAGGCCAGCAGCAAGGCCAGCCCCGTTAGCACGAACAGCGAGTGGGAAAAACCACGGTGGTAGGTCATCTGCGACACCGGGTCGGCGTAGCGAATGATCACATCCAGGTCCGGCAACGTGCCCAGTGCTGCACCATACAGCAGCGAACGGCGGCCCTGGATGCGCCCGAGCACGGTCCCTTGCAGCGCCGCGCCGAGTACGGCTTGGGTGATGGAGTCCAAGAGGGGATTCCTGAAAGAGTCGTTTCCGCAAGCTACCCTCATACACCCCTGATGCGCAATTCTCCTGGATGGCTTAGAACAGCTGCCAGGTGTACACCAGCGTCAGGCGGTTCTCGTCGATATCACTGCGGTAGTTGGAGCGCGCCATGGCGTTCCTCACCCGTATCCCCAAGCCTTTCAGTGCCCCGCTCTGCACCGCATAGCCGATATCCAGATCACGCTCGCGGTCACGCCCCTCGTAACCCAGCCCGGTATCGACATTGTTGCCGGTTATGTAGCGCACGGTCGCTGTCAGGCCCGGCACGCCCATGGCGGCGAAGTTGTAGTCGTAGCGCACCTGGTAGGAGCGTTCGTCGGTGTAGGCAAACTCATAGGTCGGCACCTCGTTGCCCAGCGGCGAGATGTTGGCGAATACCCGTGGGAACGGGCTATCGCCATAAATGCCCTGGTAGCCGGCATGGAAGCTGTGACCGCCATGCCGGGCAGTGAACAGCGAGAAGAACGCCTGGTTGTCGATGTTGCCCAGCAGCGCATCGCCTTCCTCACGCGCGGTGAAATAACCCAGGTTGGCGCTGAGCACCCAGTCCCCGACCGGTTTGCTGTGCTTCAGGCCAACAAAGCCCTGTTGGTAGATGTCCTCCAGCTGACCGTACCAAAGGCTGAGGCTGCTCTGGTTGGCATTGAACGCATAGTCCCCACCCACATAGTTGAACGCGTCGCTTTCGGCCTGCCGCATCGGCACATGGCCAAGCATCGCGTTCATCTTGCCGTCACCACCTTCGTTGCGCAGGTGGGTGCTTTTCAAGTGCCCGGCCTGCATGGTCAGCCCGTCGATTTCCGACGAACTCAAACTCACGCCCTGATAGGTGGGTGGCAACAGGCGAATATCACTGAAGGTCAGCACCGGCAGGTTCGGTTGCAGTTCACCTGCACGCAGTTCGGTTTTTGATATCCGGGCCTTGAAGGTCGGCGCCAGGCGGCTGTACTCATCGGCAGCACGGCCGTCGCCATGCACCGGCAACAGGCCGGTATTGGCGCGGTCTGGACTGCTGTCCAGCTTGATCCCCAGCAAGCCCAGGGCGTCCACGCCAAAGCCGACCGGGCCCGGGGTGTAGCCACTTTTGAAGTCGAGGATGAAACCCTGGGCCCACTCCTCGGCCTTGGACTGTTTGTTGGCCCCGACAATGTCGGAGAAATCGCGGCTGAAGTAGTAGTTACGGGCACTCAGGGTGGCCTTCGAATCCTCGAAGAAGCCGCCTTCGGCAGCCAGCAGTGGCTGGCTGAGCAATGTCAGGCCCAGGGCAACGCAAGGGGTGTGGTTCATTCCGAAGCTCTCTTGATCTTGTTTTTATGGGTAAAGCGTTGGAAACACGGCAGTTCATGGTGTACGGCGCAGCACCTCCCGGGCACGTGGTTGGCGCAGCCTCAGCAGCGCGTGCGCCAGCAGGCCGAACAGCAGCCCCCAGAACGCCGCCGACAGGCCCAGGAAAGCCACCCCCGAAGCGGTGACCAGGAAGGTGAACAGCCCGGCGTCGCGTTCGGCCGGCTCCGCCAGGCTGCGGACCAAGGCTTCGCTGATGGCGCCATACAGGGCCAAACCGGCCAGGGCCGCGATCAGTACGGCGGGAAAGGCGGCGAACAGCGACATCAAGGTGGCCCCGGCAATGCCCAGTAGCAGGTACAACACACTGCCAGCCACCGCTGCCACATAACGCCGTTGGGGGTTTTCATGGGCTTCCTGGCCGGTGCACAGGCTGGCGGTAACCGCCGCCAGGTTCAGCCCGTGGCAACCGAACGGCGCCAGTAGCGCCCCAGCCAGGGCACTGGCGCTGATCAGCGGGCTGGCCGGCGTGACGTAGCCAGCGTTGCGCAGTACTGCCATACCCGGCATGAACTGCCCGGTCAGCGCCACCAGCACCATCGGCAACGCCAGGCTGAACACTGCCGGCAGGCTGAACTGGGGGGTGATCCACTGGGGTGAGGCCAGTTCCAGCACCAGTGCCTCGCTGCGCAACGTACCGCTGGCCACGGTCACCAGCACGCCCACGCCCAGCACCGCAGCCACTGCATAGCGCGGCTGCACCCGGCGCATCAGCACGTAGGTGACGAACATCGCCAGTACCAGCAGCGGTTGCACCGGCAAGGCGCGGAACACCTCGATGCCAAAGCTGAACAGGATCCCGGCCTGCATGCCGGCAGCGATAGAGCCTGGCAGGCGCGCGATGATGCGGTCGAAGGCCCCGCTGATGCCGATCAGCAGCAGGACCAGGTTGGCCACCAGGTAGGCACCCACAGCCTGTTCCAGGCCCAGTTGCGGCAAGGCGGTGACCAACAGGGCCGACCCCGGGATCGACCAGGCGATCACTACCGGCACGCGGTAGCGCAGGCTGAGCAGCGCACCGAGCACGGCACTGCCCATGGACACGGCCCAGACCCAGGATGACAACTGCTTGTGCGACAGGCCGGCCGCTTCGGCGGCGTGGAAAATGATCACCAACGGGCCGGCGTAGGAGATCGTCGTGGCAATGCAGCCGGCGACAATGGCCGATACAGAGCAGTCCTTGATCAGCGTTTTCATGAAGCGTCTCGCAAGGCAGCGGCCGGCCTTTGTGGCGGGCTCTTGTTTGGGCGTTGGCTGATTCGCGGGCTTGCCCGCAGTCCAACGATTGCACAGGCTTCACCTGTGGGAGCGGGCAAGCCCGCGAAACAGCCCACTCGGTCGATCAGGCCTCCTGCAAAGCCCGCGGCCGCCCGCTGCGCTGCTCATCGGCACCGCCCTGGGCCTGCTGCAACTGGAAGTCGAACTTCAACTCGGCATGCCGACCCTCCGGCCCTTCGACGAACACCACCTCCCCGACCAGCCCATCCCGTGTGGCATAGGCAAAGTCATCCCACAGGTACTTGTCCCCCGACAGGTTTATCTGTGTGGTCAGGTGCCGGTACCCTGGCGCCGAGATGAAGAAGTGCACATGGGCCGGGCGCTGGCCATGACGGCCCAGCAGGTCCAGGCATTCCTGGGTTGGCCCCTGCGGGTCGCAGCCATACCCCGATGGCACGATGGAGCGCGCGCGGTAGCGCCCCCGGGCATCGGTAACGATGCGCCGACGCAGGTTGTACGCCGACTGGCTTTGGTCGAAGAACGAATAGGTACCACGGGTGTTGGCATGCCACAGGTCGACCGTGGCACCCGGCAGCGGGTGTCCGTGCGGGTCCAGCACCTGGCCTTCCAGGAACATCACCGTGGCGACGCCCTCCTCGCTGCCGTCGTCCATGCGCACTTCACCTTGGGCAATCGGTGCGCCAGCCACGTACAACGGGCCTTCGATGGTGCGTGGGGTACCGCCAACGCGTCCTGCCGCCTGGTCCTTGGCATCCTGCAGCAGGTCGAGGAAGTGTTCGAGGCCCAGCCCCGCCACCAGCAGCCCGGCTTCGCCGCGACCGCCCAGGCGGTTGAGGTAGTCGACGGCGTGCCAGAACTCGTCTTCGCTGATGTCCAGGTCTTCGATCAGCCGCGCGGTGTCCTGCAGCAGGCGCTGCACGATGCGTTTGAGGCGTGGGTTGCCGGCCGCATTACCAAAGCCTGCGGCATCCTCGAAGAACTGCTGTACCTCGGCAGTATGGGAAATGTTCACGGTCATGGGGGTTACCTCGTCTTGTTCTGTTCGGTTCAGGCCTGCGCGGCAAGGGTTTGAGCGTGGCGCCGACCACTGGCCAAGTGCACGGCCATGGCCAGCGCGGCGATGGCGCCAGGAATGGCGAAGGCGATGAAATTGAGTTGCAGTGGCAGGTTGATGCCCATCAACGCACCGCCCAGCAGCGGGCCGACGATGGCGCCATTACGGCCGATGCCCGAGGCCCAGCCCAGACCGGTAGAGCGCACCGACAGGCCGTACATCTGCGCAGCGCCTGCATACAGCAGGATCTGCGTACCAATGGTGGTGGCGCCGGCAATGAAGATCAGCAGGTACAGCACCGGCATCGGGCTGTTCACCCCCAGCAGGCTGATCGACAGTGCGGCGGCAATGAAGAACGCCACCTTAACCTTGACCAGGTTGTAGCGGTCGCCCAGCCAGCCGCCGAGGATCGCCCCGGCCATGCCGCCAAAGTTCAGTGCCAGCAGGAATGACAGGCTTGAGCCCAGGCTGTAGCCGGCGTTGGCCATCAGCTTGGGCAGCCAGGAGCTCAGGGCGTAGACCATCAGCAGGCAGCAGAAGAACGCAACCCACAGTGCCAGGGTGCGAATCGCCAGGCCATTGCGGAACAGTTCCAGCACCGAAGCGCCGCCGGCTTTACGATCAGCCGCTTGCAAGCTGTCATCGGCCTGCACGTCGCAGTTCGGGTCCAGCCGCTTGAGCAGCGTGCGTGCTTCCTCGATACGGCCTTGGCGCACCAGAAAGCCGATGGATTCAGGCAGGTAGTAGAGAATCACCGGTAACAGCAGCAGTGGCACCGCTGCGGCGAAGAACATCGACTCCCAGCCAAAACGCGGCAGCATGAAGATGCCGACACCTGCCGACAGCATGCCGCCCAGCGAATAGCCACTGAACATGATCGCCACCAACGTGCTGCGCAGGCGCTTGGGCGCGTATTCGTTCATCAGTGCCACGGCGTTGGGCATCAGGCCGCCACAGCCCAGGCCGGCGATGAAGCGGTAGATGCCAAACTCGCTCGGGCTGCTGGCAAAGCCGTTGAGGATGGTCGCCCCCGAGAACAAGGCGAAACAGATGGCAATGCCCTTCTTGCGCCCGATGCGGTCGGCCAGGCTGCCGAAGGCCAGGGCGCCGAACATCATGCCGAACAGCGCATAACTGCCCAGTGCACCGGCCTGCAACGGGGTCAGGCCCCACTCTTTCATGATGACCGGCAGTACCACACCGTAGATGAACAGGTCATAGCCGTCGAAAATCAGCAGCAGGCCGCACCAGGCCATGACCATCCAGTGAAACGAGGTAAAGCGCGCATTGTCGATGATCGGGTGTACGTCAAGGGTTCGCATGGCATCTGTCGCTCTTGTTTTTGTTTTGGAAGAAAACTTTTGCCTTGAGGTTGCAGTTCAGCCGAGATCGCCGCCCCCTACCGGCAGGGTCACGCCGGTGATGTACGAGGCTTCGTCGGAAGCGAGGAACAGAATGGCCCCCACCTGCTCGTCGATGCTGCCGTAGCGGTGCATCAGGCTGCTGTCGAGGGTCTGGTCGACGATCTGCTGGTACCAGTGCTTTTCCTGCTCGGTTTGCTCTGCACTGTTGCGCGGTACCCGCCGGGGCGGCGCTTCGGTGCCGCCGGGCGCGGTGGCGTTGACACGGATCCCACGGCCAGCCGTTTCGAAGGCCAGGCAGGCGGTGAGCGCATTGACGCCGCCTTTGGCCGCGCCATAGGGCACACGGTTGACGCCACGGGTGGCGATGGAAGAAACGTTGACGATGACGCCGTTGCCACGTTCAAGCATGTAGGGCAGCGCGGCATGGCAGCACCACAGTGTCGGGAATAGCGAACGGCGCACTTCGGCCTCGATCTGCTCGACATCGTAGTGCTCGAAGGGCTTGGCCCAAATGGTCCCACCTACGTTGTTGACCAGAATGTCGAGGCGCCCAAAGGCTTCCACCGCGCTGGCCATGACCCGGGCGCAATCGGCGTGCTGTTCCAGGTCGGCGGTGAGGGTGAGCATGCCTTCACCAGCCAGTTCGTGGACCAGCTCGGAACGGTCTACCGCGACCACGTGTGCGCCTTCGGCCTTGAGCCGCCAGCACACGCCCCGGCCGATGCCTTGGGCGGCACCGGTGACCAGAGCGACCTTGCCTTGGAATCTGTTGTTCATATGCAAATCTCCAGTTCGCGAGAGACCCTGTGGCTGCAACTGTCTTGCTCAAAGCCTGAAAGGCTGCGCGATCACTGTGGGAGCGGGCTTGCCCGCGAACACGGGCGAAGCCCGTGCCATCCACCGCGCAACCTGCTTCGCGGGCTCGCCCGCTCCCACAGGGTCGGCGTATTGCTTTGAATCAGAGGGGCTGTCAGGCCGCAGCCGCAAACTTCTCGTAGTAGAAGTTGGCCGGGGTAATGCCCTGCTCGCGCACGTACTGGCTGACCGCTTCCACCATGGGTGGCGGGCCGCACAGGTACACATCCACATCGCCGTCATTGAGGTGGCGTGGCTCGATGTGCTGGGTGACATAGCCCTTCTGCGGGTACTGGCTGTCCGGGTTGGCGACGCAGGCGCTGTAGGTGAAGTTGGGGATACGTGCCGCCAGCGCTTGCAGGCGGTCGAGTTCGACCAGGTCAAAGTCGTTGGTCACGCCATAGATCAGGTGCAGCGGATGCTCACTGCCCTGCTCGGCGATCTTCTCCAGCATCGCGGTGAACGGCGCCAGCCCGGTACCACCGGCCAACAGCAACAGCGGGCGCTGGATCGGCCGCAGGTAAAAGCTGCCCAACGGCCCGGCCAGGCTCAGGCTGTCGCCGGCTTTGGCAAGGTTGGTCAGGAAGCTGCTCATCAGCCCACCCGGTACGTTGCGGATCAGGAAGCTGACTTCGCCGTCCTTCTGCAGCGAGCTGAACGAGTAGGCCCGGCTCTGCTCGCTGCCCGGCACCTTGAGGTTGACGTACTGCCCCGGCAGGAAGGCCAGACGGCTCAGGGCCTCGCCCTTGATCGACAGGGCAATGGTGCTGACCGACAGCTGGCGCACATCGCTGATGGCGGCCTCGAAAATGGCCTGCTCGGTCTTGCACAGCTGCGACGAAGCCGGAATGCGGATGACGCAGTCGCTTTCGGCGCGCATCTGGCACGTCAGCACGTAGCCTTCGGCGATTTCGTCTTCGCTCAAGGCGTCTTCGATGAAGTTGTCGCCAAGTTCATAACGACCGGACTCAGCCTTGCACTTACAGGTCCCGCAAGCGCCGTCACGGCAGTCCAACGGAATGTTTATGCCTTGACGGTAAGCGGCGTCGGCCACGGTTTCTTGACCGGTGGCTTCAATGAAACGGGTAACCCCGTCTTCGAAATTCAGTGCGATCTGGTAGCTCATGTTGCACCTCGCGGGCGAGCCGGGCCGCGGCGCGTCACAAGACGCACCGGGCAATGCTCGCAAAACCCTGTATCAGATGTGGTAGATGTCGATGACCTGGCGGACGTAGTCGTTCTTCAGCACCACCTTCTTGGCCTTGATCAGCGGCTGCTCGCCGCGCAGGTCGAGGGTGTAGAAGCTGGTGCCGAAGTAACTGTCGGTGGTCTTGTAGCGGAAGCTCAGGGTGTGCCAGTTGAAGCGCACCTGGCAGCTGCCCTCGCCCTGCTCGACGATCTCGATGTTGCTGATGTTGTGCGAGGTGCGGGTGTCGGGCACGGTCGCACTGGAGCGCTCGGTCTTGATGCGGAACACGCGGTCTTCCAGGCCGCCACGGTTGCCGTACCAGATCAGCGAGATTTCGCTTTGTGGGTCTTCGGTGAGGGTGTCGTCATCGTCCCAGCTCGGCATCCAGAAGCTGGCATCGCTGGCGTACAGTTCCAGCCACTGGTCCCACTCGGCATCGTCCAGGTAGCGCGCTTCGCGGTAGAGAAAGTCGCGCACAGTTTCATACAGGCTCATTGCACGGCCTCCACGGGGATCAGCTGCTGTTCGTCCTTGAGGGCCTGAATCATGGTGTCCTGCCAGTACTTGTGCTGCAGCACGAACAGGCCTTCGTCCTCGGTGCGCACGCCCGACAGCAGGGGTTCGAGTTCAATCTCCTTGGCCGCCTCATCGGCACCTTCGACCCAGTGTTTGGCGCCACGGGACATGTCGTTCCAGCCCGTGCCGCCACCATAGCCGGTCTGGCACGAGCGGAATTCTTCCAGGTCGTCCGGGGTGGCCATGCCGCTGACGTTGAAGAAGTCTTCGTACTGGCGGATACGCTTGGCGCGGGCATCGGCGCTCTCGCCTTTCGGCGCGATGCAGTAGATGGTGATTTCGGTCTTGTTGACCGAAATCGGCCGGGCAACGCGGATCTGCGAGCTGAACTGGTCCATCAGGTACACGTTCGGGTACAGGCACAGGTTGCGCGAATTTTCGATCATCCAGTCGGCGCGCGCCTGGCCGAAGTCGGTAGCCAGTTGGTCGCGGCGCTCGTAGGCCGGGCGGTCTTCCGGGTTGGCCCAACGGGTCCACAGCAGCAGGTGGCCGTGGTCGAAGGAATAGAAACCGCCGCCCTGCTTGGCCCAGGCGCCAGCACTCATGGTCTTGATCTCGTCACCCGCTTCGCGCTGCTTGCGCTGGTTCTGGGTGGCGGCGTAGTTCCAGTGCACGGAGCTTACGTGGTAGCCGTCAGCGCCGTTTTCGGCGGTGAGCTTCCAGTTGCCTTCGTAAATGTACGAGCTGGCACCGCGCAGCACTTCCAGGCCTTCAGGCGACTGATCGACGATCATGTCGATGATCTTCGCCGACTCGCCCAGGTGCTCGACCAGCGGCTTCACATCGGCGTTCAGGCTGCCGAACAAAAAGCCCCGGTACGACTCGAAGCGTGCCACCTTGGTCAGGTCGTGGGAGCCGTCGCAGTTGAAGCTGTCGGGGTAGCCGGCGTTGCTGGGGTCTTTCACCTTCAGCAGTTTGCCGCTGTTGTTGAACGTCCAGCCGTGGAACGGGCAGGTATAGCTGGAACGGTTGCCGCGCTTGTGCCGGCACAGCATGGCACCGCGGTGGCTGCAGGCGTTGAGGAAGGCATTGAGCTCACCGTCCTTGTTGCGCGCGATGAAAATCGGCTGGCGCCCCATGGTCAGGGTGAGGAAGTCATTCTTCTCGGGGATCTGGCTTTCGTGGGCCAGGTAGATCCAGTTGCCCTCGAAGATGTGTTTCATCTCCAGGTCGAACAGCCGTGGGTCGGTGAACATCTCCCGCTTGCAGCGGTAGATGCCCTTTTCACGGTCGTCCTCGAGCATGGCATTGAGGTAGTCGAATCCCAGGGACATGGCCAGGGTCTCCCTTGTTATTGTTTAGACCTGGTCAGGTTAGAGGCTGGGATTGGGTCGCAATATCCGGTTTGTGCGGGGTGCTATCCGTTTTGTGCAGGTTGAGGTGACAGGTTCAAGCGTCTCTTCGCGGGCGTACCCGCGAGAGACCAGTACGGTTCATCGCCGGTTGCGCAAGGTTTCGGACGGCAATTCGCCAAACTGCTGCCGATACACCTCGGAAAAACGCCCGAGGTGCAGGAAGCCATAATCCATGGCCAGTTCGGTCACGCTACGTACCGAGCAACTGGCATCGGCCAGGCAGGCACGCACCTGTTCCAGCTTGCGTTGTCGCACGTACTGCTTGGGTGTGGTCTGCAGGTGCCGGTCGAACAGCGCATACAACGAGCGCAGGCTCATGCACGCCTGCTCCGCCAGCGCCTCCGCTGTTAGCTCGAACTTAAGGTTGCGGTCGATGTACTCGATGATCCGCTCCAGGCTTGCACCCGGTGAGCTGAGGCTCTCACGGCGAATATTGGTGCTCATCAGGGTCAGCAACTTGCTGGCGACGATCTGGCTGTAATGGCCCTGCACCCTGGGCAGTGAATCGCCCACTTCCGCCTCATGGCAAACCATGGCCAGCAGGTTCACGAAGCCATCCAGCTCATCCAGCCGGTAATGATTGCGCAAGAACCGCACGCCCCCATCAGGCCGCTGCCAGCGCTGTTCATCGCAGATCGAGTCCAGCAGCCGGGTTGGCACCTTGAGGATGAACTTCTCGCAGTCTTCCGAATAGGTGAGGTCAACCGGGTCGTCCGGGTTAATCAGCAGCAGCTCGCCCGGTACCAGGTGCTGCTCGCGCTTGTGCCCGCGCCACAGGCAGTTGCCATTGAGCAAGACTTGCAGGTGGTAGATGGTTTCCAGCGCGGGCGACGTCACGCGAACACTGCCGCCATAGCTGATACGGCACAGGTCGAGCTCGGCGAACTTGCGATGGCTGAGGCTGGCCTGGGGGTGGGTGGTGCGGGACAGACCGATGCAATGCTGGCCTACATGCTGGTTCACATAATCGGACACAGCGTAAGGGTCGGCGTGGTGAAACACGCTACTGCGCTCGCTCAGCAGGCGGCTTTCCATAGGCAAGGCACTCGGTATCGTTATTGTTCTGGTCGCCGCGCCCTACCGCCTTGTCGGCTGTGGTTGCGGTCATCACGGTCATTCTATCGGGCTGGCTGCGCGTCGCAGGGGCAGGCGACAGCCGGCGGATAGGGGACACTACAGCAAAAAGGCGGGGGTTGGGCAATGCAACGATGGGATTGGCTGGGCGGATAGCGGACAGGTCCGGCGTCATGCTTGTTCGTTAATCGAACAGTATCTTCCGGTACTCGCGTAGCCTGCACATGGCGGCGGACCAAGCGCTCCTGCAACGACCGTCATTCACTGCACCGGTAGGAAGTTCATCAGCAACAGGCTCTGCGCGTAGTTCAAGCCTATGCGCCGATAACGCTCATCCAGCAACTCGGCCAGCAAGTCCAGCCGCGCGACGATCTTGCCGAACTCAACGGCAAAACTCAGGTTGCTGCCCTCCTCCGAGATCTCGTTCGAGAACAGCAACAGCACCCCGTTGGCATCTTGCCGCTGACTGAGCATCCATGTCGCCTTCTCGATATTGCGCGCAGCGTTGTTGATGAACAGGGGGTCGATGGTATCGGTCATGTAGAACTCGGTACGCCCGCCATGCGCGGTGATCAGCATGCTGCCAATGGCGTAGATGAAGGCGCCGACCCGGTCCCCGCGAAACTCGGGGCTCAGGGCGTAGCTCAAGGCTGCAAGGTCACGGCGGTTGCCCAGTTGCGGCAGCGGCCGGCGCTGTTCGATGGCGATGCGGATCTGTCGCTCGGCGGTGGCGGCATCAAGGTAGCCAGACACCTTCCACTGGTTGGGGTTGCGCAGGTACAGCTTGTTCATCAGCAGGTACAGGCTTTGCAAGTTGTCGCGCATCGACAGCGTGGCCAGGCGGTCGACGCTGGTCTGGAACAGCTCGCTGGGTTTGCCGTTGCCGAGCTGGTTGACCATGTCACGGCCTTGCTGCTGAGTACAGGCGCACAGGCATGCGAGGGCGCCTGTCAGTAGCAGGCGGGGAAAGAAATTTGAGTCGTTTGAAGCCATCGGCACAGGTTCTAGATTCGGCGGCCACATTGGAGATAAATAGGGCCTGGCCAAGCATAGAGCCCGGAAAATGGAAAAAGTGCAGTGCGGTAAGAAACAATGAACCTGACGTTGATAGCACGCCCCGATTCAAGCCCTGATGCAGCCAGGCGTCCCCCTGGACAGTTAAACCTGCTCACCTGATACGTGGGTGGTCCGGGTCAGGTAGGTCCAACACATGTTGAGTGTTTCGTTGAAACCAGGGGATCTGAAAGTACGAATTATATAAATTACCCTGCTGTTACACCTTAGCACACCGGGCAGCGAGCATCACCTGACAGATTTGATAGTACCCAGGCCTGCCAGAATGAGTTGATACTCTGCATTTCTCGGAGGAAACATCATGAGCGAGCTTGATAATAAAGCGGGCACGTTGGATCTGAAGTTTGGCGACCAGGGCTATGCCGATCTACCTAAACCTGAGAATGCCCAAACCATCCCAACTTCCTATTCCTGGAAAATTGACGCAGCGGGCCGAATGATATGGATCGCCGGAACCGTCGTTGATAACAAGATCTATAGCTATTGGACATCACTGGATGCACAGGGCAAACCCGAACCAGTCTTCGTCGAAATCGAAGATTCCCCTTTAGACCCTGAGCTGAGAGATGAAAGAGAAATCCGTTTCATCACGATTGCAAAAATCGACGGAAGTTTGAGGTTCATCACCCACTCTAAATGTGCCACATTTAAAAATAACGACTGGTTATATCACGCCGTCGTTGGCCACTTTCAAAGCAATTACCTCCCCCTTGAAGGCTTCGGCACGAAGGGCATGATACGGGTCCAACCCGAGGACGAGTCGTCCACGCCAGCTGCATCCAGCGCTATCTCTGAATACCAACGTTCAGAAGCAGATGCTTCGAAAAAAACAAGCAATTCAGACCAACTGCAACAGGCAGAAGTCAAGGAGGCCGCCGTCTCGGGAGCAGCCTCCCGTAGCGTATTAGTCGGCAAGACGATCAAAACCTTGTACGCTTCTTCGCACTTTTTGCAACCGAACAGTCAGAAGCTCTGGCTTGCCTTGCATGATGCTCAGACCGGTGAGCCAGTGGCCGGTCTCGGCCCGAATGAAGACAAGAGCCAGTGGCAGATTAAAGATTTTATCGGTAGTGATGGCCCATTCGTACCTACGGACGCCCATTTCTTCGAGGACGGCGGGTTTGCCCTGACAGGCATGGAGGAGACCGAGAGCTTTGTCGCCAGGTACAAAAGTAATGGGCAACTGGATCTCGATTTCAACAAAATCGGGTACCTGAATTTTGGTAGCCACAACATTCAGCTTGGCGCAGATGAGCACATAATCGTCGTCGCGCTGGGCAGCATTCTATCGAACGATTCCGTGAAGCTGTTGGTCAAGGTCTGCGACAAGCACACAGGCGAGCCGGATACTGCGTTCAACGGAACCGGCACCCTTAGTATCGACCTTGACATAGACGCGAAGATCAGGGCGTTTCATGCAGGAACGGTCATCATCGGTCCAACCGGTGCCATCTACATTGCGGGAAACCTATATATACTTGACGGCGACTCGATTTCGCATAGAGGCATCATTTACAGAATTACCCACGACGGGAAACCGGATGTAAGTTTCGGGTCGGGAGGGCGCTATCTGGTGCCCGATGAGGTGACGAGAATATCCGATGCGCAGTTAGGGCCCAACGGCCTCCGATTCGTTGCAATGCGCAATGACAACAGCGGTTATTGCGCCATGCAACTCTTGATCTGAGCCCCGTTAAAGCCAGTGACAAGCCATTGCATGAACGCAGGGCTCGTCACATGCCGCGGTCATTCCAGCGATTTCATTGTGCCTGGCGCAGCATGTCCAGCACCTGCGCATGCAGCACCGGGTCACCGCAAGCCACCACGCACCCGCCATTCTGCGCCGAACTGCCATCCCACGCCGTAATCACGCCACCCGCCCCTTCGATGATCGGCATCAGCGCCTGTACGTCATACGGCTGAAGGCTCGCTTCGACAATCACGTCGACAAAGCCCGAGGCCAGCATGCAGTAGGCATAGCAATCACCGCCATAACGCATCAGCCGCGCCTTGCCGGCGACCGCTTCGAATGCCGCCTTGCGCTCGGCGGTGTCGAACATGTCCGGCGTGGTGCACATCAGCGTGGCGGCAGACAGGTCGGCGCAGGCACGTGTCTTCAGGGGCGTGCCACTGCGCCAGGCGCCTGCCGGGGTACCCACGAAACGTTCGCCGGTGAACGGTTGGTTCATCACGCCCAGCACGGGGCGGGTGCCGTCATTCAGGGCAATCAAGGTGCCCCACAGCGGCAAGCCGGTAATGAAGGCGCGGGTGCCATCGATCGGGTCCAGCACCCAGGTCAACGGGCTGCTGCCCACTGCAACGCCGGCCTCTTCGCCAAGAATGCCGTGCTCGGGGTAACGTGCCTGGATCAACTCACGCATGGCGTCTTCGGCGGCCTTGTCGGCCACGGTCACCGGGTCGTACAGACGCCCGCCCTTGTCCTCGACATCCAGGCTGGCGCGGAAGTACGGCGCGATCGCTGCAGCGGCAGCATCGGCCAATTGCTCGGCAAAGGCGCGATACTCAACGATCTGTTCAGCACTCAGGGACATGGGACGGGCCTCGTGACAATGATGGGGCACGCATCATACCCGACACATCGCCCCGGTGTACGCTGCGGCAGACTAGACTGAACATGACCAAATCACTGGGGGGCTGCCACACGTGGAGGTGTGCGATGAGCCAGTTCAAACGTCTGTTCGTCATGCTGGGCCCGCAAATGCGTCATACGCCTGCGCTGCAACGCGCTGCGGCGTTGGCGGAATCCAGCGGTGCCCTGCTGGATATCAATGTGTTCGTCGACGACGTCGACACCTTTGGCTTGATGAGCGATGGTCGTGAGCGTGAGCGGCTGCTCAGCGACAACCGCCAATGGCTGGCGGATGAGGCCGAACAGCTGAGCGATGCCGGCGTGGACGTGTCCACCGAGCTGTTGTTGACCCGCGACCCGCTGGGCAGCGTACTGGAACGGGTCGAACGGCTGGGCTGCGATCTGCTGGTCAAGGACGTGCAGCACGAGCCCGTTCTCAAACGCCTGCTGGTCACGCCGCTGGACTGGCAGTTGCTCAAGGACAGCCCGGTCGCCGTACACCTGATCAGTGACATTCGCCTGCCCCTGCCACGGCAGATCGCTGCCGCGGTGGACCTGAACAGCCACGGCGCTGGCGAGCACCTGGACGAGCAGGTAATTCACTGCGCCCATGACCTGGCCCTGCAGTGCAACGCCGAACTGCACCTGCTGCATGTATGCGACGCGGCCAAGACCCACATCGCCGACTTCGGTGCCGGTGCGGTCACCATGCCCGGCTTCGATGGCAGCGTGCGTACCGCGCAGCGGGCGGCGTTCAACCGCCTGGGCGACCATCACCAGATTCCGCTGGAGCGCCGGCACTTCCTCGAAGGGGCTGCGACCAGGGCAATTGCCCAGTTCGTCGGCCACAACCGGGTGGACGTGATAGTCATGGGCAGCCATCGGCATGACGCCATGCAGACATTCCTGGGCGGGACAACAGCGCATGTGCTGGAACACCCGCTGTGCAATGTGTTGGCGATCAAGGCGGTTCGCTGAGCTTCAGCAGCCTGCCCCGGGGCCAGGCAGGAATAACCTTGTACTGTGAAGAGGCACTTCCAGCCACGGAGCAGCTTATAACCTGTCGGCCCCTCCGCAGTTCCTGCCGGCACTGTTGTCACTGACGCTTTATCTGCGTTGGTTTCTGGTACACCAGTGCCACTAAAAATGAATGCATTTGATAATGATTCGTAGTATGTTCGCGGCATTTACCGACCTAGCCCCTCAGCGCCCTATTCAAGGATCGTACCGTCGATGCGCCGCACGTTCGTTTCGCTTTGTGTGCTTCATGCTGTCTCCCCGCTGGCCTTTGCCGAGCCTGAACCGCTCAGCGACCCTGCCCAGATCGAACTCCAGGCCCTGAGCATCACCAGTACTGCCGACAGCGAACGCGCCGACGGCCCGGTCGAAGGTTACAAGGCCAGCCGCTCGGCCAGTGCCACCCGCACCGACACGGCGCTGCACGAAACCCCGCAATCGGTCAGCGTGGTGCCCAAGGATGTGCTGGTAGACACGGGCGCCACGCGCCTGCAGGACGGCCTGGACTACGCCGGTGGTGTCGGCCGCGCCAACAACTTCGGCGGCCAGGGCCTGACAACCTTCACCGTGCGTGGCTTCACGACCGGTGAGTTCTACCGCAACGGCTTTCCGATCAACCGCGGCTACCCCAATGCCCCGGATGCCAACACCGTCGAGCGCCTGGAGGTCATCCGTGGCCCGGCCAGCAGCCTGTACGGCCGTGGCGACCCTGGCGGTACGTTCAACGTGGTCAGCAAGCAGCCGTTGCCCGAGTCCAAGGTCACCCTTGGCAGCCAGTTCGACGACCAGGGCATGCACCGTGCCACCCTCGATGCCACCGGGCCGCTGAGCCAGGACGGCTCGCTGGCCTACCGCCTGAACATACTGGGTGAAGGTGGCGACAGCTTCCGCGACGATGTCGAAAGCGAACGCTACGATGTCGCCCCGGTCATCAGCTGGCAGGTCAATGACGCCACGAAGATCACCTTCGAAGGCGATTTCATGCGCAACAACCACCCCCTCGATCGCGGCCTGACCCGCTACCCCACCCAGACCGGCAGCGCCTCGCGCGATACCTATATCTGGGAAAAAGGCAGCGACAACCTGCTGCATAACGACAACAACATGGCGCAGCTGCGTTTCGAGCACCTGCTCAATGACGACTGGACTTTGGCAGGTGGGTTCCAGTTCCTTGATGGTTCGCTCAAGGGTAATGCAGTCGAGGGGAGCAATTTACTGCCAGACGGCCGCACCCTGCAGCGGAACTTCAACTACCGCAAGCTGGAATGGACCGACCGTGACTGGCAATTGAACCTGACCGGGCATTTCGATACCGGTACGCTCAGCCACACTTTGCTGACCGGTGTCGAATACGAGAACTACGACTACAACTCGATCATCCAGCGTTCCTCGGCAGCCTACCCGATCGACATCTACAACCCGGTACTGGGCCAGCCGCGCCCGGCACTGGACCGCACCACCACCTGGGACAAGGAAAACCTGCAGACGTGGGCGTTCTTCATTCAGGACCAGGTAGCGCTGACCGAGCGATTGAAGGCGCTGGCGGGTGTGCGCTTCGAGCGTTTCGAACATGACTATGACAACAAGCTGAACAATGCCGGCGATTTCAGCAAGGGCGAAAACGGCGTTACACCCCGCCTTGGCTTGATCTACGACCTGACCGATACCCTGGCGGCCTACGCCAATACCGCACGTTCGTTCAAGCCCAATACGGGCACGCCGGCCAGTGGCGGCGGTTTCGACCCAGAGAAAGGCAAGTCCTACGAGCTGGGTGTGAAATGGGAGTCACTCGACCGCCAGTTGAGTGTCGACGCGGCGATCTACCACATCGTCAAGGAAAACGTACTGGCCAACGACCCGAGCGACCTTACTGGTACTTACAAGATCGCGGCCGGCGAGGTGCGCAGCCGTGGCCTGGACATCAACATCGCCGGCAACCTCACCCCCGAATGGCGCGTGATCGGTGGCTATGCCTACGTGGACGCCGAAGTCACCAAGGACACTACCCTGCCCAAGGGAACGCGCCTGGCCAATATCCCGCGCAACACCTTCAGCCTGCTGAACACCTACGAGTTCCAGGATGGCCTGGCCAAAGGCCTTGGACTGGGCGTAGGCGTGAAGTATGTCGACGACCGTGCGGGGCAGACATCGGCAGCCACTTACACGATGGAACGCTACAGCGTGGTCGACCTGTTGAGCTTCTACAAGGTCAACGAACACGTGCGGTTGAACCTGGACGTGAAGAATGTGTTCAACAATGGGTATGACGAGGGGGCGTTCAACAGCTACGTATACCCCGGCGCACCGCGCACGGTGCAGGCCGGCGTTTCGTATACCTTCTGAATTGCCGGGGCCGCGCCGCGGCCCCGTAATGTCAGAACGCTGTGCTGTAGAACAGCGAGTACGACTCGATGCCGTCGTTTGGCTGCTTTATCCCGGCGTTGGAGTAGTGCATGGCACGGATGCCTACCTTCTGTTCTCCCGGCAACTTCAGGCCAAAGCCGATGCGGTCTTCGAAGTTGACCGACGACCCCAGGCGCTGGTCCCCCACGTCGGTCTTTGAAAACGCTGCCAGGCCAATACCTGCCTCGATGTAAGGCGTGTAGGTAAAGCCGCTGAACTCATACGTGAACACCGGGCTGAACGACAGCGAATGCGCACCACTGGCATCGCCACCTTCCCAATAGGTATAGGCCGCATCCCAGTAACCGCTCACATGGCCGGCGCTGCTTTCCAGCCATGTCTTGTCCCAGTCGAACGACATGCCGATACGGTAGGTCATGTCACCTTGGCCAGTGGCGCCCACGGCGCCTGATATCTGCGCAGCCTGAACCAGATCGGCCCCGGCAAAGGCCAGCACTGCAACGGCCAGCGAAGCGGCTAGACGGGTTTTCATCAACGACTCTCCTGATGGTCTACACGGCAAGCGGGGGCTTGGGCCCCTCGATGTTTTGCGCTGACCGGTGCATCCAGACCGGTCATACGAAGTAATACTTCTCTGATTATTGTCCAGATAATCAGAAAGTTGGAAGTGTATTGCCACTATTGACTAAAACACTTGGTAACGATGTGCCTTGCCGGGCACAGGAATTCACGAGGCGTGACTCTACCTCAGGCAGGAGTACATCCGTACTCCTGCCCACCCCTTCATCAACGCCAATTAAGGTTAACGGTCGTGGGGGCCTTGCCCGTCACGGCCGCCCACTGCTGCACCGACTGACCTTGGGCATTGCCAATGACCTTGTATTTGCCGGGCGGCAGCTGCACATACAGCAGTGGCCCGGCATCGCTGACGCTGAGTACGGGCTGGCCCTGGGCATTCTGGATATCGACCGAAGCCCCGCTCTGGAACTTGCCTTCCGGACCGGTCGAAAGCTCTACGTGCAGGTCATAACCCGCGGTCTTGCGCAGGGCATTGGCCTCGTCCTGGCCGATACCGCCCTGCAGGTAGCGCACGCCATTCTGCTCTTGCGGTTGCAACTGCACGGCCTGCATGTCGATGGGGGCATTGAGGTCGGCAGCGGCGGCCAGGGTCCATGGCAGGGCCAGGCTAATCAGCAAGGCAGCGCCGAGCGCATAGTGATGGTTACGCATGGTACGACCCTCCTTTTCGAGGATGGCTTACCTGTTATTTGATCCTCCCAGCGAAGGGGTGTTCGTGCTGATGCCTGGTCATGTAGATGAAATTCACTTCAGATAATCAGGTTATCGAGCGAAAACATCAGCTTGCGCGACCTTCTTCAAGCAATTTCACGAACATGCTCAAACTGCGCGAGACCGTACCCCGTCGCCATACCAGCCAGGTTTTCAGGTAACGGAAGTCCTCCGACATTGGCCAGGCGCTGACGGTGCTGCACCCGGGCATATTGTCGAGCATGCTGCGCGGCAGCATGGCCAGGCCGGCGCCAGCGCTGACGCATGCCAACATGCCGTGGTACGACTCCATTTCGTGGATCTTGCCCGGTACCGCCTGGTCTTTTACGAACCAGTTTTCGAAGTGATGGCGGTATGAACAGTTGGCGCGGAAGGCGTAGATGCTTTCACCGTTCACGTCCTGGGCGCGGGTTACCGGTGTATGGTTGAGCGGCGCAATGACCATCATCTCTTCCTCGAACACCGGTATGCCCTCCAGCGTCGGGTGCAGCACCGGGCCGTCGACGAACGCAGCCACCAGGCGACCAGACAGCACGCCTTCGAGCATGGTCCCGGAGGGCCCGGTGGACAGGTCAAGGTCAACCTTGGGGTAGCGCTGGTTATAGGCCGCCAGCAACGCGGGGATGCGCACCGCCGCCGTGCTCTCCAGTGATCCGAGGGCAAAGGTGCCCTGCGGGTCTTCACCCGCCACGGTCAGCCGCGCCTCATGGACCAGGTCGAGGATGCGCCGGGTATATTCGAGGAAGTTCCAACCCGCAGGCGACAGGCGCAGGCGGCTCTTCTCGCGAATGAACAGCTCTACCCCCAAGTCCTCCTCCAGTTGCTTGATGCGCGTGGTCAGGTTCGACGGCACCCGATGGATGTGCTGCGCGGCGGCGCTGATGCTGCCCTGCTCTGCCACAGCCTTGAAGATCTCCAGTTGCACCAGGTCCACAGCCATTCTCCAAACGTGAATGTTTCGCTCATTATTATTCAGTTTTCATTAAAGCCATAGCCCACTAGTCTGGCCTCACTGATTAACAACAACGAGAGTGTCCCGCCATGAGCGCGATCAGCAGCCTGACCCACGCCATCTCCCTCGACCCGTACAGCGGCGAGCAGATCGGCGCCTACCCGTTCGACACCGACGCCGCACTGGAAGCGGCGCTGCAACGTGCCAAGGTTGGCTACCGCCAGTGGCGCCAGGTGTCGCTGGGTCAGCGCAGCGAGTACCTGCTGGCCCTGGCCGGCACCCTCGAAGCCAAGGCTGAAGCTTTCGCGCACATGATCAGCCGCGAAATTGGCAAGCCGATCGCCCAGGCTCGCGGTGAAGTCAGCAAGTGTGTGGGCCTGTGCCGCTGGTACGCCGAGCACGGCCCGGCCATGCTTGCCGCCGAGCCGACCCAGGTCGAAAAAGCCCGTATCGAATACCGCCCGCTAGGCCCGATCCTGGCCGTGATGCCTTGGAACTTCCCGGTCTGGCAGGTGCTGCGCGGCGCCGTGCCGGCGATTCTGGCGGGTAACACCTACGTGCTCAAGCATGCACCGAACGTGATGGGCAGCGCCTACCTGATGGCTGAGCTGTTCAAGGATGCCGGCCTGCCGGAAGGCGTGTTCGAAGTGCTGAACGTGACCCCGGATGGCGTCACCCGCGCCATCAACGATCCGCGCATCGCCGCCGTGACCCTGACCGGCAGCGTGCGTGCCGGCATGGCGATTGGTGCACAGGCCGGCGCCGCGCTGAAGAAGTGCGTGTTGGAGCTGGGTGGCTCCGATCCCTTCATCGTGCTGGCCGATGCCGACCTGGATGCCGCCGTCCAGGCCGCGGTGATAGGCCGCTACCAGAATACCGGCCAGGTGTGCGCCGCCGCCAAGCGCCTGATCGTGGAAGCCAGCATCGTCGACGCGTTCACCCACAAGTTCGTTGAGGCCACTCGCCAGCTGAAAATCGGCAACCCGCTGGAGGACGACACCTATATCGGCCCGATGGCCCGCTACGACCTGCGCGACGAGTTGGACGGCCAGGTTCAGGCGACGTTGGCCGAAGGCGCCACGTTGCTGCTGGGCGGCAACAAAGTCGAAGGCGTGGCCAACTTCTACGCACCGACCGTGTTCGCCAATGTCACCCCGGACATGACCGCGTTCAAGCAGGAGCTGTTCGGCCCGGTAGCGGCGATCATCACGGCACGCGATGCCGACCATGCCGTGGAACTGGCCAACGACAGCGAGTTTGGCCTGGCCTCGACCATCTACACAGCCGACTATGCGCTGGCCGAACGCATGACCGCTGCACTGGATACCGGTGGCGTGTTCATCAACGGCTACTGCGCTTCCGACCCCCGCGTGGCGTTTGGTGGCGTGAAGAAGAGCGGTTTCGGCCGTGAGCTGTCGCACTTTGGGGTGCGCGAGTTCACCAATGCCCAGACGGTGTGGCTGGACCGTAACTGATTCATGACCCTGGGGCTGCTTTGCAGCCCCATCTGCGTCAATCCCGAACCTGGTCCTTGACCCAGTCCAGCATCCCCCCCGGCACGATCAGTTCATGCCTTGCCCGCGAACAGGCGGTATACAACCCCGCCAGCATACGCGCCCGTTCATTGCGGTTACCCGCCACCTGTGGCGCCACCATCAGCTCCGGCGACACCATCACCCGGGCAAACTCCATGTTCTTCACATCCCGTACACGCCCCAGGAACAATTTCGGCGCCTTGTCCCAGCGGTAACGGCTCTTGGCCTTGGCAAAGTGCTCCGGCGTGTAGCCCTTGCGCAGCATGTTGGCCACGGCGACAAACGCTTTGTCATCGCCCTTGTCCTGCTCCAGCGCCTGCCAGCTGGCATAGCGGAACAGCATCGGGTGGCGCGGCCGCGTGCCGTAGCGGTACAGCTCGATGCAGTCCTCGACGAACAGTTCAAAGTCCTTGCGAGCGCTTTTCAGCAACAAGAACGGCACCCCCTGATGCGTCAGGCGCTGGAACCAGCCAAACAGGCCCCATTCATCATCGACGATAAGCGCCGTGGGCTGTTCCGGCACCATCACCGTGTCGAAGAAGCTGACCCGGGTGTAGTGCTCGGCATTGCCACTGAAGGCTGCCTGGATCGTGGCCGGGTGCGCCTGGATCAGCGGGTTGAGCACATTGTCCATTGCCGGCCCGGCGCGCAGTGAGTGGTCAATGCAGCGTTGGCGGATGAAGCTGCCATGGTGCGGGCTGAGGCCGTTGAGGTTTTGCAGTTCGTCACCCAGGGTAATGATCGACTGTGGACTGCGATCGAGTACCGCCAGCATCGGTGCCGACAACTCGTGGGCCTCGTCGACGATGACATGGGTGTAACGGCTGTCGATCACATGTTCGGTCAGCGACAGCAGCTTGACCCGGTGGTAGTCACGCACCGGCAGCTGAATGTCCCGCGCCGACGGGCGAATCAGCTCTTGCCAGTACAGGCGCGCCTTTTCCAGCAGCACCTCCTGATCCAGCGGCGAGGTGCCAGGCCCGGCCCAGGGCAAGTGGTGCAGTTGAAGCTGGGTATCGGCACTGTGGCAGAACGTGCGCACGGCGCGGATGCACAAGGCAACCACGTCACGCGCTGCGAGCGGGCCGATATCAGGGATGGCCAACCAGCGCACCACTTGCGCTTCCTGGGGGCGCCAGGACAGCTTGGTGCGATACGGATCGCGCAGTCGCCAGCCGTTGCTGGTGAGGTCGCGGTTGAGCAGTTCGTCAGCCAGTTGGCCGAAGGTCAGCGCGGTATAGGCGGCAGCGTCCTTGACCCGCGCCTGCAGTGCGCGCAACTGCCCTTCGGTCAAGGCCAGCAGCAATGTGCGCTGCGGCTCCAGCAGCCGGGCGAACTGGTGAATCAGGAAGGTCTTGCCGGTGCCGGCGAAACCTTGCACAGCCACAGACTCGTCGACGCCACTGAGGAATTCACGCAGCAGGCGGTTTTGCTGGTCGCTGAGCATCAAGTCGCTGGCCAGCGATGGCAGGTACACAGGGTGCAGCGGCGTGGCCCGTTGGCGGTAGCGGTCGGCGAACTGGAAGTTCCACTGGCCTTCGTCATCCAGCAACTCGTCCGCCTGGTACTCCACTTCGGCCGACAGCAGTGCAATGCCATTTTCGCCCAGCATGCCCAGGCCCATGGCGAACGCTTCGCGATCGAAGTGCTGCGCTACCTGGCCCTGGAAGCGCCCGGGGGCAACACCTTCGACTTGGTTGGCGATGCGCACGATTTCGGCGAAACGACGCTCCTGCGCGTCGGCCGAGGCGGTGGCAGGTTGGCGTGGCAGGTTTTGCACGAACAGCACGGCGGCGGCATCGAGCACACTGGCAGTGGTGAAGAATTCGGTTACAGCCGCGCTGGCGAGGCGGTCAGCCTGGTCGCTGGGCAAAGGCAGGTAGAACATCAGCACCTCGGGTGAAATCAGGGCGGCACGATAGCAACTTTCGGCACGAGATGCTGGGTTCAGTTTTGGCGTGCCCCCTCAACCCCTGCCCCGCCTCAACGTCTCGCTCGGAAACTCCTTGAACAACTGGCGGTAACTCTCTGAAAACCTTCCCAAATGCCAGAACGACCAACGCATCGCCACCTCGGCGACGGTCACTCCACCTCCCCGCAAAAGATCGCGCCGCGCGCCGTTCAACCGGCGCAGCCGCAACCAGTGCGCAGGCGGCATGCCGGTGAATGCTTTGAACGCCTGCTGCAACTGACGCAGTGAAACCCCGGCAACCTCCGCCAGCTCCACCAGGTTCAGCGTTTCTTCCGGGCAGTCGGCCGCCCATTCGCTGACCCGGTGCATGATCGCCCGCTCCTCGTCACGTCGCCCCAGGGCCACCCCCTGCAAGCGCTGGCACGCGTTGTCGAGTATGAACAGGCAGTCCTCCAGCAGTTGCTCTGCCAGGGCCGGCCCCTGCAGCGGGCTGCCGGCCTCGGCCAGGCGCGTCAGGGTGGCGCTCAGCCAACTGCCGAACAAGGCATTCTGGCCGCTACCCAATGGCACCATGAACAACCCCTCCAGGCGCTGCGGGTCCAGCCCATGGCGGGCCAGGAAGGCCTGGTCGAACACGACCGCCACCTCGTGGTAGTTCTCCGGCGTGATCCAGATATTGCGGCTTTGTTCGTTCAGCAGGTACAGGCTGTTCTCGCTGCGGTCGAAGCAAAACGCCAACGCGCCGCTTGGCGCGCGAAAAAACTGCTCCACCCGGGTGTTCAGGCGCTCTTCGTACACCTCCACGCCATCCAGCCCCAGACAACGCAGCTCACCGCTGAAGTACCCGGGTGACATCTGCCGGTACTGCTGCTGCCAGCCAGGGGTGGCGCGCACTTGCTCGGTGACGTCAGTGGTATGAAAAGCCTGGACCTTCAACGCATTGGCGGTTGTCACACATCATCCTGTATGCACTCTTTTGGTGCATTCGATACTGAAGAAAGTGGATAGATCGCCCCGGGGGCTGCGCCCAAGATAGTCTCCAGCGCGTCACCTGGGAAGCGTAACGCCTTCGCAACTGTTGAACGGTTTTCGCAAGCGCCCACGCTCCCCCACTAAAACCCAACCAAGAGGTCTGTATGAACGCCCCCTTCGATCAGCTGTCCACCTGGCTGAAAGAACACCGGATCACCGAAGTCGAATGCGTGATCAGCGACTTGACCGGCATCGCCCGCGGCAAGATTGCGCCCACCGCCAAGTTCCTACATGAGCGAGGCATGCGCCTGCCAGAAAGCGTGCTGCTGCAGACGGTCACCGGCGACTACGTCGACGATGACATCTATTACAACCTGCTCGACGCTGCCGACATCGACATGGTCTGCCGCCCCGACCCCTCCGCCGTTTACCAGATCCCGTGGGCGATCGAGCCAACCGCGATCGTGATCCACGACACTTTCGACAAGCAAGGCAACCCCATCGAGCTTTCGCCACGCAACGTGCTGAAGAAGGTGCTCAAGCTGTACGCCGACAAGGGCTGGCAGCCGATCGTCGCGCCCGAGATGGAGTTCTACCTGACCAAGCGCTGCGAAGACCCGGACTTGCCACTACAGGTGCCACTGGGGCGTTCCGGCCGTGCTGAAAGTGGCCGTCAATCGTTCTCGATCGATGCCGCCAACGAATTCGACCCACTGTTCGAAGACGTCTACGACTGGTGCGAGATCCAGGGCCTGGACCTGGATACGCTGATCCACGAAGACGGCCCGGCGCAGATGGAGATCAACTTCCGCCACGGCGACGCGCTGGACCTTGCCGACCAGATCACCGTGTTCAAGCGCACCATGCGCGAGGCAGCGCTCAAGCACAACGTGGCCGCCACGTTCATGGCCAAGCCGATCACCGACGAACCCGGCAGTGCCATGCACCTGCACCAGAGCGTGGTCGACATCGCCACTGGCAAACCGATCTTCGCCAACGAAGACGGCAGCATGAGCCCGCTGTTCCTGCATCACATCGGTGGCTTGCAGAAGTACATCCCCAAGCTGCTGCCAATGTTCGCGCCCAACGTCAACTCGTTCCGCCGCTTCCTGCCGGATACCTCGGCTCCGGTCAACGTCGAATGGGGTGTAGAAAACCGCACCGCCGGCCTGCGCGTGCCCACGTCCAGCCCCGAAGCGATGCGGGTGGAAAACCGCCTGCCGGGCGCCGATGCCAACCCGTACCTGGCCATCGCTGCCAGCCTGTTGTGCGGCTACCTGGGCATGGTCGAGCAGATCGACCCTAGCGCAGCAGTGCAGGGCCGTGCCTATGAACGACGCAACCTGCGCCTGCCGATCACCATCGAAGATGCGCTGCAGCACATGGAAGACTGCGAAACCGTGCAGCAGTACCTGGGCAAGCAATTCGTCCAGGGCTACGTGGCGGTCAAGCGCGCCGAACACGAGAACTACAAGCGCGTCATCAGCTCGTGGGAGCGTGAATTCCTGATGCTGAGTGTCTGATCCACTGCGGGGGTGCTTTGCACCCCCGCACAGGCAAGCCTGCTCCGAACTCGAAGAACAAGACCAACGAGGTGTTCCCATGCGTCATCTGCAAGCCCTGATCCCCGCTGCATTCACCCTGCTGTTCGCCACCACCACCCAGGCCGCACCCACGGTCAGTGTGTACAACTGGACCGACTACATCGGTGACACCACTCTGGCCGATTTCCAGGCCAGCAGCGGAATCAAGGTGGTCTATGACGTGTTCGACTCCAACGAAACCCTCGAAGGCAAGCTGTTGGCCGGGCGCACAGGTTATGACGTGGTGGTACCGTCCAACCACTTCCTCGCCCGCCAGGCCCAGGCCGGGGCCTTCCTGCCGTTGGACCGCAGCAAGTTGCCGAACTGGCAGCACCTGGACCCCAAACTGCTCAAGCAACTTGAACAGAACGACCCCGGCAACCAGTACGCCGTGCCTTACCTGTGGGGCACCAATGGCATCGGCTACAACGTCGACAAGGTCAAGGCGGCACTGGGTGTGGACCATATCGACTCGTGGGCGGTGCTGTTCGAGCCCGAGAACCTGAAAAAGCTCAAGCAGTGCGGCGTGGCATTCATGGACTCGCCCGACGAACTGTTCCCGGCCGTGCTCAACTACCTGGGCCTGGATCCGCGCAGCGAAAAACCGGGCGATTACGCCAAGGCCGAGGCCCGCCTGCTCGAACTGCGCCCCTACATCACCTACTTCCACTCCTCCAAGTACGTCTCGGACCTGGCGAACGGTAATGTCTGCGTAGCGTTCGGCTACTCCGGCGACGTGTTCCAGGCCGCCAACCGCGCCGTAGAAGCGAAGAACGGCGTGAAGGTCGCCTACAGCATTCCCAAGGAAGGCAGCAACCTGTGGTTCGACCTGCTGGCCATCCCCAAGGACGCCAACAACCCCGAGCAGGCCCTGGCGTTCATCAACTATCTGCTCGACCCCAAAGTGATCGCCAAGGTCAGCGCCACGGTCGGCTATGCCAATGCCAACCCGGACGCCAAGGCCTACATGGATGCATCGCTGGTGAACAATCCCGAGATCTATCCACCCCAGGAGGTGCTGGACAAGCTGTACATCTCCAGCACCCCGAGCCCGAAAATCATGCGCGTCATGACCCGCTCCTGGAGCAAGATCAAGTCCAACCGCTGAGTCGAGAACGCTCATGTCTTTCAATACCCAACACACCGCCTCGTACTACGCCGCCACAGCGCGCGACGCGGCAACCTACCCCAGCCTGGACAGTGAACTGACGGCCGACGTATGCGTGATCGGCGGCGGGCTGACCGGGGTCAATACCGCCCTGGAGCTGGCCGAGCGCGGCCTCTCTGTGGTGCTGCTGGAAGCCCGTCGTATCGGCTGGGGCGCCAGTGGGCGCAATGGCGGCCAGCTGATTCGCGGCATCGGCCATGATGTCAGCGGCTTTGCCCGGCATGTCGGCCAGGACGGTGTGCGCTACCTGAAACAGGCCGGCATCGATTCAGTGGAACTGGTGGCCGACCGTATCGCCCGCTACGGCATTGCCTGCGATCTGCGCTGGGGCTTCTGCGAACTGGCCAACACCGAGGCGCAGTTCGCCGCCTTCAAGGATGAACAGGACGACCTGGCCGCCCTGGGCTATCGCCATGAAACACGCCTGGTCGGCGCCGGGCAGTTGAACGAGATCGTCGCCAGCGACCAGTACGCTGGCGGCCTGGTAGACATGGGCTCGGGCCACCTGCACCCGCTGGATCTGGTCCAGGGCGAAGCCCGCGCGGCCCACAACCTGGGCGTGCGCATTTTTGAGCAGAGCCCGGTCCTGCGCATTGAGCACGGGCCCAGGTTGACGCTGCACACGGCGCGCGGCAAGGTGCGCGCAAACAGCCTGGTGCTGGGCTGCAACGCTCACCTCGATGAACTGGAACCGCGCCTGAGTGGCAAGGTGCTCCCGGCCGGCAGCTATGTGGTGGCCACCGAACCCTTGCCCGAAGCGCTGGCCAGCAGCCTGATCCCGCAGAACATGGCGCTGTGCGACCAGAAGGTCGGCCTGGACTACTACCGTCTCACTGCAGACCGCCGCCTGCTGTTCGGTGGCGCCTGCCACTATTCCGGGCGCGACCCTAAAGACATCGGCGCGTACATGCGGCCGAAGGTATTGAAGGTGTTCCCGCAACTGGCCAACGTGCGCATCGACTACCAGTGGGGTGGCATGATCGGCATCACCGCCAACCGGTTCCCCCAGGTCGGGCGCCTTGGCCAGCACCCCAACGTGTATTACGCCCAAGGCTATTCCGGGCACGGGCTGAACGTGACGCACTGGACGGCGAAACTGCTGGCCGAAAGCATCGCCCTCGGCCATAGCCAGGGCCTGGATGTGTTCAGTGCCGTGCCGCACCTGACCTTCCCCGGCGGCAAGGCCCTGCGCTCACCCCTGCTGGCACTGGGCATGTTGTGGTACCGCTTGCGTGAGGCCCTGGGTTGAGTGGGCAACAACGTTTGCAGCGCCACTCAGGGCGAGCGCGTCCCGGTCACGCATTCTGTACTTTTCAAAGAGGATTGCCCCGTCCACTGGCCAACTGCCTCGCACCTGCTAGCGTTGTTGAGGCCGACCTCTCATGGATGCCTTTTCATCATGAAATCATTGCCTCGCATTACCCTGTTGTGCGCCGCGCTGCTTGCCGTGGCCGCCTGCTCCAGCAACCGCGTGGACCCCAAGGATTACTCCGGCTTCCTCAAAGACTACAGCCGGCTGCAAGAAGCCAAGAGCCCTTCGGGTGACCCGGTGATGCGCTGGATCGATCCCAAGGTCAATATCAACCAGTACAGCCAGGTGTTCGTCGAGCCAAGCCAGTTCTACCCCAAGCCGCAGCCCACAGCGGTTATCTCGCAGCAGACGCTGCAGGAAATCACCCGCTACTTCAACGAGGCCCTGCGCCGGGAAATGGGCAGCGTGATGCCTTTGGCCAAGGGGCCTGGCCCGGGCGTGATCGTGATACGCCCGGCGATCACGGCAGTGTCGACCAGTAACGAAGGCCTCAAGCCTTACGAAGTGATCCCTATCGCGCTTATTGCGGCAGGTGTGAATACCGCCATGGGTGGCCGTGACCAGGACGTGGATGTCGGTGTGGAGGCAGCGTTCCTGGACGGTGCCAGCCAGAAGGTGCTGGCCCAGGTGGTCCGCAAGGGGGCGGGCCAGGAACTGGAAAACGACACGCAGAAGCTGACCTTGAATGACGTCAAGCCAGTGCTCGATGGCTGGGCCAAGGACATGCGTGCGAGCTTCCTGGCAGCCAAGCAGAAAGGCCGCTGATTCAGTTCTGCCCAAACAGGTCAACGCAACCTGATTCAGGAGCGGCCCATCGAGACACAAGGCCGCTCCAGTTGACCGCGTTAAAAGTCAGCACTCGACGAAAGCGACCGCCAAACCGCCGCGCGAGGTTTCCTTGTAATTGGCATGCATGTCCGCCCCGGTATCACGCATGGTGCGGATCACCCGATCGAGCGAGATGAAGTGCTCGCCATCCCCCCGCAGCGCCATCTGCACGGCATTGATCGCTTTTACTGCAGCGATTGCATTGCGCTCGATACAGGGCACCTGCACCAGGCCACCCACGGGGTCGCAAGTGAGCCCGAGGTTGTGCTCCAGGGCAATCTCGGCCGCGTTTTCCAGCTGCGGCGGCGTCGCCCCCAGCACCTGGGCCAAGCCGGCGGCAGCCATCGAGCAGGCCGAACCCACCTCGCCCTGGCAGCCTACCTCTGCCCCCGAGATCGACGCATTTTTCTTGCACAAAATACCGACCGCCGCAGCCGCCAGCAGGAAATCGACGACATCGGCATCACAAACGGTCGGGTTGAACTTCATGTAGTAATGCAGCACAGCCGGGATAATGCCAGCGGCACCGTTGGTGGGCGCGGTAACCATGCGCCCGCCCGCGGCGTTCTCCTCATTGACCGCCAAGGCGAACAGGTTCACCCACTCCATGGCGCTGAGGGTTGAGCCGATCACGTTGGGCTTGCCCAACTCCTGCAGGCTGCGGTGCAACCGCGCAGCGCGGCGCTTGACGTGCAAGCCGCCCGGCAGGATGCCCTCGTTGCGCAGGCCGTTCGCCACGCACTCACGCATCGCAGCCCAGATGCGCAGCAAGCCCTCACGCACCTCGACCTCCGGGCGCCAGGCGCATTCATTGGCCATCATCAGTTGTGCCACGCTCAGGTTGTGGGCTTTGCACAAATCCAGCAACTGAGCACCACTGTCAAACTCATAAGGCAGCATCACGGCATTCGTTTCGCTTGCCGGCGCATCGATCTCGGCTTGTTCGACGATGAAGCCGCCGCCCACCGAAAAATAGGTCTGGCTCAACAGGCTGTGCTGCCCGTCCATGGCTTCCAGGCTCATGGCATTGGGGTGATAAGGCAGGCTCTCGTCGAGCAGCAGCATGTCACGGCCATAGTCGAAGGCCAGCGGATGGCTACCGTCGAGCATCAGGCAGTCTTCCTGCAGCACCTGGCCAATGCGCGACTCGATGGTGGCCGGGTCGATACGGTCCGGCCACTGGCCCATCAAGCCTAGCAGGCACGCGCGGTCGGTGGCATGGCCAACCCCGGTCGCCGACAGCGAGCCATACAACCGCACTTCCACGCGCGTTACCCGCGCCAGCAGCCCCTGCTCACGCAGGGCCTGGGCAAAGGTAGCCGCCGCCCGCATCGGGCCGACGGTGTGGGAGCTGGAAGGCCCGATGCCAATTTTGAAAAGGTCGAAAACACTGATAGCCATGCTAATGCCTGACCCTGCCCTGACATGCATCCAAGGTAGGGTTGTCTGGAGAAATTGAGCGTTATTGCGATTTTGCGCGATACTGACGCGCTGGCTCACGGATGACCAACGAAACTTCCTAAGCAAGCCTTTAGTAGTACTAAACGATGCGACGACAACTCAATGGTCAGATGTTCGTCTGGCTGCATGTATTTGCCTGCGCAGCCCGGCACTTGTCCTTCACCCGCTGTGCCGAAGAGCTGCATATCACCCCGGGCGCGGTCAGCCAGCAGATGCGCCAACTGGAAGAGCGCCTGGGCTACCGGCTGTTCCTGCGCCGGGCGCGCGGCGTGGAGCTGAGCGCCGAGGGGCAACGCCTGGCCCAGACGGTGGCCGAGGCCTACGGCAATATCGAGGCCGAGCTGCTGCGGCTGGACGCGGGAGAAATCCGCGGCACGTTGCGTGTGCGATCGATCCCGTCGTTCCTGGCCAAATGGCTCACGCCGCGCTTGCCGCGTTTTCAACAACGTTACCCGGACATCGAGTTGCGCCTGGTGGCTGAAGACAGTGCCCAGGCGCTGACGCCGGGCGACTTCGACCTGGCCATCGACCTGAACGATGGCAGTTACCCCGGCATGCTTTCGACGCCGCTGCTGGACGAGCAGATCTTCCCGGTGTGCTCACCTGCCCTGCTGCGCGGGCGCCCGCCGCTGCACGGCCCCGCTGACCTGGCGCACTACCCGCTGCTGCATGACATCACCGCCTGGCGTGGCAGTTCGGAATATGCCGAGTGGGAGTTCTACCTGGAAGGCATCGGCGCCGCCGGCCTGGATGTACGGCGCGGGCACACCTTCAACCGCAACCACCTGACCATCGAGGCGGCGATTGCCGGGATCGGCGTGGCGATTGCCCGGCGCACGCTGCTCAATGATGAACTGGAACGCGGGGCACTGATCGTGCCGTTTGGTGTACCGATCGCCAACCACAAGCGTTATGTGGTGCATTACCCGCCAGGCGGCTTGAACCAGCCGGGTGCGCGGGCGGTGCATGACTGGCTGGTGGAAGAAGCGCAGGGGTTCAGGGCGTTGCATCCGCTGAACAAGGACTAACTGGCGGCACACGGTCGATGCGGGCGTGCGTTGCTCAATAAGCCTGCTTACCCGTAAAGGCATTAAGCGTGCGCACCAGAATCACAAAGTCCAGCCACAACGACCAGTTGTTGATGTACTCGATGTCCGAGTCGACCCGCTGGATCATTTGCTCGATATCCTTGGTCTCCCCCCTGAACCCGCGCACCTGCGCCAAACCCGTCATGCCTGGCTTGATATTGTGGCGGGCAAAGTAGTCGACGATGTCCTGCGAATACAGGGTGTCATGTTGCAAGGCGTGTGGCCGCGGCCCTACCAGGGACATTTCCCCGGTCAGCACATTGAACAACTGTGGCAACTCGTCAAGGCTGGTACGCCGGATGAAAGCCCCGATCCGGGTCAGCCGTGGGTCATTCTTCTGCGCCTGTTTGACCACGCCCTCTTCCGGTTGGTGAACATGCATGCTGCGAAACTTCCAGATACGGAACGATTCGCCCGTCCAGCCGGTACGTTCCTGGCGGAAGAACACCGGGCCGCGGCTATCTATCTTGATGGCCAGCGCAACAGCCAGCAGTACGGGTGATGCAAACAGCAAAATCAACGCGGCCAGCACCCGGTCCTCAAGGTTTTTCAAGAACAGGCTCATGCCCGTCAAAGGTGTCTCCGACAGGGTCAGCACCGGAATGCCGGCAATTTCCCGCACGCTGTGGTTGATCAGGCGCAACGAGAAGATATCCGGCACCCAGTTCACCGCAATGCACTTGTCGAGCAACTTGAAATACACGTCGTTGATGACCTCGGAGCCACCCAGTGGCGTCACCAGGTACACCGTACGAATGCCGTGCTGGGCCACCAGTTCGTCAAGGTCGCCAATATGCCCCAGCACCGGCAGGCGCTGCTTGCCCTCGGCACTCTCCAGCCCCTGCCCATCGCCTTTGTCGAGCAGCACGCACCCCAGCACCCGCTCGCCAAACCACGGGTTGTTGCTGATTTTCTGATAAAGGAAGTTGGCCAGGTCACCGTTGCCGATGATGAGGGCATTGTCCAGGCGCGCATGCGCGCTAAAGCGCTTTTGCAGTTCGCGCACGGCAAAATGCAAGAATAACTGGGCGAAATAACCAATGACGAACAGTTGCACGACCAATAGCCGTGAATAGGTTTCGCTCTGTTTGGTCAGGAACGCCATGACGACCAGGAAGCAAAACGTTGCCGACCAGGCCTTGAACAGGCGGAACGCCTTGATCGAAAGCCCGACGTTGGTGCGGTAGATCGCGTAATGATCATAAATGACTGCCAGTGCGCCAATCAGCAACAGCAGCATGATCACGTAATCGGATGTGATATAGCCGAACTGGTCGTAGATCAGGTACCAGGCAATACCGGTGACGGCAATACCATCAAGGCCGGCCTGAATGGCGTTACTGACACTGCTTCTTCTCTGGAGTAAGGAACGACTGCTTCTGGGTTCGAAAACCATTTCAGACCTCATCAAGATGAGCCTAGCAAGTGCCTTCCATCAAACAGCAAGTCTTGAAAACAGACTTAAGCAAAAACCGTGCAGCAGGCGCGTGGCGCCCTCAAGCGATTGATATCACTGTAGCAGCCACCCGCTGCTGGCGTACCCGGAATCACCGCTTTTGCGATTTTTGGCCGATTCATAGGGCCCGCCTGGCCAAAACCGCCGCCCGCCGGTACAACAGGGTGCGCAACAGGAATAGCGGATTGCCCACCACATAACGCATGAACAGGCGCTTGGGCTCGCGCAGCAGGCGGTACAACCACTCGCCACCCAAACGCCGCAGCCATTCAGGGGCACGGCTGACCTTGCCGCCGAGAAAGTCCAGGATCGCCCCACCGCACACGATCAGGCATGGCCCGCCAGTGGCTGCCAACTCCGCTGCCACCGCTTCCTGCTTGGGCATGCCCATGCCCAGCACGATCAGCTCGGGTTGCTGCCCGCGGGCCAACTGTAGATAGGTTTCAACGCTGGCAAAGCCATCGTGAACCGACACTGGCACGATGCCGAACTCGGCTTTACAGCGCTGCGCAGCCTGGTCCAGGTAGGGTTGCCGGGTGCCCCAGAAGGCGACCTTTCGCCCTCGGTAAGCAGCCATGAGCCTGGGAATGAAGTCAGTGCCGTTCATGTTGAGCCCGGGTTCCAGGCCCAGGCCGCGATACAGGATCGCCATGCCGGCACCATCGCGCAGCAGCACATCTGCGGCCGACAGTGCCTGGCTGTAGCCTCCATCGCGCACCACCAGGTTCATCGCATGGGCGTTGACGAAGCCCAACACGGTGCCCTTGTCCGGCGTAGCCAGGCGGTCGAGCAGGTGCTGCACGGCGGCGTCATCAGCGATCACGTCCAGTTGGTCGATCACGCGCTTCCAGCGATTCTGCCACTGAGCCATCAGTCGTCATCCCGTTTTGAACGCACCCATTCAACCTGGCGCTTGATCAGGAAACTCAGGTACAAGGGAATCTTCCTGGCCGCGTAAAACGGCGCGTACAACAACACCGAGAACGGTATCACTTCACGGCAGAAGCGCGCCCAGGCCAACACCACGGCAAAGGCCAGCAAGGCCAAACCGGTAAAGGCCAGACACGCGGGCACCGTCAGGCCGAACAGCAGATACGCCAGCCAGGTCACCAGATTAAGCCCGAGCAAGGCCAGCACCAGCAACGCCAGGGGCGGCACCAGCAAGTCCAGGGTCAAGGCCGCCAGGCTAGCATTGCGCTGGGTGATTGCAGCCCTCGCCCGTTTGGGTGCGTCGGCGAGCATCAAGCCCAGATGGCCATGCTCCCAGCGGGTGCGTTGGCTGTTGAGGCCTTGCTGGCTGAGCGGAAACTGGCTAGTGACCAGTGCCTCGGGGCAGAAAGCAGGAGGCTTACCCTGCTGGCAAAGGTCCAGGCCCAGCTTCACATCCTCGACCAGGTGACCATTGGCCAGGTTGATCAGGCTCAGATCGTGCCAGCCGAACGCCATGCCCGCGCCCATCAACTGGCATGGTAGGCCCAGGCGCGCCCAGCCGCGTGGCCGCACCAGGTTCTTGACCCGCCAGGCAAACTCGGCAACCTGCACTCTCAACCCGGCACCTGCCGGTGCACGCATCAGGTACAGCGACTGTACCGGGCGCCCAAGTTCGAGACAGCGGCGCGCCAGGCAGTCGATCGCCCCCTCGCCCACCTGGCAGTCGGCATCCACCACGATGACCACCTCGGTCGGCCGCTGAGCCAGGTGGCGTACGCCGAAATCCAATGCGTAGCCTTTGCCGCGCAACCGCGTGTCGTGGCGCTCTACCACTTCGGCGCCGGACTCGCGTGCCAACTGGGCCGTGTCGTCAGAGCAGTTGTCCGCCACTACCAGCAAGCGGTCGCCGTCCAGCAGTTGCGGCGTAACGCTGGCCAGCATCGCACGAATGACCAACGCCTCATCGTGGGCGGGCACCAACACCGCCACTCGCGGGCGCTCGCCAATGCCGTTGGGCCTCGCCCGCGCTGGCAGGCACGCCAGCAACACTTGCAGCACCAGGACCAACACCGGCACCAGGACGATGATCGCCAACAGGCCCAGTAACCAACCCAATACACTTATCATGCGTATGCCTTGAAATAGCCGGCCAGCCTGGCCGCCTCGGTGTCGATGTCATGCCGTTGCACTACACGCTGGTAGGCCACCTCGCCCATGTGCTGCAGTACCTCGGCCGGTTGCGCCAGGCAGTCGGCCATGGCTGTTGCCAGCTCGTCCACGGCGCCGGCAGGGAACAGCCAGCCGTTCTCGCCAGGCCGCACCAGTTCGGGGATACCCGCTACATAGGTGGTCAGCACGGGCCGGCGCAAGGCCATGGCCTCCATGATGACCACGGGCAAGCCCTCGGCGAAACTGGGTAGCACCAGTGCACGGGCGGCCAGGACTTCCTCGCGTACCTGAGCACTGCTGATCCAGCCGGTGATACGCACTTGCTGCTGCAAGCCGTGCCGGGCAATCAAGGCCTCGATCTGCTTGCGCATTTCACCGTCACCCGCCAGCACCAGCTCGAAAGCGATCGATTGGGCAGCGAGACAGCGCGCCGCTTCCAGCAACAGCAGCTGGCCCTTCTGTTCGCACAGGCGCCCGACACATACCAGCCGTGGCGCCGACGGCACATTGATCGGCGCCACCTCATGAAAGCCACGCTCCAGGCCGCAATGCACCACCTTCACCTTGCTCCAGTGCTCGTGCGCCACCCAACGGTACAGCTGGCTGCGCCCGTACGAGCTCACCGCCGCGACAAAGGCGGCGCGCCGTACTTTCTCACCCAAGTGCAGGAACTGTGGTTTGTCGAATTCTTCAGGGCCGTGCACGGTAAAGCTGTATGCCGGCCCGCCCAGGGCGTTGGCCAGCATGACCACTTCAGTAGAGTTGGTGCCGAAATGCGCGTGCACATGTGTCGCTTCCCCTGCCTGCAACCACTGCAGCACCTGGCAGGCCTCGGCCAGGTAGACCAGGTGGTAGGGCCAGGCACGGTCTGCTCGCAGACCAAGGCGCATGGCCAGCCACAGTGCCTGGAAAAAACGCCGCGGCTGCGTACGCAGTACCTGCCACGTCGGTGTCAACAACCCCTTGAGCCCACCTTGCAATACGTAGCGGGTCTTGTCCCGCTCGGTTGCGTCCTCGGCGTCCTGCACCTCGGCGTCCCACCCACGCAGGGCTATACGTTGTACCTCAACCCCCTGACGCTCCAGCGCCAGAATTTCGCGACGGATGAAACTGTGGCTGACTTTCGGGTACTGATTGATGAAGTAAGCAATGCGCATACGAATCCAGATCCAAACCCGCTTGATGACCAACCTTCCCTGGCAACCTTCACTTCAGGCTGTCGACTACGGGCGGTCTGTCTACTGCCGATGCACTCACAGCAAATGCATCCCCCTGTTTTCCTTGTAGTCCAAGGTTGTGATTGCTGCTTGGCAATGCTGCCTGCAAACGGGTGAAAACATCGTCAAGCAATGCCTGGCGGCGGCGGTACATCGCCCGTTTCTTGGCCGGGATGTCAGCTTCCGCCCGTTGTGCCGGCGCTAACGGCAGGGTAAAAAAATCCTCACGGTCAGACGCTGTGGCGCCATGCTCTTGCCAGATCACGTCGTAGTTGGCCGCCAGGTCCTGGCCCTTGTCGCTGCCAAAATAGGGGTGACGATGGTGCCGGCAGGCGTCGCTGACGGCATACAGCTTTGTCACACCCAGGGTCCTGCCCAGGCATTTCAACGCTTCGAGCAACAGGCTGCGTGGCCGCAGCCCTTCGAAGTCCTTGGTCAGGTCGCGGTAGATGGCCAGTGAGGTTTCGCTGTCGACACCTTTGTGGATACCCTGCACCGCACCAATGAACAGACTTGTCTCACCCTGGCTGCGGCCCAGGGTGAAGGCCAGGGATGCCACCCGCAGGTCGGCCTGGAACAGGTTCAGCACCAGTTCGCCTTCGCGCTTGAACCAGATTGGCCGGTCCAGTACCAGGCAGCAGCCCGGCGAATGGCTGGACAGGTCACACAGCCTCAGGTTTTCGTCGCGCCCCAGCAGCAGCAACGCCGGGAATTGCCCCGCCACCAGTTCAAAGTGCGAAGCCAGCGCATCCAGACGCTGTGGGGCCTCCCAGCACTGGCTGATGTAAGGCCATTGCACGACCCCGATACAATCCACACCCAGCCGCTGCAAACCATGCGGGCCCAGCGCCGTCGTCATGCGCTGCATGAACCCGGTCAGCTCAGGCCATTGCCTGGCAATCTGGCGCATCAACTTGTATTTGTTGTGCAACGCCCGCAACGAGTAACCCGGTTGCAAGGTAAACACGCTTTTCACGAGGGTGCCGAGCATCATGGGTTTCTCTCACTTGTACTCGATCAATGCCGATTTGCCAGCCGCAAGGCGATGGCGCAGGAACTTCAGCTGGCCGAGCATTTCCGGGAACTTGCCCAACACCAGGAACACGGCCTGCAGCCAGTTCTCGCGCGTCGACTTGCCGCCGCGACGGGCCAGGCGCACAGCCTGCAGTGGGTAGATCAACAGCAAGAGCAGGCACCAGCCGCCCAGCAGCAGGCAGGCCAGCGCGATCACCAGGGGTATCCCCAGGCCCCACAACCAGGCCCGGCGTGACTCGCGCAGCCAATGCCGCTCGGGGGGCTGGCCATGCAGGTACGCGCCCTCGGCATAGGCGTGCCCAGCGCGCAGGCTACGCCGCCACCACTGGCTGAAACGGGTCATGCCGGCATCGTGCAGGGTCATCTCGGCAGCCAGTCGCCAGACTTTCCAGCCGTTGGCCCGCAAGCGCACGCACAGTTCCGGCTCTTCTCCGGCGATCAGGTCAGGGCGGAAGCCACCAACAGCCACAAAGGCGTCTGCCCGCATCAGCGCATCGCCGCCACAGGCCTTGGCCTCACCGACAGGGGTATCCCACTCAAGGTCGCACAGCAAGTTGTACACCGAGCGCTGCGGGAAGCGCTCACGCCTGCGACCACACACCACTGCCACGGCGGGGTGCTGCTCAAGAAAGGCCTGCGCCGTGGCCAGCCAGCTGGCATTCACCTCGCAGTCGCCATCGACGAACTGTACCAGTTGCATCGATGGCAACAGGCGCTGCAAAGCGGCAAAACCTTCATTACGCGCGCGAGCGGCGGTGAACGGGATACCCATGTCCAGCGCCAGCACGTCCACGCCAAGGTTGGCGGCCAACTGCAGCGAACCATCGGTGGATCCCGAGTCGACGTACATGACCTTGTCCGCCCCATGCGCCAGCGAAACAAGGCAGCGCTCGAGACGCTGGCCCTCATTGCGGCCGATCACCACCACGCCGATCACCGTTGCCATAGGCCTCACTCGACCGACGCCGTGGCGGCCGGTTGCCGGGCCTTGATGATGGCCGGCACCCCCACTGCCAGTGAATTGTCAGGCACATCTACCAGCACGACGGCATTGGCGCCGATGATCACGTTGTTGCCGATGCGAATACTGCCCAGCACCTTGGCCCCGGTGCCGATGTCGACGTTATTGCCGAACACCGGGGCAATCGGCTCGTCGACATTCTTCAGGCCCACCACCACGCCGTTGCGGATACGGCAGTCATCGCCGAAGCGGGCATAGCCGCTGACAACGATGCCGCCAAAATGATCGATGACGAAGTTTCGCCCGATCACCACCTCGCAAGGCAGTTCGATACCGGTGATGATCTGGACGAATTTGAACAGCACCTTGTAGATGAGCGAACACAGTTTACGCAGCAGTGCCGGGCGCAGCGTATAACGCCAGCGGCCAAAGCGGTACACCAGCAATACCCAGAAACCCTGGGCGCCCCAGTCCCCGCCATGGGCCCGCAGGTCGGCGCGAATATTCTCGAACATGGCTCCACCTACCTTGTCGGTTGGCTGGCGTACCGGGTCTTGAACAGCAATGACCAGGTTGCCCGGCAATGACGCCAGCAGGCCTGAATGGCGCCCCAGCCGCGTCGTTTCAACAGCGCCTTGAGTGCCAGCACCAGGTCGCCCAGCGTGACCAGCAGCATGTGCAGGGCCAGCCCCGCCACCCCATGATGCTTGCGGAAGTACAGCAGCTCGCTTTCGATCTGGTAGGACGAGATCTGCCGGCTGGCGGCCTCCAGCTCCGCCACCGACTTGGAACTTTCGCCACCGATGTGCACCACCGTGGTATGCGGGTAGTACACCACTTTCCAGCCAGCCTCCTTCACCCGCTTGCAGTGGTCCACCTCTTCGTAATAAAGGAAGTAGCGCGGGTCGAACAACCCCACCTTGTCGAGCACTTCGCGGCGCACCAGGTAGAAGCAGCCGGGCAACCAGTCACACTCGCGCACCGAGGCGTGATCCCAGTTCATCTCGTCGACCATCTTCAGCCCTGGGAAAAACCGCCCCAGCCCGGTGCGCCCGACGAACACATTGAGCGGCGTGGGGAAGTAGCGGCAACTAGGCTGCAGGTCGCCATCGCGCCCCTCCAGGCGCACCCCCAGTACGCCGCACTCCGGGTGGGCTTCCATGTAGTCGAGCGTTTTCTGCAGCGAGTCGGCGGCAACGAAGGCATCGGTATTGAGCAGCAAGGCGTACTTACCCTTGAGGTGGGCCAGCAACTGGTTGTTGGCCCGGCCGAAACCCACGTTCTGCTTGTTGCTCAGCAGCAGTGCCTCGGGGCACACCTGGGCCATGCGCTGCACCGAGTCATCGCGTGAGGCATTGTCGACCACCAGGTAACTGGCCAGCCGCTCGCTGTCGGCCCGGCGCAGCGCATCGAACATCGGCTGCAGCAGTCCCGCGGTATTGAAGTTCACCACCATGACATCCACAGGTTTGCTAGCCATTTTTGCCGTCCCCGAAGAAATACTGGCGTCTTTGCGCCATCAGTAACGGTTCCACTTCCGGGTCGTAGGCACCGTTGCGCTGCTTCACCAGATCGATCCATGGGTAGGCTTCGCAACGTGCCTCGACTCGTTTGATCAACTGCTCGGTGGTACAGATGAACTCGGCCGGGTTGCCACCATAGACGGTGCCTGGCGGCACGTCCTTGGTCACCACCGCCCCTGCCGCCACGATGGATTCGGGCCCGATGGTCACGCGAGGCATCACGATCGCACCATGGCCGATGAAGCAGTTGTCCTTGATGTCGATGAAACCGACCGAATCCAGGTGCTTGCCATAGCGATGCTCGATCAGCAGTACCACTCCGTCATGACCGATCAGCGTGCAGTCGGACAAGCCCACGCTGTTGCCGATACGTACCAGCGACGGGTCGAGAAACTTGCAGCCTGTATTGACGTAGAAATTGCTGCCGACCGAGTGAAAGTTGCCCCATCGGGCCAGGTAGGCCCCCCATTCAAGACCAGAGGGGTTGCAGAACCTCCTGTAGAATTTGCCCCCTCGCCCGGTTGCATGGGCGTAGTGCGCCACTGCCTTGCGTATCCATCCCTTCATACTGCCTGGCCTCGCGATCTGAACAATCTGGAGTGTCCTGAGGCGTTCCGGTCTCGTTCTTCTAGGTGCTGACCGCATCGCTCTCACCCGTGTACAACCTGCATCACGCTGCGGCGCTGCTGGCCGCTTTCATCTTGTTATCGAGGTGGTCGGCCAGCCGCAAGGCAAATTGCAACAGCGGCATGGTCGGGTTGGAGGCGCCGCCCTTGGCAAAAATGCTGCTGCCGGCGACATACAGGTTTTCGGTACCGAACACCTTGCAATTGGCATCGACCACACCGAACTGCGGCGAGGCGGCCATACGCGTGGTGCCCATGTGATGGGCATGGGGTGCCATTTTCAGCGGAATCGAGGTGTCGTAAACGAAATCGTTGAGCTTGACGAACCCCAGATCCATGTCGGCGAACTGCTTGGCCAGTTCGCTGCCAATGCACTTGATGGTGTGCCGGTCATCGGCGCTAAGCACCCAGTTGACATTGACCTTGGCCACGCCCAGCGCATCCTTCTCGTCCAGCAGCGAAATGCGGCTGTGCAGGCTGGGGAATTGCTCGATCATGGTGCTGAGCACGCCGTCACCGGGGCAACTGAACTTGGCGACGAAGGCGACCTTGCTGGCAAAACCCATGTCGCAGGCCAGGCTCTCGAGAAAATACTTGACCTCGGCTGTGCGGCCATAGGTCTGCACATCGGCCAGCAAAACAGCGGTGACATTACCTTTACCAGCCTTGTACTCGTCGACGAAAGCATCGGTGGTGTAGTACTGGCGCGGCTCCGGGTCCTGCCCGGACTTGAGGATGAAAGTGCCCATTTCGATGTTCAGGTGCTCCATGAATCCCCCGCCGACCAGCCCTTCCTTGCTCACCACACCTGCAGCCACCAGGGTCTCGCTGTTCAGCAACTGCCGGGCATTCTCGATGGCACCTGTGGCCAGAATGAAGTTGCTTGCTACCAGGCGCTGACGATTGCGTTGATAGTCGGACAAAACCACCGCAGCCAGGTGGCCGGAAGCCTTGTCGAACTCCAGGTCAACGCAATTACAGTGGATGAATACGTCCAGGCCTGGGGTCTGCTCCAGTGCTGTAGCGTACTTTTGCGCAAAGCGTGTCGGCGTGCTGAGCAGAAAGCGGTCCGCCTCGAAGTCACCACCATCAAGGCCGGTATTCATCGCGCGAAAATCCGCGCCAGGCGCCAGATCGACAATCTCCATCGCTGCCGGTAGAAAGCCTTCGATCTCCGAGTAGGGAATTGGCCAACCCGGCAAGTCGCCTGGCGGGGCGACGGCAAAATCCGAAGGAGTGAATGGCCGGCACCGGCCAGCCCAGTGATTGGAGGTGCCCCCCAGGTAACGCAGGCGGGATTCCTCGGCATACAGCTCCAGGCCGGTGGATGAGCACGCGTACAAGTCTTGCGAGTACGACGCATATTCGCGCCCCCCGCCTTCAGCGATCATTACGCTCCAGCCGGCGGCTGCCAGGCGCAAGCCCAGGGTTATACCCGCCGGGCCGGCGCCGATGATGCAGAAATCGTAGTGATCGCGCAGCGCCTTCTGCTGCTGAAAGTCTTTGATCATGCCGACGCGTTCCGAAAATAACGGGACGGCAATACCCAACCGTTGATTACCACGAACCCGGGCTTTTCGACCGCCTTGCCAGCAACGGCCGCCGAGGCGCCGAACACCGCCCCCCCCACACTGAGCAAGACACAACTCTGGAGAAAACCTCTACGACCCAACTGCGCATTACAAAAAGTGAGCTTCTCCATGATCCCGTGACCTGTAGCCATGAAAGTTACACCCGGCAAACTGCGCTACAGCCAGTTGAAAAAGGCCGTCAACAGTGCCCCGCACAGCGCCCCGACCAGCAACATCGGCAGTACCACCAGCTCACGCTTGAGGCTGAAGATATCCAGTTTGCAGTTCACATACACAACCAGCACCAGCGTTGGCACAGCATGCAGGGCAACCCCCCAGATAGCCCACTCCACCCCACCAATCGCCAGTAACAGCGGCAACAGCCCCCATAACGAGACCAGGCGGATGATGTTGTCCATGGCCTGGTACTTGGTCAGGCCCAAGGCAATCCACACCTGATGAGCCAAGGTATAGCGCAATACGATGAACGATAGCGAGAGAATCGCCAGCATCGGCCCTGCTTCGCGGTAGCGATCGTCATACATCCAGCCAATCAGCAATGGGCTGGCGGTCAGGAACCCGCCACAAATGAACAGTACCAGCAGGTCGACCAGCAGCCGAAAGCGGAAATACAGCGCTTTCAGGCGCAGCTTGTCGTCGGCCCGGGCCGCTTCGCTGAAAGCAGGCAACGCCACCGCGCCGACAATTTTCATGAGGGCGGTCTGCACCGCACCCAGGATCAGCACGGCGATTGAATACACACCCAGTTGCGCCGCCGACATGCTGGCGCCAAACCACATACGGTCGCCGTACATCGCCAGCACGCCAACCATCGACGACAACAGGATCCAGCGGCCAAACACGATCAGCTCGGTCAGCGCCGAACGGTCCCAGCGCAGGTGGTTGGTGGGCCCCTCCAGGGCGGTATGCCCCAGCACGGTCCAGACCACCGCCGAAACCAGGCCTGATAACACCAGCGCCCAGATCGAATGGGTCAGCAAGCCCAGCACCAGCATCACCACCAGGCCGGCCACCTGCGAGGCAAGGTCGACCAGTACCACGCGCTTTTGTTGGAAAGTTCGTACCGCCACATCTATCTTGGTGGACTGGAACCCCCAGATGGCCGCCGACAAGCCGGTTACTGCCAGCACCATCGGCAGTACGGGGGCGGCATAGGTGGAGTCGGCCGGCCACAGCTCGGCCAGTTGGGCCAACCAAGCCCCCAGGGCCAGCAGCAGGGTAAGCGCAAACAGCAGGAAACCGCGGATGATCTGCACGGTCCAGGCGGTATTGAGAAAATCCGGATCGTCACCACGGTGGCTCTGAATGATGTTCTGGCGCAGGCCAACATCGGAAAGCAAATGCAGCAGTATCGAAACAGTGGTGGCAATGACCATCACCCCGAACATTTCCGGCAGCAGCAAGCGGGCCATGATCAGATTGCCGCCCAGGCGCATCACCTGTGAAGCCACCTGCGAGACCAGGTTCCACGACCCGGCTCTCAAGGCCCGCTTGCGCAGGCTCGCGGCGGCTGACACATCAATCGACGGCATGACTTCAATCTCTGACTGATTGGCTAAAAGTCACTATAGTTTCAATTAGCCACGATGCTAGCCGTTGCCCACCGAAGGAAAGGTGTACATAGCCAATGCCTGAACATTTTCGAGCGTTGATCGTCATCCTGTTTTTGGCGAGCGTGGTCTTCGTGATGGCGCGGCGGCCTGCCACCGACCTGATTCCGCTCAGCGACTACAAGCGCCGGCGTAATCTGTGGTTCCTACTGACCCTGCTGGCTTTTCTCTCGCACAGCTTCTGGCTGTATCTGGGTGTGGGTGCGGTCGTCCTTTTGCTGGCCGGGCGCCGCGAGCACAACCCCATGGCGCTGTTCTACATGCTGCTGTTCCTGATCCCGCCAGCGTCGGTGCAGGTGCCCGGGTTTGGCGTGGTCAATTACCTGGTCGACCTTAACCATATTCGCCTGCTGAGCCTGTGCGTGCTGCTGCCGGCCGCGCTGCACCTGCGCCGGCAAGGTGACACCCTGCGCTTCGGCCGCACCTGGGCCGATAAGTTGCTGGCCGCCGGCCTGCTGCTGCTGAGCGTGCTCTATTTGCGCGAAACCACCCCGACCGACACGCTGCGCCAGGCGCTGTACCTGTATGTCGACGTACTCCTGCCGTACTACGTGGCCAGCCGTGGCCTGCGTCAGATCAGCGACTTCAAGGACACCCTGCTGGCCTTCGTACTTGTCTCTTTCGTCATGGCGCTGATCGCTGTGGCCGAGTATGTACGCCACTGGCTGCTATACAGCGCCCTGGTCGACGCCATGGGCGTGCCATGGAGCATGTCCGGCTACCTGAGCCGCGGTGGTGCGCTGCGGGCGAGCGTCACCACCGGCCAGGCGATTGTACTGGGTTACGTGATGAGCGTGGCCATCGGCCTGTTCCTGTTCGTGCAAGGCTATGTGCAACGCCCGCTGCACAGGGCCATGGGCGCCCTGCTGCTGGCCGCCGGGCTGTTCGCGCCATTGTCACGCGGCCCGTGGATCGGCGCCGTGGTCATCGTGGTGGTGTTCATTGCCCTGGGCAAAGGCGCCGTCAAGCGCCTGGCACTGCTGGGGGCGGCTGGCATGCTGGCGTTGCCCTTGCTGACCGTCGTGCCTGGTGGCGACAAGGTGCTGGACCTGCTGCCGTTCATCGGCAACCTCGAGAAAGAGAACATCACCTACCGCGAGCGGCTGATGGACAATTCCTGGATCGTCATCCAGCGCAACCCGTTGTTCGGCTCCTTCGACTTCCGCAACACACCCGAAATGCAGTCGATGATCCAGGGCGAAGGCATCATCGACATCGTCAACACCTACATCAACCTGGCGCTGCGGGCCGGCCTGGTCGGGCTAGGCCTGTTCGTGGCGTTCTTTGCCGTGGTGGTGGTGGGTATCCGCAGGGCCATGCTCAGTTTTGCCGACAAGGATGACGAGCGACGACAGCTCGGCCGGGTGTTGCTGGCAACGCTGATCGGCATTCTGGTCATCATCTTCACGGTCAGCAGCATCACCTTCATCCCGGTGGTGTACTGGTCTATCGCAGGGCTGGGCGTGGCCTACATCCAGATGGTTCGCCGGCTGCACAACAGCCAGGTGATGGAACTGGCAGAACCCGACCTACAACCCAGGTAATGTTCATGAATAGGCTGTCCCTGCGTCATTTCGTGCGCTTTTCGGCCATTGCCGGCCTGGCCCTGCTGCCGCTGGCCAGTTGGGCTTCAGACTGGCAGGTCAGTGTCGATGAGCAAAATGGCTTGCCTACCGTGACACACGGCGGCGGCCCGGTCATGAAGGCCAAATTCGATTTCTGGGCTGCCAACTGGAGCTGGACCGGTTTCTATACCGACTTCAAGGTCAATGGCCCTTACCACTACACGCTGCGGGGCAAGAACAAGGAACTGGACTTCGACCTGCAAGCTGACATCCGCAAGGAACAAGCGCAAACCCTGAGCTGGGCCTTCGACCTCGACGCCCACAGCCGCCAGAGCGGTGTCATGGGTGGCGGCATGGTGTTCCAGTTCGACCCGGCGCAAATCACCGGCGACATGGGCGCCCCGCAGTTGCTGCCCGACAACCGCGGCTGGACGTGGGGCAAGGCCGACCAGGCTCGACGCATCGAAATGCGTTTCGACCCGCCACTGGCCAAGGTCTATTTCGAGCGCGGCAACCCGTCCGAGCTGCGTGCATTCCTCTACAAGGACCCGATCAGCGCCGGCCGCCAGCAGTTCAAGGCCGTGCTCAACGTGACCGGCGACATCGAACTCGGCCCTACCCCCAGCGAGCGCTTCGGGCTGGCAGACCCCGCCAGCTGGCCTGATGACCAACTGGACTGGCGCACCTCGCCGGTGGACCTGTCGTTCCTCAACGCAGCGGAGAAACCCGCCGGCAAGCGTGGCTTCGTGAAGGCGGTCGGCGACCAGTTGATGTTCGCCGACAACACTCCAGTGCGCTTCTGGGGCACCAACCTGTCGGCCTACTCGTTGTTCAAAACCCCTGACGAAGAAATCCGCCTACAGGCCAAACGCCTTTCGGCGCTGGGCTTCAACCTGGTGCGTCTGCATCACCACGACTCGCCCTGGGTCAGCCCCAACGTCTTTGGCGACGGCACCTTGGTGCATGATACCCAGCAGCTCAGCGCCGAATCGCTGCGCAAGCTCGACCTGTGGATCAAGTCACTCAAGGACGAAGGCATCTACATCTGGCTGGACATGCATGTGCAGCGTGCGTTCACCGCCAACGACAACATCGAAGACTTCAAGGAGCTGCCCGAGAAGGACGGTCGCGTCGACCTGAAGGGTTACGCCTACGTGAACGACAGTATCCAGCAAGCGATGAAACGCTTCGCCGAGCAGTACCTGACCCATGTGAACGAATACACGGGCCTGGCCTACAAGGACGACCCGGCCATCGCCGCCGTGCTGATCACCAACGAGAATGACCTGACCCAGCATTACGGCAACGCCCTGATGCCAAACAAGGATGTACCGCGCCACAGTGCGCGCTACATGGCCGCAGCCAAGGCCTTTGCCAAACAGTTTGATCTACCCGTCGACCTTACCTGGCGTGCCTGGGAACATGGACCGTCGAAGCTGTTGCTCAACGAGCTGGAGCAGCGCTTCAATGCCGGCATGATCGCCCACCTGCGCAGCGTGGGCGTGAAAGTGCCCATTGCTACCACCAGTACCTGGGGCGGCAATGGGCTTAGCGCGCTTCCGGCACTGAGCGTTGGCGATGTCATCGACGCCCACAGCTACGGCGACGCAGGCCAACTGGAGAAAAACCCGCTGACCAGCGACGGCATGATCGACTGGATTGCTGCCGCCCAGGTCGTCGGTAAACCGCTGACTGTCACCGAGTGGAACGCCGAGCCCTTCCCGCTGCCGGACCGTCACTCGCTGCCGATTTACATCGCCGGCACCGCCAGCCACCAAGGCTGGGACGCCATGCTGCAATACGCCTACAGCCAACAAGCGTTCAACCCGGGCTGGCGCACGGCGGACAACTGGCACGCGTACAACGACCCGGCGATGATCGCCACCCTGCCCGCCGCTGCCCTGCTCTATCGCCGTGCGGACGTAAAACCAGCCACCACTCGCTACGTGTTCGCACCGACACCTGCCACCCTGTACAACCAGGAAATCACCCCGCGTAACTCACCGCTGCTGCGCACGGCCATGGAAAAGGGCCAGTTGCAGATCGCCCTGCCACACACGCCGGAATTGCCCTGGCTAAAACCCGCGCCCATACCGGCAGGCGCGCAGGTGCTGCACGACCCGGGGCAATCGCTGCTGGCCGCCGATGCCACCGAGTCGGTGACCGATACAGGCGAGCTCAGGCGCAACTGGCAACAAGGCATCTACACCATCGACACGCCATTGACCCAGGCCGCCAGCGGCTGGCTGGGCGGCCGCCCGATAAACCTGGGTGCCATTCAGATACAAACGAAAACGCCTTACGCCAGCGTGGTGGTCCAGAGCCTGGACGGCAAGCCACTGGGTCAGTCGCGCGAGCTTCTGCTGTCTCTGGGCACCCGTGCCATGCCCAAGGCCGATGACAAGACGCCGTTCAATGTGGAGCCCCTTGAAGGCAGCCTGAACATCAAGGCACCCGCCGGCCTGAAACTGTTCGCCCGCGATGCACAGGTGCAGCTGAAACCGCTGCCGGTGGCCTACAAGGATGGGCAATACACCATTACCTTCGACGGCACCTACATGTCCAACTGGCTATTCTTGAAATAGAGCATAGGGCCATCTACGCTCAGGTCACCTGTAGATGATCATCCCACCTGCACGTGTCAGGGAGTGTTCACTGCGTCTGTAAACAGCAGATTCCAGGAGGTGGGGATGAAATATCTGGTTGTGGGTGGTGCGGGCTACATTGGTTCGCACATGGTCAAGCACCTGCTCGCCGCCGGCCATGACGTGCTGGTCGCGGACCTGGTCTCACCTGGCCCCGGCATTCAGTGGGCCAGGCTCGATATCGCCGACGAAGCCGCACTGGACGTGCTGTTTGGCGTCTGTCGCTTCGATGCAGTGTTTCACTTCGCCTCGTTCATTCAAGTGGGCGAGTCGGTCAGCGCGCCCGGCAAGTACTACCAGAACAACGTCGCAGCCACCCTTGCCCTGCTGCAGGCCATGGTCAATGCCGGCATCAGGCACCTGGTGTTTTCTTCCAGTGCCGCCGTATATGGCAACCCACAGTACGTGCCGATCGATGAAGCGCACACCAAGGTACCGATCAACCCGTACGGGTTGAGCAAATGGATGGTCGAGCAGATTCTTGAGGACTTTGACCGGGCCTATGGTTTGAAATCGGTATGCCTGCGCTATTTCAATGCCGCGGGCGCTGACCCAGAAGGCCAGCTAGGGGAACGTCACGACCCGGAAACCCATCTGATCCCCTTGATCCTGCAGGCTGCATCTGGCCGACGCGAGGCGGTGACTGTGTTTGGTCGCGACTACGACACCCCGGATGGCACCTGTATACGCGACTACGTGCATGTTGCAGACCTGGCGGCGGCCCATGCACTGGCGGTGGATTATTTACGGGCCGGTGGCGAGCGTGCCGCGTTCAACCTGGGCAATGGCCTGGGCTTTTCGGTGCAGCAGGTGATCGATACGGCCCGGGCAGTAACCGGGCGACAGATCAATGCCCTTGACGCACCGCGCCGCGCGGGCGACCCGCCGCGGTTGGTGGCGGATGCGAGCAAAGCCATGCAGGTGCTGGGCTGGCGCCCGGCGTTCGCTTCGCTGGAGGAGATTGTGCGACATGCGTGGCAGTGGGAGTTGCAGTATCCCTGGGAGCGCTGAGTTGGCTTCGCTCCCTGTAGGCGCAGCACAAGGCTGCACCTGCAGGCGGACGGCCAGAAGAATCAGTAATAGGTGCGCGGCTGTTCGTCAGCCTTGTTCAACACAGTCCCGATCAGGTTCACCGTGGCCAGGTGATGCAGGCAATCCTCGATTTCCTTTTTGTTGTTCATCCCGTTGGCCACCACCAGCAATACACAATCAAACTTGGGCATCACGGTGATTGCATCGTCCGAGCTGAGCAGCGGTGGCAAATCGAAAATGCAGATGCGCGACTCGTAGCGGTTGCGCAACTCGCCAATCAGGTTGTTCACCTTGGGCGAGGACAGCATCTCGGTCGACAGGGGTACGGGTACCCGCGTCGGCAGCACCACAAAGCGCGGCAAGGTCGGGTTGACCAGGCAGTCCTGCAGCTCGGCCTTGTCCGTCAGAAACTCGTTCAGTGCCTGCTCCATGGGCAGCCCCAGGTAACTGCCGACCTTGGGCCGGCGCAGGTCGAAGTCCACCAGCAACGCAGTCTTGGTGGTGTGGTGGGCAATACTCATGGCCAGGTTGATCGCCAGCATTGTCTTGCCCGCTTCCGGCGTTGGCGAGGTGATGGCCAAGGTACGCCAGCCGTTCTCGTCCATGGCCCTGAGCACCTGCGTACGCAACAGGTCGATCGGCCCGTTCATGTTGGAGTTCTTGTTGTACGCGACGATGCGGTTGCGCTCCAGGTGGTCTGCACGCAGCGGTACCACTTTGGTGTTCACGTAATCGAACTGACCCGGCACTTCTGCCAGCGCCGTACCGGGGGCGGGAGACAGTGCCTGGGGAGTACCTGGGGTAACCTGATGAATATTGTTGCCAACAGCCGGCTTGATCCTGTCCATCACTGCTTTCCCTATACAAACCGAGACATGACTTTGTACAACAGCACATCCAGTGGCATGTAGAACACGTGCACCAGCCCTATCATGATAGCTGCCAGCGCCAGTGCCGCCAGGATCAGGCGATTGCGCCAGCGCTTGCGTCGGGCCACGTCGGCTCGGGTATCGATATAGGGCAGTGCCACCAGCACCCGTTTGCCCAGCAGGCTTTCCAGGGCGCCAACGCCGCGCACGCGCTGATTGAGCATTTCCAGCAGCATCACCAGCGCACCGCCACCGGCGGGTGCCAGCACCAGGCCCAGCGCGGCGATTTTCTTGCGGTTAGGCTTGATCGGCTTCTCGGGCAACAGCGGAGGCTCCAGCAGCACAAAGCGTTCAGCCTTGTTTTCCTGCTCGAGGCTTTCGGTAATTTTTGCGCCCATTTCCTTGGCACGAATCTCTTCGTATTTCTTGCGCGCGTTGTCGTGGTCACGCATCAAGGTCACCAGGCCACGCTCGACCTGCGGCGCCTCGAGGATCTCGGCCTCATAGCCTTCCATTTTCCGGGTCAGCTCGCGCTTTTGCTCTGCCAGCGAGGCAATACGCACCTGGGCGGCGCTCATCTTGGCACGGACACGGGCCACGTCGAGGCTGACCGTGGACGCTGCCGCAGTGCGACCACCACTGGCTTCGAGCGCCTGGATCTTGCGTTTGATCGCCACCACATCAGGGTGGGCGTCCTTGTAGCGGGTCAGCAGCCGCGCGTATTCGGCTTTCAGGCTAGGCAGGTCCTCAGGCAGGTCGGCACGGGTTGACCGGGTGCCTTCGGCAGCCTTGGTGGCAAGGCCTGCATTGGCCGCAGACAGTTCCAGCTCCAGGTAGCGCAGCTCTTCCTGGGCAGCCTTGTAGTCACGGTCGACCTCACGGAATTCCAGCTCCGCACGCGACAGCATGTTCATGCGCAGGGTCTGGTGCTCGGGCAAGGCATTGGCGTGGGCCTGCTTGAAATCGGCCAACTGGTTTTCCAGGCTGGCCAGCTCGGCACCCAGCTTGTTGGCTTCCTGGGTGAGGAACTCGGTGGTTTCGTTGGCCCGCTCGGTGCGCTGCTTGAGGTTTTCGTTGAGGAACAGCGTCACCAGTTCGTCGGCGACTTCCTTGGCCACTTGTGCCTGCTTGTGCTCGAACGACACAGTGAACGCCACGGTCGCTTCACCACGTCCGCGCACATAGGTGGTAAGGGTTTGGACCACGATCGCGTTGCGCATCTGGTCGATCTTGTCGCTTTCGCTGAAGCGCTTGTCGGCGAACAGGTCGTACTTGCCAATGATGCGCAGCAGGTTTTCGCGGGTCATCACCCGTTGGCGGATCACCTCGATGCGCTCATCGGCAAAAGTGGTGGTGTTGGTCGACACCAGCTCGGGTGAAATCTGCTGCGACTCCACCAGAATGGTGCCGGTCGACTGGTAGATCGGCGGCACCATCAACGCGACGGCCACGGTCGCGGCGAGAATGACTGCGGCACTCACCCCTAACACCAGGGCCCTGTCCTTGATAATGGCGATGTAATCTCTGAGGGAGAGCTCGTAGTCAGACTTCATAGGGCCACCTGCCTGAAGTTCAGATGTCGGGGTACCTGTACGTCAACGTCAAACCAACGATCGTAGCGGTCGCATCCGGTACATGGTCCTGCTGCCGTTCTTTGTACATCAGCGACAGGCGCAGGTCCCAGTAAGGCGAAAACTGGCGGCTGGCCCATACGCTGTAAGTCTGCAGCGTATTGGGCGACTGCCCCTTGCTGTCTTGCCACGCGGCGTCCGCGCCCACCCGGGACAACTCGGTCAACGCATAGCTCCACACACCACGCACCTGGTCCAACTCGGCGAAGCCGCCTTCGGCGCTTGCCACCGTGCTGCGCTCGGCTGTGAGGCTGGCATCGGCACGCGGGCCGGTGTACAGCAACGCAACCCCACCCTCCCCGCGTCGGCCGCCGTCGTCACCTGATACTTGGTTGACGCCAACATGGGCATCGGCGCTAAAGCCTTCGGCAAGCTGGTATTTGACGCCGACTGCCGGGGTGTAACTGTTGGAAGCGGTCGCGGTAAGGTCCTGTTCGGGCTCATAGCGCCGGGCACCAAAACGGGTATACAGATCAGCCCGCTCGTTCCAGGCGTAAGTCCAGGTAAAGACGTTCGCCAGTTCGTCGTAGCCCGTCAGCGTGCTGATGTCGTAACGGGCACGGTTGTAGGTGGTTTCGTTGCTCAAGGTACTGCGCTCGGTCACCGCCTGGCTCCAGTTGCCAGTCAAGGTGTAAAGCTTCTGCGTACCGTCGGTGGTAATCACCCCGGTATCCAGTACTGTCCCCGACAACGTCGAGCTCTCGTTGTAGCGCGCCACCAGGCCGAAACGCCCCCGCTCGGTGGTGCGCTGCCAGCCCAGGCTGATATCAGGGTCTTCACGGTCATCGACGATATCCGTATCGGATGAGCGCAGCACATGCATGCCAAGCCCCAACCTCAATTCGTCACGGTCAAAAGTGCCGATCAGGGTGTAATCCGGCGCGATGATCGTGCGCGTTATGCCCTTTTCCCCCGAGGTCAGCAGCAATGGGTTGCTGTCGTATTCGACGGATGTCGGTACCACCACCGTAGACTGCCAATTTGCCGCCAGTACCGCGTCCGTAAACGGCAAGACCAAGATTGCCGTTGCAATGCGAGTTGTTCTAAGAAGAGGCATTAAATGTTCTTATTAAAGGCAAGATCAAGGGACGACCAGCGTATCGCCAGCCTGAAGTTGGATGTTGGTGGACATGTCCCGCCCAGACACCAGGTCCTTATATCGCACGGGCAGGATCTTTTGGGAAGCACCCGTGCCGCGGACCACCTTGATTTCGCTTTCATCCGCAAACTTGTCCAGGCCACCCGACATGCTCAACGCCTGCAATACCGCAGTGGGGCCTGCCATTTGCACCGGCCCGGGCTTGATCACTTTGCCTTGCACATAGACCATGTTGCCGGCAATGCTTTTGACGACAACGCTGACGTTAGGGTCGGGGAGGAATTTTTCGAGTTTGGCAGCGACCTGCTTTTCGACTGCCGTCACGTCCAGCCCGGCAACATTGATGCGCCCGGCCAGGGGGAAGGTGATACTGCCATCGGGAAGTACGGTGGCTTCTTGACGCAGGCTGTCTTCCTGCCACACCGAAACCATCACCACATCGCCGGGGCTGAGCAGGTAGGGAGCGCTGCTCTGGTCGGCGTTAGCGGCGCCGGCCCACATCGTCAGCATGCACAAAGCGGCAAATATTGAACGCACCATGAGGGTCCCTCCGGCCAAATGGCCCGACAAAGAGCACTGAATGAGAACAACACACCAACTCTCGCTCCGCTTCGCGACGCACAGCTGCCGCGATGGCCTCGACCTTCCTGCAGGCCCTTACCTTGATACTGTAGCCGTGGGCTGCAACGTTCTTAACGTTGGCCCTTACGGGCTACTGGGAATATAGCAACGGTTGGAGAATTCACAAGCCATGCCTGTGGCCTCTCGGCAATGGGCAGTCACTTCGGGTACAAGGTGTCCGGTTCAGATCTTTCTGCGGTTGGCAACAGCAACAAAACCGACGACAGCAAAGGCAAAGAACCAGCCCGCAGTTGAAACAGGAATGATACTGTTCTGACTGATATACGAATCTGCCGCGCGGGCAGCACCACTTAGCATCACCAGCAAGAACATCGATTTGATTATCAGAGTCGAGCGCATACTCCCCTCCTAAAAACAGGAAAATCAATTAGTTATTGGCGCGGTGTTGCGGGAGTTGTTTCGTTGTTGATTTGAGCTTATGGGCACAATGACACTACGTCAATGATCCGACACCATAATAAAATTCAATGGGCGATGGGTGCATTCGTCAAAAAAGCGACACGCAGATTATGCAAGGGAGGGCTGGTGCGATGTATCTGGCGTTTCACAGCTGAGAACAAGGGGCATACCTGCCCCCCTGATGTTTTATTCGTCTGCGTGGTGAACCACGACCAGTAATTGCGCCGGTGAGACACCTACCGAGCGCAGCCGGTGCGGCGTCTGGGCGTTGAAATGCAGGGCGTCGCCCTGCTCCAGCATTACCCGCTCGCTCATGAAATCCACTTCTACCTGGCCTGCGTGAACAAACAGGAACTCTTCGCCCTGGTGCTCCTTGAACGTGGGGTCGCTGAACTCGGACGGCGGCTGGATCAGAAACGGCAGCAGGCTGCGCTGGCCAACCTGACTGGTGAGGGCCGCATACCCCGGCCCTTGCCCATCGCCAACCAAGGCCTGGCGCTCGGTATGGCGCACCAGGCTGTAGCGGCTCTGTCCGGCCTGTTCTTCGGCGAACAGCTCTTCGACATTGACGTTCAGCGCCCTCGCCAGTTTCAGCGCCGCAGCGATCGAGGGCGTGTTGAGGCCGCGCTCGACCTTGGACAGGTAGCTTTTGGTCATGCCAGTCTTTTCGGCCAGCATTTCCAGGGTCATCCCCAGTTTCTTACGCAGCAGTTTCAATCGGATAGACATGTGACGCGTGTTTCCCAGGCTGAGGCAGCCATGATACGCGTCTGAAAGCTGACGCCAAGCCTGCAGAGGCCTTGAATCAAGGCATCACTGGCGGTACGTACTGCAGCGTTGTACCCAATGCCCACAGCAACACCAGCACCAACGGCACATGCACCAGCAATTGCACGAACGAGAACCCGATCAGGTCGCGCGCCTTGAGCCCCAGCACGCCCAGCAGCGGCAGCATGTAGAACGGGTTGATCAGGTTCGGCAAGGCTTCGGCCGCGTTGTAGATCTGCACCGCCCACCCCAGGTGGTACTGCAGGTCGTTGGCCACCAGCATCACGTAAGGGGCCTCGATGATCCACTTGCCACCGCCGGATGGGATGAAGAAGCCCAGCACCGCCGAATACACGCCCATCAGCACGGCATACGTGTCGTGGGTGGCAATCTGGGTGAAGAACAGTGAAATATGGTGGGCCAGCGTCTGTTCATCGACGCCCTTCACCTGAGTGAGGATGGCGGCGATCGAACCATACAGCGGGAACTGGATCAGCACACCGGTGGTGGTCGGTACCGCACGCGCCACCGCATCAAGGAAGCTGCGTGGGCGCCAGTGCAGCAAAGCACCGAGCATGATGAACAACAGGTTGTAGGTGTTGAGCCCCGAGATGGCGGTAATCGCGGGTTTTGTCGCAAACTCCTGATAGAGCCAGCCAGCAGCCAAGGCCACCAACAGCAGGATCAGGATCGGGCTGTGTTCCAGCCACTCCCCCGGGCGCGTGCGTTGCGGGGCGGGTGGCGCTGTGAAGCTGGGGTCGACACCGCAGTCTTCGGCGCTACGTGCGCTGTTCGGGCCCGGCGCGGTGGCGTAGGCGATCACCAGCGAGACCACCACCAGCGCCGCCAGCATCACGCCGGACTGCCAGAGAAAGATGGTTTCGGTAAAGGGAATCACCCCGGTTATCGACAGGATTGAAGGTGGCAGACTGGCCGGGTTGGCCTGCAACTGCGCCGCCGAGGATGACAGGCCCAGCGCCCACACCGCACCCAGGCCCAGGTAAGCCGCCGCACCCGCTGCGCGGTAATCCATCTTCAGGTCGGTACGCCTCGCCAGGGCGCGTACCAACAAGCCTCCAAACACCAGCGACAGCCCCCAGTTGAGCAAGGAAGCCAGCATCGAGATCAGCGCTACCCAGCACACTGCCGAGCGCCCATTGCCGGGGATACGCGCCAGGCGATCGATCAACCTCGCGGCCGGCGGCGAGCTGGCCACCACATAACCACCGATGACCACGAAAGCCATCTGCATGGTGAACGGTATCAGGCTCCAGAAACCGTCGCCAAAAGCCTTGGCGGTGTCGGTCGGTTTGGCGCCCATGGCCAGTGCGCCAATACACACCAGCAGTACCGCCAACGCGGCGAACACCCAGGAGTCGGGGAACCAGCGTTCGGCCCAGTTGGAGCAGCGCAAGGCAAAGCGCGCGGAGCGGCTGTCTTGGATTTCAGCGGCCACGGTGAATTCCTTTTATTGGTTTTATGAGATAAAGCGGTATTGCCAGGCAACGCAAAAAACCTGTGGGAACGGGTTTACCCGCGAATGCGGCGGTCTATGTACCGACGCATTCGCGGGTAAACCCGCTCCTACAGGGTGAGATCACGTCATGCCTTAGAAGGTCATTTCCTTCACATCCTCCGGCACGATCAGCTTGCCGGCGGTTTTCTCGATGATTTCCTCGACGCTGACCCCGGGTGCGGTCTCGCGCAGGATGAAGGCGCCGTCTTCGATTTCCAGGTAGGCCAGGTCGGTCAGCACCTTGCGGATGCAGCCCGCACCGGTCAGCGGCAGGCTGCACTGCGGCAGCAACTTGGACTCGCCGTCCTTGGAGGCATGGGTCATGGTGACGATGATGTTGTCGGCGCCGGCCACCAGGTCCATGGCCCCACCCATGCCCTTGACCAACTTGCCCGGAATCATCCACGAGGCGATGTTGCCCTGCACGTCCACCTCGAAAGCGCCCAGTACAGTCAGGTCGACGTGGCCGCCACGGATCATGGCGAACGATTGTGCCGAATCGAAGATCGAGGCGCCGCGGCGGGCGGTGACAGTTTGCTTGCCGGCGTTGATCATGTCGGCATCAAGGGTGCTTTCGGTCGGGAATTCGCCCATGCCGAGCAAGCCGTTTTCCGATTGCAGCATCACATCCATGTCGGCGGGTACATAGTTCGCCACCAAGGTGGGGATGCCGATGCCCAGATTGACGTAGTAACCGTCCTTCAGTTCACGGGCAACGCGTTGCGCCATCTGTTCGCGGGTCAGTGCCATGGTCAGGATCTCTTTATTGTTCGGGTGGATGGCGCTCAGGCCTTGACGGTGCGCTTTTCGATACGCTTTTCGAAGGTGCCGACTATGACACGGTCCACGTAGATGCCCGGGGTGTGGATTTCGCTTGGCAGCAGCACGCCGGGTTCGACGATTTCTTCCACTTCGACCACGGTGATCTTGCCGGCGGTGGCCGCCAGCGGGTTGAAGTTTTGCGCAGTGTTGCGGTAAACCACGTTGCCGTAGTGGTCGGCCTTCCAGCCCTTGACGATGGCGAAGTCACCGGTGATGGATTCTTCCAGGATGTACTTGCGGCCCTTGAACTCGCGGACTTCCTTGCCGTCGGCAACCGGGGTGCCATAGCCAGTGGCGGTGTAGAACGCCGGAATGCCGGCACCACCGGCGCGCATTTTTTCGGCGAGGGTGCCCTGTGGGGTCAGCTCCACTTCCAGTTCGCCACTGAGCAACTGGCGTTCGAACTCGGCGTTTTCGCCCACATAGGAGGCGATCATCTTGCGGATCTGCCGGTCTTCCAGCAGCATGCCCAGGCCAAAACCGTCCACGCCGCAGTTGTTGGAAACCACGGTCAGGCCCTTGACGCCGCGCCGTTTGATTTCGCTGATAAGGTTTTCCGGGATGCCGCACAGGCCGAAACCACCGGCCAGTACCGTCATGTTGTCGCTCAGGCCTTCAAGGGCCTGTTCATAGGTTGCAACGCGCTTGTCCAGTCCGGCCATGCTGATCCGCCTTTTGTAGTTGTTTAACCGACGAGGCTGTCGGTGAGCGTGTGCCGACATCTTCACCGCAAGCGACTGATTTGTTAATTTTGTTTTCGTCATCGATTGATAAATTTTATAAAACAAAAATAGGCCCGACATGAACGTCAAGCAACTACGCGCCTTTGTCGCCGTGGCCAAGTACCAGAGCTTCGCCCAGGCCGGCGAACACCTGCACGTTTCGCAACCGGCACTGAGCCTGACCATCAAGGCGCTGGAAGAAAACCTCGGCGGCGCCCTGCTCAGCCGCACCACGCGCAGCGTCAGCCTGACTGCCGAAGGCGAAGTGCTGTTGCCACTGGCACGCCGCCTGCTGGCCGACTGGGACGACACTGAAGAGATGCTGCGCCAGCGCTTCACCCTGCAATTGGGCCGTGTGTCGGTGGCGGCCATGCCGGCTTTTGCCGGCAACCTGTTGCCCCACTCGCTCAAGGTGTTTCGCCAGCGCTACCCCAAGGTCAACGTCACCGTGCACGACGTAATCAACGAACAGGTACAGGAACTGGTACGCCATCGCCGCGTCGAACTGGGCATCGGCTTCGAGCCGGATAACATCGATGGGCTGGACTTCCACCCGTTGTACATGGACCGCTTCGTTGCGGTAGTGGCCGCCGACTCGCCCTTGGCACTGCTGCCCCAGGTCAGCTGGGCACAGCTGATGGCCGAAGACTTCGTGGCCCTGCAGCGCCCTTCGGCAGTGCGCCTGCTGATGGAGCAGAATGTGGCGGCCCGCCACGGCAAGCTGGCAGTAGCGTTCGAAAGCCACCAGCTGACGACCATCGGCCGCATGGTTGCCAGCGGCCTGGGGGTCAGTGCCGTGCCGGCGCTGTGCATCAACCAGATGCAGGAGCTGGGTGCCCGCTGCGTAACCTTGGTCGAGCCCACTGTCGAACGGCGCATCGGCGTGATTGCCCTCAGCGAGCACAAGCTTTCCACCGCAGCGCAGGCACTGCTTGAGGTTCTTCTTTCCAATACCCGGATCCCGGAGGTGACATGCGTTTCGTAACACTGGCAGGCACGAGTGTTCCATCCATCGGCCAAGGCACCTGGTACATGGGCGAAGACCCAGGTCACAAGGCTGCCGAAGTCGCGGCGCTGCAACAGGGCATCGAGCTGGGCCTGAACCTGATCGACACCGCCGAGATGTATGCCGAAGGGGGGGCAGAAGAGGTCGTTGGCCAAGCCATTGCCGGGCGCCGCGACCAGGTATTTCTGGTCAGCAAGGTCTACCCGCACAATGCCGGCCTGCGCGGCATGGCGGCTGCCTGCGAACGCAGCCTCACCCGGCTGGGCACCGACTGCATCGACCTTTACCTGCTGCACTGGCGTGGTCAGCACCCGCTGGAGGAAACCGTCGAAAGCTTCGAGCGCTTGCGCGAGCAAGGCAAGATCAAGCGCTGGGGCGTGTCCAACTTCGACGTCGACGACTTGCGCGAGCTGCATAACCCTGATTGCGCAACCAACCAGGTGTTGTACAACCCGGCCCAGCGTGGCATCGAATTCGACTTGCTGCCGTGGTGCGAAAAACGTGGCTTGCCGACCATGGCCTACTGCCCGCTGGCTCAGGCCGGGCGCTTGTTGCAGCACCCGGTACTGGCAGAAATCGCCGAGCGTCATGGCGCCACACCGGCCCAGGTCAGCCTGGCCTGGGTGACCCGCGATGACGGCGTGATCGCCATCCCCAAGGCAGTGGCGCCCGAGCATGTGCGGCTCAATGCAGCGGCGGGAGCGCTGACCTTGACCAGCGAAGACCTGCGGGCGATCGACCGGGCGTTCCCTGCGCCGACGCACAAGCAGCGGTTGGCGATGGTGTAACCGGCGAGCGCAAGCTGGATCAGTAGATGACCTCTGTGGGCGCGGGCATACCCGCGAACACCGGCAAGGCCGGTGCCATGCAACGCGGTGGCTGCTTCGCGGGCTCGCCCGCTCCCACAGGGAGCCGCGCAAGTACCGAGCGTTGGGGTTTCAGTGGAAATCCCGGCTGCGCACATCCAGCCCTTGCAGCAGCGGACTCACATCCTCCAACCGCCGCGCAATCAAGTGCCGCACCCCATTCTCCTGCTCCAGCCGCCCACTGACCTTGAGCAGCTGCGAACCCACCAGCGCCCGCCGCTGCCGTTCGGCCAGCGCACGCCACACCACCACGTTGACCATGCCATGCTCGTCCTCCAGGGTAACGAAGGTCACACCGCTGGCGGTTTGAGGCCGTTGCCGGCCCACCACCAGCCCGGCCACGGCAATGTTGTCGCCATGCTCCACACCCTGTAATTCACTGGAGCTGCGACACCCCAGCGCCCTCAGACGAGAGCGCAACAGGGCCAGTGGATGTGGGCCAAGCGTAGTGCCGAGGGTTTGATAATCGGCCATCAAGTCCTCGCCCACGGTTGGCACGGGCAATTGCACCGTTTCTTCAGGCAAGGCCTGCACATCGGCGAACAACGGCAGCTGCGGCTGCACCGCAGCCACCTGCCAGCGCGCCTGATGCCGATCGCTGGCCAAAGCGCGCAGCGCCCCGCCATCAGCCAGGCGGGCACGGGCCCGAGCGTCCAGGCCGGCGCGCAGGCACAGGTCTTCGACGTTGCGCCACGGCCGCTGCGCCCTCGCCTGCTGCACGCGCCTGGCATCGGCTTCGGCCAGGCCACGCACCAGCCGCAGCCCCATGCGAATGGCCAGGGTGCCTTCAGCATCAGGCTCCAGGGTGCAGTCCCAGTCGCTGTGGCAGACATCAACCGGCCGTACCTCGATACCTTGGCGGCGAGCCTCTTGCAACAGTTGATCAGGGCTGTAGAAGCCCATCGGCCAACTGTTGACCAACGCACAGGTGAAAATCGCCGGCTCATGGCACTTCAGCCAACTGCTGGCATAGCACAGCAAGGCAAAGCTGGCCGCATGCGACTCAGGGAAGCCATAGCTGCCAAACCCCTTGATCTGCTCGAAGATGCGCTCGGCAAACGCCAGCGTGTAACCATTGCGCAACATGCCCTGCACCAGCCGTTCGCGGTGCGGCTCCAGGCCGCCGTGGCGCTTCCAGGCGGCCATGCTGCGGCGCAACTGGTCGGCCTCGCCCGGGGTATAGTCGGCCGCGACCATCGCCAGCTCCATCACCTGCTCCTGGAACAGCGGCACGCCCAAGGTACGCTCGAACACCTCCTTCAGTTGCGGCGACGGATACGTCACCGGTTCCTGCTTCAGGCGCCGGCGCAGGTACGGGTGCACCATGTCGCCCTGGATCGGCCCAGGGCGGACGATGGCTACCTCGATGACCAGGTCGTAGAACTTTTGGGGCCGCAGCCGCGGCAACATGGCCATTTGCGCGCGTGACTCGATCTGGAACACGCCCATGGTTTCGGCACGGCTGATCATGGCGTAGGTGGCCGGGTCTTCGCTAGGGATGGTCGCCAGGGTCAGGTGCCGGCCACGGTGGCGTTGCAGCAGGTCGAAGCAGCGGCGCAAGGCGCTAAGCATGCCCAGCGCCAGTACGTCGACCTTGAGCAGGCCGACCATGTCCAGGTCATCCTTGTCCCACTGGATCACCGTACGCTCCGGCATCGCGGCATTCTCCACCGGCACCAGCTGGTCGAGCGGTTGCTGGGAGATGACAAAACCACCCGGATGCTGCGACAGGTGCCGGGGGAAGCCGATGAGTTCGCCGGCCAGCACCAGCACCCGCCGCAGCGAAGGGCTGCCCGCTTCGAAACCGGCCTCGGCCAGGCGCTGGTCATCGGGTATGCGATCGCTCCAGCGGCCACAACATTTGGCCAGGGCATCCACCTGGTCGGCAGGCAGCCCCAGCACCCGCGCCACATCCCGCACCGCACCGGCGGCATGGTAGGTGTTGACTACCGCAGTGAGCGCCGCCCGGTGCCGGCCATAGCGACGGAACACATACTGGATCACCTCCTCGCGCCGGTCGTGCTCGAAGTCCACGTCAATGTCCGGTGGCTCGTTGCGCTCGCGCGACAGGAAGCGCTCGAACAGCAGGTGGTGTTTCATGGGGTCAAGCTCGGTGATGCCCAGCACGAAGCACACCACCGAGTTGGCTGCCGACCCCCGGCCCTGGCATAGAATGCGCTGGCTGCGGGCGAAGGCGACAATGTCGTGCACCGTCAGAAAGTAGCTTTCGTAGCCCAGCTCTTCGATCAGCCCCAGTTCCTTGGCAAGCACATCCCGCACCTTGCCACTCGGCCCGCCTGGCCAGCGCAGCGGCAGGCCTTGCTCGCACAATTCGCGCAACCAGCTTGCCGGGGTATGCCCCTCGGGCACCAGTTCGCGTGGGTACTGGTAGTTCAGTTCGCTCAGGTCAAACTGGCAGCGCCGGGCAATGACCAGGGTCTCGGCCAGCAGGTCGAGCGGATACAGCTCGCCCAGTTGCGCCTGGCTGCGCAGGTGCCGTTCGCCATTGGCAAACAGAAAGCGCCCGGCCTCGCTCACCTGGCAATGCTGGCGGATGGCAGTCATGCAGTCCTGCAAGGCACGGCGACCACGCACGTGCATGTGCACGTCGCCACAGGCCACGGTGCGAATGCCTACATCAGCCGCCAGTACCCGCAGCCGTTGCAGGTGCACGGCATCGTCACTGCCCCGATGCAGGTGCACGGCCAGCCACAGGCGCTCAGCGAACACACTGCGCAGCCACGCGCCGGTAGCGATATCGCCACTGTCAGCGGCCACCCACAGGGCCAGCAGGCCTTGGTGGTGCAGCAGCAAGTCATCACGAAACAGCTGGTACGCCCCCTTCTCTGCCCGCCGCCGGGCACGGGTGATCAGGGCGCACAGGTTCTGGTAGCCGGTCAGGTTCTCGACCAGCAGCACCAGTTTGGGCCCGTCGCACAATTGCACCTCGCTGCCAACGATCAGCCGCAACTGGTGCACCTTGGCTGCCTGCCAGGCGCGCACAATACCGGCCAGCGTGCATTCGTCAGTGATCGCCAAGGCCTGGTAGCCCTGCTCGCGCGCACGCCGGAACAGCTCGTCGGCGCTCGATGCACCGCGCTGGAAGCTGAAGTTGGAAAGGCAATGCAGCTCGGCATAACCCGGGGTGTTCATGCGAACCAACCCTGCAGCCAAAGCGGGCCGGCCTGGCTCAGGTCGCGGTAGGCCCAGCCGCGCAGGCCGTCACGGGTTTCGATGCGGTAGTAGTCGCGACGCACATCGCCGCCATCCCACCAACCGGATTCGATACGTTCGGCGTAGCCCTGCACCTGGTAGCCGGCATCATCCAGCGCGATCGGTGCCGACAACAGCCAGCCCGGGCGGCTGCCCGGTGCAACCGGCATGTTGCCTTGGGCACCCTGCTCTACCAACTGCCAGGCGCATTCGGGGCGGTGATCGGCTGCTGCGCCAAGCCCCTTGACGGCCTCATCCCCCAGGCGGGCGCGCAACCGCTCGCGCAACTGCGCCCAGGGTTGCGCCTGTTGCGCCCGCGGGTCGAACAACGCCTGATGCTGTGGCACGAAGGGTGGCAAGTCTTCGGCAACCAGCCGCAGGTTGCGCACCGGTGCGGGTATGCGCAGCGGCTCAAGGCGCGCACGGGCCAGCTCGAACAGCATCGCAGCATCGCGTTCCGCCGCCAGCAGGCCCACCTTGAGCAGGGTATCCGGCCCCTCGGCGTGCTCCAGATGCAGGCAGAAGCGCTGCACGCCACAGTCTCGCCCGGCCAGAAATGCAGCAAGGTCGTTGAGCATGCGCCGCAGCGGGAACAACAGCGCCTGGTGCGACTCGACGTCGAAGTTGAGTTCCAGCCGGGTTTCGAAACGGTCCGGTGGCTGGTAGAAGTCCAGCCCCAGGTTGCGCAGGCCGAGCAACTGATCGAGGTGCAGTTGCACCTGGGCCGCAAAGCGCCTGGCCAAGGTATCGCGCGGCAAGGCCAATACCTGGCCCAGCTGGTGCAAGCCCATGCGGGCAAACGCTTCGGCCGCCTCTGCCGGCAGGCCGACGCGCGTGATGGGCATGCCAAGCAGCGCCGCTCGGGTGGCGTCGACATCGCCCACGGCCAGGCCATCGTGGCCATTGGCGAGCATGCGAGCAGCCACCGGGTTGCTGGCCAGGACAATGCGTTGACGCAGGCCCAGTTCTGCCAGCCCCTGACGCAGACGCGCCTCGAACAAGGGCCAGGGCCCGAACAGTTGCAGGCTGGAGCCCACTTCCAGCAACAGCGCCCGTGGGTAATGCAGGCTGACCTGGGCACTGAAGCGGTAGGCCCAGGCCGCCAGCAGCTGTTGCACCTGATCGATGCGTTTGGGGTCGGCTTCGACACAGGTAAAGCCATCGGCCAGGGCACGCGCTGCGGTCAGGGTTTGCCCGGCCCGCAGGCCAAGTGCAGCGGCCGCCGGGTTGACTGCCTGCAACAGGCGACGCTGGGTCGGCCCGCCAATCAGCACCAAAGGCGTGTCAGGGTCGTCACGCTCACGCAGGACGGTGTCCAGCGCAAGCTGCGGGAGCAGGATGCAGGCCCAGAGCATGGTGCATCAGCCCCGCCCCGGGCAGGGTATTGGCAGTGCTGGTGGCATGCCACCCCGGCTTTTCAGCACGCGCCATTGCGCCGGGCGTGTGTCGACTGCAATGCGCAGCGCTGCGGGTGAAGGGTTGTGCGACGCCTGCTGCGGCCTGCAGGCGAACGCCAGTGCCTGCCCGGTTTCGGCCGCTACCTGCAAGCGCCGCAGGGCGCGGTCATCGGCACGTTCCGGCCAGCACAGCACCGCCGCGCAACTGCCCGAGCGCAGGCACTGTTCGGCAGCCCACAGGGCATCGGCAGGCTCGGCATCCACCTGTACCAGCCAGCGCAGGTCCACCCCCGCTGCCTGCCAGGCTGGTGCAAAAGGGATGAAGGGTGGAGCCACCAGCACCACTCTGCTGGCTTCTGCACTCAGCCGGGCCAGGGTTGGCCACAGCAACTGCAATTCGCCACAGCCGGGGTTGGCCAGCAACAGCTCGCTCAGTGCTGCCGCCGGCCAGCCACCTTCCGGCAAACGTTCGTCGAGGGCCGCATGGCCGGTGGGCTGCAGCCCGAGCGGTCGCGCCTGGGCCTGCCGGCCGCGCCATACCCGGCGCTGTTCCAGCAGCCTGTCGAGGTCGACCACGGCACCCATCAGTCACGCCTCAGCAAGCCGCAGAACACGCCTTCGATGAAAAAGTCCTGTTCGGGCCGCACATCGATCGGCGCATAGGCCGGGTTGCGTGGCAACAGCCGGTAAGTGCCGCCTTGGCGCTGCAGGCGCTTGATGGTCACTTCGCCGTCCAGGCGCGCAACCACGATTTGCCCGTCGCGGGCGTCGGCCTGTTGCAGGATGCCGACCAGGTCACCGTCAAAGATGCCGTCGCCGATCATCGAGTCGCCCCGCACCTTCAGCAGGTAGTCGGGGGTACGGCGGAACAGGCTGGGGTCGAGCAGCAACTGCTCGTGGATGTCCAGGTCCGGGCCGATGGGGGCACCTGCCGCCACCTGGCCCAGCACGGGTACTTCGAGGATTTCTGGCCGGCGCAGCGGTTCGGCCAGGCGTATGCCCCGGGCCTGGTTTGGCGTGACATCGATGTAACCGGCCTGGCACAGGGCGGTGATGTGCTTGCGCGCAACGCTGCGCGAGGCAAAACCGAAGCGCGTGGCGATATCGGCCAGGCTCGGCGGCTGACCATGCTCGGCAATACGCTCACGGATGAATTCGAAAATGGCGCGGCGTTTGGGGGTAAGAGTGTCCATGGAGCACATTTGTACTCTTTTCGGAGCGCGCTGAACAGCCCCCTTCGTCGTCAGCTTTGGTTATGATCCCTTGGCTTGTGTTTTTTCATCTGGATATCCCATGCTGACCGCCCTGCTGTTCGACCTTGACGGTACCCTCACCGACACTGACACCCTGCACCTGCAGGCCTTTCGCCAACTGCTGCGTGAACACGATGGCCGCGAGCTGAGCCAGGCGCAGTTCGATGCCCAGGTCAGCGGCCGCGCCAACGGCGAGCTGTTCGCCGAGCTTTTCAGCGGCGCCAGTGTCGAACAGTGCCAGGCGTTGGCCGACCGCAAGGAAGCGCTGTTCCGCGCAATGTCGCCGTCGCTTGAACCGATGCCGGGCCTGTTGCGCCTGCTGGAGCATGCCCAGGCCCATGCCATCGGCATGTGTGTGGTGACCAACGCACCGCGGCTGAACGCCGAGCACATGCTGAACGCCATGGGCCTGGGCCAGCACTTTGAACATGTGCTGGTAGCCGAAGAACTGGCACGGCCCAAACCGGACCCGCTGCCCTACCTCACAGGCCTGCAGCGCCTGGGTGCCGAGGCCGGGCAAGCGCTGGCCTTCGAGGACTCATTGCCGGGGACGGCCGCGGCCAGTGGCGCGGGGATCTTTACCGTGGGCGTGGCCACGACGCAGACCCCGGAGCGGTTGCTGGCGGCGGGCGCCAGGCTGGTTGTCGACGATTTCAATGATGCGGCGTTGTGGGCGTTGATCGAGCGTATGGCTTCAGATAGGGGCTGTGTTCCCGAAGGCTAGGGAGTGGGAGCCGAACCTGCTGGCGCTGCAGCCGGGGTGCCGGCTGTACAGCCTGGAACGCTAAGCCGTGACGCCGCATTTCGCCCCTGCAGCCATACCGCCAAAGCCGCCAACCCTGCGGGTAGCAACAACGAAGCGAACACCTGGGCAAAACTCCAGCCCAGTGCCAGCATCTGTGCCCCGGCAAAGGCACTGAGAATCGCACCCAGGCGCCCGATGCCGCTCATCCAGCTGGCGCCGGTCGCCCGTGCTTCAGTCGGGTAAAAAGCCGCCGCCAGTGCATTCATGCCAACACTTGCCCCATTAAGGCCAAAGCCCACAGCGCTCGCAACCGCACACAACCAGGCGAAGTCCGCAGCGACCTGACCAATTGCAAAAATCACCACACCACTTAACAGGAAGGTCAGTACCAGCACGCGCTGCGCCGGGTAGCGATCCATGGCCCAACCCACCGAAATTGCCCCCAACGGGCCGCCAATCTGGAAACAGGCGGTGACGATGGCCGCTTCGGCCACCGAAAACCCGCCCCCCTCCTTTACCAGCGTCGGCAACCAGCCGCTGAACAGATAGACCAGGAACAGCGCCAGCACGTACCCGCCCCAGAGCATGCAGGTACCAAAGCGATACCGCGCTGAGAGGATGGTGCCGATTGCACCGCCTGCAGCCTGGGCTTTACCGGGCAAGACAAAGGTCGTGTCGGCGTTGACATGCTCAGGTGCCAGGCGACGGACAATGGCCAGAATGCGCTTGCGGTCCGCCCCTTTGCTGACCAGGAACGTCACCGATTCCGGCAGGCGCCAATACAGCAACGGCAGGACCATTAGCGGCAACACCCCACCCAATGCCAAGACACTGCGCCAGCCCAGGTTCGGAATCATCCAGGCGCTGACGAAGCCACCTGCCGCCGCGCCCAGGGAGAAGCCGCAGAATGCCAGGGTAATGAGCAGCGAGCGGCTGCGTGCCGGGGCATACTCGCTGACCAGGGTGCTGGCATTGGGCATGGCTGCGCCCAGGCCCAGGCCGGTCAGAAAGCGCAACGCGACCAGGGCTTCCAGGCTGGGTGAAAAGGCCGAGGCCAGTGTCCAGAGGCCGAACAGCAGCACGCTGCACAGCAACACCGCCTTGCGCCCGTAACGGTCCGCCAAGGGGCCGGCAATCAAGGCGCCGAGTGCCAGGCCGATCAACGCGGCGCTCAATACCGGGCCCAGACTTTGCGCATCCAGGCCCCAATCGCTTTTCAATTGCGGGGCAATGAAGCCGATGATGGCGACGTCCAGGCCGTCCAGAGCGATGATGAGAAAGCCGAGGAACACTACCCATTTCTGGTAACGGCCGATGGGTTGCTGGTCGATCAGTTGGCGCACGTCGAGTGTGTTGTTCATAGGTATCACCTGTTGTTGTTTTTATGACGGTGTTTGTCGCAGCCCTAGTGGAAAAGGCTGGGTAAGCGCACAGGCCTTATGATGCGTGTTTCCTGAGCCACCACCAGGTCGCGGGTGGCATGCAGGTACGCAGCAAAGTCCGGGTCGGCATCCCGCGCTGCGCTGCGCTTCTCGAAGTCATCGAGGCTGTCATAGCCCCACAAGTGCACCACCTGGTTCAACGGCCCGATGCTGCTGGTGTAAAACGCCAGGGGTTCACCGAGATGGCGCAGCAGGATCGGCATCGCCAGCTGGTCGAACGCCTCGAGAAAGGCCGCCATGCCGCGCGGGCGAATGGTGTAGATGCGGTGGTCGACCACAGGCTTGTCCATCACGCCACCTCCCGTGCGTTGCCCGCCGCCAGCCCCTGCTCGACACCCGCCAGATGACGCCCGGTGATGTAGGCAAAGGTCATGATCGGCCCCAGGGTGATGCCCGCCCCGGGGTAGTTGCCGCCCATGATGCTGGCGCGGTCGTTACCCACCGCATACAGGCCGTCGATGACTTGCCCGTCGGCCGCCAACACTTCACCGGTCACACGGGTGCGCAGCCCGTCGAAAGTGCCCAGATCGCCCATGATCACTTTCACGGCAAAGTACGGTCCCTCGCCAACCGGCGCTACGCACGGGTTGGGTTGTTGCTGCGGGTCGGCCAGGTAGCGATTGAAGCTGGTGCTGCCGCGGCCGAACTGACGGTCTTCACCGTGGACAGCGCCAAGGTTGTACTCGCGCACAGTCTGCTCCAGCCCTTGCGCATCGATACCGGCCTTGCCGGCCAACTCCGCCAGGGTCTGGCCCTTGAGCAGGTAGCCGTTGCGCAGCAATGGCCCCAGCGGCATCGGCGCAGGCTTGGCAAAGCCCAGCCCGTATTTGGCCAGGGTGCGGCGGTCGCACACTAGCCACATGGCAGTTTCTGCCTGGTCGGAACACGCCTCGATCAGCGCTGCGCCTACGTCGTGGTAGGCATTCGACTCATTGGTGAATCGCTGCCCTGAACGCAGCACGCCGATCACACCCGGTTTGTAGCGGTCGAGCAAATGCGGAAAGGCAATATGCCGCCCACCACCCACCGGCACCTTCGACACCGGCATCCAGGCTGCAGGTGCCTGCAGGCATATATCGACCTTTGCTCCCAGCGCCTCGGCCATGCGCGCACCATCGCCGGTGTTGCCCGCTGGCACCGGTGAAAAATGCTCGCCGCCACGCCGTACATGCGGGTAGGCCTGGCGCAGCCGTTGCAGGTCATGGGAGAAACCGCCACAGGCCAGCACCACCCCGCGCCGGGCCTCGATGCGCTGCTCGCTGCCGGCCTGCCCGGTCACCGCCCCCACTACCCGCGCCCCTTCGCGCAGCAACTGCCGCGCCGGGGTGCCTGTGAGAATCGGAATGCCCAGGTCCAGTGCCGAGCGTACCAGCCGTGCCGCCAGGGCATTGCCACTGGTGACCTGGGTGCCGCGTCGGTACAAGGCCAGCTCCTTCAAATGGGTCAGCAGGCGCTTGGCCACGTAGGTGAACGAGGTCAAGGAACGGGTGACATTGAAGAAGTGCTTGAGGTCGGCATTCGACGAGTTGAACATCATGCCGATGAAGGTGATGGTCTTCAGCGGCGGGCGCAGCCGCGCCATGTCGGCCCCCAGACCACGGATGTCGTAAGGTGCGGCCAGTATCGAGCGGCCCACATCGACGCCGCCTTCCACCTGCGGGTGATAATCGGGGTACAGCGTGGGCACGAATTTGACTGCCGTCTCGCGCTCGAAAAACTCAACCATCTGCGGCGCGTAGCGCAAGAATGCCTCCACCCCGGCCGCATCGAAGCAGGCACCGGTTTCGTTGCGCAGGTAGGTCATGGCCGCTGCTTGGCTGTCATTGCCCCCGTGCCGGGTGCCCGGCACCCACAATACGCCGCCGGAAAACGCCGTGGTGCCGCCGAAGCACTCCTCCTTTTCGATGACGATCACATCCAGGCCAAGCTTTTTCGCGGTGATGGCTGTCGCCAGGCCGCCAGCCCCCGCACCGATGACCAGTACATCGCAGCTACGCGTACTCATTGGCCTGCCCCCTCGAAGCCAGGGCGCGGGATCAATGCCATGGGCATGCTTTCCAGTCCGCCATCCACAGTCAGCTCGGCGCCGTTGATATAGTCGGCGCGGCGGCTGGCCAGAAACAGCACGGCTTCGGCGATGTCTTGCGGTTCACCGATGCGCTGGTTGGCGGTCATGGCGCTACGCCGGCGCTCCACCTGTGGATCGGCATAGAACGCCGCCGACAATGGCGTGCGGATCAAACCCGGGCATACGGCGTTGCTGCGCACACCGCGTGGCCCCCACTCTACGGCAATCTGCCGCGACAACATGCTGACGCCTGCCTTCGCCGCGCTGTAGGCGCCACTGTTGGGTTGCGGGTAATGTGCTGCAATCGAGGCCACATGCACGATACGGCCCTGGCCGCAGTCCAGCATGGAACGGCCAAAGGCCTGGGCACACAAGAGGTAGCCACTGAGGTTGACCGCCAGCACCTGGTTCCATTGCTCCAGGCTTAGCGTGTCCAGCGCACCAGGGCGCAGCACGCTGGCATTGTTGACCAGCACATCGCAGCGCCCATGCAGCGCCTGTACCTGGGCCGCAGCCTGCTCCACGCTGGCCGGGTTGGCAATGTCGCAGGCCAGGGCACTGACTTCGCCTGCACTGTGTTCCCCCAGGGTGGCCGCCAGTTCGCGGCATTTGTCCAGGTCGCGGTCAAGCAGCACCACGTGGGCCTGCTGCTCCACCAAGGCTGCGGCCAACGCTGCGCCAATGCCGCCGGCCGCGCCGGTCACCACGCATACGGCCGACTCCAGGCCTAGCCACTGAGAAAGGATCTTGTTGTTGTACATGCTGTTCTCCAGAGCGTTGCTTGTTCTGGGCAACAGGCTATGGCCGGCAGGCCCACCGGCAGAATGGACAAAACCTGCAACCAGCCCCACATTCCCGTCAATTTGCCCACTGCGCCCTGAAGCCTGCGGGCAGCTATGGCACAGTAGCGGGTACTGAACAGAACAATTACAACACCATGAACAAGATCCCCAATTACGCCCTGTACGGTGAAACCGCGCAGCCGGTGTGGCACGAAGCCTTGCATGTGGAGCAGATATCCCAGCGCTCTGGCGCGCACAACTGGGAGATTGCCGCACATCGTCACGAAGGCTTGCTGCAGCTGTTGTACCTGCAAAGCGGTGGCGGCGAGGTGCTGTTCGACAGTGACCGGTTTCAGGTCCATGCGCCCTGCGTGGTGTACGTCCCGGCGCAGGTGGTGCATGGTTTTCATTGGGCCAGCCAGGTAGAAGGCCAGGTAATCACGGCTGCGCAGCACCCGCTGGATAGCATCGCCCAGGTGCTGGCACCCAGTGTGCTGGTACAACTGCGCAAACCACAGGTGATTGCCCTGCCCCACTGGGCCGCCGATGAAGACCCGTTGTTGCCCCTGTGTCGGGCCCTGCGCGAGGAATACCACAACCGCGCCCGCGAGCATGTGGCCAGCAGCATGGCGCTATTGCTGGCACTGATGATCCATGTCCTGCGCCATGAGCCGTACATACCCGCAGGTGAGCAACGCCCAGTATCAAGACGCAGCCAGCAACTGACTGCTTTTCGCGAGCTGGTAGACATGCACTACCGCGCGCACTGGCCACTGGCAGAATACGCCGCCGAGTTGGGCATGACCCTGGTGACGTTGGGGCGGTTGTGCCAGGAACACCTGGGCATGACGCCGATGAATGTGATCAATGCCCGACTGGTGCTGGAGGCCAAGCGCATGCTCGGGCATTCGAGCCTAAGCGTGAAAGAGATCGCCCATGAGCTGGGGTTTGCCGATGTGGGGTATTTCAGCCGGTTCTTTCGCAAGCAGGCGGGGGTGAGCCCTAGCGGATTTCGGGAGGGCCAGTGACGCCCGCTGGCTCTGTGGATGTTACTGGCAATGCACGCGCCTGTGGCTTACCCGCGAAGAAACCCGTGCAGGAAACATCAAACAGCCAAGGCCCGCTGCACTTCCCCCACAGTGGTCGCCAAACTGCTCAGGTGCAGGCTCGACACCCGCTCCACCGGCGCCTGATCCAGCGGCCATTGCAAGGCAATGCTGCCGACCAGGCGCCCTTCGGCATGTACCGGCAAGGCAATGGCGCGGATCAGGAACGGCAGGCGCACCGGGTATTCCCAGTAGCCTTCGGTGCGCTGACCAAAGCCCTTGTGCGCTTGTTCTTCGATATCGCGTAACAACCCGTCGTCACCCAGCCGCTCATGGGCCGCCAGGCGCTGCACTTCGTCCACCGCCAGCTCCCCCAGGCACGCCCGCCCCATCGCCGAATGAAACAGGCTGGCATGCTGCCCGACGATCTGACAGGTGTGCGGATAGCGCTTGCGCAGCACCTGGGGAATGGCGCTTTCCATCACCTCCAGCCGCTGGCCGTCGAAACACGACAGGTCAGCGACCAGCCCGGTGCGCTCACTCAACTCCAGCAGCATGGGCGCTGCGCTTTCCACCAGGCGCCGCTTGAAACGCAACTGGCGGTCACCGAACAGGCGTCGCGCACACAGCCGGTAGCGCCGGTCGGCAAGGCCGCGGTACAACCAGCCTTGCGCCTGCAAGGTGGCGATCATGCGCGACACCGTGGCCTTGGGCAGCGCCGTCAGGTAGTGCAGTTCTTCCAGGCCCAACGCCTCGTGCTCGCCCAGCAGGTCGACGATAGCCAGCGCCCGCTCCACCGAACGCACGCCGCCGCTGTCTGCCGTGATGCCCATGGGTATGACCTCCTTGTAGCGGGATGGTCAGGATAGCCAGCAAGATCCGCGCCTGCCCATGCTTTCATGGCGCAAGCAGGCGTTGTGGCGGGCAGCGCACCACCCAGCGGGTGAGCTGTTCATGGGCATACGCCAGCTGCAGCACGGCATGGTCGGCCTGCGCCGGGCCTATGATTTGCAGGCCCATGGGCAACCCGGCGGCATTGAACCCCACCGGCACGCTGATGCTCGGCAAACCGGCCAGGGTCGGCCCGATCATCACTTCCATCCAGCGGTGGTAGGTGTCCATTGCCCGCCCCCCGACCACCGTTGGCCATGGCTGGCGTGCATCGAAAGGGAACACCTGGGCCGAGGGCAACAGCAGGAAGTCGTAACGCTCGAACAGCTTGCCCATGGCGCGGTACCAGTCACTGCGGTCCAACGAAGCCTGGTACAGCGCCGCCGCACTCAGCTGCAAGCCACCTTCCACCTCCCACCGTGCTTCGGGCTTGAGCAATGCGCGCTTGCCGGGGTCGGCATAGGCTGCGCCGAGGTTGCCATGCACCAGGAAGTGGCGGTGGGTCAGCCAGCATTGCCACAAGCGCGCCAGGTCGAATGCCGGCTGGCAGGCCTCGACCCGGCAGCCCAGCTCGGCAAAGTCGGCCAGCGCCGACTCGCACAGGCTCATTACCCCGTCATCCATCGGCAGATAGCCGTTGTAGTCGCCCAGCCAGCCCACCCGTACACCGCGAAAATCGCGCGGCAAGCCAACGGTAAAATCGCGCCGGCCTTCGCTTAGCGACAGCGGCGCCCGGGCATCAACACCCGCCTGTATCGACAGCAGCCGCGCCACGTCGACCACACTGCGGCCCATCGGCCCTTCTGTGGCCAGCTGCTGCACGAACAGCTCGGGTGCCGGCCCATGCGGCACGCGGCCCTGCGATGGGCGCAGGCCGAACAGGTTATTGAACGCCGCCGGGTTGCGCAGCGAGCCCATCATGTCGCTGCCGTCGGCCACCGGCAGCAAGTGCATGGCCAGCGCCGCTGCAGCCCCACCGCTGCTGCCACCCGCCACCCGCGACGGGTCGTAGGCGTTGGTGGTGGTGCCAAACAAGGGGTTGTAGCTTTGCGAGCCCAGGCCAAACTCGGGCACATTGCTCTTGCCCATGATCAATGCCCCGCTCGCCCGCACCCGCGCCACGCTGATCCCATCCTGCTCGGGTACCTGCTCGGCAAACAGCGGCGAGCCGAGCGTGGTACGCAGCCCGGCCGTGGCGGCGAGGTCCTTGATTGCCTGCGGCATGCCATGCATCCAGCCGCGCGAGTGGCCACGGGCCAGTTCGCGGTCACGCGTCTCGGCCTCGGCCAGCAGCACTTCGGCCGGGCGCAGCGAGACCAGTGCATTGACCTGCCGATTGAAGCGCTCGACATGCCCCAGGTAGGCCTGCATCACCTCCCGGCATGACAACTGGCGGGCATGGATGGCCTGGGACAGTGCCTCGGCATCAAGGGCAACAATGGGGTCGATGGCTAGCGGCTTCACGGTTTTACTCCAAGGTTGAAGGCGGCAGGCTTGACTGCCTGCGGTGCTTCTTTCAGGCAATAGGTGCCCAGCAATGTCAGCAGGCAGGCAAACAGCACGTAGAACGCTGGCGCAACCGGGGTGCCGAGCACCTGGGTGAGCCAGGTCACGATCAACGGGGCAAAGCCACCGAACACCATCACCGCCACGTTGTAGGCCACCGACACGCCGGTGGAACGCACCTGGACCGGGAACTGCTCAGCCAGGGCAGTAGGTGCCGGGCCGAAGAAACCACCGATGGCCGTGCACAACAGCAGTTGCATGACCAACAGGCGCTCCAGGGAAGGCGCAGCGGCCACCCACACATACAGTGGGTAGACCATCACGAAGAACGCCAGGGTGAAGGCCATCAGCACCGGGCGCCGCCCCAGCCGGTCAGACAGCGCCCCGGACAACGGAATCACGAGGGTCATCAGCCCCACGGCGAGCATCTGCACCAGCAGCACCTGGTCCAGCGGCAGGCCTAGGCTTTTGTGGGCGAAAGTCGGCATGTTCACCAGCACCACGTAGAACGATACCGTCGCGCCGCAGGCCAACCCCATCGACACCAGCAGGCTGCGCCGGTGTTCACGCAGCACCTGCCACAGGCTGGGCGACTGGCCCTTGGCATGGCGACGCGCCTCGACAAACGCCTCAGGCTCCTCCATATGCTTGCGAATCCACAGCCCGACCGGCCCGATCAGCAGGCCCAGCACGAACGGGATGCGCCAGCCCCAGCTGTCCAGCGCCTCAGGCGAGCACAGGTGGGTAACCAACGCCACCATTGCCGCCCCGGAAAACACCGCCAGGCACTGCCCTACCAATTGCCACGAACCATACAGGCCCTTGCGGTGGGCAGGCGCGCTTTCCACCAGAAACGCCGTGGCGCTGGCGTATTCTCCACCGGTGGCAAAGCCCTGCAGCATGCGCGCCACCACTATCAGCAGCGGCGCAGCCATGCCGATGGCCAGGTAGTCGGGCGCGAAGGCGATCATGGCGATGGACACGGTCATCAGGCGGATGATCATCTGCATGGCCGCCTTGCGGCCCTTGCGGTCGGAATACATGCCCAGCAGCACGCCGCCCACCGGGCGCATGAAAAACCCGACGCCGAAGGTGGCAAGGGCCATCAGCAGCGAGGCGTACTCGTCGTCGGACGGGAAGAACTGCCGGGCGATGATGCTGGCCAGAAAGCCATACACGATAAAGTCATACCATTCCAGGGCGTTGCCGATAACGGCGGCCACCACTTGCCGGGTACGCGACACGCCGGTGCTCGAAGTCTGCATAGGGAACACTCCACACAATGATTGGGTGATCGCCCAGGCGCAGTCGCGCCCGGGTTCCAGCGGCAGTGCTCAAAAAGGGACAATCAGGCAGGTGCCAGCCAGCGCTCTGCCAGCGCGCCCCAGTAGGCGGCGCCGGTCAGCAGGATGTCGTCGTTGAAGTCGTAGGCCGGGTTGTGCACCATCGGCCGCGATACACCATTGCCGATGAACAGGTAGGCCCCCGGGCAGCGCTGCAGCATCCAGGCGAAGTCTTCGCTGCCCATCAGCTTGCGGGTGTTGCCATCCACTGCCTGGGCGCCCAGCAACTCGACCCCTACCTGGGTGGCAAAGGCGTTTTCAGCGGCATGGTTGACCAGTACCGGGTAGGCCGGGCGGTGCTCGATGCAGGCGCGGCAGCCAAAGCTCTCGGCCTGACTGACGATGATTGCCCGCACCCGCTCAAGGGCCTGCGCCCGCACCTCGGCGTTCAGCGCGCGCAGGCTAAGGCGCAACAGCGCCTGTTGCGGGATCACGTTGGCCGCTTCGCCGGCCTGCAACGCGCCGACGGTGACCACTGCCGCTTCCTGCGCATCGATATTGCGCGCCACCACGGTTTGCAGCGCCATCACCACACTGGCGGCCGCCACTAGCGGGTCGACGGCCAGGTGCGGCATCGAGCCATGGCCACCCACCCCGTCCAGGGTCACCGTCAGCAGGTCTTGTGAAGCCATCATCGGCCCTTCACGAAACCCCAGGTGCCCGGCCGGCAGCCCTGGCATGTTGTGCATGCCGAATAGCGCATCACATGGAAAGCGCTCCAACAGGCCGTCAGCCAGCATCGCCTCAGCACCGCCCTGGCCCTCCTCGGCCGGCTGGAAGATCAGTGTCAGCGTGCCGTCGAACTGCCGGGTTGCCGCCAGGTAGCGCGCGGCGCCAAGCAGCATGGTGGTGTGCCCGTCATGACCACAGGCGTGCATGCAGCCTGGGTGCTGGCTGCTGTATGCCGCGCCCGATGCTTCGTGGATGGGCAGCGCGTCCATGTCGGCGCGCAGGCCCAGCCGGCGGGGGCTACTGCCATTGCGCAGCACGCCGACCACGCCGGTCTTGCCGATTCCGGTGTGCACTTCATAGCCCCATTCCTCCAGCAGTCGGGCGACCAATGCCGAGGTGCGGCTTTCTTCAAAGCCCAGTTCCGGGTGAGCGTGGATATCGTGACGGATCGCGTGCAGGTCGCTGGCCACGTCGGCGAGCCAAGCCTGGATATGCTGATGTCGGGACATGTGGAGTCTCCTCGCGCGGGTGGTTTCCCGTTCTTGTTGTTCGCCTTCAGATCACGACAGGTGAGGCAGGTCGTGCTTGGCTCACAGATAAGCGCGAGTGACGCGGGATCACAAACGAATGTGGTTCCGCCCAGCGGAACCAGTCGTGGAGAGGGAAAGCAGTGTTGGCAACAGAGTGTTCAACATTCGGAATCTTTGCGCGCCTTTTGGGGACCGCTGCAGTTGCTGGTACCTTGAGCACCCTGCTCAGCTTCAGACAAGGACTGCTTCATGCCGCCAAGCCCAACCACCCCAAGCGGTTTCATCCGCGTCCGTGGCGCCCGCGAGCACAACCTGAAGAACATCGATGTCGATATTCCTCGCGATGCCTTGGTGGTGTTCACCGGCGTGTCCGGCTCGGGTAAGTCTTCACTGGCGTTCTCCACGCTGTATGCCGAAGCCCAGCGGCGTTATTTCGAATCGGTGGCGCCCTATGCCCGGCGCCTGATCGACCAGGTTGGCGTGCCGGACGTAGATGCCATCGACGGGCTGCCGCCGGCGGTGGCCCTGCAGCAGCAACGCGGCACGCCGAGTGCACGTTCCTCGGTGGGTAGCGTGACCACTTTGTCCAGCTCGATCCGCATGCTCTACTCCCGCGCTGGCCACTACCCGGCCGGGCAAGCGATGCTGTACGCCGAAGACTTTTCTCCGAACACGCCCCAGGGCGCTTGCCCGCAATGCCATGGCCTGGGCCGTGTCTACGAGGTGACCGAAGCGACCATGGTCCCCGACCCTTCGCTGACCATCCGTGAGCGTGCGGTAGCGGCGTGGCCAATGGCCTGGCAAGGGCAAAACCTGCGCGACATCCTGGTCACGCTGGGCTATGACGTCGATATCCCTTGGCGCGACCTGCCCCAGGCACAGCGCGACTGGATCCTGTTCACTGAAGAGACACCCACCGCCCCCGTGTATGCCGGCCTGACCCCGGCGCAGACCCGCGAAGCGCTCAAGCGCAAGCTGGAGCCCAGCTATCAAGGCACGTTCATGGGTGCCCGCCGTTACGTGCTGCATACCTTCATGCACTCGCAGAGCGCGCAGATGCGCAAGCGTGTGGCCCAGTACATGCGCCCCAGCCCTTGCCCGCTGTGCCAGGGCAAACGCCTGAAGCGCGAAGCGCTGGGCGTGACCTTCGCCGGGCTGGACATCGCCGAACTGTCGCACCTGTCGTTGCAGGCGCTGGCCGAGGTGTTCCGCAAGGTGGCGGCAGCTGACTACCTGACCCAGCAGCAGGACGATCTGACCCTGGAAAAACGCCTGGCGGCCCAACGCATCGCCAACGAGCTGCTGGAACGTATTGATACGCTGCTTGACCTCGGTCTCGGTTACCTGGCCCTGGAGCGCAGTACCCCGACCTTGTCTTCCGGTGAACTGCAACGCCTGCGCCTGGCCACCCAGCTGAATTCGCAGCTGTTTGGGGTGGTCTACGTACTCGACGAGCCGTCGGCCGGCTTGCACCCGGCCGACAGTGAAGCGCTGTTCGAAGCCCTGCAGCGCCTGAAACAGGCTGGCAACTCGGTGTATGTAGTGGAGCACGACCTGGACACCATGCGCCGCGCCGACTGGCTGGTGGATGTAGGGCCAGCTGCCGGCGAGCACGGCGGCACCATCCTCTACAGCGGGCCGCCTGCCGGCCTGGCCGCGGTGCAACAGTCATGCACCCGCACCTATCTGTTCAATGCCCCGGTACAGGCCACACGCGCCCCCCGCCAGGCCCGCGACTGGCTGAAGCTTCAAGGCATCACGCGCAATAACCTCGATAATCTGAGCGCCGCATTTCCGCTGGGCTGCTTTACCGCCGTTACCGGTATTTCCGGCTCGGGCAAATCCAGCCTGGTCAGCCAGGCCCTGCTGGAACTGGTGGGGGCACACCTGGGCCATGCCGAGCAACGTAGCGAGCCCGAAGCGCAAAGCCTGGAAGACGAACCTGAACAGACCAGCAGCGGCCACGTGAGCTCCGGGCTTGGCAGCATCAAGCGGCTGGTGCAAGTTGACCAGAAGCCGATCGGCCGCACGCCGCGCTCCAACCTGGCCACCTACACTGGCCTGTTCGACCACGTGCGCAAACTCTTCGCGGCTACCGAGCAGGCCAAGGCACAGGGCTTCGACGCCGGGCGCTTTTCCTTCAACGTTGCCAAGGGCCGGTGCGCCAACTGCGAGGGTGAGGGTTTCGTCAGCGTCGAGCTGCTGTTCATGCCCAGCGTGTATGCGCCCTGCCCGACCTGCCAGGGTGCCCGCTACAACCCCGAAACCCTGGCGGTGAGCTGGCAAGGCATGAACATCGCGCAAGTGCTGCAGTTGACCGTCGACCAGGCCCTGCAGGTTTTTGCTGAACAACCGCCTGCCCGCCGTTGCCTGCAAGTGCTACAGGATATCGGCCTGGGCTACTTGCGTCTGGGCCAACCGGCCACCGAGCTGTCCGGTGGTGAAGCGCAGCGCATCAAGCTGGCGACCGAACTGCAGCGCATGGCCCGCGGGGCGACCCTGTATGTGCTGGATGAACCCACCAACGGCTTGCACCCGCAGGACATCGACCGGCTGCTGGTACAGTTGAACCGCCTGGTAGAAAGCGGGCATAGCGTGGTGGTGGTCGAGCATGACATGCGAGTGGTGGCGCAGAGCGACTGGGTAATCGATATCGGGCCGGGGGCTGGCGATGCCGGGGGCAAGGTGGTGGTCAGTGGCACACCGCAGGTGGTGGCGGGATGTACCGACAGCCGCACGGCGGCGTTTCTGGCCAAGGCCTTGTGACCCTTGCGCATAGCCTGGTTCCTGGGCCGCCGACCAGCGCACATTGACTCAACGGAAATTGCTGTCGTTGCCAATGGCCTACATCCACCAAGCCAGCACCACCGGCAACCAGGCAAACGACAGCACCGTAGAACACATCACCAGGTTCGCCACCTGCTCTGGTTCACGGTTGGCCCGCACCGCCATCAGGTAGTTGAACACGGCTACCGGCATCGCCGACTGCACCACCAGCACCGCACGCTCCAGGCTGTCCATACCCAGTACCGCGCCCACTGCCCAGCCCACCGCAGCCCCCAGGCCAATGCGCAAACCGCCCAGCAACATGCCGCTGCCCACGTGACGCAGGCGAATGCTGGCCAGTGATACCCCCAAGGTCAGCAACATGAGCGGGATGGTCATACCGCCCAGCAAGTCTACGGTGTTGGCCAACCAATGCGGGAGTTCGAAATCGAGAAATATGATGGGCATGGCGCCGGCCAGGCTGATGACGATAGGGTTGCGCAGCAGCGCCTTGAGCGAAGCCGCCGTGCCGGAAATGGCCATGCCGATGGTGAACTGCACGATGGACAGGGTCAGGAAAAACGCCACAGCCAGGGCCAGGCCATGCTCACCGAAGGCGTACAGACTGATCGGCAGGCCCATGTTGCCTGTATTAGGGAACATGAACGCCGGCAGCAGTACCCGCCAGTGCATGCCCGACGCGCGACACACCAGCAAAGCGGCCAAGGCCATCCCCAAGGTGCACAGCAAGCAGGCCACGGCCATGCTGGTAAAGGCATTCGGGTTCAGCTCGGTACGACTGAGGGTGGACAGCACCAGCGAAGGTGTGCCGACGGTCATCACCACCCGGGCGATGAAATCGGTGGGGTAATCCAGGCCCTTGCGGGCCCAGGCAAAGCCAATTCCGGCGACGATGAAAACCGGAGCCAGGACTGCGAACAGCGACGCGAACATGGAGGCCTTCCTTGGTGGGGGGGTCAGCATTATGCAGCACTCTGCAAGATTGCCGTGCCGATCTCACCGCACGCAGGAGCAGCCATCTAAAATGTCTGTGGCAGACATGTTCATGTCGCGCTGAGACTGCGGCGTCTCGTCGCACACCCATACCCCTTGGCAAAAGCGTCCAAGCCCGTAGAATCCCGCTTCCTTTTCGCCCGTCGCCTTGAACGGTGGCAACCAGCAGCAATGACAGAGTCAGCGCCTGAACACATGAACGCACATGTGAAGTAGGCTCAACCCTCCCCGCCCGGCCCATCTCCCATAACGCCCAGCGGTTGAGTCTTGCCCAGGTCGCATCCGTGTCGCCACTCGCCCCTTGCCGGGTCGAGCCGGTGTGCGCGCCGAGAAGGTGCTCATTCCGCTCATCCAACTAGAGGTACGTATGTCTCCGCGTTTGCTGGCCATGGCGCTGGCGCCCCTGCTCGGGCTGTTCATCATCGCCCTGGGCAACGGCTTCATGTCTTCCCTCACCACCCTGCGCCTGGGCGCCGCCGGTGAGTCTGCCACCACCATTGGTATCGTCTCGTCGACCTACTTCATCGGCCTGACCCTCGGCGCCATCTTCAACGACCGGCTGATCCTGCGCATTGGCCACATCCGCGCCTATACCAGCTTCGCCTCGCTGATTGCCGTCACCATTCTGCTGCAAGGGTTGTTCTACGAGGTCACCTGGTGGTCGGTGCTGCGCCTGATCAACGGCTGGGCGGCAGTCGGCGTGTTTCTGGTGATCGAAAGCTGGCTGCTGCTGGCCGGTGACGCAAAGATTCGTGGCCGCCTGCTGGCGCTGTACATGATCGCCTTCTACGGCGCCGGGGTGATCGCCCAGGCCGGCCTTGGCGAAATCACCCAGCTAGGCGATACCGCCCCGTTCATGCTGGCCGGCGTGCTGGCCGCCCTGTCGGTGCTACCGATCGTGATCCTGCCGCGGGTGTCGCCGCTGCTGGACCAGGTCGAACCCCTCAAGCCCCGCCAGTTGCTGGGTGTGGCACCGTCGGGCCTGGTCGGCTGCTTCGGCTCGGGCGTGGCGATTGCCGGCATCTATGCGCTGCTGCCACTGTACCTGCAGCGCATCGGCCTGGAGGTGGGTGAAGTTGGCAACATGATGGCCTGGGTGATCCTCGGCGCGATGCTGCTGCAATACCCGGTCGGGCGCTGGTCCGACCGCAAGGACCGCCTCGATGTGCTGCTCGCGCTTGCCGCGTTGTGCGTTGTCCTGTCCCTTGTAACGGTGTTCCTGCCATCGGACTCGTTCCTGCTGCCGGCCATGCTGTTCCTGTTGGGTGGTGGCGTGTTCACCCTGTACCCGGTGGCGGTCAGCCATGCGGCCGACCGCGCGCCTTCCGATGCGCTGGTACCGATGATCCAGGGCCTGCTACTGATCAACTCGCTGGGTTCGGCCATGGCCCCGGTGGCCATTTCGCCGATGATGACCGAGTTTGGTGAGGCCGGGTTGTTCTGGGCGTTTGCCGTGGTCAACCTGACCATGGTGTGCTTCTTCATGTGGCGCCGTGGCAAACGCCCGGCAGCAGAGCACCCTGCCCCGTTCACCGCGTCGACCACCTTCTCGCCAACTGGCGCCGAGCTGCGGGTGACCGAAGACCTGATGCATGCCGCGCAGGAGCATCCGCCGCTGGAGCCAGTCGAAACCCCGGCGCCCGCACAGCACTCAGCATCCTGATGATTGCAGGGGTCGCTCTGCGGCCCAATCGCGGTACCAGGCCGTTGCCACAGAAGATTACATTTCCTTCTGCGGGCGGCCTTGGGTGTGACTGGGATATACAGCCCCCATAAATTGCCACTCGTCGCCCAGAAGGCACCCCGCCAGCTGCCGCCAGCCAAACGAATGACTGATCACCCGCAAAGGAGAAGCCCCATGATCCGCATTCGCCCACTATCCCTGTGCCTGGCGCTCGCCCTGAGCAGCCTCACCGGCACTGCCTTCGCCGCCACCGACACCCATACCGACAGCCATCCGCAAACCGACCCCTCTGGCGGCAAGACCGTCGGTGAAGGCAGCAGCGTCAACAGCCCCGGCAGCGGCAAAGGTAACGACAGCAGTGACACAGGCAGCAACACCGATGCCGCCGACGGGGCCGCTGGCGGCTCCAACAATACCGGCGAAGGCACCGGCTCTGGTGCCGGTGCCAGCGGCGGCACTGCCGAGGACCAGGACAGCCGCTGAAGCCGACCTGGACTAAACTGAGCCCTGACGCCCTGCCAAGGATTGACCATGCACCTCAGACACTGGCTGTTCGCTGCTTTGCTGCCGTGTACTGCGTTAGCTGCCGCAGGCAACCAAGGCGCGATGTCGATCAGTTCCTCGTCATTCACCGATGGCGGCGTCATCGCCCTGCAACAGGTCGGCCAGGACCCGGCATGCGGCGCCGGCGAAGAGCGGACCCCGCAACTGAGCTGGGACAACTTGCCCGCAGGTACGCGGTCGCTGGCCCTGATCATGTTCGACCCGGACGGTGGCAAGGGCGTTGGTGTGGTGCACTGGATTGCCTACAACATCGACCCCGAACAGGATGGGCTCAAGGCAGGCACGGCCGGGCTGAGCGGGCCATCCGTGACAGTGGGCCGCAACTCCCGCGGTACCCTCAGCTACCGAGGCCCCTGCCCACCCGCCGGCGACAACCCCCATCATTACGCACTCACGCTGATTGCCACCGACCTGCCCTTGGGTACCTTGCCTGAGGGGCTGGATCGCAGCGGCCTGCTGCAACTGCTGCAAGGCCACGCGCTGGGGGCTCAAAGCCTGGTCGGGCGATACGGCCATTGAACCAGTCAGTACAAAAACAAATGATCAGCCCCATAGCATTTATCCATTGAATGGCCTGCACGAACTGAAGTAAGCTCGGGCTCATTCACTGGAGAGCAACATGCCGAAACACACCCGCAACCACGCCAACCACACCGGTCGCAGCCTGCGCCCTGTGCTGGCCGTTGCCGGCTGCGTGGCACCTGCCAGCTATTACTTTGGGTATTGGTTTAGCCACTAGGCGCCGATACCCACCCGGCGTCCACCTTCGAGGGGCCGCCGAACATGAGAATACTCAAACCCCCGGTCGGCTCCCCGACCGGGGGTTTTGCTTTTCAGGCCTTTGACCAACACCGATTCACTTTGAGGACAGATTCATGAACTACGCCACTTATTACTACGCAAACACCTCTGCCTGGCGATTTAGCCAATCCCGCTCGGGCCAGCCTGCCGCCTCCGATCGGTCCTCTACAGGTGGCAATGCAGCAGCCAATACCAATTCAACGATCTGTCGAACACCTCGATAGGGCCGACCATGCGGGCCTGAACCCGCTGTCCGCCCAGGGAAAAACGCCATGCACGCTTCCAGCCTCGCCCTGCCCCTGACCCAGCCGCAAGCGGCCAACACCACTGTCAGCAAACGCTTGCCCAGCCCGCACCTGCTCAAGCAACAGATGCCACTGTCCAGCGAACTGGCCCAACAAGTCCAGGCCCATCGCCTGGCCATCCGCGACATCCTCGAAGGCCGCGACCCGCGCCTGCTGGTCATCGTCGGCCCCTGCTCGATCCATGATCCACGCGCGGCCCTGGAATACGCCGACCGCCTGGCTGCCCTTGGCCGCGAAGTCAACGACAAGCTGCTGCTGGTGATGCGCGCCTACGTCGAAAAACCGCGTACTACAGTGGGCTGGAAAGGCCTGGCCTACGACCCGCACCTCGATGGCAGTGACGACATGCACTCTGGCATCGCCTTGTCCCGCGGGCTGATGCTGAGCATGATCGAACGCGGCCTGCCGATCGCTACCGAGTTGCTGCAACCGATGGCCGCCGGCTACTTCGACGACCTGCTGGCCTGGGCCGCGATTGGCGCACGCACCACCGAATCGCAAATCCACCGCGAAATGGTCAGTGGCCTGGAACTGCCGGTCGGCTTCAAGAACGGTACGGACGGCGGCATCGCCATCGCCAGCGACGCCATGCGCAGCGCTGCCCATCCCCACCGGCACTTCGGTATGGATGCTCAGGGCCACCCGGCGATCATCGAGACCTTGGGCAACCCGGACACACACCTGGTACTGCGCGGCGGCCACAAAGGCCCGAACTACGATGCCAACAGCATCGCCATGGCCCGCCAGGCGTTGGCCAAGGCCGGCCTGCAGGCACGGATCATGGTCGATTGCAGCCACGCCAACAGCGGCAAGGACCCGGCGCGCCAGCCAGCGGTCTTCAATGAGGTGCTGGAGCAGCGCCTGGCCGGCGACCGTTCGCTGGTCGGGGTGATGATCGAAGGGCACTTGTTCGATGGCTGCCAGGCGCTGGGCAAGGGCGCACTCAAATACGGTGTGTCGATTACCGACGGCTGCCTGGGCTGGGCCTCGACCGAAACCCTGTTGCGTGAGGCGGCACAAAAACTGTAGGCCAATGGTTGCAAGCCTGGCGAGACATACCCCGGACAAGTGCGCTAGGCTTGCCTTTTTACCCCAAGGAGCAGTACCCATGGCCCGTGCAACCGCCCGCCACATTCTGGTCAGCAGCGAAGACAAGTGCAACGAACTGAAAGCCCAGATCGAAGCAGGCGCCGACTTCGCTGAAATCGCCAAAGCCAACTCCACCTGCCCGTCCAGCCGTCAGGGCGGTGACCTGGGCTCGTTCGGCCCAGGCCAGATGGTCAAGGAATTCGACACCGTGGTCTTCAGCGCCCCGGTCAACACCGTGCAAGGCCCGGTGAAGACCCAGTTCGGCTACCACCTGCTGGAAGTGACCAGCCGCCAGGACTGATTCACCCCTCCCGGTGATCAGCCCCCCTGTGGGAGCGGGTTTACCCGCGAAGAGACCAGACCAGACAACCTCGTTGCCTGCTCCGACGCATTCGCGGGTGAACCCGCTCCCACAAGTATTGTGGGGGCTTGTATTTTCGTGCATGGGCTTTACGGTCCAGGCGGCTACCACCCACGCCCTCACCGTCTACGGTGAAGCCCCCCGCTACGCCGCCAGCTTCCGGCATTTCGACTATGTAAACCCCGACGCCCCCAAGGGCGGCATCTTACGCCGCTCGGCCATCGAAATCGGCCAGTTCGACCACATCCTCCCCTACATCGACAAAGGCATCGGTGTCAGCGAAGTCGATGGTCTGCTGTACGCGCCACTGGCGGTACGCTCGTACGATGAGCCCTATACCGTTTACGGCCTGATCGCCCGACGCATGGAGCGCGGCCCCAAGGATGAATGGCTGCGTTTCGACATCGACCCGCGCGCCACCTTCGCCGATGGCAAGCCGGTGCGCGCCGAAGACGTTCGTTTTACCTTCGAACTGCTGATGAGCAAGGGCAGCCTCAAATACCGTACCCAGTTTGCCGACGTGACCGGCGTGACCGTGGAAAGCCTGCACAGCGTACGATTCGACTTGAAGCCCGAGCACGGCCGCACCCTGGCGCTGGACCTCGCAAGCCTGCCGGTAATGCCCAAGCACGATTGGCAGCAGCGCGATTTTGCCAACGGTGCCGGCTTCGACAAGCCGGTCGGCAGCGGGCCATACCGCATCGGGCGCATCGATAACGGCCGCAGCATCACCTTTGAACGCGACCCTGCATGGTGGGCACGTGACCTGCCGGCCAGCCGTGGCCGCTACAATTTCGACAAGCTGCGCATCGAGTACTTCGGCGACACCGAAGTGGCGCGCCAGGTACTCAAAGGCGGAGGCTACGACTATAACCGCGAGTTCTCCGCCACGGCCTACACCTTGGGCTACAACGGTGCGCAACTGGACGACGGCCGCCTGCAACGCGCCCACCTGGCCCCGGCCAAACCGCAGGTGGCCCAGGGTTTCGTGTTCAACCTCGACCAGCCGCAGTTCAAGGACCGCCGTGTGCGCCAGGCGCTGGGTATGTTGTGGGACTACGAGTGGAGCAACCGGCAGATGATGCGCAACCTGTACATCCGCCAGCAAAGCGTGTTCTCCAATACCCCTTTGGCCGCTCGCCAGTTGCCGGATGCGGGGGAGTTGAAGCTGCTCACCCCCTTGCGCGGCCAAGTGCCAGATGAAGTGTTCACCACGGTGTTCACCGCCCCGGTCACCGACGGCTCGGGGATCATCCGTAAACAGCAGTTGCAGGCCCTGGCCCTGCTCGAACAAGCCGGCTGGCACCCCGAAGGCGACCGCCTGGTGAATAGCCAGGGCACGCCACTGGCGTTCACGTTCCTCAATGGCCAGGCGGGCCTTGAACGCCTGCTGCTGCCGTGGAAGCGCAACCTGGCCCAGATCGGCGTGAGCCTGAACATCCGCAACGTCGACTCGGCCCAGTACGTCAACCGGCTGATGGCGCGCGATTACGACATGATCGTCACCGGCTACCCGGTCACCCTGTCGCCGGGCGCCGAGTTGTACAACTACTTTGGTTCGGCGGCCGCTCACGACCCCGGCTCGAACAACCTGATGGTTTTGCAGGACCCGGTCGTAGACCACCTGATCGACGGCCTGGTCCGCGCCGACACCCAGGCCGACATGCTGCGCCACGCCCATGCCCTGGACCGCGTGCTGCAATGGAATTACTACTGGATCCCCAACTACTACCCGCCAGGCAGCTCCACCGCCTGGTGGAACCGCTTCGGCCTGCCCAAGGTCCAGGCCACCTATGACGAGGGCCTGGACACCTGGTGGGAGGTCAGCCCTACCCCACTGACCAACGCGCAAATGGCCGAACGCCGGAAGGCCTTGCCATGACCGCTTATGTCCTGCGCCGCCTGTTGCTGATCATTCCGACGCTGCTGGCAATCCTGCTGGTCAATTTCGCCATCGTCCAGGCCGCGCCGGGTGGCCCGGTGGAGCAAGCAGTGGCCCGCCTCCAGGGCATCGGTGGCGGCGCACCCGGCGCGCGAGCTGAAGTGGTCCATGGCGAATCCCGGGCCACACGCGGCCTGGACCCGAAACTGATCGAAGAGATCAAGCGCCAGTATGGCTTCGACAAATCCGCCCCCGAGCGGCTTTGGTTGATGCTCGGCCAATATGCCCGGCTGGACTTTGGCAACAGCTTCTTCCGCGGCGCCAAAGTCACCGACCTGATTCTCGACAAGTTGCCGGTCACCTTGTCGCTGGGCTTCTGGGCCACGCTGATCACCTACCTGGTGTCGATCCCGCTGGGCATCCGCAAGGCGATGCGCCATGGCAGCCGCTTCGATGCCTGGAGCAGCGCATTGATCGTGATCGGTTACGCCCTGCCTTCGTTCCTGTTCGCGCTCTTGCTGATCGTGCTGTTTGCCGGCGGCACTTCGCTCAACTGGTTCCCAGTGCGCGGCCTGGTCTCGGACAATTTCGACGAGCTCAGCCTGCTGGGCAAGGTCGCCGACTACTTCTGGCACCTGGTGCTGCCGGTCGCTGCCCTGGTGATCGGTGGGTTCGCCACCCTCACGTTGCTGACCAAGAATGCCTTCCTCGACGAGGTTTCCCGCCAATACGTGGTCACTGCCCGGGCCAAAGGCCTTAGCGAACGCCGCGTGCTGTATGGCCACGTACTGCGCAACGCCATGCTGCTGGTGGTGGCCGGGCTGCCACAGGCGCTGATTACGGTATTTTTCGCCGGTTCGTTGCTGATCGAGGTGATCTTCTCGCTCGATGGTCTTGGCCGCATGAGCTATGAGGCCGCCGTGTCGCGGGATTACCCGGTGGTGTTCGGCACGCTGTTCATCTTCACCCTGGCGGGCCTGCTGATTCGTCTGATCGGTGACCTGTCTTACACGTTGCTCGACCCGCGCATCGACTTCGATACGAGGGCGCATTGATGCTGTCGCCCCTATCACGCCGTCGCCTGCAACGCTTTCGTCGCCACCGCCTGGGTTGGGTGTCGCTGTGGTTGTTTGCCGGCCTTCTGCTGCTGAGCCTTGGCGCTGAACTGGTGGCCAACGACAAGCCACTGCTGCTGGGCTACAAGGGCGAACTGTACGTTCCGGCGCTCAAACGCTATACCGAGCAGCAGTTCGGCGGGCAACTGCCGTTTCAACCCGACTACCGCAGCGCCTATGTGCGCCAGCTGATCGCGGAACAGGGTGGCTGGATGCTGTTCGCGCCTATCCCGTTCAGCGCCGACACACCTAATTACGACCTGCAGGTGCCCACCCCCAGCCCGCCAAGCGCCAGCAACTGGCTAGGCACCGACGACCAGGGCCGTGACGTGCTGGCGCGGGTGCTTTATGGCACACGGGTATCGCTGCTGTTCGCCTTTGCCCTGACCGTGGTCAGTGTGCTTATTGGCGTGGCGGCAGGCGCCCTGCAAGGCTACCACGGGGGCTGGGTCGACCTGCTCGGCCAGCGATTGCTGGAGGTATGGTCGGGGTTGCCCGTGCTGTATCTGCTGATCATCCTCAGTGGGTTTGTCGAACCGGATTTCTGGTGGCTGCTGGGGATCATGGCGCTGTTTTCCTGGCTGACCCTGGTCGACGTGGTGCGCGCCGAGTTCCTGCGCGGGCGCAATCTGGAGTATGTAAAGGCTGCGCGGGCGCTGGGGTTACCGGACAGTCAGGTCATGCTGCGGCATATCTTGCCCAATGCCATGAATGCCACGCTGACCTATGTGCCGTTCATGCTGACCGGGGCGATCACCACACTGACCGCGCTGGACTTTCTGGGCTTTGGCATGCCAGCGGGCAGCGCCTCGCTGGGCGAGCTGGTGACCCAGGGCAAGCAGCACCTGGAGGCACCGTGGTTGGGCTTTACCGCGTTCTTTGCGCTGGCGGTGATCCTGTCACTGCTGGTGTTTATCGGGGATGCCCTGCGCGAGGCGTTTGACCCCCGACGATAAGTTTTCAGGCCCGGTCTTTTCGCGGGCTTGTGCCAATACATGATTCAGGATGTTCACCCATGCACGAAAGCGACAGCCTCAAGGACTACCCCCAGGTACGGCAACTGGCGATCCGCTCGCTGTTCGAGATCATCGAGCAGTCCAGCGAAGGCACGGTGATCGTCGACCGCCAGGCGCGCATCGTCTGGATGAACGAACGCTATGCCCGACGCTTTGGCCTGGCCGACGCTGCCAGTGCCATCGGCCAACCCTGCGAAACGGTGATCCCTGGGAGCCTGATGCGCGACGTGGTGAGCAATGGCCGCCCCATCCTGCTGGACATGCTCGACACGCAGAACGAGCCGTTGGTTGTCATGCGCCTGCCCATCCACGACGACCAAGGCACGCTGATCGGCGCCATCGGCTTTGCCCTGTTCGACGAACTGCGCAGCCTGTCGCCGCTGCTCAAACGCTATTCCAGCATGCAGCAGGAACTGGCCTCGACCCGCTCGCAACTGCGCGCCCGCCAGGCCAAGTACAGCTTCGCCCAGTTCGTAGGCAGCAGCGCGGCCAGCCTGGAAGCCAAGCGACGCGCCCGGCGTGGCGCCGGCAGCGATTCACCCGTGTTGCTGCTGGGCGAAACCGGCACCGGCAAGGAACTGCTGGCCCACGCCATTCACGCAGCGTCGGCACGGGCGCACAAAGCCTTTGTCAGCATCAACAGCGCAGCCATCCCGGAGACGCTGCTGGAAGCCGAATTCTTCGGCACTGCGCCGGGTGCTTTTACCGGTGCCGATCGCAAAGGGCGCAGCGGCAAGCTGCAACTGGCCGAAGGCGGCACGTTGTTCCTCGACGAGATCGGCGACATGCCGCTGGCCCTGCAGAGCAAGCTGCTGCGGGTGCTGCAGGAAAAGGAATACGAGCCGGTCGGTTCGAACCAGATGCTGCGCAGCGATGTGCGCATCATCGCCGCCACCTCCATCGACCTGCAGGCTGCCATGGCCCGCGGGGCCTTCCGCGCCGACCTGTATTACCGGCTGAATGTGCTGCCGATCGATGTCCCGCCGTTGCGGCAACGGCTGGAGGACCTGCCGGCGCTGTGCGAAGCCATATTGGCTGAGCTGGGCAGCCAGTACGAACTGGAAACTGAAGCGCAGCAACTGCTGGCCAGGCATGCCTGGCCGGGGAACATTCGCGAGTTGCGCAATGTGCTGGAGCGCGCGACTTTGCTGGCGGATCAGCCCCGGTTGGGGGTTGCGGACTTGCGTGCGGCACTGGGGCCATTGAGCTCGCTGGCTGAGGCGCCTGTACGGCAGACCTACCGCGAGGCGTGCGAGGCATTTGAACGCGGCCTGATTGCCGGGGCACTGGCCGAGCATGGGGGGAAAGTGCCAGAGGCAGCGGCAGCGTTAGGGCTGGGGCGGTCGACGCTGTACAAGAAGATGGTGGCACTTGGTCTCTGATTGGAGATTTTTGTTTCTGGTTTGAGATTGCCGCGTTGATTGCGCTCTCGATTGCGTGCAGGCCAGCAAATGGGCTGCAGAGTAGACGCCAGGCGTCTCTTAATGTAGACAGCGACTTCAAGAAAATTCATTTAACCCTTACAAATCAGCCAGTTACATTGTTGGCACGATTCCCGCTATCTCCTGTTCAACGATAAAAACAAGACTCACCCAGGAGACCCACCCCGATGACCGTGCTCATCGCACTCGCCGCTCTGGCCTTGCTGATGCTGGCCGCCTACCGCGGTTACAGCGTGATCCTCTTCGCCCCCATCGCCGCCCTCGGCGCTGTCCTGCTCACCGACCCTTCTGCCGTCGCCCCTGCTTTCACCGGGGTGTTCATGGAGAAAATGGTCGGTTTCATCAAACTGTACTTCCCGGTATTCCTGCTGGGCGCGGTGTTCGGCAAGCTGATCGAGCTGTCCGGTTTCTCCCGCTCGATCGTCGCTGCGGCCATCCGCATGCTCGGCACCCGCCAGGCGATGCTGGTCATCGTACTGGTCTGTGCGCTGCTCACTTACGGCGGTGTCTCGCTGTTCGTGGTGGTGTTCGCGGTGTACCCGTTCGCCGCCGAAATGTTCCGTCAGAGCAACATCCCCAAACGCCTGATTCCGGCCACCATCGCCCTGGGCGCATTCTCGTTCACCATGGACGCCTTGCCCGGCACCCCACAGATCCAGAACATCATCCCCAGCACCTTCTTCAACACCACCGCCTGGGCCGCACCGTGGCTGGGCCTGATCGGCACGCTGTTCGTGTTCTTTACCGGCATGGCCTACCTGCAGCGCCAGCGCAACAAGGCCCTGCGCGCCGGTGAGGGTTATGGCACCGACTTGCGCAACGAACCGGAAACCGCTGCCGACCTGAGCCTGCCCAACCCTTGGCTGGCGCTGTCGCCGCTGATACTGGTGGGGGTCATGAACCTGGTGTTCACCCACTGGATACCGCATTGGTACGGCCCCAGTCACAGCCTGCAACTGCCAGGCATGAGTGCACCGGTACACAGCGACGTGGCCAAGCTGACGGCCATCTGGGCTGTGCAGGCCGCGTTGCTGGTGGGCATACTGATGGTCCTGGTGTGCGCCTTTGGCGCCATTCGTACACGTCTGGCCGAAGGCACCAAAAGCGCGGTGGGCGGTGCCTTGCTGGCAGCCATGAACACCGCCTCGGAATACGGCTTTGGCGCGGTAATCGCCTCGCTACCGGGTTTTCTGGTGCTGGCCGATGCCCTGCGCGGCATCCCCAACCCATTGGTGAACGAAGCCATCACCGTGACCTTGCTGGCCGGCATCACCGGCTCCGCTTCGGGCGGCATGAGCATCGCCCTGGCGGCCATGGGCGACACGTTCATCGCCGCCGCCCACGCAGCCGACATCCCGCTGGAAGTGCTGCACCGGGTAGCCGCCATGGCCAGCGGCGGCATGGACACCCTGCCACACAACGGCGCGGTGATCACCTTGCTGGCGGTGACCGGCCTCACCCACCGCGAGGCTTACAAGGACATTTTTGGTATTACCCTGATCAAGACCCTGGCGGTGTTCGTGGTCATCACCACGTTCTACGCCACTGGCATCGTCTAAGGAGCATGGCATGACCCTTGAAGGCAAAACTGCACTCGTCACCGGTTCCACCAGCGGCATTGGCCTGGGCATCGCCCAGGTATTGGCCCGGGCTGGCGCCAACATCGTGCTCAACGGCTTTGGCGACCCGGGCCCCGCCATGGCGGAAATTGCCCGGCACGGGGTGAAGGTTGTGCATCACCCGGCCGACCTGTCGGATGTGATCCAGATCGAGGCCTTGTTCAACCTGGCCGAACGTGAGTTCGGCGGCGTCGACATCCTGGTCAACAACGCCGGTATCCAGCATGTGGCACCCGTCGAACAGTTCCCGCCGGAAAGCTGGGACAAGATCATCGCCCTGAACCTGTCGGCCGTATTCCATGGCACCCGCCTGGCACTGCCGGGCATGCGCACGCGTAACTGGGGGCGCATCATCAATATCGCTTCGGTGCATGGCCTGGTCGGTTCGATTGGCAAGGCAGCCTACGTGGCAGCCAAGCATGGTGTGGTCGGCCTGACCAAGGTGGTCGGCCTGGAAACCGCCACCAGTCGTGTCACCTGCAATGCCATCTGCCCGGGCTGGGTGCTGACGCCGCTGGTGCAAAAGCAGATCGACGATCGTGCAGCCAAGGGTGGCGATCGGCTGCAAGCGCAGCACGATCTGCTGGCAGAAAAGCAACCGTCGCTGGCCTTCGTTACCCCCGAACACCTCGGTGAGCTGGTACTCTTCCTGTGCAGCGAGGCCGGTAGCCAGGTTCGCGGCGCCGCCTGGAACGTCGATGGTGGCTGGTTGGCCCAGTGACGGGCGGCCTGGGCCTGGCGGCGGCCGCGCATTCGTTTATCAGCAAGGAGGCCTTATGCGCCCTACCCCAATGACCGCGATTCTGGCCCTGAGCCTGGCCGCCGCCGCACCTGCGACGGCCGCCAGCCTGAAGGACATCGCGCCCTACCCCGAGGCGGAAAAAGGCTTCACCCGGCAGGTTATCCACCTGCCGGCCCAGGCCGATGAGTCGGCCTATAAACTGGAAATCCTCGCTGGCAAGACCCTGCAGGTCGACTGCAATCGCCAGCGCTTGGGCGGCAGCCTCGAAGAACGCACCCTGGAAGGCTGGGGCTACAGTTACTACCGCCTGGACAACGTCAGCGGCCCGGCCAGCACACTGATGGCCTGCCCGGACGACAAGAAGACCGAGGCCTTCGTGCCGGTGGTCGGCAACGGCTTCCTGCTGCGCTACAACAGCAAGCTGCCGGTAGTGGTGTATGCGCCCAAGGATGTCGAAGTGCGCTACCGCGTGTGGTCGGCATCGCAGGATGTGCAAAAGGCTAAAGTAGAGTAAGCAGAACCGCTTTCTCTGCAGGATCAGCTTCTTCGCAACACAAGGCTGATCCTGCACTGAGCCTGCTTTGTTCCGGTAAAGGAGATTCGGCATGAACGATGTGCTCTGGCGCCCGTCCACAACGCAGATCGAGGCCAGCCGGATGGATGCCTTCCGCCGCCGGGTCAACCTGCGCTACAGCCTGCAGCTCGACGACTACCAGGCCCTGCACGGCTGGAGCATCGAACAGCGGGCTGCCTTCTGGCAAACCCTTGCCGAGTATTTCCACGTACATTGGCATACCCCGCCCAGCCAGGTGCTCAGCGAAGGGCCGCAGATGCCCGATGCACAGTGGTTCGCCAATGCCACCCTGAACTTTGCCGAACACCTGCTGCGCCGCCGCGACGACCGCCCGGCCGTGGTCGCCGTACGCGAAGATGGCCAGCGCGAAGTGTTCAGCCATGCTGAACTGGCCGCACAGGTGGCCGGGCTGCAAACGGCATTCAAGGCTGCAGGTATCGTCCCGGGCGACCGGGTAGCGGCCATCATGCCCAATACCTGGCAAACACTGGTGGCCATGCTCGCCTGCACCAGCCTTGGCGCAGTCTGGTCCTCCTCCTCGCCCGAATTCGGCGTGCACGGCATCATCGACCGCTTCGGCCAGATCGAACCCAAGCTGCTGATCGTCTGCGCCGGTTACCAGTATGCAGGCAAGGCCATCGACCAGGTGACCAAGGTCAACCAGGTGTGCGCGCAGCTGCCTGGCCTGGAGCAACTGATCGTGGTGCCCCATACCCGTAAAGGCACGCGTGCCGACGAATTCCAGGCAGCCAACGTCAGCCTGTGGGATGACTTCTTCCAGCCCGGCGGCGAGCCCCGTTTCACCCCGCTGCCGTTCGACCACCCGCTGTACATCCTCTATTCCAGTGGCACCACCGGCGTGCCCAAGTGCATTGTCCATCGCGCCGGAGGCGTGCTGTTGCAACACCTCAAGGAACACGGCCTGCACAACGACCTGAAGGCCGACGACGTGCTGTTCTACTACACCACCTGCGGCTGGATGATGTGGAACTGGCTGGCCAGCGGCCTGGCGGTGGGTGCCACGCTGGTGCTGTACGACGGCTCGCCGTTCCACCCGGGCCCCGGGCGCCTTCTGGACCTGATAGAGGCCGAGGGCATCCACGCCTTCGGTACCAGCGCCAAGTACCTGGCGGCACTGGAGCAGGCAGGCCTGGAACCCGCCACCAGCCACTGCCTGACCAGCCTGCGGCTGCTGATGTCCACCGGTTCGCCGCTGTCACCGCACAGCTATGACTATGTGTACGACAAGATCAAGGCCGACCTGTGGCTCGTGTCCATGTCGGGCGGTACGGATATCGTCTCCTGCTTCGTGCTGGGCAACCCGACCCTGCCTGTGCGTCGCGGCGAAATCCAGTGCAAGGGCCTGGGTATGGCGGTGGAGGTGTGGAACGAGCAGGGTCAGCCCGTGGTGGACGAAAAAGGCGAGCTGGTGTGCACGCGCAACTTCCCCTCGATGCCACTCGGCTTCTGGAACGACCCGGACGGCCGCCGTTACCAGGATGCCTATTTCAGCCAGTTCCCGGGGGTGTGGGCCCAAGGCGACTACGCCGAGCAGCGTGCCAGCGGGGGCATGGTGATCCACGGTCGCTCCGACGCCGTGCTCAACCCGGGCGGCGTGCGCATTGGCACGGCGGAGATCTACCGCCAGGTGGAAAAAGTCGAACAGGTCGTTGAAAGCGTGGCCATCGGCCAGGACTGGAACGGGGATGTGCGGGTGGTGCTGTTCGTGCGCCTGCACGACGGCCTGCAGCTGGATGAAGCCCTGCGCCAGCACATCCGCCAGGTAATACGCCAGTACACCACACCCCGCCATGTGCCGGCGGTGATCGCCCAGGTCAGCGACATACCGCGCACCATCAGTGGCAAGCTGGTGGAACTGGCGATTCGCGATGTGGTGCATGGGTTGCCGGTGAAGAACACCGATGCGCTGGCCAACCCGGAGGCGCTGGAGCAGTTTCGCGATCGCGCAGAGCTGAAGATTTGACATTCATCGCGGCCATTTGGGCGCGATCGCTACTACTGGATTCAATCAGGCATAATGCCGCCTTTTTTCCCGATACACAGGTAGCCCATGAAAGCCCAAGCCCGCCACATACTGGTCAAGACCGCTGACGAAGCCGAAAAGCTCAGGCAGCGCATCGCCAACGGCGAGGCTTTCGACGTGCTCGCCAAAAAGTTCTCTCTTTGCCCATCTGGCAAGCGGGGTGGTGACCTGGGCGAAATCCGCCCAGGGCAGATGGTCGGTGCCATCGACCAGGTGATTTTCAAGAAGCCTTTGCGTGTGGTACACGGGCCGATCAAGAGCAAATTCGGCTACCACCTGGTGCAAACGTTCTACCGCGACTAATGCGCTAGCCTTTTGCCACCTGACATTTTTGCCAGTTGTGATCGTGACGCACTCCTCTATACAACCCGGGTAACCCTGTACACCACGCGTGGTGCGCAGGACTCCCTGGAGAATGGAGGTTTTCCTGATGCGTCTACGCCTGATGTTGACCCTGGGTTCGCTGCCGCTGCTGGGCATGGCCCCGCCCGCCGCAAACGCGGCTTGCACCTTCTCACCCGGCCCGGGTAACGACACCTACACCTGTGACAGCGGCACGGCGCCCTCGCTGTTGGACACCAGCGGTGATAACCGCCTGGTATTCCCGGCATCCGGTAGCGGCGCCATCACCGGCGATGTAACCTTCGGCGCCGGCAAAGATAGCATCGACATGGCCTCTGGCAGCGTCGGCGGCAACATCCACCAGGGCTCCGGCATCGATGACTTCGCCATGAGCGGCGGCGTCATCGAAGGCAACCTCAACCAGGGTGATGGCCTGGACACCTTTCACATGACCGGCGGCTGGATCAAGGGCACGTTCGACAGCGGCGACTATGCCGAAATGGACAACGGGCGTATCGGCAACGTCAACATGCGGCTGGACGAGAACACCTTCATCATGCGTGGCGGCAGCGTCGACCGGAACGTCATCGCGGCCTTCGACAAGGACTACATCGAAGTCTTCGATGGCAACATCGGCGGCAATATCAGCGTCAGCGGTGGCGATGACCAGGTGCTGGTGCACGGTGGCCAGGTTGGCGGCGATGTGTTGCTGAGCACTGGCAACGACCGCTTCACCTGGGACGGTGGCCGTATTGGCGGGCGCGTGGATGCGGGGCCAGGTGATGACACGGCACTGCTAAAAGGCCTCACGCCCGAGGTGCTGAGTATCACTGTGGACGGCGGCGACGGTACCGACAGCCTGACCTTCGATGCCAGCCAGCCGGCAGGCGGTGCCCGCTATGTGAATTGGGAGCGCGTGGCGCTGAACAATGGCAGCCGGCTGGCACTGGATGACACACTGGTACTGGGCGACAGCAACAGCAGCACGGGCAGCCTCGCCCTCGACGCCAGCAGCAGCATCACTTCACGCCAAGGGGTAATCACTGCATTTGCCCCAGACCAGCGCGCCGCGATCAACAACGCAGGTACATTTGACCTCACAGCCGGCAATGATGCCATGGGCCGCTTGAGCATCGAGGGCGATTACACCGGCAACAACGGCGCCCTGCGCCTGAACAGCGTGCTGGCCGGCGATGGCGCAGCTTCCGATCGCCTGGTGGTCAGCCGCGGCGCGATCGCCGGCTCTACCCAGGTGCTCATCAACAACCTCAACGGCGCAGGTGCGGCGACTGCGCAGAACGGCATCCAGGTGGTCGAAGCCCGTGACGGCGCCACCAGCACGGCCAACGCCTTTGTACAGGCCCAGAGGCTATCGGCCGGTGCCTACGACTACCGGCTGTTCAAAGGCGGCGTCACTGCTGGCAGTGAAAACAGCTGGTACCTGCGCTCGACGCTGGTTGCGCCACCCGCTCCCGCCCCTGTGCCGGCACCGGGCGAGCCGCCGGTGATCGCCCCGGCCGTGACCCCACCCGTTGCTGCGCCCGCGCCCGGCCAGGCCGAGCTGCCTGCGCCGGCGCAGGGCCAAAGCCTGCCGCTGTACCGCCCCGAGGTCCCGGTTTATGCCGCAGCGCCACGGGGTGCCGCGATCATCGCCCGCCAGGCATTGGGCACCTTCCACCAACGCCAGGGCGACCAGCTGTTACTCCAGGGTGAAAGCGCCCTGCCCGCCAGCTGGGGGCAAGCCTACGGCGGCGCGCTGCGCCAGCAATGGAGCGGCACGGTCAGCCCGAGCCTGGATGGCGACCTGTACGGTTTCAAGGTAGGCCAGGACCTGTATGCCAAGGTTGGCGAGAACGGTTACCGCCAGCATGTCGGTATCTACGTAAGCCACAGCCGCCTGGACGCCGACGTCAAAGGTTTTGCCCTGGCCGTTCAAGACCGCAGCGTGGGCGACCTGAAGCTCGATGGCGATAGCGTGGGCACCTACTGGACGCTGGTCGGGCCACAGGGCGCGTACCTGGACGCGGTGTTGCAGTACACCCGCCTGGATGGCCGCGCCCGCTCCGATCGTGGCGACACGCTCAACCTCGACGGCCACGCCTGGACAGCTTCACTGGAATCGGGCTACCCCATTACTCTGTCCGAGCGCTGGCGCGTGGAACCGCAAGCTCAGCTGATTGCGCAAAAGATCGCACTGGACAGCGCCAGCGACAGCGTCTCGCGCATCAGCCATGACGCCCAGGTCGAGCTGACAGGTCGCTTGGGCCTGCGCCTGGAGGGTGCGTTCACAGGAAGCAGCGGCCGCCTGTTGCAACCCTATGCGCAGGTCAACCTGTGGCACGGCGACGGTGGGCGCGACACCTTGACCTTCGATGACGCAGACAAGATCAGGACCGATTACCGCTATACCTCAGTGCAACTGGAAAGCGGTGTGGTAGCGCAGGTCAACAAAGCGCTGAGCCTGCATGGCGGCGTGCAGTACACCGCCAACCTGGACAGCCGCCAGCAGGAAGCCAGCGGCGTGAACCTGGGCGTGCGCTGGCAGTTCTAGCGGCGCGCAGCCAGCAGACCGAGGCCCGCGCAACCCAGCAAGGAAGCGCTGACCCGGTTGAACATCCGGCGTGGGCCAGGCTGGCTGAACCAACGCTGCATGTAGGCGCCCAGGCCTGAGTAGATGGCAATGGCCGCCCATTCCAACAGCAGGAACAACACACCCAGCCAAAGGAACTGCTCACTCACCGGGGTGCTGCTACCGACCGAGACGAACTGCGGCAGGAACGCGGTGAAGATCAGGATGGCCTTGGGGTTACCGGCCGCCACCCAGAACTCCTGGCGCGCCAGGCGCCAAGTGCCGCCTGGGTGATCGCTTGCCACCACGGTCTCGCTCACCGGTGCGCGCCACAGTTGCCAGGCGATGTAAAACAGGTAGGCCGCGCCCACCACCTTGATGGCCAGGAACAGGTATTCGCTGGTATGCAACACCACTGCCAGGCCCATCGCTGCCAGGGCGATCATGCCGCAGAAGGCAAGGATACGGCCGCCGCCTGCCACACAGGCGGTGCGCAGGCCGTAACGGCTGGCGTTGTGCAACGACAACAGGTTGTTTGGCCCTGGCGCCATGTTCAAGGCGAAGCAGGCGGGGATGAAAAGCAGCAGGCTTGAAAGGTCCATTCTCGTTTTCCTCTGACAACAGCCCTCTATTTCGGCGCGTTCCGGGCCCTGCGGTCAAGTAACAGCCAGTGATAAAAACTGTACGGGTGCACGGTACCTGTTACCCTTCCGGCAATACCGAGGAGCCTGTAATGCCCCGTTCCCACGCCGCCCTGTGGCGCGACCCGGCCCTGGCACATGTCGAAAGCCGGCGCGCCTGCCACAGCCGGGCCTGCTACAAGGCCCACAGCCATCCGACGTTTTCCATCGGTGCGGTGGATGCTGGCCGCAGCCATTTCACCGGGGCTGCCGACGGGCAGCATCACTTGGCGCCCGGCACGCTGGTACTGGTCCCGGCCCACCGCGTGCATGCCTGCAACCCTGCACCCGGCCTGGCCTGGAGCTATCAGATGCTGCATGTGGATGCTGACTGGCTGACGCAGTTGCGCCTGGAGTCAGGTCTTGGCGGTATCGGAGCCAGCGAACCGGTGCGTATCTGCAGGGAGGCTGAGGTATATCGGCAGTTCTGCGCGCTGAATAGGTTACTGTTTTCCAGTGCCTGCACCGGCGAGAAAGATGCGGCGCTGATTGCCTTTCTGGGCGACCTGGACTTTTCCGCGCACCCACCGCTGGCAGCGCCCCCCACCCTGGAAACCGCCACCTTGAGCGGGTTGCTTACACGCATCGAGCAGCAGGACCCTGCGCAATTGAGCCTGGAGGTGTTGGCGCGGGAGGCGGGGCTTGGGCGCTATCAGCTGATCCGCGCGTTTCGTGCGGCTACCGGGTTCACGCCGCATGCCTACCTGCTCAATGCCCGGGTCAATCGCGGGCGGCAACTGTTGAGTGAAGGGCTGGCCCTGGCGGAAGTGGCCTATCAGCTTGGCTTTGCTGACCAGAGCCATTTCCAGCGGGTGTTCAAGGCCCATGTGGGGGTTACGCCGGGGCAGTACCGGGGGAACTGAAGGCTGCTGCAGGTGCAATATTGTTCAATACGCCAGAACGGGCCCGGCAGCAGACTGCGGTTTTTTCCGTAGAGCAGCCCCCAATGCAGCAATTCATGATCATCGCCCTGGCCCACTTCCTTGCCCTGCTCTCACCTGGCCCGGACTTTTTCCTGGTCGCACGCAACGCGATCAACAGCGGCTGGCGCATCGCCAGCGGCGCCTGCCTGGGCATAGCACTGGCCAATGGCGCGTTCATCGTCATGGCCTTCACCGGGCTTTCGGTACTGCAGCAGGGCGGCCCGCTGTTCACCACCCTGCAACTGGCAGGCGCCAGCTACCTGCTGTACATCGGCGTGCTGTTCCTGCGCCATGCCGGGCAAACCAGCCTGGGCGCAGTCGCCGGCAGCCAGCGGGTTCATGGCTGGTGGCGCAGTTTGGGCATGGGCTTCTTGTCCGGCATCCTCAACCCCAAGAACGCGTTGTTCTATGCCAGCCTGGCGAGCATGGTCGCCAGCGTCAGCCCCGGCTGGAAGGCTGCCTACGCCGTATGGATGTTCAGCATCGTCCTGCTCTGGGACTTGCTGGTCGCCGTGGCCATCGGCAACCAGCGGGTACTGAGGCGATTCGTCCGCAGCCTAGCGTGGCTGGAGCGGGCCTCGGGGGTCATGCTGGTGTTGTTGGCAGGGGCGTTGTTGCTGCATCTGGCCCAGGGCTGACCCGCTGCAAGGTGCGCATGTCGACCAAGGTGAAATGCCCGCTGGACCAGCCCCCCGTGTCCAGGTGCCACACATTGCCCAGCAGCTTGGCCTCCAGCACCGGGGTGTGGCCGACCAGCAGGGCTCGCAGGCCCTGCACCGGTTGGGTGTCTCCCTCTTTCAGGCGCCGACGCGACCACTGGCACACTTGGCGCACGTCAGGGTCGTCATCCAGTTCCAGCCAGGAGCGTAAGACTGCCCAGTCGGCAAACGGGCTGTCTGCATGCAGCAGGCCTACCAGCCCGTCTGCACTCTCCACTTCCATGGCAATCGGCAGCTGCTCGAAACGCTCCACGAAACGCAGTTGCTCGCGCCGCGGCAAGTCGAGAAACCAGCCACCGCCGGCGGCGCGGTACATGCCCAGGTCGAGCCGCCCCCCGCGCACGCGGGTGATTGCCAAGGCCTCATGATTGCCCTGGACGGCATGGAACCAAGGCTGGGCCAGCCATTCCAGCGCTGCCTCGCTGTGCGGCCCACGGTCGACCAGGTCACCCACGCTGAACAAGCGGTCCACCGCCGGATCGAACCCTACCGCATCCAGGCATTGTTGCAGGCGCTGGAAGTGGCCATGGATATCGCCCACCGCCAGGTCCCGTCCCCGGATATTGGCGATCAGCCGCCGAAACCGTGCCATTACAGTGTTCCTCCGCTGGTAGCACCATGCCCGCTTTCGCGCAGGCCGTGCTCATGGCGCTGTCACTGGACAGCATGGCACAAGGTACCGTGGCTGCGCAGGTCGGAGGGCGTTTTACCGCGCACCTCAGGCTTCCTGAAAAACCCTTCACTGGAACAGGCATTGGTGCCGATAGTATGCTCGGCACGTCAATCTTCACCAGGGAATGGTTCTGATGAAACTGTGCGCCGTACAACTGGCGTCGCTCAAGGGCGATTTGCCAGCCAACCTCCAGCGCCATCTGGTTTGCATCGAGCAGGCTGCGGCCCTGGGTGCCGAACTGGTCGTGTTCCCCGAGCTGTCACTGACCGGCTATGAGCCGAGTGTGGCACGCCAGGCCGCCCTGCCCGTCACCTCCGCGCGCCTGGACCCGCTGCAGGCAGCGTGTGACCGCTTGGGCATTACGGTTGCCGTGGGCCTGCCATTGCCGACACCCGACGGCATACGCATCGGCATGCCCATCTTCTGTCCTGGGGCGCCGCGCCAGGCCTATGCCAAGCAGCGCTTGCATGATGATGAGCTGCCTTACTTCACCCCAGGTGATCAGGCATTGCTGCTGGAGGTGGGTGAACATCGGGTGGCGCCGGCGATCTGCTACGAATCGATGTTCCTGGCGCATGCCGCCGTGGCCCGCGAGCGCGGTGCCGATCTGTATCTGGTCAGCGTTGCGAAAACCGCCAAGGGTATCCGCGAGGGATATGCGCACTACCCAGAGGTGGCGCGCGAGCTGGGCATGCCAGTGTTGATGGCCAACTGCGTGGGGCCGGCTGACACCTTCATCGGTGCCGGCGGTTCTGCCGCGTGGGACAGCCAAGGGCAGTTGCTAGCCAGCCTGGATGACCACAGTGAAGGCCTGATCGTACTCGACACCCGCAGTGCCAGTGCGATCACCCTGCCCTTGAGTCCGTACCTTGCATGATCTATCTGTTTCTGGCGTTGCTGAGTTACGCCTGCACCTACTGCCTGGTCGGCTTGCTGATTCAGGGTCAACTTGCCGATGTGGCCGAGGGTTTGCGCCATCGGCCCGATGCGCCTACGCCCGGCGAGTACCTGCGTGAGGTCGAGCCCCGTGCACGTCAGGCCCGGCGGCAATACACCCTGATCGCCGGTTCGGTGCTGGCTGTGTTGGCCTGCCTGATTGCCAGCGGGTTCGGTTGACGCCTTACAGGTCCAGTGCCAGGCTTTGCCGCCCTTCCAGCGCCAACAGATACTGCTTGGCCGCCAGGCCACCGGCAAAGCCGGTCAGGCTGCCCGACGCGCCGATTACCCGGTGACAGGGAGCAATGATCGAAATCGGGTTGCGGCCATTGGCGGCGCCTACCGCGCGTACCGCCCTGGGGTTGCCGAGCTGCCGGGCAATATCGCTGTAGCTGCGGGTTTCGCCGAACGGTATCGCCAGCAATGCGGCCCACACCTGGCGCTGGAACTCAGTACCGGCAAAGTCCAGCGCCAGCTCGAAACGCTGACGCTTGCCGTCAAAGTACTCACCCAGCTGGCGAGCGGCTTCCAGCAGTACCGGGCACTGGTCGTCCCGGTGCATTGCGCCCAGGCGTACGCGGTTTTCCCGCTCTTCTTCCCACAATACGGCTGCCAGGCAGTTGCCACGGGCCACAAGGGTGAGCACGCCGACGGGCGATGGCATGATCGTGAATGCGCTGGACATAGCAGGCTCCTGCAAGTTGCGATCGACCCACTGTACGCATCCACAGTCTTTCATGCATCCGCTTTCTTGCTCAGTTCATTGCGCAGCCGGCAATGTGCCGCGCCTGGCTGAGCGTGACCTTGGGTATCAGCTCAGTGGGAATGCGTGATGTTGCCGACAGGTTGTAGACATGGAAATGCTCGCTGACCACTTCCTTGGCCATCAGCTTCAGCGACGGCAGGATACGGCTGTCCCAATGCTGGTCGAGCCCGCACGGCGAACACTGGCCTTGGCCGTTCTCGTAAAAGCGCCCGACGCTCTGATCGAGGTCTACCCCTACCAGCAACACGTCTTCGAAGCCCAAGTGATAGGCCAACTGCAAGGCCACATAAACCACCGTGCGGGCATCGAAAAAGCCTTGGGCCAGGTCTTTACTGAAGGCGATCGAGCGGCTGCGTTTGCTCCACAGTGCCCGGTTGCACACGCAACTTTCACCCTGGCCGCGCAAACCGTCCAGCAGGCTCGGCGTGTCGGCTTTGTGCAAGGCATAACACTGGGTGTGGGCTGGCACATCGACACGCGCATACTGCTCTGGCCACAGGGCCAGGCGCTCGCTGTCGCGCACGGCAGTGGCGAACAAGGCCGGCTGTTGCTGGCAAAAGCTTTTGTCGGTGCACACGTAGAAGAAGGGTTTGATGCCGTGTTCGGCAGTCATGGCGACCGAGCCGTTCATGGCGATGATGGGCAAATGCGCAAACTCGCCCAGTGGAAACTGTTTGGCAGAAGCGCCGGAGGCAAGGATCACCACGGGGCCCTGCTGGGTATTGCGACACGCCTCGAAATCGGAGAACGCCCCGCGTTCAGCGCTTGGCTGCAACGGAAGTGTGTTCATCAATGGCATCTTTAACCGGACAGTACAAACCACAATACTGATCCGTGTATATGCCGTGGCCGCTTTTACCTGACGTTACCTGGCTGAGCTTCAGTCAACCGCCATTCCCTTGCTTGGCGGGGTTTCAGCCTGGCGAATACCGGCTGGTCCAACTGCCATAACAGACCACCCCGGTGAAAAAGTGTTCCCCTACTGTGGATCAGGATTAGCGATGACCATCACCGAGGTGACGGACGGGTGCTAAGCGCCTTTCGTCATGAGCCTTCTTGATGCTTACCATTGGTGGGACTAATACTTAAATATCTGCCTGGGGAGGCACGAAAAATGCTACCAAGATTCGTTATCGTTCCCGCTGTGCCGATCGAAAAGGAGTCGTTCCGCGTAGGCAGCCGCTACTACGCCGCTACCGTTTGTGGAGGGTTCGACATTTATGACAATCAGGCGAAGGAGCGGCTCAAGCCAAGCTACCCGAGCCGGAAGGAGGCGCAGGTGAAGTGCGAGCATTTGAACAAGCGGGATGAGGCGGGGTAACCGTAGGGGTTCTGCGCGGCTCAGCAAGCTCGGGTTACTAACTCAATCCAGGCATTGCTTGGCAGCCTGGCGCAATTTGTCGCCAGACAGAAAGCTGCCCTTGTAGAAGGTCGCGCGGCTGCCCTCGCGTACGTCGACGACATCAAGCACATCGTCGCTTGCTACAGCACTGGGCGCCGTCAGCCGGTAGCCGTGGGCTATCGACTTCTGCGTGGCCTGGGGTGCCAGCGCCTGCCATTTTGGCAGGACACAGGCGGCGTACTGCTGCGGCGACTTTTTGGTCAGTTTGCTGGCTGTGGGTTTGCCAGGGGTTGCGCAACCGCCAAGGCTGGCAACCAACACAGTTGCGAGAAAAATACGAAATGTAGGCATTTGCAATCGGCCGTTATGGATACGCTGCATTCTAACGGGGGTGACGCCGCGTTACTAATCAACCAAAGTCTTGCTGCAGGACGGCGCCCAAGCGGGTCAGTGTAGCGCACCTGATATTTCTGCCAGTAGCCGGGGGCACGCCGCAACAGTGAAACTCCCGATGAACTCCGGCGCCATTGCGAGCAAAACGCGGGGTCAGGGCTTGGCTTCCCTGTACAACACGATGGCTGCTATATCCAGGGCCAACACACTGCCGACAAACAGGAACATGATGTACAGATCTTCAGAGAGCATTGCCGTATCCCCCAGATGCGCCGGATTCAAAGGGGTATGCAATTACTGATCCCGTCAGCGCATCAGGTATGCGAGCTGTGACTCAGCTGAACTTCAACTTGATCACTTTGCTCAGCGCCCAGCCACTGAAGACATAGAACGCATCCAGGTAGAAGCGCCCTGCATAGTTGGGAAACGGCGTTTGATTCAATAGCACATCAGGCTCGGGCGCAGGAGGAAACAGTGCATAAAAGCCGTTGGGCAGAACTGCCAGCGCCAGCAGTAACAGGTAAGTCGAGGCTTGTAGCAGGGTGGCACGCTTACTGGATCTGGCGGACCACTTCAGCCCGTAGTAGGCCACCAGGCCGGCAACAGGCAAAACCCAGAAATGCGTCGGAATCCCAATGAACATTTCAGCGACTACGCTTCTTGCTTCCACCTGCGACTCTCCATCCAAATGCATCGATTATTACGGGCGGGGCCGGCAAATGCAAAAAACAACGCTGCTCAAGCCACAGGCCGTTTCTTGGGCACGCAAGGTTATTCGCCCCTCAGACAAGAAGCCCGCTCTCGACGGCGGGCTTTTTGACTTGGGTCTGAGATTTACGCTTTTGAACACATCAATGCAGCATCCAGCAACCGCCCATGGTCGTACCAGGCATCACGTTGATAGGCCGTGAAGTGGCGCTCGGTTCCCGTGCCCCGCAACTCTACAAGACCCTCTGCCTTGTCGGGGTCAGTGCTTTCGACGAAAAGCCTGACCGCGTTATCACCCTCGACTTCATAGGTTTTCACATTGCTTTGTAGCTCGCCTTTGACGCACCCCAGATACGCAGGTGGGCTTTTCACGGTAGTGCCAGCCGTATAATCGTGGCTGTCACGCACATCAGGGTTTTGTGCGCAGCCTGCCATGAACAACATGGCTACCCCGGATACAAGTAGTGCGCCTGCTAGCGATCTTGAGTTACTCATGCGACACGCTCCTGCAGCCCCATCGAAAACCGGGAAATGTTGCCAAGCAGCCTGCCCTTTTTTAGGTTTTGGTATGCCCATGTTACTGTGCCATCGCGACCGGGCATTAGGTTTGTTTGCTATATAGGTTTCAGGGCGTTTCCCTCACGCCCTGCCTTGCCCCCGATTACGAGTAAGGCCTACCCCATAACCGGGGTCAGGGGATGGCGTTGAGAAACACATAAGTCGCCGCCAGGTCCAGTACCAGCACAGCAACCACGCTGAAAATCATGTAATAGCGGTCATCCTGAGTCATATCTGCGTACCCCGCATGATCAATGTCTCAAGGTCACAGCAATTCCCGTTCCAGCAACCTGATGCAGGCCGCTGGCACCGCGCCAGCCAAACAGCGCGTTCGCGCAGTCAGTCCTTGATCTGGCATATGCCATTGGCTTTGTTCTTGCCGGTATACGAGACGTCAGGGGAGCCATCCGGGTTGATCGACAACGATACCGTTACCCCGCCGCCTTTGGCCTCGAAATAGTTGTCATTGAATTTCTTCAGCTTGGCCTCCTTGCCATTGATGTAGACGGGCCCGCCTTTATCGGCATGGACCTCGATATTTCCGGGGCATGTTGCATTCAACAGCGGAATACCGGCGTGGGCAACGCCCGACGCGGTGAACAACAGGCCTAGTAACAAACGCTTCATCTGCAGTGTCCTCATGGGGTTGTCGGGGTGCGAGCATTAACGCCGTCCTGCAATGGCGAAGATGCTCATGATTCGTTCGAGATTGTAGGCGAGCACAGGCAGGCTCATCGCGCTACGCATATTTTTTTCGTTCAGTGCATCCAGCCCGGCCGTTGGCGGGTATTGCTAATGGGCGGCCTCTGACTGCCCAGCCCAATGACTTTCAGGAGCACTGTCCATGAACTTCAAATACTCCGCCTGTGTGTTTGCCTGCAGCCTCGCCCTTGCGCTGCCACCCGCCCACGCCCAGTCCGCGCTGCCAGAATCGGTCAAAGTCCCTGATGGCCATCGCGTCCTGCTCGAAACCGTCGGCGTCGGCGAGATCACCTACGAGTGCCGCGACAAGGCCAACACCCCCGGTCAGACCGAATGGACTTTCGTCGGTCCCAAGGCAGTGCTCAATGACCGTACCGGTAACCAGGTGGGCGACTACTTTGGCCCGCCCGCCACCTGGCAGGCCAAGGATGGCTCGAAGGTCACCGGCACCCAGCTGGCAGTGGCACCGGCGGACAAAGGCGCCATACCCTATCAACTGGTCAAGGCCAACCCGGCCGAGGGCAAAGGCGCCATGCAGGGGGTCAGCTATATCCAGCGCCTCGCCACCCGCGGCGGTGTAGCGCCGTCAATCGACTGCACGGCGCAGAACAAAGGTGCCAGGCAGATCGTCCAGTACCAGGCTGACTATGTGTTCTGGACAGCCAAGTGAAGCGCTCTTGAGCCTACGCCCTGCGAGTGATGATCTACGCTCGATGGCAAGCCCCCGGCTGGATGGCCGGGGTACCTTGCCTTACACAAGGAAGCCACACACGTTGAACTCGCCGGCCGCCCCCTTCGACTTCCACCGCTGCTTGTTAGCCTGTGCACAGGGTGATCGGCGGGCCTTGCAGGCGCTCTACGATCACGAAGGCGCGCGCCTGCTGGGCGTTGCCCGGCGTATCGCACGTGACGACGCCACCGCAGAAGACATCGTCCACGATGCGATCATCCGCATCTGGACCCGCGCTGCCAGCTACGACCCGGCGCGCGGCTCGGCTCGGGGCTGGATCTACAGCATTACCCGCCACCTGGCGCTGAATTCGATACGCGATACCCGCCGTGAAACTGTACTGACCGATGCCGACACCGAAACTGCGTCAACATTGCATGGGAGGGTTGATGACCTTGACCTCTGGTCCGGTTCAGCAAAGATTTACCGCTGCCTTGAACAACTGCAGCCCGCACCGCAACGCTGCATCCTGCACGCCTACGTGGACGGCTGCAGCCACGCCGAGATAGCCGGTTTATTGGGTGCGCCACTGGGCACTGTCAAGGCCTGGATCAAACGTAGCCTCAAAGCGCTACGGGAGTGTCTGGAATGAAGCCCGATTCTGCCGAAGAACTGGACAGCCTCGCCGGGGAATATGTGCTGGGGACCTTGTCGCCGGAGCGTTATGCCGCAGCGGCCGAACGCCTGCGTACCGACCCCGCGCTCCGCGCCGCCGTGGATGCCTGGGAGGCCCGGCTGCTGGAGCTGACCGCGTTGTCTACCCCGCAGCCACCAAGCCCCCGTCTGTGGCGCCGTATCCAGCGCAGCCTCGACGAGCTACCCGCACCGCGCACGCAGACTCGCTTGTGGCAACGCCTCGGCCTGTGGCAAGGGCTCAGCGCCGCGGGGCTGGCTGCAAGCCTGCTGCTGGCGTTTACCTTGCTGACCACGCCCCCCTCTACCACGGAATACTTGGTGGTGCTGGTGGCGCCGAACAGCCAGGCCCCCGGCTGGGTGGTACAGGCCAGCGACAGCCGTATGATCGAACTGCTGCCGCTGGGCCAGGACACGGTCCCCGACGGCATGGCCCTGCAGTTCTGGACCAAGGGCGAGCAATGGCGTGCCCCGGTTTCGCTTGGCCTGGTCAAACCGGGCGAACCCTATCGGGTTCCGCTGCAAAGCCTGCCCCCTTTGGAGGCCAATCAATTGTTCGAGCTGACGCTGGAGAAAGCCGGTGGCTCGCCTACCGGTCTGCCGACAGGGCCGGTGAAGTTCATTGGTCGGGCGGTGAAAGTGATATGACACGAAAGGGCCGCAGCACGTGTCTGCGGCCTTCGTAAAGCTGGAAGCCAGGGTCAGGCGCGGATCACCTCGAGGCGATCCCGCCCAGCCTCTGTGATGGCGTTCTCTCCTTCATCGCTGATGCGATAACGTCCTGACACCATTTTGGTAATTGAGAACCGGACCAGCCCGCTTTGGGACAAGGCTTGGCCTGCTTCGAAGCTCATTGCCTGCTCCAGGTCGAAGATCTTGATTTCTCCGATTTTGTAGCGTGCAAACGCGACCAAGGCGTTATCCAGTTCTTGTTGACTGATCGTTGTAGCGACTTCCATTCGACCTCCCAGGTCATGAGAGCCCCGGTCCGTGGGGTTGAAGGCAACGAACCGGGTGGCTTGTTGAAGGCGGACCGTACTATGCAGTCACGGAAGTAGCTACTGGCTTTCCATCCATGCTGGATGGGTAGGCAGCACGACAGCCGCCACACCTACGGTCACTTCAGGAGCCGTCGCCGCATGCCCCGCGTCACCTGCTTTGCGGGTAAAACCGCTCAGAGCTCCGAGCCATGCGGCCCTGCTCAGACCATGCTCATCGCCGCACGCAGCGCCAGCAGGTAGGTTTCGACACCAAACCCGCAGATCTGCCCGCGCACCACCTCGGCAAATACCGAGTGATGGCGGAACGGCTCCCTGGCATGGATGTTGGACATGTGCACTTCTAACACCGGCACTTCGATGATGGCCAATGCATCACGAATGCCGTAGCTGTAATGGGTCCAGGCACCGGCATTGATCAGCACCGCATCTACCCGGTCCTCATAGGCCTGATGGATGCGTTCGCACATGGCGCCTTCGAAGTTGCTCTGGAAGCTCTCAACCTGCGCCCCCAGCTCTTCGCCCAGGGCCTGCAACGCCTGGTCGATGTCGGCCAGGGTCGCTGTGCCGTACTGGCGCGGGTCGCGCTTGCCGAACATGTTGTGGTTGATGCCATGCAGCATCAGTACATTGGCGGCCATCGACCTACTCCAGGGGAATCGTCAGCTGATCGATCACCGCGCGTGTGTCGGGCCGCACCCCGCGCCACCAGGCAAACGCCTCGGCGGCCTGCTCCACCAGCATGCCGACGCCATCGGCCAGGCGCGCCTGACCCTGCTCGCGGGCCAGGCGCAGGAAAGGCGTAAGGCCTTTGCCATAGGCCAGCTCGTAGGCCAAGGCCGCCTCACCCAGCACATCAGCAGGGAGTGGCGGCAGATCAGCGGTCAGGCTCGCCGAGGTGGCGTTGACCACGATGTCGAACGATTGCCCTTCCAGCGCTTCGTAGCGGCTGATGCGCAGAAGCGGGTGATCGAGCTCGTTACGCAGCGCCAGCGCCTTGGCCATGTCCCGGTTGGCGATCACCAGCTCACATGGCCCCGCCTGCAGGAACGGCAGCAACGCCCCGCGCACCGCGCCGCCAGCACCCAGCAGCAGCACACGGCGGTTGCGCAGCGGCTCGCCAAGGTTCTGCTCGATGTCCCGCAGCAAACCGATGCCATCGAAGTTCTCGGCGACGATGCGACCATCCTCGAACTTCAGCGCATTTGCCGCCCGTGCCAGTTGCGCCCGCTCGCTGCGCCGGTCGGCCAGTTCGAAGGCACGCAGCTTGAACGGGGCGGTGATGTTCATGCCCTTCCCGCCTTCGCTACGAAACTGCAGCACCTGGGCTTCGAAGTCTTCCAGCGAGCCTTCAATGGCCCCGTATTCCAGCTGCTGGTTGCTGGCCTGGGCGAACAAGCCATGAATCAAGGGGGATTTGGTGTGGTTGATCGGCCGGCCGATCACTGCGTAGCGGTCGCTCATCGTGCATCTCCGTGGGTGAACAGTACACCGTCTGCCTGCAGAGCAACGATTTCTTCGGGGCTGAAGCCAAGCCCGGCGGCCACTTCGGCGTTGTGCTGGCCAAGGTCCGGGGCTACTTGGTGAATCGTGGTGTCGCAGTCGGAAAAGCGGAACGGCAGGTTGGGCAGGCGCAGCGTGCCGTAGCGTGGGTGCTGCTGCTCGATGACCATGTTGCGTGCCTGGATCTGCGGATCGGCCAGCACTTCGTCGATGCGTTGGACCTTGGCACTGGGGATGTCGATGGCATCGAGCAACGCCAGGATCTCGGCCACCCGACGCGCGCCGACCCAGTCGCGGACCACCGCCAGGATCGCCTCACGGTGGGCGTTGCGGCCGTTGAGGTTGTGGTAGCGGCGGTCGCTGCCGAACCCGGGCGGGCCGCCGTTGGCTTCGAGCATGGCCGCGAAGCGTTGCCAGGCATCGTCGACCTGGGCAGCGATCACCAGGTCGCCGTCGGCAGCGCGGAACACGCCGTACAGGGTCGAGGTGGGCATGTCGTGGCCGGTCTGCTGGGGCAACACAGTGCCACCGGACAGCGTGTAACACTGCACCGCGTATTCGTGCATCGACACCAGGGTGTCGTACAGCGCCATGTCGATATGCTGGCCACGGCCACTGCTCACCCGGCCGAGCAGCGCGGCATTGATCGCCGCCACCGCGTGAATGCCGGTGTACATGTCGCCCAGGGAAATACGCAGCAGCGGCGGTGCCTCGCCCGGCACGCCAACCATTTGCATGATCCCGCTCTTGGCCTCGGCGATCAGGCCGAATCCGGCGCGGTGGGCGTCCGGCCCGGTATGGCCGTAGGCGGAAATCGAGCAGTACACCAGGCGCGGGTTGCGCGCCGACAGCTCGGCGTAGCCCAGGCCCAGCTTGTCCAGGGCGCCGGGGCGGTAGTTCTCGATGAACACGTCGGCCGAATCGGTCAGGCGCTGCATGAACGCCTTGCCGCGCGGGTCCTTCATGTTGACGCTGACGCCCTGCTTGCCCATGTTCAGCTGCAGGAAATAGCCGCTCTGCTGGTCGTCCAGGGTGAACGCGTGCTGGCGGCCAGCGTCGCCGCTACCCGGCCGCTCGACCTTGATCACCTCTGCGCCGAGCGCCGCCAGGCAACGGCCGACATAGGGGCCGGCGAGGAAGTGGCTGTAATCAACGACGCGGATACCCGCCAATGGCAATGCCTGGCTCATGCTGCTGCCCTCCGCGGCACCATCAACCGGTGCTCGCCACGTTGCACGACTTCGCCGTGCTGGTTGATCAGTTCCGAAGGCAACACCACGATGCCCCAGCCAGGTCGGCTGTTGCTCGGGCGCATCGCACCCACTCGCATGCGTACGTGGAGCACGTCGTTGACCTTGATCGGCAGCACGAAGTCCCAGGTCCAGCCCAGCGACATGCCCGGCAGGAAGCGGTACTCGCACTGTGTCTTCAGGCCGTCGGCGATCGACAGCCCGAACAGGCCGTGGGCAACCAGGCAGCCAAAGTGGCTGGCGTTGGCGTAAGCCTCGTCGACATGCACCGGGGTGTGATCGCCGGTAAGGTCGGCGTAGGCCAGGATGCGTTCGCGGGTCACGGTGTAGGTCGGGCTGATGCACTCGTCGCCCTCGCGGGCATCGTCCCAGTACTTTTCAATTACGCTCATGCCTGCACCTCCGCGCGCGGGTCGATGGCCAGTGCCTGGGCTACGCATTTGGCCGGCAGCGCCTGGATGAACTCCACCGCCAGGCCATCAGGCAGGCGTAACCAGTTTCGGCCCTGAGGCATTTCGCTGACGCCAAAGCGTTGGGCGGCGGCCAGCGCCGCTTCCAGGTCCTCACACATGATGCCCAGGTGCGCCATGCGCCCTTCCGGGCCAGTGAAGTCCGGCTGGTGAATGAACTGCAGGCCGCCGAGGGTCCAGTACTGCGCCGGTTGCTCGACGTCACCCTGCACTTCACGCATGCTCATGCCGCACACCTCGCTGAAAAAACGGATATGCCACTGAATGTCCTGCACCCAGAACGCCACGTGTTCGAGGTAGGCTTTTGGCTGGCTCATGGGGTTTCTCCCTTCTGGTGATCGGCCATGGCGCGCTCGATACCCTTGATGCAGGCCACCAGGGTCGCGTTGACCGGCGTGGCCACGCCATGGCGCTGGCCCCAGCGCACGACGGAGCCGTTGATGAAGTCGATTTCGGTGATCGAGTTTTTTTCCAGGCTCTGCAGCATCGAGGTGCGGAAGCTCGCCGGCAGGCCTTCGGCGGCCAGTGTCCAGGCAGCTTCGGGGCTGGTCAGGCTCAAGCGGATGCCGGCGCGCTCGGCAACGGCGATGGCCTCGGCCACAGCGGCCTTGGCGGTACTTTCCAGTAGCGGCTCGCTGTATAGCTGGCCGTAGCTGAGCATGGTGATGCCGCTCAATGCACCGGTGGCGACGTTGACCAGCAGCTTGTCCCACATGGTGCCGAGGATGTTGTCGCTGACCGTGGTGGCCAGCCCGGCTTGGTTGAACGCTTCGGCGATGGCCTGCACGCGCGGCGTCAGCTGGCCGTCGAGCTCGCCGATGAAAGTCTGTTTGCCGACGACACCGGCGCGGACCGAGCCCGGCGCGAGCAGCACGCCGCCGACATAGGTCTTGCCAGCCAGCACCCGCTCACGCCCCACCGCCTCGGCCAGGATGTCCTCGTGGCCGAGGCCGTTCTGCAGCGACAGCACCAGCGTCTGCGGCCCGATCAGCGCGACAGCGCCGGCTATGGCCTCGGCGGTGTGAAACGACTTCACCAGCACCACCACCAAATCGGTCACGCCAACGTCTTCGGCTTCGATGGCCGCGTTGACCGGTACATAGCGCTCGCCCCGTTCGTCCTGCACCCGCAGCCCGTGCTGGTTCATCGCCTCGACGTGCGCGCGGCCGCGGTTCAGCAGCCAGGTTTCATGCCCTGCCTCGCTCAGGGCCGCGCCAATGGCGCAACCCAGTGCTCCGGCGCCCAGAATGCAGATTTTCACGTCGCAGACCTCCTGTGATTTGCGGTCACCTTATGCAGCAGGGGTTATTTGCGCTATACAATGGCCTCAATACAACTATTGAGAATCGCAATGATGGCTACCCAGGAGGCCCTGCCCGAACCCAAGCTGCTGCAGCTGTTCGACGTGCTGTACCAATGCCGCAGTGTGACCCGCGCCGCCGAACAGCTAGGGCAGAGCCAGCCGACCATCAGCATCTGGCTGGCGCGTCTGCGCGAGCAATTGAACGACCCGCTGTTCGTGCGCACGCCGGGTGGCATGGCCCCTACCCCGCGCGCCGATCAGCTGATAGGGCCGTGCCACGAGGTGCTGGAATCGCTGCGCCGGCTGACCGCCTGGGAGCCGCAGTTCATCGCCGCCACGGCGCAGCGGCGTTTTCGCCTGTGTGTCAGCGATGCCAGCCATATCACCTTGCTGCCAAGCATCCTCAACCATCTGCGCAGCCATGCGCCGGGCATCCGCCTGGAGGCAGCGCGGATCGACGGCAATACCGAGAGCGCGCTGGAATCGGGTGAAGCGGACTTGGCCATCGGCTTCGTGCCCTGGCTGGGAGGGGGGATGTACCAGCAGGTGCTGTTCGAGCAGGACTGGGTGTGCCTGAGCAATCCGCAGCATCCGCGCCTGGGCAATGGCATGAGCCTGGAGCGATATCGGGCCGAGGGGCATGTGCAGATCAGTTTCGGCACCGGGCAGAAGCTGCTGGAAGCGGGATTGGCGCGGGCCGGGATCGAACGGCGGATCATGCTGGAGCTGCCAGCGTTTCTCGGGTTAGGGATGATAATCGGGACTACCGATCTGCTAGGCACCTTGCCGCGGCATATCGGGCAGACACTGGCCGATATGCATGGGCTACAGGTCCATGACTGCCCGTTCGAAGTGGAGGGGTTCACGGTCAAACAGCATTGGCATGCCCGATATCATCAGGACAATGGAAATCGATGGTTGAGGGACGTCGTGCGCGGATTGTTTCAGCAAGCAAGCCAAGCATGATCCAGTTTCGACTTGGAAGGCTGCAACCTGGAGAGCCAGTGGGGAAGCACACATGTACTCCGCTCAATTGACATCAGGCCCCTTCATTGATGAAAAATTGTCCTCAGAGAGAGGAAAAACCGCCAAAGATAGGCAAATAAATAATCAATAGACTGGCGGGCATTTCCACCGGGGCATCCGCATATGTCTGCATATGAATCCTTTTCTCAAGCTGCTACTCCCACGAAGGGCGTTGGGCTGAGCATCTCAATCCTGGCCCTCTCGGCCTTTCTCATCGTAACGACCGAGTTTCTGATCGTGGGCTTGCTGCCTGCGCTTGCCCGAGATCTTGATATTTCAATTTCTGTAGCAGGGCAATTGGTTACCCTTTTTGCCTTCACCGTCATGATCTTCGGCCCGCCCCTGACCGCTGCGCTTTCTCACCTTGATCGAAAGAAATTGTTCATCTCGATCGTGCTGATCTTCGCCATAGCGAACGCCCTGGCGGCAGTGTCCGACAGCTTCTGGCTCCTCTCTGTAGCCCGCGTAGTGCCTGCTTTAGCACTACCAGTTTTCTGGGGAACTGCCAGTGAAACTGCTGGGCAACTTGTAAGCCCACAGCAATCTGGCCAAGCCATCTCGAAGGTCTACTTGGGTATTTCGGCGGCAATGCTGCTCGGTATTCCGTTGGGCACCATTGTGTCGAATGCGATTGGCTGGAGAGGCGCGTTTTGGTTATTGGCAGGTTTGTCGCTGATCATGGCGCTAGCGATGTGGGTGTGCATGCCCACTGTCGCGCGTACCGAGAAAGTGGATTTTTTGAAGCAAGCACGGATCTTTAAAGAATCCTATTTCCTTTCGAATGTGCTCCTCTCGATTGTGGTGTTTACGGCTATGTTCACCGCTTATACCTACCTAGCCGATGTCCTTGAAAGAGTCGCAGGCGTGGCTCCGGAGCATGTCGGATGGTGGCTGATGGCATTTGGCGCAATCGGCCTGATCGGAAACTGGGTCGGTGGAAAGGCCGTCGACAAATCTCCAATCAAAGCAACTGCGCGCTTCCTGATAGTGCTGGCGATTGGCATGGCCGCGATTGTTCCACTCGCACATGCAGGCATGATTTTCTGCGTTGCTCTCGGCCTCTGGGGTATTGCCAATACCGCGCTTTATCCGGTAAGCCAGGTGCGAGTCATGAATTCGGTTTCCCACTCTCAAGCACTGGCGGGCACAACCAACGTATCGGCAGCAAACGCAGGTATCGGCATCGGCGCCATTGTTGGAGGGATGACGATTGCAAGCCTCGGCGTTGAATACCTAGGCTACATGGCATCTGGTGTGGCAGTGATTGCCTTGGCGCTGATACCTATCGTTCGCAAGCTTGCCCCAAAATAATCAGCACACAGCGGTCTTCTGCACCGCCTAGGCTGTTTTCAACGCAGCATGAACAAGTATCAAGGCTTTTCGTACAGAGCCCAGGCGTCTGAACGGAGCAGAATCGTGCATGATTACTGCTCCGTCAGGCGTTCAGCCTAAAAGCGGCTCAGTCGGTTGTGCGCCGTGCGGTGTTAGCCTGGGGAGCAGATAGTCCAGTAGCACGCGAACTTTTGGTTGCCCTTCCCGGCTTTTCAACCAGACCAGGTTCATCGGTAAGCCATCGGTGGCTAGATCTGGCAGCACCTCTACGAGCGTCCCTTGGTCAATGTGACGCTGAGTTAGCCACGTCGGTAATTGACCTATACCGTGTCCGGCAAGCACCGCTGCTACTTCGCCTTCGCCATCCCCAACCGCAATGCGGGTGTAGACCGTTCGACGCTCCATTTCGCCCGGCTGACGCCCTCTAAAAAACCATGGGCTGACGAATCCGTCGCTTTGCCCGTATCCAACACAATGATGGTGGTCGAGATCACGCTCGTATTGCGGTGTGCCATGTCGCTCCAGGTACTCCGGGGACGCGCAGAAGATCAACCGCTGGGCCCCGAGATACTGATGGCCAAGATTCGCTGGCCAGGCATCAGAGCCTCCAATCCGCACGACGATATCGATGCCCTCGTACACAGGGTCAATGAACCGATCAGTGAAAGAAATGTGGGGTTGCAGCATGGGGTGAAGACGGACAAAGTCCATGATCAAGGGGAGAACGTGTAGCCGCCCATAGGAGGCAGGAAGATCGATCCGTACCCTGCCATGCGGCTCATTACCCTCGGCTGTAATCGCATGCTCGACTTCTTCGAGATCTGTCAAAACTGATGTGCACGTCCTGTAGAAGACGATACCGGCTTCGGTAAGAGCCAGCGTCCGAGTCGTGCGGTTGAACAGACGAGTTCCGAGGCGATTCTCCAAACGTGCCACGCTTTTGCTTACGGCCGAGCTTGTGAGACTCAGTCGTTCGGCAGCAGCGGTGAAGCTACCGAAATCAGCTACAGCGACAAAGACATCAATACCTTTCAGTCGCTCAGACGAGTACATCGCAGTCTCCATTATTGAATAGCATTCCAGACACTTCGAAAATAATTGCCCTGATAAGACCAGAATTCTCCAACAGGCTAAATCACAAGCGACATTTAGTTAAGACATCAGGTAAAGCCGCACACGCGTAAGGCTGCTGCAGCCTTCAGGCTCGTCTTTGGCGACAGCAGTGAACCTTCGTGGCTGTCAGGGCTCAGTTGTCCAGAGCGCGTTTGCGACATCGACAAAGGATTGCCATGGGATATGCCTCCTCCACCGCCCTCCCCCAGGTTCGCATCGAACGTGAATTGAGCCTGCGGGCGGTGCTCACCGGCACGGTGCTGGGCATCTTGCTCACGCCCTCGAATGTGTACGCAGGGCTGAAGATCGGCTGGTCATTCAACATGTCGATCATCGCCTTGCTGATCGGTTTCGCCCTGTGGCAGGGCCTGGCAGGGCGCCGCAACAACCGCTCCGCGTGGACGTTGCACGAAAGCAACATCAACCAGACCGTGGCGTCAGCCGCCGCCTCCATCATCTCCGGCGGGCTGGTCGCGCCGATCCCCGCCTATACCCTGCTCACCGGACACCAACTGGACCCGCTGCCGATGATGGCCTGGGTGTTCTCGGTGAGCTTCCTGGGCATCTGGATCGCCTGGTACCTGCGCCCCGCCCTGCTCAACGATCATGGCCTGAAGTTTCCCGAAGGCATGGCGACCTTGGAAACGCTGCAGCAGATCTACAACCATGGGCGCGAAGCCATGGCGCGGATCAAGGTGCTATGCAGCGCCGCGCTGCTTTCAGGGCTGGTCAAATGGGTAGACGGGTTCGTCTGGGCGATACCACGCTGGGCGCCCACGCCGGCGCTCGAGCGCCTGACCTTCACGGTCGACCCTTCGCTGATGCTTATTGGCTTCGGCAGCATCATCGGCATTCGCGTGGGCGTGACGTTGCTGATCGGCGCCGCGCTGGCCTGGGGCGGACTGGCGCCGTGGTTGATCGAACAGGCCCTGGTGGTGCTCGCTCCGAACGCCAGCGGCCCGCAGTTCGCCGCACTGGTGGAATGGCTGTTGTGGCCTGGCGTGAGCCTGATGGTCTGCGCGACGCTGACTTCATTGTTGGTTCGCCTGTTCCAAGTGCCCCGGCGATCGCCCGCGAAACAACGGACGCCGCGCGCCAGGACGCGTTTTAGCCCATGGCCAGCGTCGGGGCTGCTGCTGTCCATGGCGCTGATCATTACCCTGCAGGTGGTGTTGTTCGGCATCGACTGGTGGATGGCGCTGCTGAGCATTCCGTTGGCTGTGTGCCTTGCCGTGGTCGCGGCGCGCGTGGTCGGTGCCACTGGCATCGCACCGATTGGCGCCATCGGCAAACTGTCGCAGCTCAGCTTCGGCCTGATCGCCCCCGGCCAGGTGGCGATCAACCTGATGAGCGCCAACACAGCGGGTGGCGCGGCCGGGCAATCCACCGACCTGATGAACGACTTCAAGGTTGGCCTGGCGATCGGCGCTACGCCGCACAAACAGCTGATTGCTCAGTGCGTCGGTATTTTCATCGGTAGTGTGGTCGGCGTGCTGGTGTATCGAGTGCTGATTCCCGATCCGCAGGCCTTGTTGCTCACCGAGCAGTGGCCGGCACCGGCCGCGGCGACCTGGAAAGCGGTCGCGCAGACGCTGACCCAGGGGCTGGGGGCGCTGTCGCTGGAGTCGCGCTGGGCGATTGCGACAGGGAGTGCTGTTGGCGTACTGCTGGGGGCACTGGACAGCCTGTTGCCGCAACGGGCAGCCCGCTGGCTGCCGAGTACGGCGGCGCTGGGGCTGGCGTTCATCCTGCCTGCATCGATCAGCCTGATGATGGGGTTTGGTGCCGTGGTGACCTGGCTGGTCAGTTGCCGGTGGCCGAGGGTGACGGAGCGGTTTGCGATTACCGCGGCGGCGGGGTTGATTGCCGGTGAGAGCATCATGGGGGTGGCGGCATCGTTCTGGGAGATGCTTCGGGGGTTGTAGATACTGCCTATCACCCCTCGCCCAGCCCGGGCTGGGCTGGTGGGAGCTGGCCTCGCCGGCGAATCGGGGTCGGCTACGGCCAATTGCACCGGTAGCTTTCGCCCCTTTCCAGGCGGTCGGTGCAACATTGGATAGTGGCTATCTGGCGTTCCGACTCATTTGCCGTTCAGCTCACCGCCCTCCTCGACACTCTGCGTGCTACCGCGCGCTTCTGTCGACCATTGCGATGATCGTTTCGAACAGTTCCTCCCGCGCCTGCTCGGGTGTGATTTCTCCGGCGGCGGCGGCATGGGACAGGGCCTCGGCCGCACCAAGCATCGCCCGAAGACTCGCGGGGGCGATAGCCCCCCCTCTGGTGAAGGGAGAGAGAGCCGACCGGCACTTGCTCATGAAGATCGCTTCGTATTCGCGCTTGATCTTTTCGAGCTCCGGTGAACTGGCCAACGCCGCGATCACGCCGGGTATCTCGTTGCCCTGGAGAAGCACGCAGTCGACGTAAGACGATGCGATGACCGTCGCCGTACCCGGCAAGGTGGCTTCGCTCGTCTGAAGCGCGGCATCCATGAGTGCGGTCTGGCGTGCATCGAACTCCTGATAGAGCGCTGCCAGCAACCCGGGTCGCGTGCTGAAATGGTCATAAACCACGGGTTTTGTCACACCCGCTTGCTCGGCCAGCCGTCCAAGCGTCAAGGCTTCCGTGCCTTCCTCCCTGACTAGCCGCCAGGCGACGTCCAGCAACTGGCGGCATCTCTCTTCCCTTGACATGCGCCGACGCGGCTGCGGACTGGAACCCTGCTCTCTTGTCTCGATGCTTGACATGGCTATATACCAAAAGTAACTTACTAAGCGTAACTTACCAAGAGTATATAAGGTTCGCCCTCTCGCCCTCAATCAGTAGCAGGTGTTTTCGACATGCACGCACTCATCGTTGTCGCTCATCACGATCCCCAGTCCCTCACCCATAGCCTTGCTGCGCAAGTCGCCGAAGGCTTATCCCTGGCCGATCCCGGCAACTCCTTCGAAATCGCAGACCTATCAGCGCAAGCGTTCGATCCGCGGTTCACTGCGGCTGATCTCGCTGTCCATCACAGGGAGGCACCGCCCCCCGCCGATGTTGCCGCCGAGCAGGCGCGGATCGATCGTGCCGATGCCCTTGTGCTGGTCTATCCCGTCTACTGGTGGTCGATGCCAGCGCTTCTCAAGGGTTGGATCGATCGCGTGTTCGCCAATGGCTGGGCCTTCGATTTCAGTTCGGATGCCAAGCTGGTGAAGAAGCTTCGCCACCTGCGGGTTCATCTTGTCGGCGTCGGCGGCGCGGACGGCGGAACCTATGAGCGGCACGGCTATGCCGATGCCATGAAGACGCAGATTGATCATGGGATCTTCAATTATTGCGGCGCATCTGTCGTCACGTCCGAGCTCCTGCTCGAATCGGAAACGCAAGATCCGACCGATCATTTGGACACTGCACGAGCCCTCGGTCGCGAACTTTTCACTGCGTCCAAGTGACGCCCGGTCTGCCCTTCCTGCGCCTCGGCCACCTCGCTCATTGCCTCGCGCGCAAATCTGTCGAGCAGGCGTTATACCGCATCCTGCTGCAGCCATTGCGTCGGGCTTGCGCCCACCTTGCGGCGAAAGGTTCGGGCCAGCGCAGAAGGGCTTTCGTAGCCGACCTCATCGGCGATCAGGGCAATGGGGCGCCCTTCGCGAAGGCGTTTCTGCGTCAGGCTGATGCGCCAGTTCGCCAGGTAGTCCGCGGGCGTGATGCCCACGATCTCGCGAAAGTGCGCGGCAAAGCTTGCCCGCGACATGCCCGAAAGATTCGCCAGTTCCGCCACGGACCAATTGCGCTGCGGCTCATCGTGGATCCCCACAAGCGCGCGGGACAGCTGAATGTTAGCCAACCCGGCCATCATTCCCGAGGCGATGCTGCGGTTGGCGATGAGGTGGCGAAGCAGTTGAATGATCATCAGCTCGAACAGGCGATTGAGAATGACATCTCGACCACACTCGTCTCCAAAGGCTTCTTCGAACAGCCAGTGAAGGGTGCTATCAAGACCTTGCAATTCGCCGAGGGGCTTGATGATGAAGTCCGGCAAAGCCAGGGTCAGCGGGTTGTTGGCGCCGCCATCGAAATGCAGGGTGGCGCACACCAATTCCGCCTCATCGGCTTCGGTGGCCAGCAAGTGGTGCTCCTGCGGGCGCACCGCCAGAATCAAGCTGGGTTCGGTCAACTCGATCAGCTGGCCACGCTTGCCCCTGAAGGCCAGACGCCCCGAGCGCAGCAGGTGGGCGTGGCCGACACTGTGCTGCCCATACAGGTGGGTTGTTCCACAGAACCCACCCTGGTGAAACGTGGACGCGTGCAGGTTGAAGTGCTTGAGCAAAGTCGATAGTCGGTCCATAGCCCGCTCAGGTTTAGACGATCTGTTGCATACCTTCGACGATCTGAAGCCGAAAGGAAAGTCTGCCTCCCTAGTATGGACTCCAGGCTTGATAGACAAGCCGTTTAATCAACCTAGTGGAGAACTACCATGACTCGCATCGCTACTCTCTCGCTGGACCAGGCCCCTACTGGCTCGCGCGCAGCCCTCGAAGGCATTCAAAAAGGTCTCGGCTTCATTCCCAATGCATTCAAGACCCTGGCTCACTCTCCGGTCGCACTCAACGGTTACCTGGGCCTCGCCCAAGCCTTGGGTAAAGGCTCACTGAGCGCCGTCGAGCGTGAAGTCGTTGCCCTCGCCACCTCGCAAATCAACGGTTGCGACTACTGCCTGGCGGCACACACCTTCTTTGGCGGCAAGGCTGGGCTGAGCGATGAGGCCGTCAGGCAAGCCCGAGCCGGCACACTCAGCGCGGTTGCCGCGCTGGCGCAGCAGATCACCGCGAGTCGCGGCCAGTTGAGTGACGAGCAGATCGCTGCTGCGCGTGAGGCGGGCCTTACGGATAGCAAGATCGTGGAGGTAGTGGCGCAGGTCACGCTGTTGACCCTGACCAACTACCTGAACAACATCGCCGCTACCGATATCGACTTTCCGCCATCGGCAAGCTAGGAGGGTAACCACCATGAGCCACGTGACTATCTACACCACCCAGCACTGCCCTTACTGCGTGAGCGCCAAGCGACTGCTGTCGAGCAAGGGCATTACCCCTGACGAAATCGACGTTGAACAGTCACCCCGGCACTTGGCGGAAATGATGCAGCGATCCCAACGCCGAACCGTCCCACAGATATTTGTTGGCAAGGTGCATGTCGGCGGCTTCGATGACTTGGCGAGCCTGGATCGCAAGGGCCAGCTCGAAGCATTGCTTAGCGCTTGAAGTGTAAAGACAAGTCGTGGACGCCGAGCCTGACCCTGTTTGCCCTCCGCTCTTGCGTGTGCCTACGTGCCGATGCTGCTGGCAGTAACACCACAGTGGCCAAGGCCTGGCCTGCCTCAGGGACAGGGCGCAACGGCAGATGACACCGGGTCAAGGAAGATCAGTTGCAAGGGCTCCGCCAACAACTGTTCGGCCTGCTCGGCAAACCGCTGGAAGTGAGCGGTGGTCAGGTGCGCGTCCAGGGCCTGCTGGTGGTCGAACGCCTCGCGCATGTAGAACGTCCCGGGCTCGTCGCTGCGTTCGAACAGCATGTAGTCGCGGTTGCCGGGCTCCGCCCGAGTCGGTTCGATCAAGGCCAGCAAGGCCGCTTTCAGCTTTGCTCCCTGGTCTGGCTTGGCCTTGAGGATGGCGAGGGAAACGAGGGGGTAATCTTGTCGGTTCATATCAAGCTCCTGGTCAGTTGCAAGGCGCAGGCGCGGTACTGCCTGCTTCAAGGTGTGCATGCGTTTTCACCGGGCGTGCCGCCGTGAGTATGCGCAGCGCAGAAAAACACGGTTCGTTTAACCCTGCTTGTTCCTGGTGGGCCGGATCGGCCGGTCCGCCGTTGTATGTCATACGGGTTTCAGAAGCCTTCCAGGACGATCTTGCCGCGCGCCTTGCCACTCTCGACCAGCTCATGGGCACGGCGCATGTTGGCGGCATTGATGAGGCTGGCGACTCTGATATCCGGGCTTGAACAGGGTCACCTGGGACCCGACCTCGCGGACGATTCCGGCCGCGTCCCAGCCGAGTATTTTCGGCTCTCCCGTGAAAGTTTCGGCGCGTACCATAGTGTCGACAGGGTTAACCGACACGGCTTTGACCTCGACCAGAAGGTCCCTGGTCCCAGGGCTGGGTTTGGGCATAAAGATGTCTTGAAGAGACGCAGGGTCTTCGATAGGCATGCCTTTGTGGATGTAACTGATCGCTCTCATAGGCACTCACTGCTGAATGTGGTTTGATTTGGCATTGAGTCTGGCGTGCCAGGCGGCCGGAAAAAACGGGCCCTGCCCGTCAACACTTTCACTGCAGGAGTGATAATGATCCGTCTCGACGACCTGGGCATCTTCGTTCGCAGTGCCGCGCTGGGCAGCTTTACCGCGGCGGCCCACGAGGCCGAGCTGCTGCCCGGCCAGGCAGCCGAGGCAGTCAAGCGCCTGGAGCGTGAACTGGATGTGCGATTGTTTGCCCGCACCACACGCAGCTTGCGCCTGACAGCCGAGGGCGAGCAGTACCTGCCCTCGGCCCTTGTCGCCCTGGAAGCCCTCAGGCACGGGCGCGACAACCTGCGTCAGGAAAGCGCCCAGCTCAGCGGAACCTTGCAGGTGGCCGCGCCCTCCGATCTGGGACGCAACGTGCTGTTGCCCTGGCTCACGGCGTTTCGCCGAGAGCATCCACAGTTGAACCTGCGCTTGTTTCTCTCCGACCAGATCGCCGATCTTTTTCGCGATCCAGTAGATATCGCCATCCGCTATGGCCTTAACGCCGACGCCAACTATATAGCCCTGCCACTGGCGCCCTGGAACCGCAAGGTACTGGTGGCCTCGCCCGAGTACCTGGCGCAGCAAGGCACCGTGCAAGCCCCTGAAGACCTGCTCGAACACCAGTGCTTGCTGTACATGCAGCAGGGCCGGGTCTACGACAAATGGCAACTGGGAACGCAGACCGTCCAGGTGCGTGGCGCCCTGCTCTGCGATGACGCCGATATCGCCCGGCGCTGGGCCGTGGCCGGCGAAGGAATAACCTACAAGTCCTGGCTGGATGTGAGCGACGATGTACTGGCAGGAAGGCTTGTCGTGCTATTGCAGGATCACCCCGGGCCGGCCATGCCGCTGAGTCTGGTGTGCCCACACCGCAAGCAGTTGTCGCCTGCGGCGAGGCACCTTCACGCCTGGCTGTCCAGCCGCTTCGCCGAACTGGAGCGCGACTGATCAACGGGAAGCCAGCCCCCCTGATCGAAAGCATGGCGGCGCCCCGCTTGCGCGCAATCGAATAATTTCAAGAGATGCTTGACCAGGGAGAACGGTCGTTCTACTCTGGCTACATGGATAAGCCAATGACCGATACACGCGAAAAAATCCTGGCGACTGCCGAGAAGCTTATTTACGAAAACGGGATTCATGCCACGGGCATGGACCTCCTGGTAAAGACCTCGGGCGTAGCACGTAAAAGTATTTATCGCTATTTTGCGAATAAAGACGACGTAGCCGCAGCGGCACTCAATGCACGCGATATACGCTGGATGAAATGGTTTAGAAGTGAATGCGAAAAAGCGCAGACGCCAGAAGCGCGCATCCTTGGAATTTTTGATGTACTCAAAAGTTGGTTCGAGTCTGACGATTTTCGCGGATGTGCGTTCATCAACACAGCCGGAGAGGTTGGTGACGCAGACGATCCTGTTCGGCAGATCGCAAAACTGCATAAACAAAAGCTGCTGGACTACACGCTAGAGCTGACCAACGCATTACGGATTAACGATCCGGCTGGCTTGGCCAAGCAACTTTTTTTGATGATAGAGGGCACGATAACCGTGGCCCACGTCATGGGTGACTACACCGTTCTCGATAGTGCAAGAGAAATCGCAAAGATATTACTCAAGGACGTACAGCACGCAAGCGTTTGACGTTAAAGCAACACCCACTCAACTTAACCATCCAGAAGATTGGAGGCACCACCATGTCCAACGAACACACTCGTCCGCCACTTCCTCCTTTCACTCGCGAATCGGCGATTGAAAAAGTCCGACTCGCCGAGGATGGTTGGAATACTCGCGAACCCGAAAAGATTGCACTGGCCTATACGCCGAACACCCAATGGCGTAACCGTACCGAGTTTGCAAACAATCGTGAAGAAGCTCAGGACTTCCTCACTCGCAAGTGGAAGAAAGAGCTGGACTACCGCTTGATCAAAGAGCTCTGGGCCTTCACCGACAACCGCATCGCCGTCCGTTACGCCTACGAGTGGCACGACGATTCGGGCAACTGGTTCCGCTCCTACGGCAACGAAAACTGGGAGTTTGAAGCCGATGGCTTGATGCACCGCCGTTTCGCCTGCATCAACGACATGCCCATCAAGGAAAGCGAGCGCAAGTTCCACTGGCCACTGGGTCGCCGGCCGGATGATCACCCAGGCCTGACTGAACTGGGCCTGTAGGTCCTGCTAAACCTGATTCTTTTACATAGAGGGTCGGGTTTTTTTGTTTGCCAGAAGCCCATCGTGCTCAGGCCGTCCTCAACCGCGACCTCAGTCCTGACCGCGCCGAGCGGCGGTATCAGTTCCAGCACGAAGATCCATGGTCTCGACGATCACCGGGTTAATCATAGTGGTGGAGATCGCGTTGTAGGTACGCGGCCTCACGCCTCAAGATCGCTGGATACTTCTTTAGCCAGCTCAATGAACACGCGCACGGCTGCGCTCAAAAAGGCCTCTTTTCGCCGCATGAGTACGGCCGTTCGCTGCAAGCGTTCTGGCTCCAGCGTGATGGCCACCAGATCGTCATGGGCCAAGGCAATTTTGGCAGGCAATAAAGTCGACAGCGTCGTCCGGCGAATGATTTCAATCACTGCGCCAAGGGCATTGACCTCCATCTGCACTTGCGGGCGAATGTCGTGTTTGCGGAAGTAGCGGTCAATTTGTTCGCGAGTGGCAAACTCTGGGCTGAGCAGAACCATAGACTCAGCACTCAGCGCCTGCGATGCAATGGACCGCTCCTCGGCCAGGCGGTGTCTGCGGCTCACCACTAAAGCGAGGGTTTCGCTCAGTAAGGAAACGGCCTCGATGTCCGGTGAGTTTATTTCATCAAACGCAATACCTACGTCCAGTTCTCCCGCCAAAAGCAGCTCCTCGATGCGCTCCTGAGAGATCTCTTTCAGGTTGAGGGTGATGTTTGGATACCGGAAGTGAAACGCCTCGATCAGCGGCCCCACCAGATAGGTCGTGAATGTCGGTGTGACGGCTACGCGCAATGAGCCGCGGCTGAGGTCGCTCACGTCATGGATGGCACTCTTACCTTCCCGCAGTTCCTGCTGAGCACGGCGCGCATAGTGAAGATAGACGTCTCCGGCATCCGTCAAACGGGTTGTGCGGCCTGAGCGGTCGAACAACTGGGCGCCAAGACTTTCTTCCAACTGCCTTACCTGCTGGGAAAGGGCTGGCTGAGATACGTGCAGCGCCGCTGCAGCCTTGGTGAAACTGAGGTGCTCCGCCACCGCAAGAAAGTACTGGATATGTCGAGCGAGCATGGCCTTACTCATAAGATTATCTGATTGCATGCATAATAAATGAGACTTTTACCTTATGTCATGCGGTGCTTAATCTTTGTCTCACACCCAGCGACATCGAGACAGCCACCATGAAAGCGATCATCGACGGTTTTCTGAAATTTCAGCAAAACGCCTTCCCGGAGCGGGTCAAACTGTTCAAGGACCTGGCCACCCAACAAAGCCCAAAGGCACTGTTCATCTCTTGCTCGGACAGCCGGCTGGTGCCTGAACTGGTTACCCAGCGCGAGCCAGGCGATCTGTTTGTAATCCGCAACGCCGGCAACATCGTGCCTTCCTATGGCCCGGAACCGGGCGGCGTTTCGGCTTCGGTCGAATACGCGGTGGCCGGCCTCAACGTCGCAGACATCGTGATCTGCGGCCACTCGGACTGCGGCGCGATGACCGCCATTGCCACCTGCAAGTGCCTGGATCACATGCCCGCCGTGGCCGGCTGGTTGCGGTACGCCGACTCGGCCAAGGTGGTCAACGAAGCCCGTCAGCACCCGGACAAGCCGAGCAAAGTCGCTGCCATGGTGCGCGAAAACGTCATCGCGCAGTTGGCCAACATCCAGACCCACCCATCCGTGCGTCTGGCGCTCGAAGAAGGCCGCGTGACCCTGCATGGCTGGATTTATGACATCGAGACCGGATGCATCGACGCCTTTGATGGCAGTACCGGGACCTTCGTGTCTCTCGCAGCAAACCCGGAAGTCCACGCCGTTTCCCAGCAAGCCAGGCACGTTGCCTGAAACCTTACCTGTACCTTTGCCTACCCAGGAGATTCACCATGATCCAGACTCAAGCTACCCGCACTGCTCGCCAGGAACTGACCGAAACCATCATTTTGGCCAAGGCCCGCAAAGACCTCTCCTTCGCCGAAATCGTTGAAGGCACCGGCCTGTCCGAAGCTTTCGTTACAGCAGCGCTGCTCGGCCAGCATCCGCTGCCTGAAAGCGCCGCGAAGGTCGTAGGCGAGAAACTCGGCCTCGATGCTGATCAAGTCGCGCTGCTGCAATCGATGCCTATCCGCGGCAGCTTCTTCGACGGCGTGCCGAGCGACCCGACCATCTACCGTTTCTACGAAATGATGTCGGTATACGGCACCACCCTCAAAGCGCTGGTGCACGAGAAGTTCGGCGACGGCATCATCAGCGCCATCAACTTCAAGCTGGACATCAAGAAAGTCGAAGACCCAGACGGTGGCCACCGCGCAGTGATCACCCTGGACGGCAAGTACCTGCCTACCAAGCCTTTCTGATGCAATTCAGCCCGGCGTCAGACGGCGCCGGGCTACATCCAACCTTGTTTGACAGGGCATGACGCTGTGCTTAGGCATATTTCTTAGCCCCGTAAACGCAGATGACAGCACCCAGCGTCACGAGCAGCATCGTCCAGCTGACATGCTCGTGCAGAAGCAACGCTGCCAGCCCAAGCCCCATGAACGGCTGAAAGAGTTGCAGTTGGCCCACAGCCGCAATCCCCCCCTGGACGAGCCCTCGGTACCAGAACACAAACCCGATCAGCATGCTGAACAGTGAAACGTAGCCAAAGCTGAGCCACGCAGGGGCACTTACCCTGGCAAAGTCATCAGGGGCTGGAAGATTGACCACCGTCAGCAGCAGCATGAACGGTAACGCTACCAGCAATGCCCAGCTGATCACCTGCCATCCCCCCAATGTCCGCGACAGACGCGCGCCTTCGGCATAACCTAACCCACAGACCGCAACCGCAGCCAACATCAGCAGATCGCCCACCGCCGATGCCTCACCTCCGTTCATCAAGGCATAGCCAGCGACCAACCCGGCACCTGTCAACGAGAACAGCCAGAACAATGGCCGAGGTCGTTCACCGCCCCGCAGAACGGCAAAGCCTGCGGTCCACAATGGCAGGAGCCCGACAAAGACAATGGAGTGAGCAGAGCTGATGTGCTGAAGGGCAAATGCTGTCAGTAGCGGGAAACCGATAACAACGCCGAGCGCTGTTACAGCCAAGGGCGACAAGTACTCACGTTTGGGTCGAGGCTGGCGTAGCACGATCAGAAAAAGCGCGCCCAGCATGGCGGCAATGGTTGCTCGCGCACAGGTGAGGAACGTCGGTTCGAAGTCGGCCACTGCCACTCGGGTTGCCGGCAACGAACCCGCAAAGATGGCGACGCCTATGAAGCCGTTGATCCACCCGCTTGCTGATTTTTCCATCGGTAAGTCCTCGATAAGCCAAGGCTCAGTACATCACCGACAGGCTCACCCAGGCCATGTACAATCCAATACACTTAAACCAAACTGTTATGCATATAACTCCAGCACAGTTGAGGGTGCGATGAAACGGGACGGAACGCGAATTCGAACAGTCATGGGTGAAATCCAGTCGCGGATCGCCTCTCGAACCTACACACCAGGCGCGAGAATTCCCTCGGTCCGCGCTATGGCGCAGACCATGCAAGTGTCGGTTTCTACGGTTCTTGAGGCCTATGAAAGGTTGATGGCAGAGGGTGTACTCAATTCTCGCCCTGGCTCCGGCTTTTACGTAGCCGGACCAGTGGCGCCCTTGGTACTCACCGAACTCGGCCCCAGGCTTGATCGTGAAGTGGACCCGCTGTGGATCTCCCGCCAGTCGCTTGAAACCGCTAGCGATGCGTTGAAACCGGGGTGCGGGTGGCTACCTCCTTCCTGGATGTTCGAAGCGGGCTTGCGGAAAGCGCTTCGAACCGTTGCCCGTTCTGACACGCTGAAACTGACTGAGTACGCCTCACCGCTTGGGCATCTGCCACTCAGGCAATTCTTGTCACGAAGGCTGACAGGCATCGGGATCGAAGCCCCTCTTGAGCAGATCATGCTCACGGAGTCCGGCACCCACGCCATCGACCTGATCTGCCGTTTTCTGCTGGAACCGGGGGACACCGTGCTGGTCGACGATCCCTGCTATTTCAATTTTCACGCACTGCTCAAAGCACACAGGGTCAACATCGTAGGCGTACCCTATACGGCAACGGGCCCGGACATCGATGCTTTTGGCGCTGCCCTGCTAGCGCATGCTCCCCGGTTGTACATAACAAATGCAGGCATCCATAACCCAACCGGCGCCACCCTGTCTCCGGTCACGGCGCACAGGCTGCTGAAGCTGGCCGACAACTCCAGCCTGGTGATTGTAGAGGACGACATCTTCGGGGATTTCGAGAATGCACCAGCGCCACGGCTGTCTGCCTTCGATGGTCTCTCTCGTGTCATCCAGATAGGCAGTTTTTCCAAAACCATCTCCGCGTCGATTCGATGCGGCTACATCGCGGCTCGCAGTGACTGGATCCAGAGCCTGGTCGATCTCAAGATTGCGACTACATTCGGGGGTGGCCGCCTGGCCGCGGACATCATCCATCTGGCGATTACCGATAGCGGGTACCGCAAACACATGGAAAGCGTTCGCCTCAGGCTGGCCGAGGCCATGGAGAGAACGGTAGCGAAACTAAGGGCCGTTGGTATCAAGCCCTGGATAACGCCCCAGTCAGGCATGTATGTCTGGTGCCAACTCCCTCAAGGCACGGATGCAGCCACGCTGGCCCGGGCTTGCTTGAATGAAGGTGTAGTGCTGGCGCCCGGAAATGCGTTTAGCCAGTCCATGACTGCGGGTGATTTCATCCGTTTCAACGTTGCCCAATCGGCTGATGCCAGGATTTACGAAGTGTTGAAACGAGTGCTGAGCGCCTGATAGCGAGCCTCATGGACTTTCATGATGGGGCAAGCGGTAACCAGATGCAGACTTCAAACCCATCCTGTCGACCTGTTGCCGGGGAGACCAATTTCATTCGCGCGTTTACTCCCTGCACGATGGTTTTGGCAATCGCCAAGCCCAGCCCCGAACCACTGATCTCACTGTGACCGCGCACAAAACGCTCGGTCAGGTGCTCTAATACAGACTGCGGCACCGCCGGGCCGCTATTGACTACCCGCAACTGTGCCTGCTCGGTGAGGCTGACTTCGACCGGTTGGTCCATTGCACCATACTTCAGCGCATTCTCAATCAGGTTGCGCAGCAGGATGCCAAAGGCGTCCGGGTCAATGATCGAATACACGCTGGTCTGGCTTGGCAACTGCAACTCAATGCGCTGCCCGCTGCGTTGGTTCCACTCGTCCACGCCATGGGCAAGCAACGGGATCAGGTCTTGTGGCGTTTCGGACAACAGCCCGCCGCCCTCGGCTTTGGCCAACTGCATGAGCTTTTCTGAAAGCCTTGAAAGCTCGTGCAACGCGTGCTCGATCTTCTGCGCACGCACCCGCAGCGGCCCCTCCGGCGCTTCGTGGTGTAACCGCTGGATCTGCGCCAGGGTCGAGGCCAATGGTGTGCGTAGTTCGTGGGCGCTGTTGGCGGTAAAGCTGCGCTCGGCCTCAAGGGCATTGCGTAAGCGCTCCAGCAGGTGATTGACCGCCTCAGCCAACGGATCGATTTCTGCAGGCAGGTGCTCCACCTTGATCGGAGACAGGTCACCCACACCGCGCGCTTCAATGGCACGACGGTAAGCCAGCACGCTGCGCAGGCTGAAACGCACCAATAACCAGGTGCCCACCAGGCTGACAGGAATCAACACCATGAGGGGCAACAACAACGCAAACAAGGCCTCCCGCGCGGCTTCACGACGATGACCAAGCGGTTCGGCCACCTCGATGAACAGCGTCTGACGCAATGCGCTAGCGCCATACAATCGGTACTTTTCAGAAGTGGAGAAGCCTTCAGTCGGTTGTCGGTTGAAAATCTGCGGGTTGGCGTCGTGAGATTGCATCAGAATCTTGCCCTTGGCATCGCGCACCAGGTAAGTCAGGTATTCCTTGTGCATCTTCAGTGTCGCGACGTGTTGGGCTGTGCTGGATTCTTCCCGGTTGCTGATTTCCAGCACGGCCAAGGGCAGAATGCGTTGTGCAGTTTCTTCCAACGCGCTATCGAACGCTTCGTTCAACTCATGCCGCACCACTAGCCAGGCACCCACTGTCGCCACCAGCCAGAGTAAAGTCATACCAAGCGTCAGCCCTAGACCGAGACGTATTTGCAGGCTCGAAGAAGGCTTCATGCGGACATTAACCGGTAACCCATGCCTCGCACGGTTTCAATCAGCTCGCGTCCGAGTTTTTTACGCAGACGGCTGATGTATACCTCGATGGTATTGCTCTCGATTTCGGCGCCAAAAGCATACAGCCGCTCTTCGAGCTGCGACTTGGAAAGTAGCGCGCCGGGGCGTTGCACAAACGCCTCGAACAGCGCCCACTCCCGCGCCGTGAGGTCCACCGTGGCACTGCCCCGTTGCACCGTGCGGGCACTCATGTCGACCTGCAAATCACCGAGTTTGATCTGTGGATTGGGATTGCCACTATAACGCCGCCCCACCGCTGCCACGCGGGCCGAGAGTTCAAACAGGTCGAACGGTTTGACCAGGTAGTCATCGGCACCGGCGTTGAGGCCGGCGATACGATCGGAAATCTGATCCTGGGCGGTCAGGATAATCACCGGGGTCACGTCTCCTGCCGAGCGTTGTTGACGCAGAAAATCCAACCCGCGCCCGTCCGGGAGCATCAGGTCCAGCAAGATCAAGTCGTAAGGCGTGCTGCGGACGCTGTTGCGCGCGTGGTCCAAGCGCTGTACCCAATCGACGGCGTGGCCATCATCGGCAATCTGCTCGCGCACCGCTTCACCCAGGCCTGGAGCGTCCTCGACCAGTAGAACCCGCATCTGACACCTCCTGTGATGGTTGTCTTGCAGCACCTTAATCGCCTTGCCTGACGTGAATCTGAAAATTCAGCTGGCTGTCAGGAAGGCCCTTTAGGTTATGCCACAGACGCCGCCCTCGACAGGAGACAAGTCATGAAATCAGGTTTTATTGCCAATGCCACGCTGATGGGCTTGCTGCTCAGCGGTTACGCCCTGGCCGGTGACGACTGCAGCGACCCGGTAAGCGACTGGCAACCTCGTGAAACCCTGCGTCAGCAGGTAGAGCGGCAATACGGCTGGCGCGTGCAGCGCATCAAGGTCGACGATGGCTGTTACGAACTCAAGGGCCAGGACCGCAAAGGCAATGACATCGAAGCCAGCTACTCCCCGGCATCGCTGCACCTGAGGACACTCGAGGTCCATTTCCGCAATGACGGCGATGCCAGGGACTATCTCGGCAGCCCGCTCGCCGAATGACAACTCACCTGTCTATGAATTTTCCTGCCGTTCAGGTTGCTGTCAGCCGGCAGGTCCAGGCTCTCGACCTAACGATCAAGAGGACACGCTCATGAAAAAGACCATCGCAGCAACCTGCCTCATCGGCGCCATTACCCTGCCGGCGCTGGCCCAGGCCCGTGAAGTGACCTTGACCACGCAGCTCAAGGACTACAGCGGCAATGATGCCTACCTGGCGATCTACGTCACCGACGCCAATGGCCAGTACCAGAAAACCCTCTGGGTGGCCGGCAAGAAGGCCAAATATTACAAGCACCTGGCCGACTGGGCCCGTGGCAGCGGGATGAAACCGAGCGAGTTCGACGGGGTCAGCGGCGCCAGCGTCGGCAGTGGGCGCACGCTGAAAGTCAGCGTAGAACTGGCGGACACCCTGATTGATGCCGGGTATCAGATCCGCATCGACAGCGCCGTCGAGGACAAACGCGACGCCCGCGGCGATGTCAGCGTGCCGCTGACATCCAAGGGTGCAGGCAAGCCCGCGACGGGCAGTACCTACGTCGACGCCTTTACTTACGATCTGTAGCACCCGCCACCTCCGGAGGCTGAACATGCTTCGTCAGTTCCATTCCCTTCCTGGCCTGATCGCCGCCCTGTTGGTCATGGTATTGGCCATCAGCGGCGCGATCCTGTCTGTCGAGCCGGCGCTGGAACGTCTGCACAATACGTCCACTTCTGCCGGGCAACTCAACGTCGGCCAACTTGCCGGGCGCGTTGCCAGCCACTTTACGGGGGTGGAGCAGATCCAGCGCTCAGCGTCCGGCACGGTGATCGTCTACTACAACCAGAACGGCAAGGCCGGGGCGGAGAAGGTCGACCCACTGACCGGCCAAGGGCTCGCCCCTTACGAGCCATCCGCGTTCACCCGCTGGGTGAAAGACCTGCACCGCTCGCTGTTCCTTGGCACGCCGGGCCATGGCGTATCGGGTGTTGGTGCCCTGCTCATGCTGGCGCTGTCACTGTCCGGCACGCTGTTGCTGGCCCGGCGCCTGGGTGGCTGGCGCAACCTGCTGCGGCCGCTGCGGGGCACTTTCAGCCAGCGCTGGCATGCTGAAGTCGGGCGACTGGCCTTGCTCGGGCTGTTGTTATCGGCACTGAGCGGGGCCTACATGTCCGCCACCACGTTTGGTTTTATCGCCGACGGCAGTCAAGCTGAACCCGCCTTCCCTGCGCACGTCAGCGCCGGTCCGGCCTTGCCGGTGGCGAAGCTGCAGGCCTTGCAGGCCACCGACTTGAACGACTTGCGCGAGCTGGTCTACCCGAGCCCCGGCAACCCCCGCGATGTGTTCTCCCTGCGCACAGCACAGGGCGACGGCTACGTGGATCAGGCCAGCGGCGCCTTGCTGTCCTATCAAGCCCACGACCCGATGCTCAACCTCTATGAATTGGTCTACCAGTTGCACACTGGCGAAGGCCTCTGGTGGCTGGGCCTGTTGCTCGGGCTCTGCGCCCTCTGCGTGCCGTTGATGAGCGTGACCGGCGTTCTGTTATGGTGGCGCCGCCGCAAGGCTGGCCCGCGCCTTCGCCACAACAGCCCTGCTCATGCTGCCGACAGCGTGATTCTGGTGGGCAGTGAAAACAACAGCACCTGGGGTTTTGCCAAAACCTTGCATGACGCCTTGCACCAAAGCGGCCATCAGGTGCACAGCGCGCCGATGAACGACTGGTTGGGCGATTACCGTAATGCTCAACGGGTGTTCATCCTCACCGCGACCCACGGTGACGGCGATGCGCCGGCCTCGGCTTCGCAGTTCCTGGCGCGGCTGGCCAAAACCGGCGTCAAGCCCGGCCTACCCTTTGCGGTGCTGGGCCTGGGCGACCGTCAGTTTGCGCAGTTCTGTCAGTACGCCCATCAAGTGCAGGACGCCATGTTGCAGGCCGGTGGCTCGCCATTGCTGGGGCTGGAAACCGTCAACCGCCAGTCCCCTCAGGAGTTTGCGCGCTGGGGCCACGCGTTGGGCGACGTGTTGGGGCAGGCGCTGGCGCTGGTTCATACCCCGCAGCGGCCGCGTACCCATTCACTAGAGCTGACAGAGCGGATTGCCTATGGCGAACAGGTAAATGCACCGACCCATGTCCTGCGCTTCAAAGCGCGCGGCGGACTGCCGAGCTTTCTGGCCGGCGACCTGGTCGGGATTCTGCCCCCGGGCAGCCCAATCCCGCGCTTCTACTCGCTGGCCAGCGGTTCCCAGGACGGCGTGCTGGAGATCTGTGTGCGTAAACACAACGGGGGCATGTGCTCGGAGTTTCTTCACGGTCTAGACATTGGCGCGCAGATTGACGCCTTCATTCAGCCCAACCCGCAATTTCGTCCGGCATCGGGCACGCACCCGGTAATCCTGATCGGCGCCGGTACCGGTATCGGTCCTTTGGCCGGCTTTATCCGCAACAACAAGGCCCGACACCCGATGCACTTGTATTGGGGCGGGCGCAACCCGGCTTCGGACTTTCTCTACGAACCGGAACTCAACCAATTCTTGTCGGACCGCCGCCTTACGCAATTGCACGCCGCCTTTTCTCAGGTCCCGGAGCGCAGCTACGTGCAAGACCGGCTGATCAATGATGCCCTCGCCTTGCGCCGGCTGATTGAAAAAGGTGCCCAAGTACTGGTGTGTGGCAGTCGCGAAATGGCCAAAGGCGTGATGCAGGCCCTGGATGAAGTCTTGGCGCCCCTCAACCTCAGCGTGCTGACCCTCAAGGCACAAGGACGCTACCGTGAAGATGTCTACTGAGTTGCAGCGTTACAGCCTGAACGGCGAAACCATGGGCACCCGCTACACTGCCCTGTTTTATGCCGGGGCCGGGCTTGATACCGACGAAATTGGCCAGCAACTGGCCCGCGCCGTGGCCCGGGTGGACCAGCAAATGTCCACCTGGAAACCCGACTCGGACCTTAACCGCCTCAATGCCGCCCCCGAGCAGCAATGGGTGTCGGTACCCGACGAACTGGCCACGGTGCTGTCTGCTGCATTGCGCGTCAGCCGGCAATCCGGCGGCGCCTTCGACATCGCTGTTGGTGACCTGGTGAACGCGTGGGGCTTCGGCCCAGCGGCGCGGCAGGTCACAGCGCAGGGGATCGGCACAATTGCGCCGCGCTCCTGGCTGTCAGCCGACGCCGCATTGGAGGTTGCGCCACAACGCAATCAGGTGCGCAAGCGCGCGCCGGCGAACCTTGACTTGAGTGGAATTGCCAAAGGTTTTGGCGTGGATGAACTGGCCCGTTGCCTGGAAGGTTCAGGTATCACTCGCTACCTGGTCGGTATCGATGGCGAAATGCGCGCCCGGGGCGTCAAACCTGACGGACAATGCTGGGTCGTGGCCCTGGAAAAGCCCAAAAGGGGCGTGCGTGAGGTCATGGGTGTGATGGAACTTAGCGATACCTCAATCGCGACCTCCGGGGACTACCGACAGTGGGTCGACGTGGCCGGTCAGTCCTATGCTCACACCATGAACCCGGCCACCGGCGCGCCACTGCGCAACTCGCTCGCCGCCGTCACCGTGGTGGCGGCCTCGTGCATGCTCGCCGATGCCTGGGCCACGGCGCTGATGGTCCTGGGCGAAACCGAAGGCCCTCGTCTGGCCCAGGAGCGCGGGATGGACGCGCTGTTCGTGCTGCGCGAGGGCGAACAGTTCAAAGAAATATCCATTGTCGGCGGACAGTTGCAGGCGCAAATTGAAACCCGCTGACGCCGGCTGCAGGCGCGCTCGGCACCCGTGCAACTTGAACCGCCTTATGACAGGGAGCCCGTTAAACAGTGAAATTCATGCACAGACACACCGAGGCACACAGAAGCGATCGTATCGGCTGGCTGCGCGCCGCTGTCCTGGGTGCCAACGACGGCATTGTCTCTACCGCCAGCCTGCTGATAGGCGTCGCGGCCGCCGACGCCAGCCATGCCACGTTGCTGGTCACCGGGATGGCGGGGCTGATGGCCGGGGCCATGTCCATGGCCGCCGGCGAGTACATTTCGGTACATTCCCAGGCCGATACCGAACGGGCGGACTTGTCCCGCGAACGGGCAGAACTGGCCAGCGACCCGAAAGCTGAGCACATCGAACTCACCAACATCTACATACATCGCGGGGTAGCACCCGAACTGGCGCATCAAGTGGCCGATCAACTGATGGCCCATGACGCACTGGGCGCCCACGCGCGGGACGAACTGGGCATCAGCGCCACGCTCGCCGCCAAACCCTTGCAAGCCGCCCTGGCGTCCGCCGCCAGTTTCGTGGTGGGCGCCGCCTTGCCACTGGCGGTGACGTTCGTCGCGCCGGAGCACAGCGTGGTGCCCTGGATATCGTGCATGTCATTGGTGTTTCTCGGGTCATTGGGGGCTATTGCCGCCAAGGCAGGCGGGGCCAGCCTCATGACCGGCGCCTGGCGGGTGACCGTCTGGGGGGCGTTGGCCATGGGCGCCACGGCTCTGGTGGGTCGCTTGTTTGGCGCGGTGGTCTAGCGTAAGAAGCGGACCTCAGGCCGTGCAGTCGGCGGCCTACGAATCGATCCGCCCTGGTGCAGTTCGGCCAGGGCGCTTTACATCAGGTTTAAAGCGGTTTGAAAAGGCACATCATGCAACTGCATTTCCGACCTCTCAGCGACGCCTCCATCGCTGACATCATCGCGCTCAACAACAATCCCGATGTCTTACGCCAAATGCCCTTGGGTCGTCCCGACTTTGACGAAAGCAAGTGCAAGGTGTGGGTCGCCCAAAAAGAGGCCCAATGGGCACTGAATGGCTATGGTCCCTGGGCTTTTTTCGTTGAAGATGAATTCGCCGGCTGGGGTGGCCTGCAGCAGGAAGACGGTGACGCTGATCTCGCCTTGGTGCTTCATCCAGACTACTGGGGGCTTGGCAGAGTGATTTTCGATGAGATCGTACGGCGCGCTTTCCAGGAGATGGGGCTTGAGTCGATCACCCTGTTGCTTCCACCAACCAGAACACGAATCAAAGGTATTCTTCGCCTGGGGTTTCGCCTTGACGGAGAGGTGGATATCGACGGCACGCCCTTCTCGCGCTATCGGCTACTCGCCACGGCCAAGCATTGACTTGTTGGCTGGATCGCCGGGGCGCCCCCCTGCCCTTTCCTGGTTCCGGTAGACCCATCCGTCAGCAGCATGACGCGTGCCCTATCACAGCGTTGTGCTCTGCTTTACCGGCAGTTGTACACGAAACGTTGTTCCCACTCCGACCTGGCTTGATACGGTTATCTCGCCACCGTGTTTCTTTACAATGCCATAGGAAAGGGACAGGCCTAGCCCGGTACCTTGGCCGACGGGCTTGGTGGTGAAAAAAGGATCGAAGATTTTCTTGATGTTCTCCGGTGCTATCCCCGCGCCTGTATCTGCAACTTCGATGCACACCCAGGCGCCTTGATGAGCAGTGCCCAATGTGATGGTGCCCCGCTCGGGGCCCATGGCTTGGGCGGCGTTGAGCACCAGGTTCATTATCACTTGGTTGATCTGCGACGGCAGGCATTCGACAGGGGGTAACGGCTGGTACCGTTTTACCAGGTCGGCTTTATGTTTCAGCTCGCTCGCGACGATGTTAAGCGTGGAGTCAATGCCCTGCTGCAAATCGGCTAATTGCCACTGCTGAGCGCTGTCAACCCGCGAGAAGTCTTTGAGATCCTTGACGATATGCGCCACTCGACCGATTCCGTCCTTGGACTCCTTGATGAGGATCGGGATGTCTTCCATGAGGAATTCCAGCTCCGTCTGCTCACGAAGCCTTTGCAAGCGCCCAGTGGTTTCGTTTGCGCCAAGCATCAGTTCGGCCTCGCGATAGGCGTCGAGCATCGCTACCAGTTGCTGGAAGTACCCTCCCAGAGCGCCCAGGTTGGAGGACACGAAACCGATCGGATTGTTGATCTCGTGCGCCACGCCGGCAGCCATCTGCCCCAACGAGGCGAGTTTCTCCGATTGCACCAGTTGGCTTTCCAGCTGCTTGCGCTCCTCGATCTCCTGCTGCAGCGCCTCGCTGGCCTGGGTCAGTTGCTGGGTACGCCGCTCTACCCGCTGTTCAAGCTGGTGCATTTTCAGCGAGGCTCGTTGGGTCATTTCCCACTTGGTCAGCAAGGTGCTGGCCATTTGCTGGACCTCGATGTTGTCGAACGGCTTTTTCAGGATCAGCAGGCGGTCGTGGGCCTGCAGCCGGTCGAGCAACTCATCCCAGGAATAGTCCGAGTAGGCGGTGCAGACGACTACCTGCAACAGCGGGTCCTCTTCCCACAGGTGCTCAATGGTCTGAGCGCCATCCCATCCACCTGGCATTCGCATGTCGACGAAGGCCAACGCGTAGGGCTTGCTGGCCTGCAGCGCACGCTTCAGCAGGCCGAGACCTTCCTCACCGCCATAGGCTGAATCGAGTTCGAATACCGGTCGTTCGTTCTTGACCTGCTCGCCGAACAACAACCCTTCCATCTCGTCCAGCTCAGAGTTCTGCGATCTGGCCGGGGCGAGGATCTTGCGAAAGTCCTCGTGGATAGTCGGCATGTCATCGATCAGCAGGATCCGGCGATTGATCATGTCACTCATGCAGGCTCCGTCACCGCGATCAGCGGGATCCTCAGGGTAAAGACAGCACCCAAGCCAGGGCCGTCGCTGTGTGCGGTCAGGTGACCATTCATCTCGATGGCAGCCAGGGCGCAACTGTGCAAGCCGAAGCCATGCCCGTCCTTGCGCGTGGTGAAGCCATGGGCAAAGATCTTCTGCAGGTTTTCAGGGGCAATGCCTTCTCCTTCGTCCAGCACGCTCATTTCCAGGAAGCCCCCCTCAACGATGCGCGTCCTGAGGATCATCGTCCGCGGGTCGCTGCCGGGGCCGGACATGGCGTACTTGGCGTTGCTGATCAGGTTGATCAGAATCAGCAACAGCCTATGCCGGTCGCCCATCACCAGAGGCAGGTCTGTAAAGTCGCGCACCACCCTCACCTGATGCCGGATCAACGCGCCTGCGTTCATGCGCAGCGCGTCCTCGACCAGGTCGTTCACCGACAGCGGCTCAGGCACATTTTTAGCGCCGGCATAGGATTGCTGGGTGGCCACCACTTCCTTGATGTGGTCGATGCTCTTGTTCATTCGTTCCAGCTCGATCAGCATTTCCTTCTGCTCATCGGCGATCGCCTCGGTCAACTGGTTGAGGTAGCCGGGAAGCAACCGGCCTCTGGGATCCTCGTCGAGAAACCGACCGATGTCAGTGGCATGCTCGCGAAACAGTTGCATGGCTTTGCCCAAACCCTGGGTTTTGCTGCTGCGCAAAGTTCGAGCGATGAGATCAGAGGACGTGTTCACGCTGTTGAGCACGTTGCCCACGTTGTGCAACACATTGGTGGCGATCTCCGCCATACCTGCCTGGCGCGCGGCGTTGAACAGCTCGCTCTGAGCGTTCCGGAGCTCCAGGGTGCGTTCCTCGACCCGCTGTTCCAGAACGTCATTGGCGCTTTGCAATGCGTTGTTGACCCGTCTCACCTCGGCGAAGCTGCGCACCAGCAACGCAGCCAGGCAAATGACCGAGAACATCAGCAAGCCTGATAGCCATAACGTGTAGAGATGGTTTTTACGGTTGATCCTTTCAACCTGCTGTTGATCCCTGTCCAGGAGGCCGGTGATCGTATCCAGGCGCTCGGCAACCGGAATCGCCTCGATCTGTTCGAGCAGGCGGTTGACGACAGGTTGCTCGCGCAGGATCAACGCCACGTGATTGCTCAACAGATTGAGGGGCGTCTGGAATTCTTTGGGCAGGTTCTCCGCGTTAACAGCCAAGTTGCCTAACCCCACCTCTATCTCGGCAGCCCTTTCCACAGAGGTAACCTGCGCGAACTCCAGGGCACTTAACAAGAGGTCATAAGTGTCAGTGACGAATACGTGTACCTCCTGCCGATTCGGGGCCAGCATGGTGTTGATCTGGGCCTGAATACCGTCCTCGGCTGTGGGTAGAAATGCCAACGAATTTCGCAGCAAGGCATTGTGCGACTTGAATTGCTCCACGAGCCGAGCCTTTTCCCCGAATGCAGAAAGAAAACCGTCATGGGCATCGCGCCACTGGTTTGAGTCATCACGCCCTTGCTCGGCTTCCCGACGGTCGAACCGTGCCCACAGCCGCTTCATCTCCTTGAGAGGGATCACAAGTGGATCGTAGTTATGGGAAACGGCTACCCGGGCCTTGAGCACCTCGTTTTCCCATACAGCATCCTGTTGCTTGAGCTGACGAATGAGATCTCGGGATTCGTTGTAGGTCTGGGTCTGCTCTGACCCGGAATTCAGGTACAAGTACAGCAGCATCGACGCCAGTATAAGGACCAACCCACTGAATAGAATCAGGCTTGTGCGCCGAGAAATAACCCTCATGGCTGACCCGCCTTTTCAGCAGTAAGGGTCTTGAGGAACAGCATGATGAGCCTGCGGTCCTCATCGCTTGGGATTCGTCCAAGCTGATACTGGAACATCACGTCGATCGCACGCTCCAGCGTAGGCGCCGAGCCATCGTGGAAATAGGGCGCGGTCATCGCCACATTGCGCAGGCTCGGCACTTTGAACACACCCCGGTCGGCCTCCTCTCCGGTCACGTTGAAGCGGCCCTGATCCGCCTCGGTGGGGTTGCCGCGGTCCGCGATGTAGTCGCCGAACACGCCAAACTTCTGGAACATGTTGCCCCCAATATTCACCCCTTGGTGGCAGGCGATGCAGCCATAGTCCTTGAAGCGCTGGTAGCCGTATTTTTCCTCCAGGGTGAGCGCCTCGGTATCGCCCTGCAGGTAACGATCGAAGCGTGCGCCTGGGGTAAGAAGCGTCCTTTCATAATCGGCCAACGCGCTGAGGATGTTGTCCTTTGTCACCGCGTCCGGGTAGGCATCCTTGAACGCCTGACGGTAACGCACGTCTGCGGCGATGCGCTGCTTGATCACCCGCCAGTCTCCGCCCATCTCGTGAGCGCTGGTGATCACCGCATCCCCCTGCTCCTCGAGCGACTCGACCCGGCCATTCCAGAACTGTCGGAAATTAAGGCTGGCATTGAGTACCGTTGGCGTATTGAGCGCAAGCGGCTGGCCATCAGCACCGGTGGAAAACGCCCGGTCATCGGCCCCGTACTTGTCCAGACGGTGACAGCTGGCACAGGACAGTGTGTTGTTGAGCGACAACCGTGGATCGTTGAACAACTGGCGCCCCAGTTCCACACGCTCGGGTGCCAGCGTGGGTATCGGAGGCAGCGGCTTGAGCGGCTCGTCCAGCGGCTCGGCCTCGCTGCCCGCACTCAGGACCAGTAGCACCCACAGGCTCAGACAACGTCGCAAGCGCTGCAGGTGAAGAACGGAACGATAACGACAGGTTGTATGCGCAAACATCCGGGAGAATCCTTTTTCCCTGGGCTGATGGATATACAGATGGGTGGTGCCCTGCCGTCAGGTTAGATGCCTTCCAGACAATTTGCCTGCCACACGCCACACCATGCCCCGACACCTGTCGCGGAAAAATGAACTAGCCTTTGACCTAAGCGCTCGTTGAGCTCGAGTGCCTCCATCGATCGACCACGTGAGGCCTGCCATGGACGTGCAACAGCCCCCGAATTCACCCTATCGGCCGACCGTGTTGCTAGTAGACGATGAGGAGTCGATCCTTAGCAGTCTGCGTCGGCTGTTGCGTGGCCAACCCTATGACGTGAAGCTGGCGACCAGCGGCGAACAGGCACTGGCGCAAATGGCCGAGGGCCCGGTAGACCTGGTGATGAGCGATGCGCGCATGCCTGGTATGGACGGCGCCACCTTGTTGGCGCAGATCAATCAGCATCACCCATCGACCGTCAGGATCTTGCTGACCGGCTATGCCGACCCGAGCGCAATCATCAAGGCCGTCAATGACGGTCAGATCCACAGTTACATCAGCAAGCCCTGGAACGACGACGAATTGCTAATGACCTTGCGCCAGGCCCTGGAGCACCAGCATTCCGAACGCGAGCGCCAACGCCTGGAGCTGCTGGCACGTCGGCAGAACGCCCAGTTGAGACTGCTCAATAACGACTTGGAGAAACGCGTTGCAGCCCGTACCGCGGAGCTGCAGCAGACCGCTGACATGCTCGATCTGGCCTACGAAGAGCTTAAACACAGCTATGTTACCGGGACTGAGGTGTTCTCGATGTTGGCTAATCTGCGGCTGCCTCCAGCCAAGCAGACCAATCGGCAGATCATCGAACTGGTGCGTTGCTACTGTAGGGCCCACGCCTTGGACGAGGCGATAAGCCGCGATCTGGCCATGGCTGCGGCGCTATACAACATAGGCAAATTGAGTTGGCCGGATAGCATGATCGTTGCCCCTTCGGACCAGCTGATGCACAGCGACCGCGACCGATATCGCGACTATCCACGCCAAAGTGAAGCGCTGCTGATGACCCTTGAGCCCATGAAAGATGCCGCGCGCCTGATCCTGCATCACCAGGAGCACTGGGACGGCAGCGGTTTCCCCGACCGGCTCAAGGGTGAAGCCATCCCGCTCGGCGCCCGCTTGCTCAAGCTGGCTGTAGACTTCGTTGAGCTACAACGGGGTTTGATTCTTGAACGGCAGATGAACAGTGATGAGGCTTTGCTCTACCTGCGCAAGTACGCCGGCCGGTTGTATGACCCGGCGCTACTGGAGGATTTCGTCCAGGTTTGCGCGTCGTTCAACAGCGATCTCACCCTGGTGGATCCTGAAGTCCAGGTGTGTACCACGCGTGACCTGGCGCCGGGAATGGTGCTTGCGCGCAACCTGAACGCCGACAACGGCATGTTGCTGCTTAACGCCGGCAAGGTTTTGAGCGCCGCGCTGGTGGAAAAGCTGGTGGCCTTCGAATCGATGGAGGGTGGCAAGTATTGCATTTTTGTTCGGGTTCCCTCGAACGACCCTATAACGCCTGGAAGATCAGACTTGGCGCCGTGCTGAATGGAGGTGGGGCGATCATTCAGCCCTTCACCACCAAGACTGCGCGTACAGCACGCCGTCGACCTCCTCCCCACCGGCGATACACCCAAGCACTATGCTTGCTCAGGCAGGAGGGCCGCGCATGTGTGGAAGGTTGAGTCAGTACCGAGGCATACACGACTTTGTCGAAACCCTGAGCCTGCCAGAGGCCTGGCGGAACAACGTCGGCGACCAGCCACTTGGCCGGTACAACGTCGCGCCGACCACGCTGGTGGCAGTGCTGCGAATGGATGAAGCAGGCCCGCGGGCGGACCTGGTGAGATGGGGCTGGCGGCCGCATTGGGCGATCGACCGTGCTGCGCCGATTAACGCCAGGGTCGAAAAGGTGGCACACGGCCCCTTCTTCCGGGCGATCTGGCCGCACCGAGGCATAACGCCGATCGACGGCTGGTATGAATGGGTCGATGAAGGCGGACCGAAGAAACAGCCGTACTACATCCGACGCCGGGATGGGCGCCCTTCCCTTTGCGCCAGCATCGGCCAGTTCGCTGGCGGCGAGCATGATGGGTTCGTCATCATTACGGCCGATGCCCAGGGCGGAATGGTAGATGTGCACGACCGCAGGCCAGTGGTTTTGGCCCTAGACCTTGCGCGTGAGTGGATGCAAACCGCGACGCCGGGCGAACAGGCCGAGCAGATGGCGCTCAACCTGGGCGAGCCAGCCGAGGCCTTCGAGTGGTATCGAGTGAGCACAGCCATTGGCAATGTGCGCAACCAAGGCGCCGAGCTGATGCAGCCGCTTCAGTGAAGCGGTAGTAGACCATGCCGGCCCTAGTACCGGCAGCGCAACATCATCGACCACTGATATGCAGGGTTTCGACTCGGGGACCGGGTCGACTTGGAAACCGCGCAGCACGACGATTGGTAACACCACCGTCCACAATGGCACTTGCCCAAGGCGTTACTGTTGAAATGGCACGACTCGACGAACAGGGAATACCGTTATCAACAGCTGCACAGATTCGAAGGCAGTCGACCTGCCCGTGGTTGCGGTGGGTCCGATCGCAGACCTCGGCGAATTCACCTGGCAGGACAAGCTCCGTTTTTCTGACTTTCCACGTACTGTTCAGCCATAACCTTCCCTTCGAGAATGGCTTCTGTCGAAGAGGAGAATGGTCGCCTCACACGCAGGGTTCGCGCCGTTGCGCCCGGCTTCCCTACCGCGACCAACATCCCCGTGGGAAATTCGACGCTCGACTCCCACAGCACGTAAATCGATGCCTGGTAACCAAGGTAGGAATGCACGTAAAGGTCATGACTGGTGGACTGAAGGCTCATCACTTTCTCCAACTGGGCGCCTCAATGCGCTTTTGATGGAGATACGACTCAAGCGATCTGACAAGCGTTCCGTTTTCCCTGCATCGTTATCCGTGAAGACGCGAGCCTCTGCGCGGGAGGGGTTCAGGCCCTGGTGCTTTGGGCGCAGGAAACGCCTTGGCGACCCAGTCGTGAGCACGCTCGAGCGCCCAGGCCATCGCCGCAGACAGTTTCTGTCCACGGCAGTCAGGGTGTAGCTCTTCGAGCAAGAGCACGCCTTTTTTCCCGTAGATACCCAAGAAAAGTTGAGTGGCGTTTTCAAGTGAGAGTCGGGCTTGGATGTTGATTAAAGTGCCGCAGGGAAGGCGCTCATCGTAGTTCCGGGAATGCAACGCAGAATTGGCCCATTCCCAATAGATTTTGCCGCGATTACGCATGGAACGGACCTTGAACTCATATTCTTGACTGGTGAGACAGAATACACAGCTGTTCCAATGAATCCACTGCTGAAGGTGTGTGTTACATTTTTTTACATCTGCTTTTCGTTTAACAGCCGTGATCGCCCCACCAGCCTCCCCTCCAATCGCCGCGCGGTCAACGCACGGTCGCTCAAGGAAAGTGGCTACGGTGTTCCGCCAGGCGAGCGCCATGAATTACCGGCGGATGGACAACCTGGCCTAGCGGGTGGCCACGCTCCGGCGTATGGCGTCCAAAACCGCATACCCACTCGGACCCTTTGTGCTCCAACCGAGCAAAGGTGGGCTGTGGCCCAAAATTGGCCCAAACCTGACGCGCGCACCGTCCTGATGCTTACGCTGAGGGCGATGGAGTCCATCTATTGAGATGCCCTCTCTCGTCGGGCAAACTCTGGTTGTTTCATTGGCCGATAACAGGAGTTTACGGATGCCATTTCCACTGACGGAACATGATGCCTTGTTGGCCCTAAAGGGCGTAGGGCCGGCCGTTATCGCTCGTCTTGAGCAGATGGGCATTGACTCGCTAGCTGTGCTCAGCAAAGCGAATGCTTGTGACATCCTGGCTCAGGCATCGGCAGCAGTGGGATCGAGTTGCTGGAAGAATAGCCCCCAAGCTCGGGCCGCCATTAACGCGGCCATCGAGCTTGCAAAGGACTCTCAGTTGGGCACACCTAGTGCGTAAAGCTGATCGCTTATTTCAATTGGTAAATCTGATTCGTGTCCATCAGCCAATCTCTGCTGAACGACTGGCTAGCCGAATTGGCGTTTCCGTTCGCTCAATCTATCGATACATCGACGATCTTTCCTTCAGTGGAATCCCAATCTATGGTACCGCCGGCGTGGGGTATGCCTTGGATGCCGACTTTGAGATGCCGCCATTAACGTTGAACAGGCTCGAACTGGATGCATTGATGCTCGGGATGGAAATGCTTTCAGCTTCCGCCGATAACGATCTAAGTGCTGCTGCAAGGATGTTGTTGAGCAAAATCTCAGCGTCCATAGCCCATCACCAGATTGACCCCAGCACGGCAAAAATCAGGGCACTTGGAACCACTCCTTCCTCGACGCGTGGCCATCTGGCAACCCTTCGAAATGCCATCGAAAATGCTCAGGCGCTGACGATAACTTATACCAGCTTGGATGGTGCAGTTTCGCAACGCCTCATTTTTCCCCTTGGCCTTTTCTACTGGGGAGGAAAGTGGACGGTTGGAAGCTGGTGTAGCACCAGAGCGGCTTACCGCGATTTTCGGGTCGATCGCATAGCCTCCATCGCTATTGCTCAACAACCATCACCCGACAATCCTGCCCTCGATCTCCAAGCGTATATGAAGCACCAGGCAAGCCAGTGGAAAGCGATCACTGCTACTGACACTACGCTGTCAGTATGAGCTATTGATAATTGGGACTTCCTAACACACAGCAGGTCATCCCTATGCAGCGCTCATCTCATGTACTCGAATTAGCCATTTTCAGGGTCAAACAGGAATGCGTTGCGCAAATGCCTGTGCTCCGCGCAGGGCTTCGTGAAACGTTAAAGACCTTTCCCGGTTTGATTGAGTACCGTGCCTACTGCCCGATGAGCGACGACCGAATCTTCGCGGACTTAGCAATGTGGGACAGTCTTGAGAACGCACAGAAAGTGGCAAAGGCGTTCAACGATGGAGATCCGAGATTCTCTGAGTATATGTACGCTATTGAAAGCCTGACGTTCATGAGTCACCTCGCTCCAGAGATGAGTTGACCCCGACGGCCTGCCAGAGCTGGCAAGAGACACCGATGCCTTTGCTGTCAGGCATCGGTGTCGTCACCTCCAGTGTAAGTGTTCTCAGATCACCTATTGCTAGGTTCCGGGCTGCAAACTGACGTTATCTGGCAAAGCCGTTTCGAAAAAACGTATCGTCCGCCCTCACACCTTGCGTGACTAAACGGGCGCCCAGCAGTAGCGTGAGAATCGAGCATCAGGCCGCACCGTAAGCGGCCTGTGCATCGGCCCTGTTTAATACAGTTGTGGCAGTTTCAGCGTTTTAACCCAGTAACACCCAGAAGACTTCGATCAGCGATAAGGTCTCGTCAGCACACGCTGCCGAATTCGGCCAGGCCATCAAATCGGCAAAAGACAGGTTGCACGTTACAGGATGACCAGGCCATTCGGTGTATTGATATAAGCTTTCAATGCACATCGCTCGCTGCGTAATACACTCACCGGGCCAGTAAAACCGATAGACTCCAGTTGGCGTTCCACCAAACGGGGATTCGGAAAAGCAATTTCCAAGCGTTCCAATTCGCAGCCTTGATCACCGAGTCTCTGAACTGGATGCTCCGATTCGCCCCAATCGATCAAACTAGGGACTGCCCCATTCAGTGGCAGATGCCCATCACGCTGAATGGTGATTTTCCACGAAAGCACTCCCCTGCCCATCGGTTCAATCTCGCCAAAAACATTCCGGAGTTCTTCGTCTGTGGTATCCAAATGCTCTGTACGCGCGACCCAATGGGCTAGATGTGGCGACGCTTGCGCGCTCAGTCTATCCAGACCAAACCACCTGGGCCTGGTGGGCAAGGGCGCCTTACTGTCCGGAGCAATCACTTCAAGATAGAAAGACTCTCCTAACCGCAGCAGCAGGTTGTGAGTGCTCATGCGCGGATGCTCACCACCTGGCTGCAACCGTACTCCAAGCTGACGCTCAACAAATTGCGCCCCCAACGGAAGGGTCGGTGAAACAATGACCAGATGATCCAAGGTTGAACGCCTCATGGTCTTTTATCTCCCTGATCAGAGAACCTCGTTTGTTGCCTGCTCTTCATCCGGCACTCTCGATCTTAGTTCCACTTACCTACGCTTGATCAGTCCACGCGATAACGGCGAATACAGAGGTGCCGCGTATTCAACCAATCTGTGCCAGACACTCCGGATCCAACCAGTACCTCCCAATTTTGCACACCGGGCCCTTCATGAGTACGTGGTTGTCCTCATCAAGTTCGATGGTGATCTGACCGCCAGGCATGTGCACTGTCACAAGATCGTCAACGAACCCAAGTCGTCGTGAGACTGCCGCAGCGGCACAGCTGCTGGTGCCTGAAGATAGGGTGTAGCCCACGCCTCGCTCCCAGATCTGCACCATCAGGTTTCGGCGATCGACAACGTTCACGAATTGCACGTTGGTTCTGTTTGGGAAGAGCGACAATTGCTCAATGGTTGGCCCAAGCTTGCGTGCAAGTGCCTCAGTCGTCTGATCGACAAACACCACGCAATGGGGGTTGCCCATCGACACAAGGTTCAGGTGCAGGCGCATGCCATCAACTTCCATTGAGTGTCGTTCGTTCTCGGGGAATGTCGCCATACCCATGGCAATGGAAATGCGTCGGCCGTCGTCAAGTACCTGGCAACGAACCTTACCGCCTTTGGTTAACAACTCGAATGGTTCGTGCGAAACGATGCCCTGATCCCAAAGGTAGCGACATAGGATTCGCAATCCATTGCCACTCTTTTCCGCCTCGGAGCCATCGGTATTGAAAATCTGCACTGAGAGCATCTTGCCTGGCTCGATGACAGGAACCAGGATGCCGTCACTGCCTAACCCTCTATGCCGGTCGCATATCACCGAGATGGCCAACATAGAGCAATCGAATGGCGTTTTGTCGTGGTAGACGAGATAGTCGTTGCCAGCCGCGTGATATTTTACGAACTGCATGAGTTATGAGACCAAAGCGCTCGGGGCGGGGAATAATGAATGGAGTTAGAAACATAGCACACGGCCGCTGAGGCGCTAGCGGGGCCCGGTTGAGGATTCCACACCAGGTTAGAGCGATGGTGAAATAAGAGATGTCAGCGACTTGCTAGCAATGACCGCAATCGGCCAATAGCGGCCGTTCTGGAATGGCAGGAAACGACCGATAACGGCCTTCGATACGCGACTTTCGCCCGCCAGCGGCTCGATTGTAAGAATATGGCGGAGAGCTGCAAAACCGCCTACGCTTATAGAATGATTCCTCGAACGCCTTGCCCATCTGGTGGTATAGAACCGAGAGATCTGACTTCCTTTGACCGTCCGCTTAACACCCACCCGGACCAACCCGCGCCTATCGCCAGCAACTGCCCCCTGAGTCCGGTCCACACGACCAGCAGTACGGCGCAACGGGTAAAAGCCAGACCCAGTCCCCCCACTGCCGTTCAAAAGCGACCGATGCCGCAGCACCTCTGGAAACGGGGGCGCTGTTCACGTTCTGCCATGAGGTCAATCCGTATGTATCGGCCGAGCACGATTCCTTACCAGAAGCATCGAGGGTTCAGCCGAACCTTCACTCAGGGGCATTTGAGCCTTGGATTATTCTTTCCCATGGAGGCGTTCGACGGGGACACTCCGAGCATGCTCAACCAGGTCACACTGGCTAAACAAGCCGAGGCGCTGGGCTTCTGCGCGCTCTGGTTTCGCGACGTGCCGCTTCGCGACCCTGGCTTCGGCGATGTCGGCCAAGTCTTCGACCCCTGGGTTTACCTGGGTTATATGGCCGCCCATACCTCGGAGATTGCACTTGGCACCGCCTCCATCGCCATCCCGCTGCACCATCCCCTGCACACGGCCAAGGCGTCAGCCAGCGTAGATCAGTTGAGCACTGGTCGCTTGATTCTGGGGGTTGCTTCGGGAGATCGGCCAGTGGAGTTTTCGGCGTTTGGCGTCGATCCAGAAAGGCGTGGAGAGATCTTTCGAGAACACTACGAAGTGATTCGCCGCGCCCACAGCACCAGCTTTGAGCCCATCCACTGGAGCACTGGTGAAATGCAAGGCGCAGACCTGATTCCGAAACCGACCACCCAATTCATTCCAATGCTCGTGACCGGCAACAGTCGCCAGTCACTGGATTGGATCGCGCGTGAGAGCAACGGATGGATCAACTATCCACGCATTCCGAACATGCAGCGGCTGGTCGTGGAAGATTGGCGACTGGAGGTCACGAAACAATGTGGTTCTGTGTATAAGCCCTTTACTCAGTCGCTGTACATCGATCTCGATGAGAATCCGTCAACGCCACCCACACGTATCCATTTGGGGTTCAGACTTGGACGTTACCATCTACGTTTTTTGCTGGAGTCGCTTGAGGAAATCGGCGTGGACCACGTCATTCTCAATCTCAAATACGGCAAGCGCCCTGCGGTGGAAGTTATTGAGGAATTGGGTACGCACATCGTTGCGCAGTTCGGAGTGCAGCCGCGTCAGGCAGCTCATTGAACATCGGTCACTGCTACGCCGACGAATGCTCACTTGACGAAACCATAAGGTGTCACGGCGCGGATGACCTCCGGTTCTATATCAATGATGGAGATCTTCGCGCCATGAGCGACCGGTGCCCGGCAAACAATCTACCCTACCCAGCCTAAACCCGTGATGAGCACGTTGCCTTGCAGATTCTGTGCGGCTTCCACGCCGTCCCTGGACACGATTTGCGCGCGTATCCTTTCACTTATACCGAGCGCGCAAGCATGGCATGAATCCTGGACACGGCACTTTAGCCATGACATTTATCTTCAATACAAGTGTTTTGATTGATCACCGCCCGGAACAGCAGCAGGCCCAAGCTATCCTGATTTTCACAAAATACATCGTGGGCCTCCCAGTACTGACTGGAGCTTCCTACTGGGTTTGCTTAGCCGGGTAGCTTGGCCGCAAGGACGTCAACCTTCTCGATTGATGGCGGTTCGGCAAATAGCTCGGCAGCGTTTGCCATAAGCGCCGCCGCGACCTTGCCCGAAAGATGAGCCTGCCGGCCCGCTTCATCCGGGAATGCGTCAAAGATGCCAAAGGTGGACGGCCCCAAGCGGATTCCAAACCAGGCTGTAGTGGCTGGCTCCTCCTCCACTAACGGAAGGCCACCCAAAAGAAAGCTCTCTACATCCTTTTCTTTCCCGGGTTTTGCTTCTAGGCGAACGAACAACGCTACTTTGACCATGATGTGGCTCCTGTTGTTACGATGCGGCTGGCGCTATCAGATCGCGATAGCTAAGAGGGGCATCCGAGACTCTTAACTATGGTCGACGATACCAGGATTACAAACCCAAATAGACCAAGGGTAGCGGCGAGTAGCGCACGAGCAGTGAGAACGACGTAGTGGGCAGCATGTAACCGCAAGTCAGCCACTTGCTCACTTGGTCCCACCCTCTGGTCTGATAATGATGATTCAACGATATCTGAAATTTAGAAAAACATAAGAGATCATGGTTGCTGTCAGGCCGACCAATATGTACTCGACGCGGGGTAAAAACACGACTAACCCGCCCAAAGAAAACACTATCAACGTGTTTTGTAGGATGTATTTCCTTATTCTACTCACGGCTATGAAATAGCCATATTGCTTACCTAGGAAAAACAAGGCCATGCCGGTGATCGACATAATCTGGAAATCGCGTATCGCAATGTCGTTCAGGATCGCATGCCTAATCAAATTTGCCAGAAGTGCCAGCCCCATAAAAAGAAAAAGGTGCGAGTAGATTAAGGCGTGTCCACTCATACTGCTTTGATGTTTGTTCAGCAAGTAAAAACTATCAAAATAGATCCACCAGATACTGCAAATCATGATAAATCCGGTGATGGCTGCCATCACATTATAATAACCCCATTGAATGTTAGATAAGCCTCCGGAAAGGCTAATAATTGACTCCCCCAATAAGATTAGGGTGAGTAGGCCTATGCGCTCAACCAAGTGCTCTGTGTGTGCTGGCAACGGTTTTAGTTTAGTCCAGAAAAATACAGGAAACAGAATATCAAGAACAATCCCAATATAAGCAACAAGGTAACGCAAGGGCGGGTCAAAAATAACGGATGAAAGGCTAATAACTGCGCTAACTAATAGGGCGAAGCCAAGCCTTGAGGAAAGTTCGCCGCGAGAATCGAGTTTACTAATGGATGAAATATACATAACACTGATGATTGCACGTATACCAAAATAGCAGGCAATAATGAGCGGGTAGTTCACTTCCAAGTCTTCCCCGATCCGTGCCGATAGCACAATGAGCAGGAGCATTATGAATAATGTTGCCAAACGGTGAAGATTGCTGTCTGTATCGAACCTGTTGGAGTAAATCGTGTGACTGGACCAGATCCACCACAACGGCACAAAAAGCAGTAAGAATGTCCATAATTGCTTATGTTCAAAGTGCCCATCATGAACATGTCCGAGAGTGTGCGTAACTTGGCCTATCGTAACAACGAAAGTCAGGTCAAAAAACAACTCCAACCATGTGGCGTGTCGATTTTCTTCATAATACTTCAAAGATTTCATTAGTTGCACGGCTCCGCGCCCACCTCTTTAATGTAAAAGGAAGCTAACGTTGGTTTTTCCTCGGCTCCGATGTTGGTGATGCCAAGCCGATTTGGCTCTCTAGCGATTTCGTCCACGCACTAACAAAAGCTCAATCATCTGACTCATCCCGATGAACTCTGGAACTCCGTCATAGCGAAGCCCGTCAATGTAAAACGCTGGGGTGCCATTCACGCCGCTGCGTACACCGCCATTGAAATCGGCTTGTATTTTGGGAATGTAAGTATCCTCTTGCATTGCAAGATCGAATTCCTCCCTGGAAAGGCCGTGTTTGAGAACGATGGCGCGATACAGCGGCAGGCCCAATCGATCCTGATTTTCGTACAATTCGTCGTGGGCCTCCCAGAATAATCCTCGACTCCCGGCATACTCAGCGGTGACCGCTGCACCCAACGCATGGGGGTGAGCGGTGGTCAGAGGGAAGTTACGGAACACAAACAGCAAGTCATCGCGAAAATGCTGTTGCAGATTCTTGACCATCCAATAAGCTTCACCGCAATAGGGACATTCATAGTCGCCAAATTCGACCAAGGTGACCTTGGCATGCGCACTTCCCTGGCGATGGTCGTTGGCACTTACCGGGACTTTGAGAGTGGCCATCTAATCACCTGTTAATTTTTGGTTGGCGTGCTTTGTGGCGAATTCGCCAAAGCATCCAGCGCATCCAGAATACCGTCCGCACCAGGGTTGATTGCCATCGGGGAGACGTAGCTCCAGGCAACCACCCCGTCCTTGTCAATCACGAACAGCGCACGCTTACAAACCCCGAGCTGGGACTGGTACGCTCCATACTGTCGTGCCACAGCCCCTTTGGGCTCGAAATCGGCCAGCAGGCTGAAGTGAAAATTCCGATCTTTGGCAAAGGCCTGATGACACCAGGCGCTGTCAACCGAGATACCCAGTAGCGCCGCACCGTATTCTCTGAATGTGGGTAGCAACTGGTTGTACAAAGTCAGTTGGTCACCACACACCGAAGTCCAGTCAGCGGGATAAAACGCCAATATCACGGGATTTCCCTTTAGCTCACGCAGCGACAACTGTTGATCAGGGGTTGCGTGAAGAGTGAAGTCGGGCGCGACAGTGCCGGCCGGCAGCGGCCCCCGAACCAGGTCGCCATTGGTTTTTTGTGCATCATCGAACTCTAAAGTATTCATTGCTTGAACCTTGATAGATGGGTGGTTGGGACGTGCTCAGTGGGATGCGACGTGCCCGGTGGGATAACTCCATCCACCATCAAGGGGTTCAAAAAAAGACAACGCTGCCTCGATCTCAGCCTGAGCCTGAGTGATTTCGGCAGCGAAACGTTCACGTTCCGCATCAAGGAACACAAGAAGATCCGCCGTGTAATCGCGGAATTGGATTAGGCCAGGTTGGCAGGGGAATGGTCAGATTCGCTCTGGCTCACCAATGACTATAGTCGTTGATGACGCTTACCGTAGTAGCTGAACGATTTTTCGCTACCCTCCAGTGCCAACAACACTCACGCGCTTATCTTGCTGCCATTTCAGGCGGCGTTTTAACACGATGATTTTGGCAGCTATTTCGCCACTTCAGACAAATTTACATCTGCTTTCTAGACGACAACTGCTGCCCCTTACGACAAGCAGAAATCGACCAGAGGCAGACACTGAAACCGCCTTCAGGTCTACAGAATGAAGGTTGATATGGGAAATGCTCTGGACAAACGAGTCGTTGTCATTAGTGCCGGCATCGTGGGCGCTTCGCTGGCGTAACACCTGGCTGATAAAGGCGCGAATATCACCTTGGTTGAGGCTGAAGGTATCGCGTCGGGAGTGTTTGGAGATTCACTCGCATGGAGCAACATCCTATACGGATAACGTGACCCCATTGCAGCACTGCGCGGAGCAGCAGTCGGATGCGGCTCGCGCAGCGATGGTGCTGTACCTAACGAATAGTCGAGATCGGTCTTCGGGAAGCTGAGCGGTAGACTTTGCGAATATTGTCACTGACCGCTTTTGGCCGTTAGCTGCCCTCCGCCAAGGGCAGCTATGGGTCGAAAGCTGCCGTTCGGGATGACCGCTTTCGACCCATAGCGAACGTTTGAATGCTCGGTGATTGCTTCGGTGCTTTTCAATGAGCATCATCGGGGTTCGACAAGGAGACGTCTCTATGCCCAAACCAGTGCTGCATCTCATCTCAGGAAAAATTGCATCCGGTAAGTCAATGCTAGCCAAAAGCTTGGCAGTTGAAGGATCGACGGTTCTGCTGAGTGAGGATCATTGGCTCTCACGGCTATACCCTGAACAGATCAAGTCAGTAAACGACTATGTGCGTCTTGCGCACCAGATTCGGCAGGTGCTGGGCCCGCTCGTCATCGATATCCTTCGGGCTGGAGTGACTGTCGTTTTGGATTTTCCTGCAAATACTCCTCAAGATCGACTATGGCTGCGCAACCTGGCTGACGCAGCCGAGGTTTCACATTGCGTCCACTACATCGAGGTGGACGATGACACCTGTCGAGACAGGTTGCATCTTCGCAACCACCGTGGTGAGCATGAGTTCGCGGCGACTGACGCGGAATTCGATCTGATCACTAGCTACTTTCGAGCGCCACATAAGGATGAAGGGCTTCAGATTAAAATTCACCGACATTGACGATCTCTAGTGCGGATTTGGGCCGCTACCGACCCAGAGCGCACCATCACCCTCGTCTATTAGCGACCTCAAGCAACGCCGCAACAATGAACGGCCCCTTTTTCTCCAGATACTCAGCCATACCGCCGATATTGGTGGCTTCCAGTTCGATCTTGAGGTCTTGATATCGCTTCCGAAGGGAGGCGTCGTTCCTGAGCAGATCTCTGAACGTCAGCATCTGGATGACTGAGTGGTGACCACGGCTGCAAATGTGAATCTTGTGGGTCCGCAGCCCGCCAACATTGCGGCGGTAAAAGTGGTGCCCTTCCGACAGGTCACTGCCGCGTACATAGCCCAGCGTCAGCAACACCTCGTCTCGCACTGCCTCATTGCGATGCTCTGAAACCTCAACCAGCACATCGATCTCAGGCTTGGCTGCAAGTTGCGGCACAGCCGTGCTGCCTACATGGTGAATGGCGAGAAGCTCATCGCCGAATACCGAGGCCAGCAGCACTTTAACCGCCTCATACCGTTGCGGCCATGCGGAATCGTAAGCCGTGATCTTGCTGGTCAGCGCCATGGGGGCCTCCTTGGGCAAGTGAAAATGTCCTGATGCGCCTACACGGCAGGCGCCTGCCGCCACTCAAGCGCGATCTGGCATCTAATGACCTTGCACAACCTGATCAGGCTGAGTGCCCATACTCGCGAGAAAAACATCGGTTTCCCGATTGGTTCGTAGGCAGACCACGCGACAGCCCGACGGGGCCGTCGCCACGAATCGCTTTATCGCCTCCCGAGACGAGGTTTTCGTCCGCCACATGAACCTGAAAAACTCCGGCAGGTTGGCCAGCAACTCCGGACAGTTGTCCGGCAAGTCAGGCCGGGATCGACCGCGGTTCAACACCGTTCTGAGGAGCACGCGCCAGAATCGAAGCGGAGCCGAGCGATCAATCCATATCAACATGTCAGCGCGGGCCAGCCGGTTGTTCCATGTGGTTGAATGCCCGCCTTCGAAGATCCAGCGCTCACGGGCCTCGACCTCATGACAAAGACGTGTCTTTTCGTCCCGGCTCCGCTCGACCCACCCTGGCTGCCAATGAATCGTGTCGATGTGCACGACCGGCAAGCCAGTGCGCTCGCCAAGCTTGCGCGCCAGGGTACTTTTCCCAGCCCCTGGCTGACCAATGATCATCACCCGCTGCATTCAAGCTCCCTCTCGCCATGCCTGCTGAATTTTGGGCGCGCGATTCTACGGCAATGGGCGACGCGGTCAACTGCAAGCGCGCTCATTGTCTGGGTGCCATTGCCAAAACGCCCCACTCTTCGAAAGCACGTTCATAAGCAGGCGATTCATGGGCCAGGCTGAAGACCACATGCGGCATCCTCAACCACGTGTTTGATGGCCCCTTGAATCCATAACAGGAACCGAGAAGGCACCCGCAATACGAGCGCAAAGTCCTGGCCGATTCCATAAAGTCCCGGAAGTGACGCTGTCCTTCGGTGCGCCTTCGCTGGCCCCTGTGAATATGCGCCCACGTGCTGGTAATCTGGCGCAGTGCTGCTACAGTCACGAACCTCACCTTTCACGACACAGACAGGGAACGTCTGATGATGACTGCTACATGTCCTTGCGCGCCAAATGCTATCGCACAGCATCCAGCTATCCCTCAATTTACGCAGTATGATTTATTAACATTTTTTTCATCTTGGACACAGTAAAAGGGTTGCCATGCGTACCCGTGCGCGGAGGCTAGGCCATGCCTGATTCTATGTTCGCCTATCGATTGCTGTTTCTCATGTTGTTCATGGCCTCAATCGTGACGTGGGTGTTCCTCTGGCTGGTGGGTTACATCAGCCACCATCCGCTGAGTCGCAAGTATCCCGGCAACCCAGGCTCCGTTTCGTTGACGGGAGTGCTGCTGGTGCTGCTGTGTGCGTTATTCGATTTTAATCAGCTGATCGAGCGCAATACATTGCTGCTCGCCTTGTTCATCATCGGCTTGGTGACTCCGTGGGGAGCGGTTCTGTTCATCAAATGCCAAGAACACATACGCCATCGCAAGTTCTCATCACATAACTAGAACGTATTTGCCAACCTGATTGTGGAGCTGTAGGTCAATGAACAAGGAAGCGGTAACTTCCCAGGCAGTTAGCGGGGAGGGAAAAGGCATTAACCCAATTGGGATCATCTTGTTGGTGGCATTGTGGATGACCGTGGGGGTCAACGCGGTTTTCTGGTCGAAGGTCTGGCGGGCCATTGATGGCTTTAACAACGGCAACCCGCTATTTCTGATCAGCTTGCCGCTGTTCGTGTTGGCCTGGCACTTCGTCATCCTCTGGGTGCTTTGCTGGGGCCGTCTGCTACGGCCAGTGCTGGCGCTACTGCTGGTGGTGTCCTCAGCCGCCAGTTACTTCATCTCCCGTTATGGCATTGTCATCGACGCCTCGATGCTGACGAACATGTTCCAAACCGACGTCGCCGAGGCCCGTGATCTGCTCAGTACCGGCATGCTGGTCTGGCTGCTGACAACAGCGGTGCTGCCTATCGTGGTGCTTTATCGCTTGCCGCTGCAGCGCCCGCGCTGGCGGCGTCAGGTCTTATGGCGCATTGGCAGCTTGGCTGCGGTGCTCGCAGTGGTAGGCGTCATCCTGGCAACTCAGTACCAGTCCTACGCTTCGCTGCTGCGTAACAACCGCGAGGTCCGCCTCATCCTTGTGCCGTCAAACGTGCTTGGCGCTGTACACAGCTATGCCAAGCGCAGCCTGGCCAAGCCCAAGGCTTTCATCCAGGTCGGCCTTGATGCCCATCAGCGCGTTGACGCGAGCGCCGATGGACGTCGCAAGCTGCTTGTATTGGTGGTCGGCGAAACAGCCAGGGCAATGAACTTCTCACTCAACGGCTACGACCGGGAGACCAACCCCAAACTTGCAAGCCGCGAGGTGCTGAGCTTCCGTGATGTCAGTTCCTGTGGCACTGCTACGGCCGTGTCGGTGCCCTGCATGTTCCAGGACTTGGGCCGCAGGAACTGGAAGGACCACTACAGCGACAACCGCGAAGGCCTGCTCGATGTGCTGCAACGGGCAGGGGTCCACGTGCTGTGGCGCGACAACAACTCCGGTTGCAAGGGCGCCTGCGACCGGGTTCCTAGCCAGGACATGTCTCATGCCAGTGTCGCTGAGCTGTGCAGCACCGATGAGTGCTTCGACGAAGTGCTGCTTTCCGGCCTGCAAAACTACCTCGACCAGAGCACAGGCAACACCGTGGTTGTACTGCACATGAAAGGTAGCCATGGCCCTTCCTACTACAAGCGATACCCGTCCGCTTTCGAACGCTTCACCCCGGTGTGCCGTGATAACCAACTTGACCAGTGTGAGGACGGGGAGATTCGCAACGCCTACGACAACACCTTGCTATACACCGACCATGTGCTGGGCCTGGTGATCGATATGCTCAAGAGCAACGACAGCCGGTTCGACACTGCGATGCTTTACGTCTCCGACCACGGCGAGTCACTGGGCGAGAAAGGCGTTTACCTGCACGGCTTACCTTATGCAATGGCGCCAGTGGAGCAGACACAGGTACCGATGGTGCTATGGCTGTCCCGACAGCTGGCAGCAAAGCGGGGCATTTCCCAGCCCTGCATGGCGAAGCGTACAGATGTGGCATTATCCCACGACAATCTTTTCCATTCCGTCCTCGGTCTGATGGATGTCCAAACCGCTGCCTACCGTGACAAGATGGATCTTTTCAAGCCTTGCCAGGCGGAACAGTTGGTGAGTAATGGGACAACTGACAACCCGCAGCCAGAGCTGTAAGTAGGGGTCACCTCTGAGCCAGGTATTCGCCCCATACTGTCCACCATAGTAGAGGCTGCGATGCGTGAGGGGATCCTGGCAAAAGAACCAGCCGCCCTGCTTGACCTGGTGAAGCGTTCGCGAGCTGCTGTGCTATCGGGCCTTGCGAACGATCCGGTTTGCCTGGCAGCACGCGAATCGCCGCAGAGAGGGAAAGGGAGCTGTGACCGAAACACCGTTCCCGCCCCCGCCGTCGAGGAATGCGGAATGCGTGAAGCAGATCTCCGAGCCCCACAAACGGTGGGTGCCTGTGCTGATTGAATTGGGGATCAAGCGTCGCCCCCCATACAACTGCCGTCACACCTATGCGACAATACGCTCAATGTCCGGCCTCAACCCCGCATTTATCGCCCAACAGCTGGGTCACAGCATTCAGATGCTGCTGTCGACGTATGCCCGTTGGCTTAATTCAAGCTCCGACTGGAGCGAGCTGGAAAAACTCAAGATTGGTATCAAATCGGTATCAGCTGAAAGCCCAGCGTCGTAAGTTACTGATAGGTAAGCCCTTTGATCTCCACCGCTAACATCACCATGCAGTTCGGCTCCAAGCCGCTGTTCGAAAACGTTTCCGTCAAATTCAACAATGGCAACCGCTACGGCCTGATCGGCGCCAACGGTTGCGGCAAGTCGACCTTCATGAAAATCCTCGGCGGTGACCTGGAGCCGTCCGCAGGCCAGGTCATGCTCGAGCCGAATACCCGCCTGGGCAAGCTGCGCCAGGACCAGTTCGCCTACGAGGAATTCACCGTGATCGACACGGTGATCATGGGCCACGGCCAGCTGTGGAAAGTCAAAGCCGAGCGTGACCGTATCTACTCGCTGCCGGAAATGACCGAAGAAGACGGCATGGCCGTCGCCGAGCTGGAAACCGAATTCGCCGAAATGGACGGCTACACCGCCGAGTCCCGCGCCGGTGAACTGCTGCTGGGCCTGGGTATTCCACTGGACCAGCACTTCGGCCCGATGAGCGAAGTGGCACCGGGCTGGAAGCTGCGTGTACTGCTGGCCCAGGCGCTGTTCTCGGACCCGGACGTGCTGCTGCTCGACGAACCGACCAACCACCTGGACATCAACACCATCCGCTGGCTCGAAACGATCCTCACGGCGCGTAACAGCACCATGATCATCATTTCCCACGACCGGCACTTCCTCAACAGCGTCTGCACCCACATGGCTGACCTGGATTACGGTGAGCTGCGCCTGTTCCCGGGCAACTATGACGAGTACATGACCGCAGCCACCCAGTCGCGTGAGCAGCTGCTGTCGGACAACGCCAAGAAGAAAGCCCAGATCGCCGAGCTGCAAACCTTCGTCAGCCGCTTCTCGGCCAACGCCTCCAAAGCCAAGCAGGCCACTTCACGTGCCAAGCAGATCGACAAGATCCAGCTGGCCGAGGTCAAGCCGTCCAGCCGCGTCAGCCCGTTCATTCGCTTCGAACAGACGAAAAAACTGCACCGCCAGGCCGTAGTCGTCGAGAAAATGGCCAAAGCCTTCGACGACAAGGTGCTGTTCAAGAACTTCGACATCACCGTCGAAGCGGGCGAGCGCGTTGCGATCATCGGCCCCAACGGTATTGGCAAGACCACCCTGCTGCGCACCCTGGTCGGCGAGATGACCCCGGATGCCGGCTCGGTAAAGTGGACCGACAGCGCCGAAGTGGGCTACTACGCCCAGGACCACGCCCACGACTTCGAAGACGACATGAGCCTGTTCGACTGGATGGGCCAGTGGACCTCTGGCGAGCAGGTGATCCGCGGCACCCTGGGGCGCATGCTGTTCTCCAACGACGAGATCCTCAAGTCGGTGAAGGTGATTTCCGGTGGTGAACAAGGTCGCATGCTGTTCGGCAAGCTGATCCTGCAGAAGCCGAACGTGCTGGTGATGGACGAGCCGACCAACCACCTGGACATGGAATCGATCGAAGCGCTGAACCTGGCGCTGGAAAACTACCCGGGTACCCTGTTGTTCGTCAGCCACGACCGCGAGTTCGTGTCGTCGCTGGCCACGCGCATCATCGAGCTGTCGGCCGATGGTGTGGTGGACTTCAGCGGTACTTACGATGACTACCTGCGTAGCCAGGGTGTGCTGGTCTGATTGAAGGCCAAGGCCTGGCCACCTTGTGTGGCTAGGCCTCTTCGCGGGCTTGCCCGCGAAGCCCCCTCCCACCGACTGACACTACCCGACGAATAATTCGTTAGCCTGCTTTCTTTTCCTTCGCGCACCAGCCATGATGGGTCCACGCCCAACCGCCCGCCCGCGAAAGAGCCCATGACCGCGCAACAACCTGCCCCCGCCAGTAACACGCTGCACATCACCCTGCAGATCCTGTCGATCGTTTTCTATACCTTCATTGCCTTCCTCTGCATCGGCCTGCCGATTGCGGTACTACCCGGCTATGTGCACGACCAACTCGGCTTTGGCGCAGTAATCGCCGGTGTAACGATTGGCCTGCAGTATCTGGCCACACTGCTGAGCCGCCCGTTTGCAGGGAGGGTGGCGGACACCTTGGGAGGGAAACAGGCCATCCGCTTTGGCCTGCTGGGGATTGCCGGTTGTGGGGTGTTGACGTTGCTGTCAGCCTGGACCCTCACCTTACCGCTGCTGAGCCTGGCACTGCTGCTCGGTGGACGTTTGCTGCTGGGCATCGCCCAAGGGCTGATCGGCGTGGCCACCTTGAGCTGGGGCATCAGCCAGGTCGGCCCCGAGCACACTGCCAGGGTCATCTCGTGGAACGGTATCGCCTCCTATGGCGCGATCGCCATCGGTGCGCCAATGGGCGTTCTGGCCGTGGACGGGCTGGACTTCAGCGTGCTGGGGCCGGCTTTGCTGGTGCTGGCAACCCTTGCCCTGCTGGTGCTTCGCAAGCGCCCCGACGTGGTCGTGGTACGCGGCGAGCGCCTGCCCTTCTGGTCGGCGTTCGGCCGGGTTGCCCCGTGCGGCCTGGGTCTGACCCTGGCCTCGATCGGCTACGGCACCTTGACCACCTTCGTCACCTTGTATTACCTCGAGCGCGGCTGGGCCGGCGCGGCCTGGTGCCTGAGTGCATTTGGCGTGTGCTTCATCATTTCACGGCTGCTGTTCGTCAACGCGGTCAACCGCTTTGGTGGCTACAACGTGGCGGTCGCCTGCATGGCCACCGAAGTGCTTGGCCTGAGCCTTCTGTGGCTGGCGCCCTCGCCGCCCTGGGCGCTGGTTGGCGCCGGGCTGACCGGTTTCGGACTGTCGCTGGTTTACCCGGCATTGGGCGTGGAGGCGATCAGACAAGTCCCCAGCAGCAGCCGCGGCGCGGGGCTGGGTGCCTATGCAGTGTTCTTCGACATGGCCTTGGCCATTGCCGGCCCAGTGATGGGGGCCGTCGCTGCGCACCTGGGGTATGCCTCAATCTTCTGCGTGGCTGCCCTGCTCGCCTTGGCCGGGGTCGGCCTAACGTTGTTGCTGGCGCGGCGCGCCCGTCGCAGCTGAACGCTCAGCCGGCGCTGGCGCACCCAGCGCCTGGCTGAAGAACGCCGCCGTTTCTCGCTGCAGCGAGCGATGGATATGCCGGCGGTCGACGCCGTCGGCATCCTTGCACAGCGCCGTCATCCGCGCGTACTGCTCGGCATCGCAACGGGCCATGAACACGAAGTGCCCGGCACCGGCCAACAGGCGGTAGTCCGGTGTGACCGGCAGTTTGCGGGCCAGGGCCTCGGCATTACGGTCCACAGCCACAAGCTGATCGCTGTCGCCACTGAAGATCAGCACGGGTACCTGCACCCTGGCCAAGGCATGGCGCCCGAACAACAGGCTCAGCGGCGCCATCAACATGACCGCACCCACCCGCTGGTCGGTCTCAGGCGCCAGTTCGCTGCGGTCGGCAATCAGTATGCCGTGGGTTTTGCAGGCGTCTGCGTCATTCGGACGCTCCAGGCAGTACTGACGCAGACGGTCCAGATCAGGGCGTGCGCCAGACAGGATCAACGCGGTTTCTCCGCCAGCCGAGTAGCCGATCACACCCACCTTGCCTTCGTTCAGATAAGGCCCGACCACGCTATCGTCGCGCGTTGCAGTGATCGCCGCGCTGAGTTGTAGCGGCCGTCCATAAAGGTTGCTCAGGGTGCCAAGGCGACTATGGTCGCGCACGTTGTCCCCCGGGTGAACAACCGCCACCACCACGAACCCTTGGCGCGCCAGCGATGTGGCCAGGTAATGCAAGGCCAATGGGCTGCCCGTATTGCCATGAGACAGCACCAGCAACGGAAATCGCCCCATGGCGACGGGCGCCTCTTCGGCCACGTCGACGGGGTACCCGTCAATACGCCTGCTATGGGTCTTGCCAATGGCCGGGTAGAACGCCAGCGCTTGCATTGGGCGGCTATCGACCGGGTCGGTCAAGGTCATAAGGTGCAGGCCGGCAACCCACGGCGAGGCCTCGGCGCGGGCCAGCAGGCCGCCGAGCAGAGCCAGCGCCAACATGCAGCGTGCAATGGTCATCGGCCAGCGGTTCCTTGCAGGACGAAGGGATAACCCAGCATAAAACCGGCCGGGCTTGTGCCGGATGAAAACTGGATGAAACCGCCATCATGCACGTTGCGCCTGCACCCTGTGCATTTGCGCATTGCATCGAACCCGTGGCATAGATGCAGGTCCACGTGTTTACGTGACCGTTTTCGCGCCATTGAAGGAGATTCATGCATGAGCAAGCCTGCCTACGTGCCACCCAAAGTCTGGCGCAACGACGCAGCCTCCGGCGGCCAGTTCGCCAGCATCAACCGCCCGGTAGCCGGCCCGACTCACGACAAGGACCTGCCGCTGGGCAAGCACCCACTGCAGCTGTATTCCCTGGCCACGCCCAATGGCGTCAAGGTCACCATTGCCCTTGAAGAACTGCTTGCCCTGGGTCACGTCGGTGCCGAATACGATGCCTGGCTGATCCGCATCGGCGAGGGTGATCAGTTTTCCAGTGGTTTCGTCCAGGTCAACCCCAACTCGAAGATTCCTGCCCTGCTCGACCGTAGTGTGGAGCCGCCGGTGCGGGTGTTCGAGTCAGGCTCGATCCTGCTGTACCTGGCAGAGAAGTTCGGTGCTTTGCTGCCAGAATCGCCGGCTGCGCGCACCGAAAGCCTGAACTGGTTGTTCTGGCAGATGGGTGCGGCGCCTTACCTGGGCGGTGGCTTTGGCCACTTCTACGTGTATGCACCGGAAAAGTTCGAGTACGCCATCAACCGCTTCACCATGGAGGCCAAACGTCAGCTGGACGTACTTGATCGTCGCTTGGCCGAAAGCCGTTATCTGGGCGGCGAGGAATACAGTATTGCCGATATCGCCGTGTGGCCTTGGTATGGCCAGCTGGTACGCGGCAACCTGTATGACGCCGCGCAGTTCCTGGCGGTTGACGAGTACCCGAACGTACAGCGCTGGGCCGAGGAAATTGCCCTGCGCCCTGCGGTGCAGCGCGGTACACGGGTGAACCGTACCTGGGGAGATGAAGACAGCCAGGTGCCGGAGCGCCATAGCGCCGCAGACCTGGCAGGTTGACGCAGACCATGTGGGAGCGGCCCTTTGGCAACAAAAGACCGCCCCAACAAAGGGCCGCGTAATGCCTGTGAATGCCCCCGACAATGCTCCCCTGCATCAAACCATTTGCCCCCGCGCAAACCTGCGTCCGCCAAGCCCTTCTTGTACACTCCTCGCATTAGCCCCCACTTGCACATTTTTTGGTGAACGCATGATCGAGGTAACCGAGGTTTCCATTGCCGAGCTGCGCGACGCGCTCGAGTCGGGCCGCACGACGGCGGTCGAGCTGGTCAAGGCCTACCTGGCACGTATCGACGCCTACGATGGCGCCGACACCGCCACTGCCCTTAACGCCGTAGTGGTACGCAACCCGGAGGCGCTGAAAGAAGCCGAGGCCTCCGACGCCCGCCGTGCCAAGGGCCAGGTGCTTAGCCCGCTGGACGGCATCCCCTATACCGCCAAGGACAGCTACCTGGTCAAAGGTTTGACTGCCGCCTCCGGCAGCCCTGCCTTCAAGGACCTGGTCGCCCAGCGCGACGCCTTCACCATCGAGCGCCTGCGCGCCGCCGGTGCCGTATGCCTGGGCAAGACCAACATGCCGCCCATGGCTAACGGTGGCATGCAGCGCGGCGTCTATGGCCGCGCCGAAAGCCCGTACAACGCCAACTACCTGACCGCGCCCTTCGCCTCGGGCTCGTCCAACGGCGCCGGTACCGCTACCGCCGCCAGTTTCAGCGCCTTCGGCCTGGCCGAAGAAACCTGGTCCAGCGGCCGTGGCCCGGCGTCCAACAATGGCCTGTGCGCCTACACCCCGTCGCGCGGGGTGATTTCGGTGCGTGGCAACTGGCCGCTGACGCCGACCATGGACGTGGTGGTGCCCTATGCCCGCACCATGGCCGACCTGCTGGAAATCCTCGACGTGGTGGTGGCCGATGACGCCGACAAGCGCGGCGACCTGTGGCGCCTGCAGCCATGGGTGCCGATCCCGGCTGCTTCAACGATACGTCCGACGTCTTACCTTGACCTGGCGGTGGATGCCAGCGCGCTCAAGGGCAAGCGCTTTGGCGTACCACGCATGTATATAAATGCCGACCCCGAAGCAGGCACCTCCGAAAAGCCGGGCATCGGCGGGCCGACCGGCCAACGCATCAACACCCGCGCGACGGTGATCGACCTGTGGCAACAAGCGCGCCAGGCCTTGGAAGCAGCGGGTGCCGAAGTACTGGAAGTGGACTTCCCGCTGGTGTCCAACTGTGAAGGTGACCGCCCAGGCGCGCCGACCGTGTACAACCGTGGCATCGTCAGCAAAGCGTTCCTGCATGACGAACTGTGGGAACTGTCGGGCTGGGCCTTTGACGACTTCCTGCGCGCCAACGATGACCCCAAGCTTAACCGCCTGGCCGATGTCGACGGGCTGAAGATCTTCCCGCATGACCCGGGCACCTTGCCCAACCGTGAAGACGACCTGGCTGCGGGCATGGACGAGTACGTCAACATGGCCAAACGCGGTCTGAAGACCTGGGACCAGATCGAAACCCTGCCCGACGGCCTGCGCGGCCTGGAGCAGACCCGCAAGCTGGACCTGGAAGACTGGATGGACAAGCTGGGCCTGGACGCGGTGCTGTTCCCCACCGTAGCCGACGTTGGCCCGGCCGATGCCGATATCAACCCGGTATCGGCGGACATCGCCTGGAGCAACGGTATCTGGGTAGCCAACGGCAACCTGGCAATCCGTCACCTGGGGGTGCCGACCGTCACCGTGCCGATGGGCGTGATGGCCGACATCGGTATGCCGGTAGGGCTGACCTTTGCCGGGAAGGCCTATAGCGACAACGCGCTGCTGAGTTTTGCTGCTGCCTTCGAGGCGACCGGCTCGCGCCGGATGATTCCGCCGCGCACACCGGCGCTCGGCTGAGTCTTACAGGGCCCGTTAAAGCAGATCGCGAATTTCAACTAAATGTGTAAAAATACACAAATAGTTTATTTTGCGATCTGCCATGCCTATCACCTCCAGCGAAGAACGCCGACTCACCCTCACCGTGCTCAAGGCCGCCATCCAGGCCCTGGGCAGCGTTGCAGCGCGCAACATGGAAATTCTCCTGCACGACCTTGACCACCCCGAGCACTCGGTGGTGGCGATCGTCAACGGTCATCTTTCCGGCCGCAGCGTAGGTAGCCCGATCCTCGCCGCACCGGAGCAGGACCAGGGTTTCAAGGCACTGATGCAGGCCTCGGCCGACCAGCACGGCTGTGAGCCGGTGGTGCTGCCCGATTACCCCACTACGCTCAAAGGCCGCACGCTACGAAGTGCCACGGCAATTTTCCGTGACAGCAGCGGCCACCCGTTCGCCAGCCTGTGCGTCAACACCGACGTCACCGGCCTCGATGCTGCCATGAGCTTTCTCCAGCAGTTGCAGCCGCTGGGGGCCATACCGGCGGTCAACGAACCAGCCGACATGGAGCTGCTGATGAGCGAGATCATCCAGGCCGCCCTGCAGCGCAGCGGCCAGGGGCGAATGAACAAACAGGCCAAGGTCGAGGCCGTGCGCGTCATGCAGGAACGCGGCCTGTTCATCGTCAAGGGCGGTGTCGAGAAGGCTGCCAGCGCCCTCGGCGTGACGCGCTACACCATTTACAACTACCTCGAGCAACTACGCGGAGCCAGCCAATGACCTTGCACATTCATACCCCCCTGATCGAATCGCGCCCGCTGTCGTTGGCTGCCGGCCGTAATATCTGGCTCAAGCTCGACGCCCTGCAACCCTGCGGTTCGTTCAAACTGCGCGGTGTAGGCCACGCCTGCGAGGTACACCAGGCGCGCGGCGCCCGGCACTTTGTGTCCTCGTCAGGCGGCAATGCCGGTTTGGCAGTCGCCTACGCCGGACGCAAGCTGGGGGTGCCGGTGACCGTGGTGGTACCCGAAACCACCACCGAACGGGCCAAGGAGTTGCTGCACCTGGAAAACGCCAAGGTGGTGGTGCACGGCAGTTCCTGGCAAGAGGCCAACGCCCTGGCACAGACACTGGTAGGCCCGAACGATGCCTTCATCCATCCGTTCGACGACCCACTGCTGTGGGCCGGGCATGCCAGCCTGGTGGATGAAGTGGCCGAGGCCGGCCTGAAGCCGGACGCGGTGGTGCTGTCAGTCGGCGGTGGCGGCTTGCTCAGTGGCGTGGTCGAGGGGCTGAAGCGCAATGGCTGGGGCGATGTGCCGGTGCTGGCGGTAGAAACCGAGGGCGCGGCGTCGCTGCATGCGGCCATGCAGGCCGGCCATTCGGTGGAGCTGGAGCGTATCGCCTCGGTGGCGACGTCGCTGGGGGCCAAGCGTGTGGCTGATCAGGCGCTGATATGCGTGCAGCAGCATCCGGTGCACAGCCACCTGGTCAGCGATCGCGCAGCGCTGGAGGCCTGTGAGCGGTTCTTGCTGGACCACCGTGTGCTGGTCGAGCCCGCGTGCGGGGCGGCGCTGGCAGTGGCCTATGATGCCAAAGCACTGGGCGCCTTGCGCAATGTACTGGTGGTGGTCTGTGGCGGCGCTACCGCAACACTGGAGCAGATCAGGGCGTGGCTGCAGCAGGCAGACTGAAGCTGCCATCTGTCGGGGGTGATTACGACAGTCACATGCACCTGATCTACTAGGCTCGCCGCAACCGAAAAGCCCTCGCAATCGCGTCAACCCTGACGAAATGCGTATCCCGCCCTTTCGGTCTGCGGCAAGTGAAGGCACAATGCGTGTCCTTTTTTTGGCCGGCCTGGCCGGGGGCCTTTAAATGATCAAGACGCCGTATTACCTCATCGATAAAACCAAGCTGCTCAGCAACATGGAGAAGATCGCCTACGTGCGCGAACACTCCGGTGCCAAGGCGCTGCTCGCCCTCAAGTGCTTCGCCACCTGGTCGGTGTTCGACCTGATGCAGCAGTACATGGACGGTACCACCTCGTCCTCCCTGTTCGAGCTCAAGCTCGGCCGCCAGAAGTTCGCCGGCGAAACCCATGCCTATAGCGTGGCCTGGGCCGACGACGAGGTCGAGGAGATGCTTGAGAACTGCGACAAGATCATCTTCAACTCGATCGGCCAGCTGCAGCGCTTTGCCGAACAGTCCGAAGGCAAAGTGCGTGGTCTGCGCGTCAACCCGCAGGTCAGCAGCTCCGACTACCTGCTGGCCGACCCGGCCCGCCCGTTCAGCCGCCTGGGCGAATGGGACCCGGCCAAGATCGAGCAGGTGATCGAACAGATCTCCGGCTTCATGTTCCACAACAACTGCGAGAACGGTGACTTCGGCCTGTTCGACAAGATGCTCACGCACATCGAAGAGCGTTTCGGCCACCTGCTGCACAAGGTCGAGTGGGTCAGCCTTGGTGGCGGCATTCACTTCACCGGTGAAGACTATGCAGTAGACGCCTTCTGCGCACGCCTGAAGGCGTTCTCGGAAAAATACGGCGTGCAGGTATACCTGGAGCCCGGCGAAGCCGCCATCACCAACAGCGCCTCGCTGGAAGTGACCGTGCTCGATACCCTGTACAACGGCAAGCACCTGGCCGTGGTCGACAGCTCGATCGAAGCGCACCTGCTCGACCTGCTGATCTACCGCCTCAACGCCAAGATGGCCCCCAATGACGGCGAGCATACCTACATGGTCTGCGGCAAGTCATGCCTGGCCGGTGACATCTTCGGCGAGTACCAATTCGACCGTCCGTTGGCCATTGGCGATCGCCTGTCGTTCATCGACACGGCGGGTTACACCATGGTCAAGAAAAACTGGTTCAACGGGCTGAAGATGCCTTCCATCGTGGTCAAGCAGCTCGACGGCAGCGTCGAAGTCGTCCGCGAGTTCGGTTTCGAAGACTACGTTTCCAGCCTGTCGTAAGACCGGCTTTCAAGTAAGGAGCAAAAGGTAAATTGAAGAAGAACGTTCTTATCATTGGTGCAGGAGGTGTCGCCAAGGTGGTGGCCCACAAGTGCGCGCAGCATAACGACGAACTGGGTCGTATCGCTATCGCGTCACGGAACATCTCCAAATGCCAGGCCATCATCGACAGCGTCAAGGCCAAGGGTAGCCTCAAGGTACCCGCCGACATCCAGGCCTTCTCGCTCAATGCCCTCGATGTCGAGGCAACCAAGGCACTGATCCGCGAAACCGAATCGCAGATCGTGATCAATGTGGGTTCCGCCTTCCTCAACATGTCGGTGCTGCGTGCCTGCATCGATACGGGTGTCGCCTATCTGGACACCGCCATCCACGAAGAGCCGGGCAAGATCTGCGAGACCCCGCCGTGGTACGGCAACTACGAGTGGAAACACCTCGAAGAGTGCCAGGCAAAGAACATTACCGCCATTCTCGGCGTCGGTTTCGACCCGGGTGTGGTGAACAGCTACGCCAAGCTGGCGCAGCAGCAATATTTCGACAGCATTGATTCGATCGATATTCTCGACGTCAATGCCGGTTCGCATGGCAAGTACTTTGCCACCAACTTCGACCCGGAAATCAACTTCCGCGAGTTCACCGGGCAGGTGTGGAGCTGGCAGAACAGCCAGTGGACCAGCAACACCATGTTCGAGGTCAAGCGTACCGACGACCTGCCAGTGGTAGGCTCGCAAAACCTGTACCTGACCGGCCACGATGAAGTTCACTCGATTTCGAAGAACCTCAATGTACCGAACGTGCGCTTCTGGATGAGCTTCGGCGAGCACTACATCAACGTGTTCACTGTTCTGAAAAACCTGGGCCTGCTCAGCGAGCAGCCGGTGAAAACCGCCGAAGGCCTGGAAGTGGTGCCGCTGAAAGTGGTCAAGGCCGTACTGCCAGACCCGGCCTCGCTGGCCCCTGGCTACACCGGCAAGACCTGCATCGGTGACCTGGTCAAAGGCACCAAGGATGGCCAGCCGCGCGAAGTGTTCATCTACAACGTGGCTGACCACGAAGAAGCCTACGCCGAGACCGACAGCCAGGGCATTTCCTACACCGCCGGCGTACCGCCAGTGGCTGCCGCCCTGCTGGTTGCCCGTGGCGAGTGGGATGCCAAGCGCATGGTCAACGTCGAGGAGCTGCCAGCCGAGCCGTTCCTCAAGGCGCTGGACGTGATGGGCCTGCCGACCCGCGTCAAAGATGAAAAAGGCGATCGTCCTTGGGACGCTGAAGCCTAAGCAACAAACAGAAGGGGCGCCACATGGCGCCCCTTCTGCTTTCCAGGTCCAGGATCGCCACAGGCCTGAAACAAGCACGTAACCTGTGGGAGCGGGCAAGCCCGCGAAGAGGCCGGCGCAGGATTACCTCTACTTGTGGGCCTCCAGAATCAGGTTGAACGGCGTCTGCGTCGCCCGCCGGAACCTGCTGAACCCCGCCTCCTCGAAGACGGCCCGCAAGCGTGCTTCTCCGGCTTGTGCGCCCAGCCCGAGGCCCACCTCCTGCGACAGCGAATTCGGCGTGCAGATGAAGGTAGACGCGGCATAGAACAACCGTCCGACCGGTGTCAGGTTACCCTCCAGCGTGTCCTCGGCATACGGTTCCACCAGCATGACCGTGCCATCTGCCTTCAAAGCATTGTAGGCATGCCGGGCTGCCCCGACCGGATCACCCATGTCGTGCAGGCAATCGAAGAAGCACACCAGGTCATGGTCATGCCCCGGGTAGTCCTTGGCGCTGGCCTGCTGGAAGCTCACCCGCGCCTCCAACCCCGCTTCACGTGCACGCTCGTTGGCGGTGACGATCGAAGGCTCATGATAGTCGTACCCCACGAAGGTCGACGCCGGAAACGCCTGCGCCATCACCAGCGTCGAGGCACCATGGCCGCACCCCACGTCCGCCACCTTGGCGCCCGCCTGCAGCTTGGCCACCACACCCTCCAGCGCCGGCAGCCAATCCGCTACCAGAAAGGTGCGATACCCCGGCCGGAAAAACCGCTCGGTACCACTGAACATGCACGGGTGGTGATCGCCCCAGGCCAGCCCGCCATCGCCGCGCATGGCGGCTACCAGCTTGTCCTTGTCATGGAACAGCGCCGCCACCACTGCCGCGCCACCTGCCATATAGGCCGGGGAGTCCTCCAGCGCCAGGGCCATGGCCTGTTCCTCGGGCAGCACGAAATGGCCCTTGTCATGGACCATGTAACCCGAGGCCGCCTGGGCATTCAACCATTCGCGCACCAGCCGCGGGTGGCAGCCGGTCTTTTCCGCCAGTTGCTCCGGGGTGACCGCCTGGCTGTCGGCCAAGGCCCGGTACAGCCCCAGTTCATCGCCGAGGATGACGTTGGCCAGCGTCGCCGCTGCGCCCATGTCGCTCACCAGCTTGCCCATGAAATCGTGAAGCTTTGCCTCGTCCATGACCTGCCCTCCTCTGCAAGAAGGCCATCGCCAGCGAGGGACGTCCACTCCGGGGAGGCGGTGGTCGGTTCAAGGGTGTCGGTTCGCGGTACGATTCGCTACCGCGAGCTGTCAGTAAGTTTAGATGCTCTGCCTGGGCGCCGTGAAATAACGGCCTCATGGCCCACGAAACATCCATCAGGTAACAATTCCTAAACAACGATGTGACATTTTTTTTCAGCTTTCTTATCAAGGAGCTGTCAAATGAAGGTCACGGTTTTCGGAACCGGCTACGTCGGCCTGACCCAGGCGGTGTGCCTGGCCCAGGTGGGCCATTCGGTGTTGTGCATGGATGTCGATGCCGATCGGGTTGCCAGCCTGAGCGAAGGCCATTGCCCGATCTTCGAGCCCGGCCTTGCGCCGCTGCTGAAGAAGAACCTCGCCTGCGGTCGCCTGTGCTTCACCACCGACGCCGCAGCGGCCGCCAACTATGCCAGGTTGCAGTTCATTGCCGTCGGTACCCCGCCGCAAGCCGACGGCAGCGCAGACCTGAAGCATGTTTTTGCCGTGGTCGACAGCATCCTCGAACATGCTGACGGGCCCATAGTGATCGTCAACAAGTCCACCGTGCCGGTGGGTACGGTACACCGCATCAAGGCACGCATCGCCCAGGCCGTGGCCGATACCAGCCGCTTCCAGGTGATCAGCAACCCGGAGTTTCTCAAGGAAGGCTCTGCGGTGGATGACTGCATGCGCCCCGAACGCATCATCATCGGCGGCGCAGAGGCGCCCGAAGTGGAGTTGCTACGCGAGCTTTACCTGCCGTTCAGCCGCAACCGCGAAAAGCTTATGGTCATGGACGCGCGCAGCGCCGAGCTGACCAAGTACGCGGCCAATTGCATGCTGGCCACCAAAATTTCCTTCATCAACGAAATCGCCAACCTGGCCGAGCACCTGGGGGCCGACATCGAAATGGTGCGCCGTGGCATCGGCTCTGACCCGCGCATCGGTTACGACTTCATCTACGCCGGCTGCGGTTTTGGCGGTTCGTGCTTCCCCAAAGACTTGCAAGCCCTGCGCCACAGTGCCGAGGCAGAAGGCTTCGAGACGCAGTTGCTGCGCGCAGTAGAGTCGGTCAACGAGCAGCAGAAGGGCCGGCTGTTCAGCAAGATCCAGCGCCACTACCCCGGCGGGCTGCGGGGCAAGGTGTTTGCCCTGTGGGGGTTGTCGTTCAAGCCCAATACCAATGATATCCGCGAAGCCTCCAGCCGGGTCTTGCTGGAAGCGTTGTGGGCCGCGGGTGCGCGGGTCCAGGCCCACGACCCTCAGGCCATGGAAGAAATCCGGCGCCATTACGGCCCGCGTGCCGACCTGCAACTGGTGCCCTGCAAGGACGATGCATTGCAGGGCGCCGATGCCCTGGTGATCGTCACCGAATGGCAGGACTACCGGGTACTCAATCTGGACAAGGTGCCGCAGCAGTTGACCGACCGGGTGGTGTTCGACGGGCGCAACCTGTTCGAGCCCGAGCACATGGCCGCCGCCGGCCTGACTTATTACGGCATCGGCCGTGGCCAGGTGCTGCCCGCATGCCCGTACTGATCACCGGTGTGGCAGGTTTCATCGGCTACCATGTGGCGCGGCGCCTGTGCGAGGCCGGCATCGAAGTGGTCGGCATCGACAGCCTCAATGCCTACTACAGCGTCGAGCTCAAGCGGGCACGCCTGCAGCAGTTGTCCGGTTTTGCCCGCTTCCACTTCCATGCCCTCGACATCGCCAACCCAGCCGATTTGCAACAACTGTTCGCCATGCAGCCGTTCAGTGAGGTGATCCACCTGGCAGCCCAGGCCGGCGTGCGCTATTCACTGGACAACCCTGGTGCCTACGGGCAGGCCAACCTGGTTGGTTTCCTCAATGTTCTCGAGGCCTGCCGAGCGCAGCCACCACGCCACTTGATCTACGCCTCCAGCAGCTCCGTGTACGGGGCCAATGCCAAGCTGCCGTTCAGCATCGACGACCCGGTCGAGCAGCCAGTGTCGCTCTATGCCGCCAGCAAGCGCGCCAATGAACTGATGGCGCACAGCTACGCGCACCTGTACCGCCTGCCGACCACCGGCCTGCGTTTTTTCACCGTCTATGGCCCCTGGGGCCGCCCCGACATGGCGCTGTTCAAGTTCACCCGCGCCATGCTCGAAGGCCGGCCGATAGCGCTTTACAACAACGGCCTGATGGGCCGCGACTTCACCTACATTGACGACATCGTCGAGAGCATCGTGCGCCTGCGCCTGAAACCGCCCCGGCCGGCCGAAGGGAAACCACCCTGCCAACTGTTCAATATTGGCCGCGGTCAGCCGGTAAGGCTGCTGCATTTTGTCGAATGCCTGGAGGACGCCTTGGGTATCAAGGCCCAGCGCGACTACCTGCCGCTGCAAGCAGGGGACGTACTGGAAACCTGGGCCGACGTCAGCTCACTGACACGCTGGATCGACTTCTCCCCAGGCACGTCGCTGGAACATGGTGTCAACGCCTTCGTTGGCTGGTACCGGGATTTCTACCGGGTTTGATCCACGCACTCACAACACGATCACAGGTAGCCTCATGAGCGATCCACTTGACCTCTCGGTACTCATCCCCGCCAGGAACGAGGTCGACAACCTGCCGTCACTGCTGATGGAGATACGCGCTGCACTCACGGCCGAACACTACGAAGTGCTGGTGGTCGACGACGGCAGCAGCGACGGCACCCTGAGCGTACTGCAACAACTGAAAAGCCAGGGCTACAGGCAATTGCGCATCCTGCGCCACGACCGTTCGCTGGGCCAGAGCACCTCGCTGTGGCATGCCGCCCAGGCGGCCCGTGGCCACTGGCTGGCGACCCTGGATGGCGACGGCCAGAACGACCCGGCAGACATCCCCGGCATGCTTGCCCTGGTGCGCGCCAGCCAGAACCTGGCCGGCGGCGTCAAGCTGGTGGCCGGGCACCGGGTCAACCGGCGTGACAGCGCCAGCAAGCGCTGGGCCTCGCGCTTTGCCAACGGCCTGCGCAGCCGCCTGCTCAAGGATGCCACGCCCGACACCGGCTGCGGGCTGAAGCTGATCGAGCGGGCAGCCTTCCTGCACCTGCCCTACTTCGACCACATGCACCGCTACATTCCGGCACTGATCCTGCGCCACAACGGCCGCATGCTGGTGCACCCGGTCAACCACCGGCCACGCCACGCCGGTGTCTCCAAGTATGGCAACCTGGACCGCGCCCTGGTCGGCATCCTCGACTTGTTCGGGGTGTGGTGGCTGATCCGCCGCACCCGCCTGCACAGTCGCCCGCAGGAGCTTGAAGGATGACCCGCGAAACCCTCTGGCTGATCATCGGCTTCGCGGGTCAGGCCGTTTTCACCGGGCGCTTCGTGCTGCAGTGGCTGTACAGCGAACTCAAACGCCGTAGCGTGATCCCGGTGGGCTTCTGGTACCTGAGCATGCTCGGCAGCGCGCTACTGCTGACTTACGCCATCTACCGCCAGGACCCGGTCTTCATTATCGGCCAAAGCTTCGGCTTTCTGGTCTACCTGCGCAACCTGCAACTGATTGCCCGTCACCAGCACCTGAAGGAATAGCCCTTTGCCTAAGTTCAAGACGCTCGGGGCCGAACGCCTGGCCCTGATTGCCCTCGCCGTATTGCTGGTGGGCGCGGGAATCGGCTGGCGTCAGCCGATGAATGTCGATGAAGAACGCTTCCTCGGCGTGGCCCTGGAAATGCTGCAGAGTGGCGACTGGTTCATTCCGCACCGGGCAGCGGAGATCTATGGCGACAAGCCACCGTTGTTCATGTGGACCGTGGCGCTGTTCAGCTACCTGACCGGCGCACCCAAAGTTGCCCTCTACCTGCCAGGGCTGCTGTCGGCGGCGACCATCACCTGGGTGCTGCATGACCTCGGGCGGCGCCTGTGGAACCGGCGCACCGGCGTGATCGCTGCCTTGTTGTTCCTGGCCACCTACCAGAGCTACAGCATCCTGCGCACCGGGCAGATCGACAGCTTCCTGTGCCTTTGGGTTGCGTTGGGCCTCTACGGCATGCTGCGCCACTTGCTGCTGGGGCCCGCCTGGGGCTGGTTCTACCTGGCTTGCGCTGCCATGGGCCTGGGCGTTATCAGCAAGGGGGTGGGTTTTGTCCCGGCGCTGATACTGCTGCCTTATGCCTGGGCGGTGCGCCAGCGCTGGCGCGGCGTTGTCGCCATGCCCGGCCAAGGATGGCGCTGGAGCCTGGGGCTGCTGTGGCTACTCGCCGGTTGCGCGGTGTGGCTGCTGCCATTGTTGGTGTCGATCGCCCATGGCGGTGGCGCGGCAGAGCTGGCCTACCTGAAGGAAATCCTGCTGCGCCAGACCGCCAGCCGCTACGCCAATGCCTGGGACCATCGCGAGCCGTTCTGGTACTTCTTCGTCGAGGTCATCCCCAAGTACTGGCTACCTCTGATCCTGGCCCTGCCCTGGCTGATACCGGCCTGGCGCCGGCAACTGCAAAAGCGCGATGGCCGCTTCCTGCTACTGCTTGGCTGGGTGGCATTGGTGCTGCTGTTCTTCAGCCTCAGTACCGGCAAGCGCAAGCTGTACATTTTCCCGGCGCTGCCTGGCTTGATTCTGGCGATGGCGCCGCTCGTGCCGTGGCTGCTCAAGCGCTGGTGGCAGCGCCGGCCGGGCTGGCGCAAGGCGTTCACCACAGTAGCCCTGGTATGGTTCGCCCTGTGGTTCGCGCGTGGTTTCGTCGAGCCCGCCAAGGAGGGCCGCAACCCGCATGAGACGCTGATGAGCGACGCCGCACAGGCCACTGCCGGTGCCGAACTGGTGCTGGTCAACTGGCGCGAGGGGCATTGGCTGTTTGCCCGGCAACCCATCGTGCACTTCGGCTTCACCGGCCAATCCAAAGTGGATGCAGCGGTCTATTGGCTGCGCCAGCACCCCACCGCCTTCGCCTTGGTTCCTGCCAACCAACTGGGCCAGTGCTTCAGCGCCGACAAGGCCCGCAAGCTGGGTGAGACCTCGCGGGCCGAATGGTATGTAGTCGGTGCAGATGCCGACAACGGCCAGTGTCAGGCCAGTGCCCCCAACAACGTCTACCACTTCGCCTGGGCCGACACGGGGCACAGCCCGCCGGCGATTGAGGAACGGACCGGGCATTGACCAGCCAGCCCCTGCCGGGTGGGTGTTCTGGCGAATGACGACTCAAGGTCGAACTCGCGCTCCCCCCACCCATTACACTTGCAATCCATCAAATCTCAAAATACTGTATGAATATTCAGTATAGCGAGACCACGCCATGCAACTCATCGCCAAACTCGGCATCCTGGCCGATGCCGCCAAGTACGACGCATCTTGCGCCAGCAGCGGCGCGCCCAAGCGTAACTCGCGCGGCGCTGACGGCCTGGGTGCTACCAATGGCATGGGTATCTGTCACAGCTACACCCCCGACGGCCGCTGCGTATCTCTGCTCAAGGTACTGCTGACCAACTTCTGCCTGTATGACTGCCAGTACTGCGTCAACCGCCGCTCCAGCAACGTGCCACGCGCGCGCTTCAGCCCCGAGGAAGTGGTACGCCTGACCCTGGACTTCTACCGGCGCAACTGCATCAGCGGCCTGTTCCTCAGCTCCGGCATCATCCGCTCGGCGGACTACACCATGGAGCAGCTGATCCGTGTGGCCCGGCTGTTGCGCGAAAAGCACAGCTTCCGCGGCTACATCCACCTCAAGGCCATCCCCGATGCCGACCCGCTGCTGATCGAAGAAGCCGGGCGCCTGGCCGATCGCCTCAGCGTCAACATCGAGCTGCCCACCGACGCCAGCCTCAAGCGCCTGGCGCCGGAAAAGCAAGGGCGCACCATTCGCCAGGCCATGGGCGTGATTCATCAGGGCCAACAGGCTGTGGCCAACGAGCCCAGGGCACCGCGCTTTACCCCGGCCGGGCAAAGCACCCAGGTCATCGTCGGCGCCGACAGCACCGACGACAGCACCTTGCTGCGCAATGCCGAATCGCTGTACCAAGGCTACGGCCTCAAGCGCGTGTACTATTCCGCCTTCAGCCCGATCCCTGACAGCCCCGGTAGCGTGCCCCTCGCCGCACCACCGCTGCTGCGCGAACACCGCCTGTATCAAGCCGACTTCCTGCTGCGTGGCTATGGCTACAAGGCTGGCGAGCTGCTGGGCCACAGCGGTAACCTGGCACTGGACATCGACCCCAAACTGGCCTGGGCACTGGCCAACCGCGAAGTGTTCCCACTGGACGTGAACCGCGCCGAACCGGCGTTACTGGCGCGTATCCCCGGCATCGGCCTGCGCAGCGTACAGCGCCTGGTCGCCCTGCGCCGGGAGCGGCGCATCCGTTATGACGACCTGATCCAGCTGCGCTGCGTGCTGGACAAGGCACGGCCATTCATCGTCACCAGCGACTACCGTCCGGCCCAGGCCGAGCTGCGCAGCGGCTTGCTGCGAGCGCGCTTGAGTGAGCCGCCAGCGCCCGTGCAGATGGGGTTATGGGGGTGATCGCGCTCGACTGCGACGACCTGTTCGCCACCTGGCGCGATCAGGCCCGGGGCTTGTTGGGGCATGGCATCGACCCATTGGAAGTCACTTGGTCGCAAGGCCCGATGGCGGACCTGCTGGCCGTGCCGGCAGCGCCGCCTGAAGGGCCTGGCCCTTTCCAGGCCAAAGTCCCGGCCGCACTGCTGAGCCAGTTGGAGCAGGCCTCTCGCTACCGTGGCGAACAGCGCTGGAACCTGCTGTATGAAGTACTGTGGCGCGTCGCCCATGGCGACCGCACGGCAATGCTGGCGGGTGATCGGCTGGGCAGTGAGCTGCAACGGCGCATCAAGCAGGTAACCCGCGAGGCGCATCACTTGCACGCGTTTGTACGCTTCGTGCCGCTGCCTGAGGAACTGGCTGAGCACTTGCAGCTCGACCTGGTGGCCTATCACGAGCCGGCACACGACATTCTGCACAGTGCCAGCGCGCACTTCGCCGACCGCCTGGGGCATTTGCGCTGGTTGATTGCCACGCCACAGGATGGCATTCGCTTCGACGGCCAGGCGTTCGACTACCAGCGCCAGTGCCCCGAGCCCTGGCGCCAGTGGGCCCGCAATGCCGAAGACCCGGGCGCCGAACTCTGGCGCACCTACTACCGCCATACCTTCAACCCCGCCCGCCTGAACCCGGAAGCCTTGCGCCTGCACATGCCAGGACGGTTCTGGCGGCATTTGCCGGAAGGCATGCTGATACCGCAGCTTGAAGGCCTGGCGCGCCAAGGCAAACAGCGGGACGGCCAAGCCCTTGAGGTAGCCTCCCAAACCGGCAAGACAATCAGCAAACCTGTGCGCTCGGTGTAGCCGCGGAGCCCGTTGCGGCCCCGTCTAGACACAAGGCCGCTGCTACGCCGAAGCCATTATCCTCAACTGAAGAGCCTGGCCAGGCAGGCCAGCTTCTTCTTGTACGAACGCCGCGCCTCCAGTGCCTGCTCCAGACTCACCGGCAGGAACCGCGCCTGCTGGTTGGGCTGCATCTGCCCGATCAGGTCGAGGTCGGCGCTGATCACCGTGCCGATCATGGCGTAGCCGCCCCCCGACACTGCATCGCGATGTAGGATGATCGGCTCCAACCCTGCCGGCACCTGGATCGATCCGATCGGGTAGCAGCTGTCGACGATATTCGACGGGTCCGACCCCGCACCGAACGGCTGCTCGCGCGGTTGGAAACTCAAGGCGCTGCCGCCTTTGTAGCGATAGCCGATACGGTCAGCTTCGGAGCCAACCGTCCAGGCGTCGGTGAAGAAACGTTGCGCTGCCGCTTCGGTCAGGCGGTGGAAGTACAGCCCAGGCACCACCCGCAACACCACCTCGCCCCCCAAGGCCTGACGCAGGGCCATCGGCAAGCTGGCACCGGCGCGGGTCTTGCCGCTGGGCACGCCGACCGGCAACAGGTCACCGGCCATCAACTTGCGGCCCTGAAAGCCACCCAAGGCCCCCAGCGCATAGGTCGAACGGCTACCCAGCACCTCCGGCACATCGATACCGCCAGCCACTGCCAGGTAAGCCCGGGCGCCTGCAGTGGGGAAGCCAAAACGCAGCACTTGCCCGGCGCGCACGGCAAACGCCGTGTCCGGGCGCTGCTCGCGTCCATCCAGCAGCACTGGCATCTGTGCTCCGCACACCGCCACCAGCGTATCCTGCTGGAACTCCAGTTCCGGCCCCACCAGCGCACACTCCAACCCTGCGGCGCCCGCCGGGTTACCCACCAGGTGGTTGGCGGCGCTCAGGGCATACTGGTCGAGTGCGCCGGATGGCGGAATGCCCAGGTGGTAGTAACCTTCGCGGCCAAGGTCCTGCACGGAAGTCGCCAGGCCCGGTTTGAGTACCTTGATCATGCCAGCACCTCCTGCAGCGATTTCGGGTAGCCGACCGGGTCGGCGAGAAAGGCGTCCAGAGAAAACTCCACGGGACGAATGCGCAGGTCGAAACGGCCCTCCTCCACATCCGCCACCGCCTGGTCATAGGCACGGCGGTCGATGGGTTTGAACTGCACGATGTCACCTGGTCGGAAGAACACCATGTGCTCTTTCAGGTAATTCAAGGTCTGCTGCGGGTCGTAGATCGGTGCCGGGGTGACGCCGAACATCTGGTAGCCGCCAGCCCCGCGCACCGAGTAGATGCAGCCGAAGCAGCCGCCATGGCCCAGGGTGTGCTTGGGCGTGTCAGTACGGGGGCGCAGGTACTTGGGCACCTGCAACTGCCGCTGGCGCTCGACCATCTGGTACATGAACGGCAGCCCGGCGACGAAGCCGACCATCGACACGAACCATGGCGCACCGCTGTGCGCGGCAATGAATGCGTCCACATCGGCCAGGCCATTGATACGTGCGGCATACTCCAGGTCCGTACTGGCCGGGTCCTGGTGGCGATCACGAAAACGCATCAGCGTTTCATGGGTCCAAGGGTCGTTGTACAGCACCGGAATCTCGATGATCCGCGTCTGCAACGAACGCTCGGCCACCGCCTGCGCTTCGGCGCCGCGCACGGCCTCAAGCAGTGCCTCGGGGGCGATACGGTCCGGGTCGAAGCGGATCTGGAACGACGCGTTGGCCAGGCACACGTCAAGCACGCCATCCAGGGCCAGCCGCTCCACCGCCCGGGTGACGGCCATACCCTTGAAAAAGGCCTCCAGCGACATGCTCTCGCTGACTTCGGCAAACAGGTGCTCGTCGGCGCCGAAGCTGTAACGGATAGAGGTTGTAGCAAGCGGTTCGGCCATGACAGTTCCTTTTCTTGGAATCTTTATAGAAAGGCAGGCGAAAATAAAATGCTCGGGCTCCGGCTTGTCTGTTTGCCGGATGCCTGACTGATTCAGCGCGGCGCACGCACCACGATGCCAGCCGTATCCAGGGCCCTGCGCGTGGCCTCGACCAGATCCAGCGCGCCCGGGGTGTCACTGTGCAGGCAAATGGAATCGAATTCGATGGCCAGGTCCTGGCCTTCGACCGTACGCACCACGCCTTGGCGGCAAGCGCGCAGCACCCGCTCTGCGACCGCCTGGGGCTCGTAGCCCCGCACATTACGGGTAAACACGATCGACCCACTCAGGTCGTACTCGCGGTCGGCGTAGAACTCACGAACTACCGGCTGGCCCAGTGCCTGGGCAATGCGACAGATCACCGAACCTGGCATGCAAAACAGCAGCAGTTCCGGCTCGATCACCCGCAGGTTTTCCACCAGCAAATGTGCGGCTTCTTCGTCACGCGCCAGGTGCATGTACAACGCCCCGTGCGGTTTGATGTGCTGCAGACGCACGCCCTGGGCACGGGCTATTTCGCGCAGCGCGCCCAGTTGGTAGAGCATGTCGTCGACCAGCTCCTGCGCCGGTGCATTGATGTGCCGGCGGCCAAAGCCGACCAGGTCACGGAACCCCGGATGTGCACCCACCGCAACGCCCAGTGCCTTGGCGCGCTCGACGGTGCGGCGCATGGTGCCGGGGTCACCGGCATGGAAACCAGTGGCGATGTTGGCGCTGCTGATGTAACCCATCAGCTCATTGTCGACACCATCGCCAATGGTCCACGGGCCAAAGCCCTCACCCATGTCCGAGTTGAAATCCACTGCTTGCATGACGGCATCTCCTGGCACTTGTGACTGCATGCAAGCCACGTTAGATTCTCTGCACCCCCTTGGGAAGATCTATAAACAGATGGGGTGTCTTCTGAAAATCAGATACTCCGGGAGCCTACCGTGTCACTGACCCTGCGCCAGGTCCGCTACTTCGTTGCCACCGCTGAAATCGGCCAGATATCCCAAGCGGCGATCCACCTGAACATCTCCCAGTCGGCAGTGACCACGGCCATCAAGGAGCTGGAAGCGATGCTCGGTGTGCTGTTGTTCCAGCGCTCGGCCCAAGGCATGAGCCTGACCGAAGCCGGCCGGCACTTTTTGAACCGTGCCTACGTCATCCTGCGCAGCGTCGACGACGCGTTGAACAGCCCGCTTCCGGACGTGCGCGCCAGTGGCCTGTTGCGCCTGGCGGCGAGTTACACAGTGATCGGCTACTTCCTGCCACACCACCTGCAGCGCCTGGAGCACTGGCATCCGGGCGTGACCCTGGAGCTGTACGAGCAGGAACGCAGCGCCATCGAGCAAGGGCTGCTGGAGGGGCGTTTCGACATGGCGGTGGTGCTCACCGCCAACCTCACCCACCCCGACATCGTTTCGGAAACCCTGTTCAACTCCGAGCGCCGGCTGTGGTTGCCCGCGCACCACCCGCTGTGCGAACGCTCGGCGGTGAGCCTGGCCGATGTGGCCTGTGAGCCGTTCATCCTGTTGACCGTGGATGAGGCCGAGCAAAGTGCCATGCGTTACTGGGAGCAGGCCGGGCAGCGGCCGGGCGTAAGGGTGCGTACCAGCTCGGTGGAGGCCGTGCGCAGCATGGTGGCCAATGGCAGTGGCGTAGCAATCCTGTCAGACCTGGTGCACCGCCCATGGTCGCTGGAAGGCAAGCGCATCGAGACGGTGACCATCAGCGACCCGGTGACGCCGATGAGCGTAGGGTTGGCCTGGCACCGGGAACGGGCGTTCAGCCCAGCGATGCAGGCGGTGCGCAATTACTTCCATGATGCGTTTCTGGCGCCGCAGCAGTTGTCGGCCCGGCGCTGAGCCTGCCTTTGCAGGCCCGGCCTCTTCGCGGGCGCGCCCGCTCCCACAGGTGCAGCGCAAATCTTCAGCAGTATGGGAGCCTGTGGGAGCGGGCAAGCCCGCGAAGAAACCAACACCCATCTCGAGCCGAACGTTCAGGCCGCAATGCCGTCATAATCTGAGCCGGTGCCGACACGCAAAGAGGACGCGAAATGACCCAGCCTGACCCGTCATACGTCAAATGGCTCGAAGACCGCGCCATGCTCAAGGCCTCCCAGGACCGCGCCAGCCTGTACTCAGGCCAGTCGCGCCTGTGGCAACAACCTTACGCCGAAGCCCAGCCCCGCCGGGCCACGGAAATCGCCTCGGTGTGGCTGACCGTCTACCCCGACGCCATCATCGCCCCTGAGGGCTGCTCGGTGCTCGGTGCCCTGGCCCACGAAGCATTGTGGAAGCGCCTGTCGGAAATCGGCGTGCAGGGCCTGCACACCGGCCCGATCAAGCTGTCCGGCGGCATTCGCGGCCGCGAGCTTACCCCCAGCGTGGACGGCAACTTCGACCGCATCAGCTTCGACATCGACCCGCTGTACGGCAGCGAGCAGGAGCTGATCCAGATGAGCCGCATGGCCGCTGCGCACAATGCCGTGACCATCGACGATCTGATCCCCTCGCACACCGGCAAGGGCGCCGACTTCCGCCTGGCCGAGATCGCCCATGGCCCTTACCCTGGGCTGTACCACATGGTCGAGATCCGCGAAGAGGACTGGACGCTGCTGCCCGAGGTGCCCGCCGGACGCGATGCGGTCAACCTGCTGCCCGCGCAGTGTGACGAGCTGAAGGCGCGCCATTACATCGTTGGCCAGCTGCAACGGGTGATCTTCTTCGAGCCGGGCGTGAAGGAAACCGACTGGAGCGCCACGCCACCGGTCACGGGCGTGGACGGCAAGACCCGCCGCTGGGTGTACCTGCACTACTTCAAAGAGGGCCAGCCGTCACTGAACTGGCTGGACCCGACCTTCGCCGCCCAACAAATGATCATTGGTGATGCGTTGCACGCCCTGGACTGCCTCGGTGCCCGCGGCCTGCGCCTGGACGCCAACGGCTTTCTCGGCGTGGAAACCCGCGCCAGCGGCACCGCCTGGTCGGAAAGCCACCCGCTGTCGATCGTCGGCAACCAGCTGATCGGTGGCATGATCCGCAAGGCCGGCGGTTTCAGCTTCCAGGAGCTGAACCTGACCCTCGATGACATTGCGCAGATGTCCAGGGGCGGCGCCGACCTGTCCTACGATTTCATTACCCGGCCGGCCTACCAGCATGCGCTGCTGACCGGCGACACCGAGTTCCTGCGCCTGATGCTCAAGGAGATGCACGCCTTCGGCATCGACCCGGCCTCGCTGATCCATGCCCTGCAAAACCATGACGAACTGACCGTGGAGCTGGTGCACTTCTGGACACTGCACGCGCACGACATGTACCTGTACAAAGGCCAGACCCTGCCTGGCAGCATTTTGCGCGAACATATCCGCGAAGAGATCTACGAACGGCTGTCGGGGGAACATGCCCCGTATAACCTGCGCTTCGTGACCAACGGCATTGCCTGCACCACCGCCAGCCTGATCGCCGCTGCACTGGGTATTCGCGACCTCGAACAGATTGGCGCAGCGGATATCGAACTGATCAAGAAGGTGCACCTGCTGCTGGTCATGTACAACGCCATGCAGCCGGGGGTGGTCGCCTTGTCCGGTTGGGACCTGGTCGGCGCCCTGCCCTTGCCCGCCGAGGCGGTTGCCGAACGCATGCTCGATGGCGATACCCGCTGGATTCACCGTGGCGGCTATGACCTCGCCGGGCTTGACCCACAGGCAGAGGCTTCAGTGCGTGGCATGCCGCGTGCCCGGGCGCTGTACGGCAGCCTCGACAGCCAGCTGGACGAGGGTGATTCATTTGCCTGCAAGGTGAAGAAACTGCTGGCTGTGCGCCAGGCTTATGGCATCGCCACCAGCCGTCAGGTGCTGGTACCTGAGGTGAGCAGCCCCGGGCTACTGGTGATGGTGCATGAGCTGCCAGCCGGGCGTGGTATCCAGATCAGTGCGCTGAACTTCGGCCAGGACGCGATTGCCGAGGAACTGCTGTTGACGGGGTTCACACCTGGGCCGGTGGTCGACATGATCAACGAGACGGTCGAAGGCGATTTGACCGAGGACGGGCGCCTGATGGTGAACCTGGACCCGTACGAGGCGCTGTGCCTGCGGATCGTCAACAGCAGCGGGCATGTTTGAATCTGGCGTGGCCCTGCCGTCGGCAAACCGGTTTCGCCCACAAGCACGCCGCCTGCCCAACGCTGGCGCCAGACCCGCAGGCCGGCTTGCCAGCCAAGAAGCCGGTCTTGCATTTACTGCGCTACGGGCATAGCGTTCGGAAGTTTTCTTTTCCGTGCCCAGGAGCAACTCCATGTACACCGGCATCGTCCAGGCCGTCCGCCCTCTGCTTGATGTGACCACCTACCCGGGCCACAACCAGTTCATCATCGACCTCACCCCGGAACTGCTCGACGAGCTGAAGATTGGTGCCAGCGTCAGTGTCGAAGGTACCTGCCTGTCCGTGACCGAAATCGACGGCAGCCAGGTCAGGTTCGACGCCATGACCGCGACCCTCGAGCGCACCAATCTGCGCAACTTCAAGCCCGGCCAGCACGTGAACATCGAACGCTCAGCGAAGATGAACGCCGAAGTCGGCGGCCACCTGATGGCCGGCCACATCGCCACCACCGCCGAAATCGTCGAGCTGTCGATCAAGGAAACCGGCGCCTTCATCAAGTTCCGCATGCCGCCGCAATGGGGCAAGTACGTGTTCCCGCGCGGTTTCATCGGGGTCAATGGCTGCAGCCTGACGGTCGCTGACGTGGAGGACAACGTGATCACCATCAATTTGATCCCGGAAACCCTGCGCCAGACCACCTTCGCCAGCTACCGTGCCGGTGAGCTGCTCAATATCGAGGTCGACCACCAGACCATGGTGCTGGTCGACGTGGTGGAGCGCACCATCAAAGGTACCCTGGCCCGCGAAAACCTGCTGCCCTGAGGCCTGCACATGCTCCCTAACGCCCTCCCCGCGCGCACAGCCAGGCGTTTGCGCCTGCAGGTAATGCGTGGTCGCGTCGGCCTCGGCCTGGTCGCCGCCCTATCGGTGCTGGCCGGCATGACCGATGCCATCGGCTTGCTGGCACTGGGCGATTTCGTCTCGTTCATGAGTGGCAACACCACACGCCTGGCGGTGGCCATCAGTGAAGCAGACCTGGCCCTGGTACTGCGCCTCAGTGGCGCCGTACTGGGCTTTGTCGCGGGCAATGCGCTGGGCGTGCTCCTGGCTCACGGATTGCGCCGTCGAGCCTGGCCAGTGCTGTTGGTGGTTGCCGCACTGCTGGCCTTCGCGGCAGCGTGGCCGTTGCCAGCCACCTTCCCCGCGCTGTTGGCGGCCACGCTGGCCATGGGCATGATCAATGCGGTAGTCGAGCAGGTGAATGGCCTGCCCATCGGCCTGACTTATGTGACTGGCGCCCTGTCGCGTTTCGGCCGCGGCCTGGGGCGCTGGCTGCTGGGCGAGCGGCGCAATGGCTGGCGGGTGCAGTTGGTGCCTTGGGCAGGCATGCTGCTGGGCGCCGCACTGGGCGCCTGGTTGCAACAACACCTGGGCCTGCAGGCGCTGGCCGGCAGCTGCGCGCTGGCCTGCGTGCTGGCGCTGGTATCGCGGTTCATCCCGCGGTCCTGGCAGCGTGGCTACATGCCGCGCTGATCATTCGATACGCGGGTGCTGCAGGGCCAGTTTCTCGCGCTTGGCTTCCAGCTCGGCGATCTGCGCATCGATGTCCTCGATTTTCTGCTCGATGTTGTCGTGGTGCTCCTGCAGCAGTTCACGCGCCTCTTCGATGTCCGATGCCGCGGGTGCCGCGCCGCGCAGGGGCTTGTTGGCGGTTTCCTTCATGGTCAGGCCGGTGACCAGGCCGACAGCGGCGATCACCATCAGGTAATAGGCCGGCATGTACAGGTCGCCTGTGCTCTCCACCAGCCACGCAGCGAGGGTCGGGGTAAGGCCGGCGATCAGCACCGAGATGTTGAAGGCGCTGGCCAGGGCACTGTAGCGGATGTGCGTGGGGAACATGGCCGGCAGCGTCGAGGCCATCACACCGATGAAGAAATTCAGCAGCACGGCAATGATCAGCAGGCCGGCGAAAATAAGCCCGAGCACGCCACTGTTGATCAGCATGAACGCCGGAATGGCCAAGGCCAACAGGCCGACACTGCCGACGATGATGAACGGCCGTCGGCCGAACTTGTCGCTGAGCAGGCCGATCATCGGCTGCACGAACAGCATGCCGACCATGATCGCGATGATGATCAGCACGCCATGGTCTTCGCTGTAGTGCAGGTTGTGCGACAGGTAGCTGGGCATGTAGGTAAGCAGCATGTAGTAGGTGACGTTGGTGGCAATCACCACGCCGATACAGGTCACCAGGCTGCGCCAGTGCTGGGTGGCCACTTCCTTGAACGACACCTTGGGCCCGGAAGCCAGGCCTTCACGATCGCCCTGCTCCAGCTTGTCGACGTGCTGCTGGAACGCAGGTGTTTCTTCCAGCGCATGGCGCAGGTAGAGGCCGATGATGCCCAGCGGCAGGGCCAGGAAGAACGGCAGGCGCCAGCCCCATTCGAGGAACTGTTCTTCACCCAGCACCGTGGAAATGAGCACCACCACCCCTGCGCCCAGCACAAAGCCGGCAATCGAACCGAAATCCAGCCAGCTGCCGAGAAAACCGCGCTTGCGGTCAGGCGCGTACTCGGCAACGAAGATTGAGGCGCCGGTGTATTCACCGCCCACCGAAAAGCCCTGGGCCATCTTGGCCAGCAACAACAGGATCGGCGCCCAGATACCAATGCTCGCGTAGGACGGTATCAGGCCGATGGCGAAGGTGCTGAGGGACATGATCACGATGGTCGCGGCGAGGATTTTCTGCCGCCCGAACCTGTCGCCCAAGGCACCGAAGAACAGCCCGCCAAGAGGCCGGATCAGGAACGGCACCGAGAAGGTGGCCAGGGCCGCGATCATTTGCACGCCGGGGTCGGCGTTGGGGAAGAACACCTTGCCCAAGGCATAAGCGACGAAGCCGTATACGCCAAAGTCGAACCACTCCATGGCGTTGCCCAGCGCGGCGGCTGTGATCGCCTTCTTCATCTTGGCGTCGTCGACGATGGTGATGTCCTTCAGGCCGATTGGCTGGACGCTTTTCTTGCGAGGTTTCATACCCGTATCCCTGTCGATGAATGCTCTAAGGGATCAGATACAACAGGACACTAAATAATTCAGCGCTTACTGTTTTTTTGTGCGTTTGCGCCACCACCAAACGGCGCCCAAAGAAAAGCCGCTGCAATGGCAGCGGCTTTCATGCCGGAGGCTGGCTTCAGATACCTTCGCGCGCCAGGTCCATGGCGAAGTAGGTCAGGATCAGGTCGGCACCGGCACGCTTGATTGCGCCAATGCTTTCGCGCACCACCCGGCCTTCGTCGATGGCACCGGCCAGGCCACCGAACTTGATCATCGCATACTCGCCACTCACCTGGTACGCCGCCAATGGCAGGCGCGAAGCGGCGCGGATGTCGGCGATCACATCAAGGTAGGCACCGGCCGGCTTGACCATCAGCACGTCCGCCCCTTCCTGCTCGTCGAGCAGCGACTCGCGCACCGCTTCGCGGCGGTTCATCGGGTTCATCTGGTAGCTTTTGCGGTCCCCCTTCAGGGCGGTGCCACCGGCCTCACGGAACGGGCCATACAACGACGAGGCGAACTTGGTGGAATAGGCCATGATCGCGGTATCGTGGAAACCGGCACCGTCCAGGGCGCTGCGGATTGCCTGCACCTGGCCGTCCATCGCCGCCGAAGGGGCAATGAAGTCGGCACCGGCTGCGGCGGCGATGACAGCCTGCTTGCCCAGGTTGGCCAGGGTGGCGTCGTTGTCCACGCCATGGTCATGCAGCACGCCGCAGTGGCCGTGGCTGGTGTATTCGCAGAAGCAGGTGTCGGACATCACCACCATTTCCGGCACGGTGTCCTTGCAGATACGCGACATGCGCGCAACCAGGCCGTTTTCGTTCCAGGTGTCGCTACCATCGGCATCCAGGTGGTGCGATACGCCAAAGGTCATCACCGACTTGATACCCGCGCGGGCATAGCGCTCGATTTCCTGGGCCAACAGCTTCTCGGGGATACGGTTGACACCGGGCATGCTGGTGATCGGCACGAAATCATCGATGCCCTCTTCGACGAAAATCGGCAGGATCAGGTCTTCAAGGCGGAACTCGGTTTCCTGGAAGATCGTGCGCAGGGACTCGTTCTGGCGCAGGCGGCGGGGACGAACGGACGGGAATTGGTTGGACATGACAGCTCCAGGGAATTTGAACGGCGTATACCTTATGCCTGTCGCGCGCCAGTGAAAAGGCTAAATGACGAGATTGTGTCTTGCGTCAATGGCAACGCCCGGGGTTTGCCTGTGTTGGCCTCTTCGCGGGTAAACCCGCGCCTGCAAATCCCGTAGGAACGGGTTTACCCGCGAAGCGGCCGGCACAGGCACTAAATTACTGCAGCCAGGGCGGCGTCACCTCCTCTGCCTTGGCCGGCCCATGCTCAGCTTCGGCGCGTGCTGCACGGCGGCGAGCGTCGTCCATCCGGGCGGCGTCGATCTCGCGCATCACCCCGGTTACATCAGCTTCATGTTCGTCATCCTCGAACACCCCGGTCAACGGGCTGTCGGGCAGCAACTCGCCGGCCTCGTACAACGCCCACATCTCCTGCGCATAGCGGGTGCTTTTCAGCTCCGGGGCAAAGCGCCCGAAATAATGGGCCATGTTGTCCACATCGCGCTGCAGCATGCTGAAGGCGTGGTTGTTGGCGGCGGCATCCACTGCCTGCGGCAGGTCGATGATCACCGGCCCGTCCGGGCCGAGCAGCACGTTGAACTCGGACAGATCACCATGCACCATTCCGGCGCACAGCATCAGCACGATCTGGCGAATGACGAAGGCATGGAACGCGCGGGCATCTTCAACTTCGAGGTGTACGTCGTTCAGGCGCGGGGCCGCATCGCCATCGGCATCGGTCACCAGCTCCATCAGTAGCACGCCGTCCTGGAAGTCGTAAGGCTTGGGCACCCTTACGCCCGCACCGGCCAAACGGAACAGCGCAGCCACTTCGGCGTTCTGCCAGGCATCCTCGGCTTCTTTGCGGCCGTACTTGCTGCCCTTGGCCATGGCCCGGGCCTGACGGCTGTTGCGTACCTTGCGGCCTTCCTGGTATTCGGCGGCCTGGCGGAAACTGCGCTTGTTGGCTTCTTTGTAGACCTTGGCGCAGCGTACCTCGCTGCCACAGCGCACCACATACACAGCGGCTTCCTTGCCACTCATCAACGGCCGTAGTACTTCGTCGACCAGGCCGTCTTCGATCAACGGTTCGATTCTTTTAGGTGTCTTCATCAGGCTGCGTTCAGGGTCCTGGCTTTGTTGGCGGACATCCTCTCACAGCCTGATGCGACTTGCTCGTCTGTCTTCAGGCCAGACGAATCAGGCGCGCTGCCCTACGCCAGCAACCGCCGCCCCGCGCGCCCGGCGTCGGGTGACCAGCACCCCCGAGCAGACCACCAACACCGCCAGCACCATCGTCGAGACCACTTCCAGGCGATGATCCGGGCGGAACAGCATCAATACCAGTACGCTGCTGATGAACAGGATCACGCCCCAGGTCAGCCACGGGAACAGCCACATGCGGTAACCGAGTGTCTTGCCCTGTGCCGTCAGGCGCTGGCGCAAGCGCAACTGGGAAATGGCGATGACCAGATAAACCAGCAGGGCAATGGCGCCGGAGCTTGCCATGAGGAAGCCAAACACCTTGGCCGGCACCAGGTAGTTGGCGATCACCGCCAGGAATGCAGCTCCCGTCGACAACAACACGGCCACCACGGGTGTACCACTGCGGCTGGTTATCTGGGCACAGGCCGGGGCATCACCACGACGGCTAAGCGAATAGACCATGCGCGAGGCGGTGTACAGCGACGAGTTGAGGCAACTGGTCACCGAGGTCAGCACCACGAAGTCGATGATTGCCTTGGCATTTGGCACGCCCAAGGTGTCCAGCACCGTGACATAAGAGCCTTCGGTCGCCAGGCGTGGGTCGGTCCACGGTACCAGTGCGATGACGATGAAGATCGACAGGATGTAGAACAGCGTTATCCGCCAGATCACCGAATTGGTGGCCTTGGAAATATGCTTGCCCGCCTCGTCGGATTCAGCCGCAGCAATGGTCACCACCTCGGCCCCGAGGAACGAGAACATGGTGATCAGCATGGCGCTCAGCACCGCACCAAAGCCGTTGGGCATGAAGCCCCCGGTATCCCACAGGCGCGAGACGCCGCTGACGCCGGACCCCGGCAACAGGCCGAAAATGGCGCAAACCCCCAAGGCGATGAAGCAGACGATGGCCACCACCTTGACCAGTGCCAACCAGAACTCGAACTCACCGTAGTTCTTCACGCTGAACAGGTTGGTGGCCGTCAGCAGCAACGTGATCACCAACGACAACACCCAGATCTCCATCTGCGGGACCCAGGAGTTGATGATGGTAGCGGCGATATTGGCCTCGATCGGGATGATCAGCACCCAGAACCACCAGTACAGCCAACCGATGGTGTATCCGGCCCACTTGCCGATGGCGAGGTCGGCATAGGTTGAGAACGAGCCGGTGTCCGGAGAGGCAACGGCCATTTCGGCCAGCATGCGCATCACCAGCACCACCAGGCCGCCCGCCAGGATATAGGCCAGGATGGTGGCCGGCCCCGCTTCGGCGATGGCGCGGCCAGAGCCGACAAACAGCCCGGCGCCGATCACGCCGGCAATGGACAGCATGGTGACATGCCGTGATTTCAATCCATGACTCAAATTGTTCTTGTGGGTTTGCATGGCGCTACCTTGTTGTTTTTGTCATGCCCACGCAGGGGCCGCCGGCTGCACGTCACCGACGCAGGCGCGAAAAAGCCCGCCCTGCCCTGAATGGTGAGCAGGGCAGTACGGGTTGAGTAAAACGAAACCGCAGAAGGTGTTACTGGGCTGTCAGCTGGCAGCCCTCTGGCTGGCCGACAGGTCGGCCTTGGGGAAGTTGCCGCCCTGCAGGCCGACCTGCTCGCACACTTTCTCGACGATGTAGGCGCCGATCGGTATGGCCGAGGTAGCGGCTGGCGACGGTGCGTTGCACACGTTGACACTGCGTGCGGTGTTGACGAACAGGAAATCGTCGATCAGCTTGCCGTCGCGCGACACCGCCTGGGCACGCACGCCGGCCGGGTAAGGCGTGAGGTCGGCTTTGGTTATGCTCGGGCAGTACTTCTGCACCTGCTTGAGGTACCCACCCTTGAACAGCGAGTTCTTCATCTCGATCAGGCCCGGGCGGAAGTTCTTCGCCAGCACCTTGAGGATGCCGGGCGTGGTCAGGGTCTGGAACAAGTCGCTGGGGCTGACATCGGTCTTGCGGTAGCCCTCGCGCTTCATCGCCAGGACGGCGTTGGGGCCTACGGTGACAGTGCCGTCGATCATGCGGGTAAGGTGCACCCCCAGGAAGGGCATCGACGGGTCGGGAATCGGGTAGATCAGGTGGTTGACGATCTGATTGTGCTGCTTGGGCAGCAAGTAGTATTCGCCACGGAACGGGCAGATCACGAACTCGGTACGCAGCCCGAGCATGCCCACCACGCGGTCAGCCATCAGCCCCGAGCAGGTCACCAGGAAACGGCTGCGCAATTCATCACGCGGGGTGCGCACGATCACTTCACTTGCCTGTTCCTGCAGACCGACCACTTCTGCGCCATAGCGGATTTCGCCACCGGCACGCTGGAACTCTGCGGCCATCGCAGCGGTTACCTGGGCGTAATTGACGATGCCGCTGGACGGCACGAAGATGCCCCCCATACCAACGATGTTGGGCTCACGCTCGCGCAACTCGTCAGCCGACAGCCAGTAGCGCTCCAGGCCATTGGCCGCGGTGCGCTCCCACAGCGCCTTCATGCGCTGCATTTCCAGATCGTTGGTGGCGACCAGCAGCTTGCCGCACTCATCGAAGCGGATGCCATGCTGGGTGCAGAAGGCTTTGGTCGCCTTGTTGCCTTCAAGGCAAAAGCGCGCCTTGAGGCTGCCGGGGGTGTAATACACGCCGGCGTGGATCACGCCGCTGTTATGGCCGGTCTGATGGCGGGCCGGGCCAGACTCTTTCTCCAGCAGGAGCATCTTCGCATCCGGGTAGACCTTGATCAGGTGCATGGCCGTGGACATGCCCACAATCCCGCCGCCAATAATGATGAAATCGTACACAGCCTTACCTCACACGCAGGCATTGCCTGGCAGGCTCACCAAGGCCCGCACGGGGCCTGGTGGCATTGTTATGTGCAAAAACGCGTGGGCGGGCGCCCGCCCCGCGCCCTGTCATTATTGCCCGCGCTGGTACAGCGGCTTGGGGAAGGCGACGTAACCACGCTGGCGCATCAGTTCGCGGCGCAGGCCCTCGTGCGGGGTGAAGCGATCGCGGCCATGCAGCCAGAACAGGTTGTTGATCAGCAGGAAACTGCCTACGCCAACCGGTACCGAGACTTTCTGGCCGCTGCCCTCCAGCGACTCGGACAAGGCATTCAGCCAGATACCTTCCTCGTAGTTTTCCGGCTGCACGAACTGGTCAATGTAGCGCATGGTCGGCCGGCCTTCGGCATCGGTGTCGAATACCGAATGGAACACATCTTCGGCAACCTTTTTGCTCGGCGGTGCGGTCCAGCGCATTTCGCGACGGGCCATCGGGTGACGGAAGAACGCCTCGCACTCCTCCCAGTCGTCCAGGTGCAGCAGCAGCGAGTTGCCGCCTTCCATGTTCTTTTCGTCGATCTTCAGCATCAGCACGTAGTCGGTGATCTGGTTCACGAACGTGCCGTCGTTGTGCAGCTCCATGACCCGGTGCGGCTGGCGCAGGTAGCTGTCGGAGTTGTCGCTGTTGACCACCACGAAGCGCGCATAGAACTGGCCACTCATGGCGTCATAGTTGGAACGGCCGATCAGGTGAGCGCAGGCGGTGGTGAACTTGACCATGTCTTCGGCCTGGCTCACATCATCCAGGCCGACCGGGGTAATCAGCATGCCGCCTGTGGCGCGGTCGAGGATGGTGTTGAGCAGCACCGGGCGCAGCGTGCCCTGGCACAGCTCGTCAAGGATCTCGCCTACGCGAAAACGCAGGAACGACTTGTACTCCAATGCCTGCACCGGCCATTGGGCAACGGCCTGCACGAACGCTTCGACGGTTTCCCGGGCAAAGGTCAGTTCCAGCAGGCGCGGCGACTGTTTCGAGGGGGCGATGGTATAGCCCTGCGGTTCGAGTGGCAGCGGCATGACAAGTTCGTCGATCTGGGTAAAGGCGTTCATGGCAATGTCCTGGCTAAAAAAGTACGTGGCGCCGTCCGGTCATGACCTGGATCAGTGCGGGCGAGGTAAAAATATCGCCACTAGATCAAAATGTCTACATTTTTATGTTTCGGCGACACTGCTTGAGTTTGTCCATTGTTTTTCGTGGGCAGAGGGTTTCGGTATGATCGGCAAAACGTTTTGAGGAACAGGATCTTGGAAGCGCTCGCCCCCCGACAAAACTCAGCATTCAGCGGGTATGAGAGGCTCAAGCAGGACATCATCCGCGGGGTGTTCAAGCCCGGTGAAAAACTGCTGATGAGCGCCCTCAAGGAACGCTACGACCTGGGTGTGGGCCCGCTGCGCGAAGCGCTGTCGCAACTGGTGGCCGAGCACCTGGTCAACGCGATCAGCCAGAAAGGCTACCGGGTAGCGCCCATGTCGCTGGATGAGATGAACGACATCTACGACGCCCGCGCCAACCTGGAAGCGATGATCATCGCCCTGGCCATCGAGCGCGGCGACGACGCCTGGGAGGCGTCGGTGCTGGCCCACTCGCATACCCTGGCCAAGGTGGTGGAAGTGAAAACCCGCGAGCAGCGGCTGGATGTGTGGGACGAGCGGCACAAGGCGTTCCATACTGCCATTGCCTCGGGCTGCGGCTCCAAGCACCTGCTGCAGGCACGCACCTACCTGTTCGACCAGGCCGAGCGCTACCGCCACCTGTGGCTGACGCAGACGGTGTTTTCCGAACAGGCACTGGCGCTCAAGCGCCAGGAGCATGCGGCACTGGTCGAGGTGATCCTCGCCCGTGATGCCAAACGCGCCAGCGCCATGATGCGTTCACACCTGATGACACCGGTGCCAATCATCGCGCAGATCATGCATGCCGAAGGCATCGGCGCACGCTAGATGAATTTTTCTTAAATCGCCGGTTGTCTATTCTTTGGCACAATCAAATCTCCATTAGATGCCCAGGAACCAGCATGCCTCGCGTACTGACCATCGAAGACGACGCCGTCACCGGCCAGGAAATCGTCGCCGAACTTACCAGCCACGGCCTGGAAGTGGATTGGGCCGACAATGGCCGTGAAGGCCTGGCCAAGGCCATTGCCGGCGGCTACGACCTGATCACCCTGGACCGTATGCTGCCCGAGGTCGACGGCCTGACCATCGTCACTACCCTGCGCAACCTCAAGATCGCTACGCCGATCCTGATGATCAGCGCCCTCTCCGACGTCGATGAGCGTGTGCGCGGCCTGCGTGCCGGCGGAGACGACTATTTGACCAAGCCGTTCGCCTCCGACGAAATGGCCGCGCGAGTCGAGGTATTGCTGCGCCGCAACAGCGTGCCCATGACCCAGACCCGCTTGCAGGTTGCCGACCTGCAGCTGGACCTGATCAGCCACGAGGCGCGCCGCGGTGACAATACCCTCAACCTGCTGCCCACCGAGTACAAGCTGCTGGAGTACCTGATGCGCCACAGTGGCCAGGTGATCACACGGATGATGATTTTCGAGGAAGTCTGGGGCTATCACTTCGACCCGGGCACCAATCTGATCGACGTGCACATCGGCCGCCTGCGCAAGAAGATCGACTCCCCCGGCCAGTCGCCGCTGATCCGTACGGTACGGGGCTCCGGCTATGCCATTGCTGAACCCGTCTAAGGGCTGGAGCTCCTCTACCAGCCGCCTGCTGGCACTCTACAGCTTTCTGTTCGTGGCCTGGAGCAGCATCCTCATGGGGGTGCTGTATTTCGAAGTGTCCAGCTACCTGAGCAAACTCACCCGTCACTCCATGCTGCAGCGCCAGCACCTGTTCGCACACATGAGCGGCAAGCAACTGGACGATGCCCTGATTGCCAGCCAGGCCTTCGAGGAGCGCAGCTTTGACGCCTACGGCCTGTTCGACCCCCAGCTCAACCCGATTGGCGGCAGCGTGCGGACCTTGCCCCCAGAGCTCAGGCTGGACGGCAAGATCCATGAGTTGAAACGCTGCCTGGATGCCGACGATCCTCGCATGCCTCGCGACAGCTGCGACGCAGTGGCAATCAAGGTACAGGATGGCCGGTGGCTGGTGCTGGTGCGTGACAACGGCTCGCTGTTCGTGGTCACCCGAATCATCCTGCACGCCCTGCTCTGGGGCATCTCGCTGACCCTGATCCCGGGTTTTGCCGGTTGGTACCTGCTAAGGCGCAGGCCGCTCAAGCGTATACGTGCGATACAGGCCCAGGCCGAACTGATCGTCGCCGGCGACCTGACCCACCGCCTGCCTCTGTCGGCCCGCCGTGACGAGCTGGACATGCTTGCGGCGATCGTCAATGCCATGCTCGACCGTATCGAACGACTGATGCACGAGGTCAAGGGTGTGTGCGACAACATTGCCCATGACCTGCGCACACCGCTGACCCGCCTGCGCGCCCAGCTGTACCGTATTCGCCAGCAAAGCGCCGTGGATTCTGCGCAAGCCGAAGCACTGGACCAGGCCATCGGCGAAACCGACACCTTGATGGCGCGTTTTCGTGGGTTGTTGCGCATCAGCGAGCTGGAAGACCGCCAGCGCCGCGCCGGCTTCGTCCAGCTTGACCCGCATGAACTGCTGGTAGAACTGCACGATTTTTACCTGCCGTTGGCCGAGGATGGCGGCATTCACCTGCAATTGCACCAACCCGCGCAGCTACCGGCACTGCACGGCGACCGCGAACTGCTGTTCGAGGCCTTGGCGAATCTGGTGGGCAACGCGATCAAGTTCACGCCCGAGGGGGGTCGTGTGCGCATTACCGCCACGCAGGATGACAACGGCGTGCACATGGCGATCGAGGATAGCGGGCCTGGAATTCCCGAAGCAGAGCGAACGGCTGTACTGAAACGGTTCTATCGCAGCGATGAAGGCCACCGCCATGCCGGCTTCGGGCTGGGGCTGTCGATCGTGGCTGCGATCGTCGACCTGCACGGGTTCGGGCTGGAGATTGGCGAAAGCGAATTGGGTGGGGCCAGGCTGGTATTGCACTGCCCGCTTGCGGGTCTAGGCAAATAAAAGCTGGGGCCGCTTTGCGGCCCTTCGCGGGCACGCCCGCTCCCACAGGAATAGCGCACACCTGAAATGTCGCACCAACCTGTGGGAGCGGGCGTGCCCGCGAAGGGCTGCATCGCAGCCCCAGTTACTTCAGTCAGCCAGACGCCAGGTAGTCGTGCCCTTGCTGTCTTCCAGCACCACCCCCATGGCAGTCAGCTGGTCGCGAATGCGGTCCGACTCAGCCCAGTTCTTGTCCGCACGTGCCTGCAGGCGCGCCTGGATCAAGCCCTCGACTTCAGCCGCATCGACCTTGCCTTCGGCACCGGCACGCAGGAAGTCATCGGCCTCCAGCTGCAGCACACCCAGCACATCCCCCAGCTCACGCAGTCGACCGGCCAGGCCGGCAGCCGCTTCCGGGTCGCTGTCACGCAGGCGGTTGATCTCGCGCACCAGGTCGAACAGAACGGCACAGGCTTCGGGGGTGCCGAAGTCGTCGTTCATCGCCACGCTGAAACGCTCGACAAAGGCTTCGCCACCCTTGGCCGCCACCCGTGGCAGGCCGCGCAGGGCGTGATAGAAGCGCTCCAGTGCGCCCTTGGCGTCACGCAGGCTGTCTTCCGAGTAGTTGATCGCGCTGCGGTAGTGGCTGGCCACCAGCAGGTAGCGCACCACCTCCGGGTGGTACTTCTCGAGCACGTCGCGGATGGTGAAGAAGTTGTTCAACGACTTGGACATCTTCTCGCCGTTGATACGGATCATGCCGCAATGCATCCAGGCGTTGGCGTACTGCTTGCCAGTGGCCGCCTCGCTCTGGGCAATCTCGTTCTCGTGGTGCGGGAACTCCAGGTCGCTGCCGCCGCCGTGAATGTCGAAGCTCTCGCCCAGGCAGCAGGTGGACATCACCGAGCACTCGATGTGCCAGCCCGGGCGACCCGGGCCCCATGGCGATTCCCAGCTCGGCTCGCCCGGCTTGACGCCCTTCCACAGGACGAAGTCGAGCGGGTCCTGCTTGGCTTCGTCGACCTCGATGCGTGCACCGATACGCAGGTCTTCGATCTTCTTGCGCGACAGCTTGCCGTAACCGACGAACTTGCCGACGCGGTAGTACACGTCGCCATTGCCTGGCGCGTAGGCGTACCCCTTGTCGATCAGGGTCTGGATCATCGCGTGCATGCCGGCGATATGGTCGGTGGCACGCGGTTCCTGGTCTGGCGGCAGGATGTTCAGGCGGCGTTCGTCTTCGTGCATCGCGTCGATCATGCGAGCAGTCAGGGCGTCGAAACTTTCGCCGTTCTCGTTGGCCCGGTTGATGATCTTGTCATCGATGTCGGTGATGTTGCGCACATAGGTGAGCTCATAGCCACTCTTGCGCAGCCAGCGGGTGACCAGGTCGAACGCCACCATGCTGCGGCCATGGCCCAGATGGCAGTAGTCGTACACGGTCATGCCGCACACATACATGCGCACCTTGTTGCCATCCAGCGGCTTGAAGGTTTCTTTCGCTTTGCTCAGGGTGTTGTAGATGGTAAGCACGGCGGTTCCTCAGCTGCCCCAGGAGTCACGCAGGGTGACAGTGCGGTTGAACACCGGGCGGCCCGGCTGGCTGTCTTTCAGGTCGGCGCAGAAGTAGCCTTCGCGCTCGAACTGGAAGCGGTCCTCGGGCTGCGCCTGGGCCAGCGACGGCTCGGCACGGCAACCGCTGAGCACTTGCAGCGAAGCAGGGTTGATGTTGTCCAGGAAGCTGCCGCCCTCCTCAGTCTTTTCCGGGTTCGGCGAGCGGAACAGGCGGTCGTACAGGCGCACTTCGCACTCGACGCTGCCCTCGGCCGGCACCCAGTGGATCACGCCCTTGACCTTGCGGCCTTCAGGGTTCTTGCCCAGGGTGTCCGGGTCGTACGAGCAACGCAGTTCGACGATATTGCCGTCGGCGTCCTTGATGGCTTCGTCAGCACGAATCACGTAGCTGCCGCGCAGGCGCACTTCACCGGCCGGTTCCAGGCGCTTGTAGCCCTTGGGCGGTTCTTCCATGAAGTCGTCGCGGTCGATGTACAGCTCGCGGGAGAACGGCAGCACACGCACGCCCATGTCTTCCTTCGGGTGACGTGGCAGCTCAAGCTGCTCGACCTGGCCTTCCGGGTAGTTGGTGATGACCACTTTCAGCGGGCGCAGCACGCACATGGCGCGTGGCGCGGTGCGGTCCAGATCGTCACGGATGCTGAACTCGAGCATCGACATGTCGACCACACCGTCGGAACGGTTGGTGCCAATCATTTCGCAGAAGTTGCGGATCGAAGCCGGCGTGTAGCCACGGCGACGGAAGCCGGACAAGGTCGACATGCGTGGGTCGTCCCAGGCGTCGACGTGCTTCTCGTCCACAAGCTGCTTGAGCTTGCGCTTGGAGGTGATGGTGTAGTTCAGGTTCAGGCGGCTGAACTCATACTGGCGCGGGTGTGCCGGCACCGGCAGGTTGTCGAGGAACCAGTCGTACAGCGGACGATGCCCTTCGAACTCCAGGGTGCAGATCGAGTGGGTAATGCCCTCGATGGCGTCCGACTGGCCGTGGGTGAAGTCGTAGTTGGGGTAGATGCACCACTTGTCGCCGGTCTGGTGGTGGTGGGCATGGCGAATGCGGTACAGGATAGGGTCGCGCAGGTTCATGTTTGGCGAGGCCATGTCGATCTTGGCCCGCAGCACGCGTTCGCCGTCCTTGAACTCGCCGGCCTTCATGCGGGCGAACAGGTCGAGGTTTTCTTCCACGCTGCGCTCGCGGAACGGGCTGTTCTTGCCCGGTTCCTTGAGGTTGCCGCGGTATTCCTTGGCTTGCTCAGGGGTGAGGTCGCAGACATAGGCCTTGCCACGCTTGATCAACTCGACCGCCCAGTCGTGCAACTGGTCGAAGTAGTCGGAGGCATAGCGCACGTCGCCACCCCACTCGAAGCCCAGCCATTTGACATCGCTCTGGATGGCGTCGATGTACTCCTGGTCTTCCTTGGCCGGGTTGGTATCGTCGAAACGCAGGTGGCAGACGCCGCCGAACTCCTTGGCCAGGCCGAAGTTGACGCAGATCGACTTGGCGTGGCCGATGTGCAGGTAACCATTGGGCTCCGGCGGGAAACGGGTGACGATGCTGCTGTGCTTGCCCGAGTCCAGGTCGGCCTGGATGATCGGCCGCAGGAAGTTCGCAGGGACAGCGGGGGCGCCTTTGGCAGCGGCGTTGGGCGCGTTGTCGGCAGTGGGCTTGCTCATAGGATCCTTGAATGCGTGTGTCCAGCCTGGGTAGGCCGATTGAATCAAAGGGCCTATCATAGCCGAAGCAGTCAAGCTGCTGACAGCCGCGCCCGGACAAACTGATGTGATTTATCACGGCTTTTTGCCGCAGCCTGGCAAAATGGCCAGTGCGCGCCATGTGTCGCGATCGCCTGATCCTGCGTCTGGTGATAACCCGCGCCCTGCGCACCCTAATTTCTGATTGCCTTGAAAGAGCGAGTTTCAGCATGTCCAAAGTCAAACTGACCACCAACCACGGCGACATCGTCCTGCAACTGGACGCCGAGAAAGCGCCACTGACTACCGAAAACTTCGTTCAGTATGTCAAGGACGGCCACTACAATGGCACCGTATTCCACCGTGTGATCAAAGGCTTCATGATCCAGGGCGGCGGCTTCGAGGCCGGCATGAGCCAGAAGAAAACCCGCGCCAGCATCCAGAACGAAGCCGACAACGGCCTGAAGAACAAGAAGTACAGCATCGCCATGGCCCGTACCATGGAACCGCACTCTGCCTCGGCGCAGTTCTTCATCAACGCCTCCGACAACGACTTCCTCAACCACAGCGGCAAGAACGTGCAAGGCTGGGGCTACGCCGTATTTGGCGAAGTGATCGAAGGCCGTGAAGTGGTCGACGCCATCGAAAAGGTCGCCACCGGTTCCAAAGCTGGCCACCAGGACGTACCGGCAGACGACGTGATCATCGAGAAAGCCGAGATCATTGAGTGATTCTGCTGATCTCTGATCTGCACCTGCAAGAAGAACGCCCGGATATTTCCCGGGCGTTTCTTGATCTGCTCGATGGCCGCGCCCGCCACGCCAAGGCCCTGTACATCCTTGGTGACTTCTTCGAAGCGTGGATTGGCGACGATGCCATGACGCCCTTCCAGCAATGGATCTGCCAGGCCATGCGCCGGCTGAGCGACAGTGGCACGGCCATCTACCTGATGCATGGCAACCGTGACTTCCTGATTGGCCAGGCCTTTTGCGAAGCTGCGGGCTGCACGCTGTTGAACGACCCCAGCGTGATCGAGCTGGGCGGTGAACAGGTGCTGCTGATGCATGGCGACACCCTGTGCACCCGCGACCTGGGCTACATGAAGATGCGCCGCCTGCTGCGCAATCCGCTGAGCCTGTGGATCCTGCGCCACCTGCCGCTGTCGGCCCGCTACAAGCTGGCACGCAAGCTGCGCAGCGAAAGCCGCACGCAAACGCGGATGAAGTCCACCGAAATCGTCGACGTCACCCCAGAAGAAGTACCCAAGGTGATGGCGGCGCATGGCGTACGCACCCTGGTGCATGGCCATACCCATCGGCCGGCGATTCACAAGCTGGTGGTCGACGGCCAACCGGCACGGCGTATCGTGCTGGGCGACTGGGATCGCCGCGGTTGGGCCTTGCAGGTTGACGAGCAGGGCTTTCAGCTGGCGCCGTTCGAGTTTTCCTGACATTACAGGGCCTCGCGGGCAAGCCCGCAGGCCCCTGTAGGAGCGGGTTTACCCGCGAATGGGCCGGCGCAGGCTGACGCCTCAGGGCTGGCTGACTACCGCCCCCTTGTCCCGCTCACTGATCACCACTTCCCGGTACTCAGGGTCTGCCTTGATCTGCGCCTCGGTAAACGGGATCAGCGCCAGCTGCTTGGCCGCAAAGGCCTTGGTCTGGTCACTGGCATGCGCGGAAGCCCTCTCACTCGACTGGGAAAACGCCAGCAGGCCACGGGCTTCTGGCCCCTTGTCGGTGAAGCTGACCAGTTGCAGGTAGCTGGTGCCACTCACCACCAGCCGCTTGCCCTGCCCGTGCGGCACGCTGTAGATCGCGTTGTACACCCCTAGCGCCTGCGGACCGCCCGGCACTGGCGTGCCATCAAGGGCCTGTTGCACCTGCCCCCAACGCGCCTCCCCGGCAACACCACTTTCACTGACCTGCTTGAGCGACGCCAGTGCTGCCTGATGTACCCGCCTGCTCACCGCCGCCTGCTCGACAGCCAGGCCGCGCGGGGTGTGCTGCGGGTCGGCCGGGTTGAATGCCACTCGCCAGCTTTCCGGGTACTCGGCCAGCACACTGAACAGGTTCTGGAAGTGCACCAGGCCCAAACCACTGTCGAGGTCGGCCTTGCCGTTCCAGGCGGCCAGGCTGCTGCACACGGCCTGCACATCTGCGCCGGCGCCCTTGCACCATTGCAGCAGGTCTGGCAACACCAGGCTGGCCAGGTACACCTCGTCATCGGTGACCATGCGCTGAAGTTCATCTGCACCTAACCGGGCTTTGCCCTGCAGGCGCTGCAAGGCAAAACGGCCACGCATGCCCAGTGGCTGGTCATTGCGGCTGACCAGTGGCGAGTAGCCGGTCAGCGGCTGCGCCGGGTTGGCCATCCAGGCCGGGTCGTTGGAGTTCTGCACGAAGTCGTCTCGCTCCAGGCTTGGCAGCAGCCGCGCCGGGAAGATACCCGGTTGCGCCGCCTGCGCGTCAACTTTCCACTGGCATGCACTGCGCGAGCCATCCAGCACCACCAGTTGCCCTTGCGCCTGCCGATTGCTGCAAGCATCCAGCAAGTGCTGGTCGACATAGGGCACTACCGACTGGTTCAGGTACAAGGCCCGCCCCCCTTCGTCCACCGCCAGCGTGTTGACCCAAGGGATACCCTGCAACTGCTCGACCGATCCCTTCAATGCCGCCAGGCTGTCGGCACGGTTGATCTGGTACCACTGCTGCAACACCCGTGTGTTCTCAAGATTGGCGTCTCGCACGCTGTAGGCCGCCTGCGCATCCCAGTCCAGGCGACCTGGCCATTGCACCACCGGGCCGAACTGCGAACTGTAGACCTGCCGCTCAATCTGGCTCAGGCGGCCATCCGCGCCCTTGACCGCAACACGGAGGGTTTGCCGGGCCATTGGCAGCGACTTGCCATCGAGCATATAGCGGGTCGGGTCTTTGGGGTCGAGTTGCAGGCGGTAGAGCGTGAAGTGCTTGGAGGTGTCGACGGTGTGCGTCCACGCCAGGTGCTGGTTGAAACCGATGTTGACCACCGGAAGGCCCGGTAGCGCCGCGCCCATCACATCAAGCTGGCCGGGAATGGTCAGTTGCATCTGGTAGAAGCGCATGCCGCCCATCCACGGGAAGTGCGGGTTGGCCAGCAACAGGCCGCGGCCATTGGCTGAGCGCTGCGCGCCTACTGCAACAGCATTGCTGCCACGCTCCGCGGCGAACCGCGCCTGCCGGGCCAAAGCGGCGGCAAAGCCCGCTGACGATTGCTGACGGGCCAGCGTTGGCGGTTGCGCTCCCGCCAACGCCTCGACGAACTGCCCGACACCGCCCTCGGCCAGTAAACGGCGGGTCAGTTTGACCAGATCCTGGCTGCTGATGGGCCGCACCCACTCACCATCGCCACACTCGGCGGGCAGCCCTTGACGACGGCGCTCGACCAACGCCCGGTTGTAGCCGCTGGCATAACCCGCCAGCAATGCCTGCACCGGCACGGGTTGCGCCTGCAGGAAGGCATCGACCGCCGCCGGGCTATTGAGCCAGGTGAAGAACAGGTCGCTGGCCAGGTTGTCACGCTGCTCCAGGGTCTTGCCCTTGGCGCCGAAATAGCGTGAGCGCTCACCGCTCACGGTCAGCACTTCATTGGCGAGCAGGCACAGGTTGTCCTGGGCGTAGGCATAGCCGACGCCATAGCCCAGGCCACGCTCATCCTTGGCCACGATATGCGGTACGCCGTAACGGGTATAGCGGATCTGGGCACTGGCATCCGCTATCGCGGGCTGCGCCTGCACACCGACGCTGAAGGCCACCAGGGTAGCGGCCAGGCCGGCGCAAGTCATGGGACGGCAAAGTGGAAACACGGGCACTCCTCGGGTTCGGGGGTCATCCCGATCAGACGAATGGCCAGATGAATATTTTACGTATTACAAGGCGATGGAACGTCTTGATGAGAAACAGGCATTTTTTTCACGAATGGGTTGCAGTTTTTGCGTTCTCATTCGTCCTAGTAAGTGAGCCACCCACATTTCGGGTTCGTCCACGAAAAGGAGCATTCGCATGTACAACCCGCAAACCTCGATCCAGGCCGGGCGAGTCCCAGGCAAAGCGTCCAAGGGACAGGACGTATTTGCTGAGGAACGAACCGGCAACGAACAGATCCGCGAACTGTTGCGCACCTTCGGCCTGCGCACCAGCCTGATCCGCCTCAAGGTTATCGATGCCTTGCACGCCGCCGACCGCAATGGCCGCAGTATTGGCGTGCGTGGGGTGCACGCACAACTGGAACAACTGGGTATCCCGCTGTCGTTCCTCAGTGTGCGCGAAGTGCTCAAGCGCCTGTGCACCGAAGGCGTCATACAACTGGGTAGCGACAAATGTTACAGGCTCAACCCCCTGGCGCGCGCCGTGCTGGAGCAAACACCGTCGCGCTGAGCGCATGGCCGGCCATGCCTGGCCGGCCCGCGCAGATCAGGGCTTGACCTTGCGCCGCAGAATGCCGTTGATCACCACGACCACCACGGCAATGGCGATGGCCAGCATCTGGAAGGTCTGCTCACTGATCGTGCCCTGCTTCTGCAGGTGGGACAGGCCCAGCATAAGGCCCAGTACCACCAGGATGATCAGAAGTGAATATTTGAGGCGCTGCACGTGTGTCATCGAATGTTCCTTGCAACATCAGGGGCAAATGGCTCGCAACGAGCCGCGGCAATGATACAACGGTCACCGCCCCCGGCGCTGGATTTCCTGCTGGGTGGGGTGACGTCAGCCTGAAAGCATGGGGCTCCCTAGCACCCACGCCGGAGCCACCATGTACAAACCCCTGTTGTTCGCATCGCTGTTACTGACCCCGCTCTCCCTTCATGCACTGGACACCCAGCAGACGCCGGCCGAACACCTGCTCGAACTGGGCCGCGAGTTGGCCACCCATGCCGGTGCCAGCCAATGGCAACAACTGTGGCAACGCGTACGCCAGGCCGGCTACCTGCAGACCGATGCTGCACCGGTACGTTTCAGCGTGCCCACAGCCCGCTTACCCGACCTGGCCCGACTGACACTGGCACAGGCCGACCAGGCACAGCCACTGCGTCAGACCCAGGTACTGTACCGCCGCCACTTTGCCGACCAGGTCATCGGCCAGCGCAACGGCCAGCCGTTGCACGCGCTGTGCCTGCTGGTCGATTGGCGCACGTTGCCGCCGGGCATGCGCGCCACCCCTCAAGCCTATCTGGGTAGCGCCAGCTTGCTGAGCAGCTACCCGTGCGATTGAGGGGTGCCGCACCCACTCCGCATCATTGCGAGTGACCCGACAGGAAACCAGGCGGCACAGACAGATGTCGACGCCATTTCCTACAGAGCCAGATATCGCTGCCTGCAAATCCTGTTCACCGAAACTACAACCCCCAACCCCTATGCCGCCTAGCGACGCGCCTCGGCTGTCGCACAGAATTTGCTCACACCTTCGACATAACGCCGCGGGTGATCGGGTCGCACATCCCATCTACCCCGAAGGAGCGCCATATGCAAATGCCAGATTTGAGCCAGATCGATATCAGCCAACTGCCCCACTCGCTGCAGGCCCTGATCGACTGTATCGGCATCGAAAACGCCTACCAACTGACCTGCGCCTACGGCGGCAGGCCCAAGTACATCCCCAAGCACCGCGAGCGCACCAAGCTCGCTGACGTGCTGCCGGCCGAAGCGCTCGACGCACTGATCAAGCGCTTTGCCGGGGTCGCCCTGGAGATCCCCAAGGCTGACCACTTTCTGCGTCAGCTGCGCAACCAGCAGATCCAGAAGGAGAGTGCCAACGGTTTGTCCCGCAGCCTGCTGGCCAACAAGTACGGCCTGAGCCTGCGGCAGATCGGCAACATCCGGCGCCAGGAGCTTTGCACGCGCTGACGCCCAAACACAATGCTGCTATTTGCAGCTGCCTTACCCCACTAGAGTGAGCTTCTCGATATGTCGTTAGATAACAGCCTTATAGGCTCCGTCATCAATGCCCTGCCGATGGACCGCATGATTGCCGGTCCCTTGCAGGCCATGGTCCAGGCGCAGGTGACCGCGAGTAAATCGTACGCCGACTTCCTGATGCAGGTATGCGTCCAGGATGGCAAGGCAGTCGCCATCCAGTTCGACTACGACGAAACCATCGTTGACGAACAGGGCGAATACAAAGGCGTGGTCAGCAAGACCATGAAAGTGCCGCTGATGGCGGCCATTACCCACCCGAACATTTCCATCGAAGAGGGTAATGTAGAGTTCGAGCTGGTTATCAACCAGATGTCGGAAGATGTTTCCAGCAAGGACATGAATGCAGAAGCTAGCGGCTCACTGGGATGGGGACCGTTCAGGCTGAACGTGAAAGGCAGCGTGAGCCACAAATCCACGCAAACCCGCAAAACAGATACCCGCGCCCGCTATGCCTTCAACACGACCCTGAAGCGTCAGGAACCGCCCGAAGCGATGATGAGGGTAATCGAGTTCCTCACTGACGCCGCGACCAAGCCAACCGTTGTCCGAACCGCCGAACTGGAATGCCCGGACGAAATCTCCCAGGCGGATACCTTGAAACGGCCTGCGCCTGCAAACCTGCCGACCCCGTAAACCGCTGGCGCTTGACCCGATTGCCCCTCCTGCCGGTTTTTGGGAGGGGCACACCCTGGCCTGAGGAGTCGAATCTTTGCAAAAGCCCCCCGCCCCCATGACCTCCATTGACCTGCGTGAAATTACCCGTGGCCTGCAAGAAGCCGCCAGTGCCACCAACAGCCTGATTGCCCAGCAGTACATCAACCTGTTCGACCAGTTTTTCGAGTGCAACACCGAGGCACTGGGCGCCCCCATGAAAGCGAAGATGGTCGAGGTGGCCATGGATGGGCAGCACATCATGCGCGTCCCCTTGTTTGCGCTGGTGTCACCGAAAGGCCTGGCCCTGGAGCGGATGCAGGTCGACCTGTCGGTAAGGGTCAAGGGCACCGAGGCGCAGCAGGCACTGCTGACCGCAAGCGAGAGCAAGGCCGCGAGCTTCAAGGTCACCATTGGTGGCCAAGGCCGTCAGGGCGAAAACCGAGACCCGGACGAAGTGCAGATCCGCATGCAGTTTCAGGCAAGCGAACCGCCAGAGGCCCTGAACCGGTTGATCGAGGAATACACCAAGCTGATCGTCCCGGTACGTGCCAGCACTCCACCGCCCTCAACCGACACCAACGAGTTCATCGAGGCGGCCACCGTTCGTTGATGGCCGCCACGCTGCGGGCCTACTAGAAGTCGCGTTTGTAGAAGATGTCCAGTGAGCTTGCCAGCCCACTGGCGGCCTCGAGGTAGACCTTTTTGCTCAGCTTGTAACGCAACGCGATCGTGTTGGCCGGTTCGAACACCCCCACCCCGTAACGAAGGCTCAGCTTCTCGGTGATGTTACCGCTGGCGACCACGCTGGTGCTGTTGCCAGAACCTTCGGTATCCAGCTGAAAATCGTCGATCCCCAGATTCGAAGCCAGGCTGCCGGTGATGCCGGCGCTCCCGGCAAGGCCCAGGCCCAGCGCCGCCTCGGCGAGCATGTTGTTATCTTCGCCGGTATTGCCCAATGGCCGCCCCAATACCAGGTACGAAAGCGCCTGCTCCTGGCTCATGGCCGGCTCCGAGAACACGTTGGTCGTCGGCTGTTCGGCGCTGCCGCTCAGGCGGATGCCGGCTATCACATCGTCAACCTTGCGGATCGCTTCGATGTCCAGGTATGGCTGGTCGATCGGGCCGGCGAACAGCAGACGCGCCCGGCGTATGGTGAGGCGCTGACCGTAGGCGCGGTAGCGGCCGTCTGCCAGGCTCAGTTCGCCACGGGTATCAAGGTTATCGCCGATGTGCACATGGCCAAGCAGGTTGGCGGTTAGCCCAAAGCCGCTGAACGACAGCTTGTCGCGGCCGACTTCGACATCGATGTCCATGGCCATTGCCATGGGTGGCTTGCCTTCCTCGGTCTGGTGACCGACGATTACCGTGTCATCCGACACCTTGACCGTGGACGGCGGCAGCTCACGTACAGTGATCTTGCCCTTGGGCACTTGCACCTTGCCGGTCACCGCCAGCTGGTCATCGACCAGGCGCAAGGTCAGGTCCGGGGCAACTTCCAATGTGGCGTAGGGCTCTACCGCGACCGGCAGTTGCTGGCCCTGCAGACGCACGTCCATGCCCAGTGCCTGCCCCCAGGTGAGGTTGCCGCTCAACTGGCCACGTCCCGCCTCGCCACTGCGCCAATTGCCGTTGAGCTGCACCTGCTCGCCGGCAATCAGCGCCTGCAATGACAGGTCCTGAAGGCTGGCCGGCAGCTCGGCACCACTGACTTCGCCACCGCTGAGCATCAGGTTGCCGTTGACCTGTGGTGCCAGCAAGGTGCCTGAAAGCCGACCACTGCCATTGAGCTGCCCGGCCAGGCGTTCGACCATGGGCACGAATGGGCGGGCCACCGACAGGTCCAGCCCGGCCAGGCGGAAATCACCCGACAACGGTTTGTTCTTGCCCAGCGGATCGAGCCGGGCGTTGACGTTCAGCTCACCCAGGCGCTCACCGCGAAACGCCAGGCGCGTATCGATGCGCCGCGGTGCCAGCGTGCTGTCCAGGCGCAGGGCCTGATAAGGGAAATCGATCCAGCGGCCTTTGTCGCGCACGCGCAGGGTGCCGCCACTGGCATCGACAACGACAGTGCCCTTGGGGCCGCTGGCCGGGATGTCCAGGTTGATATCGGCATTGAGCAGGCCTTGCCAGGCAAAGTCCTTCGGCAGCCACTGGGCCAGGCTGCCCAGCGGGAACTGCTTGAGGTGGTAGCGCAGGCGCGGTTCGGGGGCGAGCCGCTGATCATCGCCACACAGGCTTGCCTGGCCGGAGCGCCAGCAGTGGGCCCCGAAGTCGAGCTGGCCGCTGGCCAGCCGCTGCAGGCGTGCAGGCGCCTGCAACTGCCAGTCCTGGCCGCCGGCCTGGATTCGGCCAGTGGCCAGGCGCCCGCGCCAGTCACCTTTGTTCAACTGGCCATCCAGGCCAAGGTCGAGCTTAAGCTGCGGGCCGTCCAGCGCCAGGGTCAATGCCTGTTGGCGAATGTCGCCTTTGCCGTTGGCCTGCAGCGTGCCCAAGACTGTGTCACCCAGGTGGATACCGGTTGCCTTGAGCTCGACTACACCGCGTTGGGCGTTGTCCAGGCGAGCATTCAGGTCCAACTGCTGCAGACGGTTTTCGGCCTGGGCCAAGCGCTGGCCCTGCAGGCTCAGCGTACCTTGCGGGGCCTGCAAGGTGCCGGCGACATCCAGCCGGCCCTTGACCCGGCCTTGCAACCTTGGCCACAGCTGGCCCAGGCGCGGCAGGTCAAGGTCGACTCGCCCAGCCAGGCGCTGTTGCAGGCTGCCACTGCCGTTGATGCGGTTGTCACCCAGCTGGATGGCCAGTGCGCCCAGGGTCCAGTTTTGCCCTGCCCCCTGGGCCTCGGCCTTGAGCATGGCTGGCTGGCCACGCAGACGGCCTTTGAGGTCTAGCTGGGCATCGAGGGTAAGTGCATCGCCTTTCAGTTCGCCTTTGCTGCGCAGTGGCCCCGCCAAGGTACCGGGCAGTTCGGCCAGCCAATAGGCCGGGTCGAGCGCAGACAGCTGCAGGTCGACCTCCCAGGCCAGGGTGTCGGCAAAACGTAAGGCGACACTCCCGGCTGCCTTGCCCTGGCCGGCGGTCAGCGCCAACTGTGGCAGTTTCACCTGGGTGAGGTCACCTTCGAACGGGCTGGTTATGCTGAATGCTCCCGCCGGGCCATCCAGGTCACCCATGAAGGTGCCCTGGTAATTGCCATCGCGATAATGCACTTGGGTATTGAAGCGCTTGAGCGTGACCTCGGGGGGTGTTTCCAGTGGGTACAGGCGCAACCACGGGAAGTCCTGCCAGTCCAGCTGCGCATCGGCGCTCAGGCCTTGCTGCCAGTCAGCCGTGGCTTGCAGCTTGACCCGTTGGCTGTCGCCGGCGGTCAGGTCGAGGGCATCGAGCCTGGCCCCTTTACTGTTGACCAGTCCGGACAGGACCAAGGCGATGGGTGACTGCTCGGCCGGCAGGCTGGCCCTGCCAGACAGTTGATAGCCATCGAGCAGATCGCCCTTGGCATCGAGCTCGAGCGCGTTCAATTGCAGGGTGTCAGGCAACGCACCAGCCGGTTTGAACGCCTCGGAGCGGATGCTCAAGGTCGCCGGCAGGTGCTCGGCCAATGCCTGCAACTGCCCACTCAATGTGGCATCAAGGTAACCACTGCTGGTGCCGGCGAGTTCCAACGTCTTCTGCAATTGGCCATTGGCCGTCAGCGCCAGTTGCCAGGGTTTTTCGTCTACCGCAGGCAACTGCAACTGCGCCTGCAATTGCACCGGCCAGTCGCCTTCGGGTTGCAGGTCACCCTGCAGGCTCAATTGCAGGTCGTCGCGCAGCAGCCGCAGGCTGTCGATGCGTATCCCGCTGTGGGTCCAGTGCGCAGCCAGTTGCAAGTCGCCAAGCAGGTCACTGCCATCCAGGCGCAACTGCCCGACCTTGACCTCTCCTAGTTCGATGGCCAGCGGCAAGCGCAGGGTCGGCAATTCCAGCGGGGCGCTCTCGGCCGGTTCGGTGCTTGGCGCAAAGGCCATGTCAATGCGGTCTGCCTGCAACCGGTCAATGCACAAGGTAGCGCGCAGCAAACAAGCCGGCGACCAGGCCAGCAACGGCGCTTGTAACTCTACCTTGCTGCCGGCGTCGGCCCAGCTCAGCCGGCTGGCCTGCCAACTGCCCGCCAGGCGCCCCTGGAAGTCGGCCACTTCAAGCCCAGGCACCTTGCCCAGTGCCCAGCGGCTGCCGGCCTGGGTACCCAGTAGCAAGCCGAGCACCAGGCCCACGCTCGCGACGACCCCAAGCAGGCCCAGTGAAATATATTTGATCACGCGTTTCACAGCTCGGGCCCCATGGAAAAGTGCAGGCGAATGCCCCCTTCGTCATCCAGCGCCTTGGCCAGGTCCAGGCGCAGCGGCCCGACCGGCGATACCCAGCGTACACCAAAGCCGACGCCGGTCTTGAGGCTGGGCAGTTCCAGGTCGTTGAACGAGTTACCTTGGTCGACGAACGTCGCGACGCGCCATTTTTCGGTCAGCGAGTACTGGTACTCGACACTGCCTGCCACCAGGTAGCGCCCGCCAATACGGTCACCGTCGCTGTTCTTCGGCGACAGGGTCTGGTAGTCGTAACCGCGCACACTCTGGTCGCCGCCCGCAAAGAAACGCAGCGACGGCGGAATGTTGTTCTTGAAGCCATTGGTCGCACTGCCGCCAAACTGTACGCGCCCAAGAAAGCGGTGGTTGTGGCCGAGCGTGGTCAGGCCTTTGAGCAATACGTTGCCGTGTAGCAGGTTGGTGTCGGAAACCAGCCCTTCCTTGGCGACCTGAACATCGAACTGCAGGCGATAGCCGTTGTGCGGGTCGATGCGGTTGTCACTGCGCAGGAAGGAATAGCTGGCGCCCGGCATCAACAGGTTGCTCAAACCGGAGTCGTCACCCAGGCGATATTCTTCGCGTTGGTACTTGAGCGAAATCACCCGCTGCCAGCCGCTGGGCAGCTTGCTGTGCCACTCAGGGCCGACCGTCAACAGCTTGCTGAGCGTGTCGGTGCCGGCAAGCTCCTCGTTCTGGTAGCCACCGGCAAAGCGCAGCTTGTCGGTCAGCGGCGGGTCGAGCGGAATGTCGTACCACAGGCCGACGTTCTGGCGCGGTGCCGACAGTTCGGTTTCCCAGCCATAGCTGTGGCCTTGCGGGTTGACCCAGTGGCGGGTCCAGTTGGCCTTGCCGCGTGGCCCGACGTCGGTCGAGAAGCCCAGGCCAAGGCCCATGGTGCGTGGTTTACGGGTTTGCAGGTGAACATCCACCGGGATGTCTTCGCCCACAGCAGCAGTGGGCGCCGCATCCACGCGCACGCCTTCGAAATAGCCGCTCGATTGCAGGTCGTTGTTCAGTTCTGCGATCAGTTCCGAGTCGTAAGGGGTGCCCGGCTGGAACGAAACCATGCGCTGCAGCAGGTCCTCGTCCAGCGGCGTGTCGCCACCGAAGGTGACGGCGCCCAGGCGATAACGCGGGCCACTCTGGTAGACCAGGTCGATATCGGCCACACCGGCTTGCGGGTCGACGGCCAGGCGCTGGCTACTGAAGCGCCCACTGAAGAAGCCATAGCGCGACGCCTGGTTCTGGATCAACCGCTTGGCATCCTCGTAATGGCCGTGATTGAGCTGTTCACCCGCCCGCAGCGCCTTGCTGTCAGGCACGCGGAAGGCCTTCATCTCGCTGGCTGGGCCCTCGATGCGCACAGTCACGTTGCGCAGGCGAATCGGTTCGCCCGGGTTGATGCTGATGATCAGTTGTGGGGGATGGTCTGCGTCGCTGGCGGGCTTGACCTCGGTATCGATCTGCGCCTGATAGTAGCCGAGTGCCTGCGCCGCTTTGCGCGCCTGCTCCTCTGCCCCGCGACTGAAGCGCAAAAGTGCTTCTTCGTCGCGGTCACCCAAGGTACCTATATAGCCTTCGACATTGGCCTTGAGCGCCTTGTTGGCCGGCTTCACCTTTACCAACAACTCGCTCTGGCCCCATGCTGCGAAACTGGCGACCCAGAAAACCAGGCCCCAGGTCAATCTTCCTGAATACGTCATGCGGCGCATGCTACCAGAGCCAGGCGCTCAAGGGAGCCGCCTGGCGGCCTGTTCAGGCAAAAGCGGGTTTGGAAGAGACTGGATTAGGATGAAAGAACACCCTCTCTCGGATCGGTCCTACAGCTACCTCACCAATCTCCTCATAACCCTGGCGCTGGTAAAAAGCCAGGTAGTGCTCGTTACCGGTGTCCAACACCACCCCTTGGGTACCCGGGTCTTCCGCGCACCAGTCGTGCACAGCTTGTAACAATTGCTCGCCGTAGTGCTTGCCCTGAAATTGCGGATGCACGCCCAGCAACGGCAGCACATGCACCTGGTCAGTGGGCAGGCAGGCGGCCAACGCGGCCTGGTAGTCCATGTAGCGCCGCGTACAGCGCAGGCCGGTCCCCAGCATCATGCGCAGACGCCAGGCCCAGCTGTCGGCCACGCCCAGCCGGCGCTGCGGCGGCACGATCAGGGCCAGGGCAATCAGGCGGTCCTCGACCAGCAGGCCGATGGCGGGCAGTTGCAGGTAGAAGTGCTGGCGCACCCATTCGCGCACCATCACCCGCAGGCGCCGCTCATACCCCGGGCGCTGGGCTTCGAAGATATAGGCGAGGTGGGCTCGTGGCGGTAGGCGTTGTACAACAGCGAACGCGCCTCGCGGCTGTAACCATCATCGAGCAGGCAGACACGGGCCGGGGCGGCTGTGGTTTCGGGCATTACGGGCAGACCTCCTGGAATGGGCATACTGTGCCTTGGAGGTGCCCCTGCGCGCTTCGTTCACCCCCAACAGCACGTTAGCAGCAGGCTCGCCTGGCCGCCATGCTGGTGATGAAGGTCGATGTCGGCTAGCATCGCGCCTTTTACCGGGATCATCTTTCCATGAAGATCGTCTGTTTCAACATCAACGGCCTGCGGGCCCGCCCGCATCAGCTGGCGGCGCTGATCGAAAAGCACCAGCCGGACGTGATCGGCCTGCAGGAAACCAAGGTCAGCGACGATCAGTTCCCGCTGGCCGACGTGCAGGCACTGGGTTATCACGTGCACTATCACGGCCAGAAAGGCCATTACGGCGTGGCCCTGCTGTCGCGCCAGGCACCGCTGAGCCTGCACAAGGGCTTTGCCACTGACGAAGAAGACGCCCAGCGCCGCTTCATCTGGGGTACCTTCGCCGATGCCGACGGCAGCCCGATCACCATCATGAACGGCTATTTTCCCCAGGGCGAAAGCCGCGACCACCCCACCAAGTTCCCGGCCAAGCAGCGCTTCTACAGCGACCTGCAGGCACTGCTGGAAAGCCAGTTCCGCAACGACCATCCAGTGCTGGTGATGGGCGACATGAACATCTCGCCGCAAGACTGTGATATCGGCATCGGCCCGGACAATGCCAAACGCTGGCTGAAGACCGGCAAGTGCAGCTTCCTGCCGGAAGAGCGTGAGTGGATGGAACGTTTGAAAGGCTGGGGGTTGGTAGACAGCTTCCGCCACCTGTACCCGGAGGTGACAGACCGTTTCAGCTGGTTCGACTACCGAAGCCGCGGCTTCGAGGACGAGCCCAAGCGCGGCCTGCGCATCGACCTGATCATGGCCTCGCAATCGCTGGTGCCGCGCATCAAGGCAGCGGGGGTGGACTATGAACTGCGCGGGATGGAAAAGCCGTCGGACCATGCGCCGATCTGGCTGGAACTGAGCTGATTCTGGTGGTGGGCCCACGTTGCACACCTTGGGCCCACACTTACAACCCCAGCCTCAACGCCTCCCCCACCCCCGCCCCACGCACATCGTCCGCTGCGCTGACCAAGGCAAAGTTATAAGCCCCATGCGACCAGTACCGCGCCTCCAGCTGGCCATCGACCCGTTGCCCGTCCGGCATGCGCCGATAAAGGTCGCCCGGCGAGCGCAGGAACAGGCTGATGCGCTGGCCCTTGCCATCCTCGAACACCAGCAGCGCCGCCGGCCCTTGCTCGTTGCTGAGCAAGCGCGCGCCCACTGGCTTGAAGCCGTAGCCTGCCAGGTCGGGTAACTGGCCCACCCGGCTGAAATGGCGCCCCAGCCAGTCGCGCAACTGCCCAGGATCACTGGCCTGGATATCCAGTGCTTCACTGCCGGCGAACAAACGGTGCGCCTGAACAGCATCAGCCATCGGCAGGTCGGCTCGTGCAAGGGTTGCATCGCGCACTTGCCAGCCGCCCAAGCCACCCACACCCAACGCCAGCATCACCACCGCCGCCGCAGCCCAGCGTCGCTGCCGACGCTGGCGCAATTGCCGACGCAACTGGCCAAGGTCCAACTGCGCCGCACCGGGCAGTTCGCCCAATCCGGCCAGCGCTGCACGCAGCCGCCGGGCATCGGCGCGCCAGCCTTCCACCCGTGCCGCAGCTTGCGGGTTGGCCGCCAGCCAGGCCTGCACCTCGGCCCGGCGCACAGGTTCCAGGCGCTCATCGACGTAAGCGTGCAATTCATCATCGCTGGGGATCAGGCGCGTCATTTCAGTCTCCGCAAGGCCGGGGGCTGGGGGTTGCCCTCGGTCAGTTCGCGCAAGGCATTGCGCGCGCGCGAAAGGCGCGACATCACAGTGCCGATGGGGATGCCCAAAGCCTGGGCGGCCTCCTTGTAACTCAAGCCTTCGATGCTGACCAGCAGCAACAAGGCACGCTGCTCCGCCGACAGCCGGGCAAAGGCCTGCAGATCAGCCTGGGCCAGGACGATGGCTTCGATGTTGTCACCCGCCGGCTCTTCGTCGCGCTCGTTGCGGCCGAACCAGGACAGCCAGCGCGCATGCAAGCGTTCGCGGCGCTTACCGTCGAGGAATTGTCGATAAAGGATGGTGAACAGCCAGGCACGCAGGGCATCGGCGTCGCGCTGCTGGTCGCGGCGGCTCAGGGCCCGCTCGACCGTCGCCTGCACCAGGTCGTCGGCGCTGCCCGGCTCGCGGGTCAGCCACACGGCAAAGCGGCGCAGGCGGGCCAGCAGCTCGCGCCACTGGTGGTCGTCCAAATCGTGCATGGTCAGGTACCGGCCTCTGGGGTTGTCAGTGTAAAGGGCAGACGCCTGTGAACAAATTCTATTCCCGATGAGGGAATAACTTTTTCCCTGCCCCGTCGTACTGGCACCTTCACTGAACCGGACAATGACCATGAACACACCCTTGCACGGCCCGGCCAAAGCCTTGCGCCTGGCCGCCATTGGCGGCGTGATGCTGGCCGCAGGTGCCGGCTTTGCCTATGCCGCCGGCTGGCTCGGCGAACCCCGGCTGACGCCACAGCGCATCATCGACACCTTCGAAGCCCAGGCCGGGCATTACCCGGGCTACCGCAAGAACCACGCCAAGGGCTTGTGCGTGAGCGGCTACTTCCAGGCCAGCGGGCAGGCCGCCAATCTGTCCACGGCGCGCGCCTTCAGCCAGCAAAGGGTACCGGTGGTGGGCCGTTTTGCCATCGGCGGTGCCAACCCGTTCGCCCCGGATACCGCTATACCCGTACGCAGCCTGGCGATTCAGCTAAGCACCGACGACGGTCAGGTCTGGCGGACGGGCATGAACAACCCACCGGTGCTGGCAGTCAGCACGCCGCAAGCGTTCTACCAGCAAGTACTGGCGAGCACACCAGACCCGGCTACCGGCAAACCGGACCCTGGCAAGCTGCAGGCGTTCTTTGCCGCCCACCCGGAAAGCGCGGCGTTTCGCCAATGGGCGGCGGGCTACAAACCCAGCGACAGCTTCGCCAACACGCAATACCACAGTATCAATGCCTTCCGCCTGATCGACGCAGCTGGCGCGGCCCACCCGGTGCGTTGGCAGCTTGAGCCACAAACTGCATTTGCGGCATTGCCCACCCAGGTTGATGACAAGCAATTCCTGCAACACGACTTGCAGCAACGCCTTGCCCAAGGCCCGTTGCGCTGGAAGCTGCGTCTGGTGCTGGCCGAACCGGGCGACGCCGTGGACGACCCTGCCCGGCCGTGGCCCACCGAGCGGCGCAGCGTGGACGCCGGCACCCTGGTGCTGGAACAGGTAGATGCCCCCGAGCAAGGGGCCTGCCGCGACCTCAACTTCGACCCGCTGATCCTGCCGCGCGGTATAGAGGCATCGGCCGACCCGATCCTCGCCGCCCGCTCGGCCGCCTATTCGGAATCGTTCAACCGCCGTAGCCGCGAATCGCTCAGCACCGGAGCCAAGCCATGAAACCTGAAGCCTTCCACCCTTTCGCCCGTCTGCTGCATTGGCTGATGGCCGTGCTCATACTGGCCATGTTGTTCATCGGTGTGAGCATGGTCGCCGACCTGTCGCTACGCCACCCGGTGCTGATCAGCCTGCACAAGGCCACCGGCCTGGCCCTGCTGGTGCTGGTGGTGCTGCGCATCGCTGTGCGCCTGACCGTACCCCACCCGCCCCTGCCGAACGACCTGCCAAAACTGCAGCGGTGGGCCGCCGGGGCCTCGCATCTGCTGCTCTATGGCCTGATGCTGGCCATGCCGCTGCTGGGCTGGGCCATGCTGTCGGCCGGCGATTACCCGCGCCCGCTCGGCTTGCCCGCCATTGCCCCCCACAACCTTCAACTGTATGCCGTGTTGCGCCAGGCCCACGGCTGGGCGGGCTACCTGCTTTTCGCCACGGTGCTGGTGCATGTGGGTGCAGCCTTGATGCACGCGTGGGTGCGCCGCGACGGTGTGTTGCGTAGCATGTGGCCTGGCCCCTTGCGCCGCAGCGAATGAACGGCAGCGGCCCAGGGGTTCGACAATCGATAATGATTCTTAATAATATCGGTTTGTTTACCACTCTGCCTTGGACTGCCCATGAACGTCGCAAAGGATCCTGCAACCCTGCTGCCTGCCAGCACCCTGAACTTGCGCCCGCTGCTGCTGGCCAACATGGCCTGCACCATGTCGATGATGGCCTTCGTCGCCCTGATCGGCCCAATAGCCCGCCAGCTTGGCATGGCCACCTGGCAAGCCGGCGCCGCCATAACCGTGGCCGGCGTGGTCTGGGTGCTGCTGGCCCGGCCTTGGGGCCGCGCGGCAGACCGCCTGGGCCGTCGACGCATCCTGCTACTGGGCTGCGCCGGCTTTACCCTGGCGTACTGGCTGCTGTGCCTGTTTGTCGAAGGTGCACTGCGCTGGCTGCCGGGGGCAACCTTGGCGTTCGTCGGCCTGATGATCGCGCGCGGTTGCATCGGCGCCTTCTATGCCGCCATCCCGGTAGGCTGCAATGCGCTGATCGCCGACCATGTCGAGCCGCAGCGCCGGGCGCGGGCCATGGCTTCACTGGGGGCGGCCAACGCCGTCGGCCTGGTGGTCGGGCCAGCACTGGCCGCACTGCTGGCGCGGCACAGCCTGAGCCTGCCGTTCCATATCATGTCGCTACTGCCGGCAACTGCCTTTCTGGTGCTGTTCTTTACCCTCAAACCACAGGCGCTGCCGCACAGCCACGCCCCCAGCCCGGTGCGGCTGAACGACCCGCGCCTGCGCCGGCCGCTGCTGGTGGCATTCAGCGCCATGCTCAGTGTGACCGTGTCGCAGATCATCGTCGGCTTCTTTGCCCTTGACCGCTTGCATCTGGGCCCTGCCGAAGCGGCCCAGGCGGCAGGCATCGCCCTGACCACCGTGGGTGTGGCACTGATGCTGGCACAGGTGATCCTGCGCCAACTGGAGTGGCCACCGCTGAAGATGATCCGGGTGGGGGCCACGGTATCGGCACTGGGCTTTGCCTGCGGCTCGCTGGCCACCACGGCCCCCTGGCTGTGGGCTTGCTATTTTGTTGCGGCAGCGGGCATGGGCTTCGTGTTCCCGGCGTTTTCGGCACTGGCAGCCAATGCCATGCAGGCCTCCGAGCAAGGCGCCACAGCCGGTTCCATTGGCGCCGCCCAAGGCATGGGCGCGGTGATCGGGCCGCTCGCCGGTACCTTGGTGTATGCCCTTGATCCACGCTTGCCATTCTTGGCCGTGGCCGTGCTGTTGCTGCTGGTCGGGCTGTGGCCAATGCCGCGTGAGCAGCGGGTTTGAGAAGCACAGCGCGCAAGGGCGCAGAGTGTGTTTTAATGCGCATCGCTCATTATTATTGACACCTCTGATTACAAGGCGGCTATGGACACGGGGACGCGACTCAAACTGGTGCGTGAACGCAACAACCTCTCCCAACGGGAATTGGCCCGCCGCAGCGGGCTGACCAATTCGACGATCTCGCAGATCGAGCAGAATCGCGTCAGCCCTTCGGTCAGCTCCCTGAAAAAACTGCTCGAGGGCATTCCCATGAGCCTGGCGGAGTTTTTCAGCTTCGACGAGCCGGTGCGTGAAGAGCGCTACGTATTCCGTGGTGGCGAACAACCCGACCTGGGCCGCAATGGCCTGCGCATGCTGCTGGTCGGTGCCAGTGTCGAAGGCCGGCAAATGCGCATGCTGCGTGAGCTGTATGCACCCGGCGCCGACTCTGGCGAGCCGATCGTGCATGCTGAAGGCGAAGAATGCGGGCTGGTCACCCGTGGTACCGTCGAGCTGTGGGTCGACGGCCAGGTCAGCGTGCTCAACTCGGGCGACGGCTACTACATCCCCACCACCCTGCCGCACAGTTTCAAGAACATCGGCCCGGATGAGGCCGAGATCATCAGCGCCAACACGCCGGCGAATTTCTGATCTTGATCCACAGACGTTCACCGAGCGCCCGGGAAGTCTACCAGTGCCTGCGCAATGTGGCCCTTGGCGTGCATCATCTTGAGGTGGCTGCACGCCGCGATGGCGGCCTGGTCGATGTCGGCATCCAGGGCTGGCAACTGACGTTGACTCTGGATGCTGAAGGCTTGGCGCATTGCGTTCATTGCCAAGCCCCCAGCGGCGAACAGGCCGGGCTCGAGCACTGGCAGCGCTATGGCACCAACCCCACCGACCTGCTCAGCCTGTGGGAGCGCACTCAGCTGGAGAGGCTGCTGGCCCTTTGACGCAGCGCCTCCTCGACAAAGTCCAGGCGGTCCTGGCCGAAGAACATCCCATCACCGACAAAACAGGTGGGCGCGCCAAACACCCCGCGCGCCACAGCGGCCTCGGTCGCCTGCTTTAGCGCTGCTTTTACTTCGCTGTCAGCGGCCAGGGCATGAAAAACCTTCGGGTCGAAGCCTGCCTGCGCGAGTGTTTCATTCAGCACAGCGCTGTCGCTCAGGTTGCGGCGCAGTACCCACAGCCCGGTGAACAGCACCGTTAGCAATGCCTCGAACCGATCCGGTGAATGCAACTGGGTACCCATCACGCCACGCATCAAAGTCAGGGTATTGACCGGGAAGCCCGGCGGCATCCCGAACGGCACTCCATAGCGTTCGGCAAAGCGGGCCAGGTCGGTGAACATGTAGCGCCCTTTGGCCGGGATCATGGCCGGCGAAGCATTGCCGGTAGCCTGGAAAACCCCGCCAAGCAGCATTGGCCGGTAGCGCAGCGTGGCGCCCTGGCGGGCACACAGGTTCGGCAGTTGGGTCCAGGCCAGGTAACTGGCCGGGCTGCCCAGGTCAAAAAAGAAATCGACAGACGTGTGCATGGTTACGGTCCTTGCGTGTCAACGGGGGGTTACCAGCGTTCCATCCAGGGGCGCAGGTCCAGCTCGAAAGTCCAGGCGTCGCGGGGCTGGGCGTGCAGGAACCAGTAACTGTCGGCAATATGCGCCGGGTCAAGGATGCCATCCTGGTCCTTGAGGGCATAGCGCTCGGGGAAGCTGTCGCGGATGAAGGCCGTGTCGATGGCACCGTCCACCACCACATGGGCGACATGGATGTTGCGTGGCCCCAACTCGCGCGCCATGCTCTGTGCCAGGGCACGCAAGCCATGCTTGGCCCCGGCGAAGGCGGCAAAACCGGCTGCGCCGCGGGTGCCGGCTGTAGCACCGGTGAACAGGAGGGTGCCACGCTCTCGCTGAACCATGCGCCGGGCCACCGCCTGCGCGGTGAGGAAGCCGGCAAAGCAGGCCATTTCCCAAATCTTGAAGTACTTGCGCGGGGTTTCCTCGAGGATGCTGCACGGTACATTCGCACCGATATTGAAGATAAATGCCTCAATCGGGCCTATATCACGCTCGATAGTCTCCACCAGCGCGGCCACCTCCTCTTCCTTGCGCGCATCAGAGCCAAAACCGTAGGCCTGGCCGCCAGCGGCCTGTATTTCCTCCAGCAGCGGCTGCAGTTTGTCGGCCTGGCGCCGGGTTACGCAGGCAATGTAACCCTCACGCGCAAAGCGCTTGGCGATTTCGCCCCCAGTGGCGTCGCCCGCCCCGATCACCAGCACGACTTTTTGTTGTTCTGACATGCCTGCCTCCATGGGTAAATGATCGTTTAGTAAACGAACGCTATGCTATGATCGCGGTCATCGTCAAGCCTGTCTGTCGAGGCATGTGAATGCGCTATTCCAACGAACACAAACAGCAAACCCGCGAACGGCTGCTGGCCAGCAGCGGCGCGCTGGCCAAGCGCGGGGGGTTTGCCAGTACCGGCGTGGCCGGGCTGATGAAAGCGATCGGCCTGACCGGCGGAGCCTTCTACAACCACTTCCCGTCCAAGGACGACCTGTTTACCGAGGTGGTACGCCAGGAACTGAGCAACAGCCCACTGGTACGCCTGGCCTGCCAAGGCGCCAACCGCGAACGCCTGGGCCGCTGCCTGCAGCAGTACCTGAGCCTGGCCCATCTGCGCAATGCCGAAGGTGGATGCCCGCTGCCGCCGCTGGGTGTGGAAATCGCCCGGGCCGACACGCCGGTGCGTGAAGTGGCGGAGCACTGGCTGGTAGAACTGCACCAGGCCTGGAGCACAACCCTGGAGGATGAGCAACTGGCCTGGGTGCTGATCAGCCAGTGCGTAGGGGCATTGCTGGTCGGGCGCATGCTGGCCAGTGAAAGCGTGCAAGCGCAGGTATTGGGCGCCAGCCGCCAGTTTGTCGAACAGGCCCTGCATGAGGCGGATTAGTGCGCTGCTGGGGTTGCTGCTGGCCCTGCCAGCGCATGCCGAACAGGCCTGCCCGCCCGGGCAGTATCAGGTGTGCCTGATGGGCTGTTTCTGCGCTCCGATCGACCCAGGCCAGGCCGGGCAGATCCTAAAGGATGTGGAGGTCATGGCCTCGTCCAGCCTGACCTACGCCTTGCGCCAGGCCCGCGACGAAGCCACGGCCAGCGGTGTGCAGCCGATTCCGTTGCATATTCGGGCGCAGCTTGAACCTTGGTATGACTTTGCCGTGCTCGACGCGGCGCGCTTTCGGGTGGGGGATGAGCAACAAATGAGCGCAGCCAATGCGCTATTGCAGAACCCCGATGTGAACGCCGTTACACTGATCGACACGATCATCTTCCGCCGGGCCGCCGATGCCGAGGACAACGTTGCCTTGTGGGCGCACGAGCTCAAGCATGTGCAGCAGTATCAGGAACTGGGCGTGGAGGAGTTTGCCCGACGCTATACGCGCAACTTCGACGACCTGGAGGGGCCGGCCTACAAGATCGAGGCCGAAGTCGGCAAGGCGCTGCGCGAGCGTCGTTCAGGCCAGGCCCGCTGATCGCTGATCGCTGATCGCTGCCATTGCGCTCCACATCTACAGCGCCTGTCTTGCCCGGCGCAAAATTCAGCCGTTAGCGCAAACCAAGGTAGGAGCGGGTTTACCCGCGAATACGGTAGCGGCGGCAACGGTGAACGATGGGTGGAGATTGGCCAGCAGCCCTGGCCTCTTCGCGGGTATCAACCCTTTGTACGACCAAGCTTTTCAGCTCTCAGCACCGCAGAAAAGCTTGACCGCCAACACAGCATCTACATGGGAACGTAAAGGCGCTCAAGACACCGCCGAAGCCTCCACCACCTGCTCTCGGCTGGCATAACGCTGCGCCAGCACAGCACACACCATCAGCTGTATCTGGTGGAACAGCATTAGCGGCAAGATCATCGCGCCAATGCCACTGCCCACAAACAACACCTGGGCCATGGGCACCCCCGTGGCCAGGCTTTTCTTGGAGCCGGCAAACAGGATGGTGATGCGATCCTCAAGGTCGAAGCCCAGCGCCTTGCCAAGCATGCGTGTGCCAAACAGCACCACTGCCAGCAGAATTGCGCACACCACGAACAACCCCGCCAGGTGCTGCGGCGATACGGTGTGCCACAGCCCGGTAACCACGGCCTCACTGAAGGCGGTGTACACCACCAGCAGGATCGAACCCTGGTCTACCACCTTGAGCCAGCGGGCATTGCGCTTGACCCAGGCACCGATCCAGCGCCGCGCGATCTGCCCGGCAACGAACGGCACCAGCAGCTGCAAAGTGATCTTCAATACCGCATCCAGGCCGGACCCCGTATCACCACTGGCACCCAGCAACAACATCACCAGCAACGGTGTGAGGAAGATACCCAGCAGGCTGGAGGCCGCCGCGCTGCAGATGGCCGCTGGCACGTTGCCGCGGGCCAGCGAAGTAAAGGCAATGGCCGACTGCACGGTTGCAGGCAAGGCACACAGGTACAGGACGCCCAGGTAAAGCTCGTTACCTACCAGCGGTACGAACAGTGGTTTGAACGCCAGGCCCAGCAGCGGGAACAATGCGAAAGTACAGGAGAACACCAGTAGGTGCAGGCGCCAGTGCCCGGCACCGGTAATGATGGCTTCACGCGACAGTTTGGCGCCATGCAGGAAGAACAACAGGCCAATGGCCAGATTGGTCAGCCAGCCGAAATACACCGCGCCATCGCCCGAACAAGGCAGCACGGTGGCGATGACTACCACGCCGAGCAAGGCCAGGGTGAAATTGTCAAATAACATTCGCAAATACTTCATCACTGTATCCATCTTGTCATTGTGGCTGGGCAGACGATAAGGTCTTTGGCTCTCCGTCGCTAACGCCGGAACCCCGAGTGGTATCGCTCAACGGACACGCTCCACAAAAGGACCCACCATGCTCCGCCCACGTCTGGCTGCACTTGCAGCCGCCATTACCTTTGCTTTGGGCCATGCCAGCGCCCAGGCCGACGACCAGTTACAGGCCAAGGTCGACCAGATCATCCGCCCACTCATGCAGGAACAAGGCATCACCGGCATGGCTGTGGCCATCTATGCACGCGACCACGCGCATTACTTCAGCTACGGCGTGGCCAGCAAGGCCGACAACGTACCGGTGAGCCGCGATACGCTGTTCGAGATCGGTTCGCTGAGCAAGACCTACACTGCCACCCTGGCCGCGCTTGCCAGCGCCGAGGGCAAGCTTGACCTCCAGGCACCGGCCAAGCGCTATCACCCGGCACTGGCCGGCGCCCCCATCGGCGACGCGACGGTGCTGGAACTGGGCGCCTATAGCGCCGACTGCCTGCCACTGCAGTTCCCCGACACTGTGCAAACGCCGCAACAGGTAGTTGATTTCTTCCGCCACTGGCAACCTCGCGTCAAACCCGGCACCCAGCGCTGCTACTCGAACCCCAGCCTGGGTTTGTTCGGTGACCTGGCCGCCCGTGCGCAGCACCAACCGTTTTCCACGCTGATGAGTGAGGGCCTGCTGACGAAGATGGGCCTGAAAAATACCTACCTTCAGGTTCCGGCCAGCGCCCAGGGCCTTTATGCCCAAGGGTATGACGCCGCCGACAAGCCGGTGCGCGTGGGTCCGGGCCCTTACGCCGACGAGGCCTACGGCATCAAAACCAGCGCCAGCGACCTGCTGCGCTATGTGCGCCTGCACATGCAGCCGCAGGGCCTGCCACCGGCCCTGGTGAAAGCCACCGCCATTACCCAGCAAGGCTATTTCCAGGTCGGCGCCATGACGCAAGGCCTGGGCTGGGAACGCTACCCCTACCCGGTCACGCTGCGCACACTAATCGATGGCAACAGCTCGCTGCTGATCCGTGAACCGCAGGCAACCACTCGCTTGCAGCCGGCCCTGCCCGCGCTACCGGCAGCCTGGTACAACAAGACTGGTTCCACCAATGGCTTCGGCGCGTACGCCGCGTTTGTGCCCGCAGAACAGCTGGCAGTCGTGTTGCTGGCCAATCGGAATTACCCCAACCAAGCGCGGGTGCAAGCCGCCTTCGACATCCTTTCCGGCTTATAACGCCAGCTGTGATTGTCGGACAAAACGACAGAATGTAGTGATCAAAAAAAATCACTACAAAACGGTTGACGCCGTTCAGCGCGCTTGGGCATGATGAAGCCGTCTCCCCGATCGGGAGCGGTGGCAAGGGTGTTCCAGACGGCCTGCGCGGTAACGCAGGCCGTCCGTGGAGAGGGAAACTGTCCAAAAGGCAGCGTGAGAAAGCCCCTGTTGCGATGCTGCTGTAGCAGCCTTGGTAGTGCGCTACACCGTGATAGCGCCAACTGTGAAAATCACCTATGAATGGGTAATGGGGGCTTTATGATGAACTTGAACAACAATCCGACTATCGACCAATTGGCCCAGCTGTTTGCCGTGCGCAAGGACAGCCTTGACGACCATCTGCTGTGGGTTAGCCAAACCGGTGAAGTGCGCCTCGACCGCCTGCCACCGAACACCGTCGAAGATGAATTTGAAGAGCACCTGCCCAGCATGCGTGCCCGCTTCAAGGTCTACCGCCGTGGCCAAGGCTACGTCGGCAAGAAAGCCGCCGCCGACACCGAATTCGTCGGCCGCGTGCTGCAGACCCTGCAACAAGAATGGCCCGCTGCCCGTGAGCAGCAGGCAGTCAAGGTGATTGAACCGCTGAATTGAGGGTTCGCACCGTTACCAGAGCCCGGCCCGCACAGGCCGGGCTTTTTCATGCCTGGCGCCGCTGCAAGCGGGTTTCCGGCAAAGGCAAGGCGCCCGTTGCCATCGCCCGGGCGCGGTCGACACCCCACACCAGCGCACGGGTCATGGTCTCGCCCGGCAGCGCAGGGTAATACTCTTCCAGCACCGCCCGCCCATCCCCGGCGTACAACCCCAGAAATAACTGCGTCGCCCCCAGCCGCGACAAGCGCACCTGCACGTCCAGTGTGGTGCCGTCGCTGAGTGCTTCATCGTGGCAGCGGCTGTGCAACTGTGCGTCAGCCCACTGCCAATAGGTTTCTTCCCTGACTCGCATGAGCATTCAATCCTCCGTCGCTGGAATGCCGCGTCAGAAAACCACAGGCCGGGCCATCCGGCGAGCGCTACCGGGCAATACCATGAGGCGGATCAACGAATGGCAATAAAAACCCCGCCGTTGGGCGGGGGGCGTGTGCAGACGCGGGATCACTTCTTGATCGGTACCCGCGGCATGAAGCGGCCTTTTTTGCTGCGCTGCAAATGTGCAGGCTGGAGCTGTTCGGAATCATCCAGCGTCATGTGGGCGAAACCCAGGCGAAATGCAGCCTGGCCGCAACGCACCTGGCTGTTGATCGGGAACGCATCGTTCAGGTCTTCGAAAAAGGATTCGCTCATGCCCAGTGTCCCTCCAGTGGCGGTCGCGCCGGCAACCAGACAAGTTGCCCAGGAAACGCGGCCTGTGAGAGTGAGACTAGCTGGTCATTTGCGGACCGACCGGACAAGAACCTTGTAGCCGACCAATGGCCGCAGGCTTTACTTCAGGCGTACTGCCGTGCCGGTAGCAAATACCACGACCATGCCACCCTGTACCGACGGCATGCTGATCTCAAAGTCCACCCCCACTACCGCATCGGCTTGCAACTGTCGTGCCCGGGCCTTAAGTTCTTCCGTGGCCTGCTCCCGGGCCTCGCGCAACGCGCTTTCCAGGGTTTGCGAACGGCCGCCGAAGAAGTCGCGAAACCGTGTAAAGAAATCGCGCACGAAGTTGATGCCCTGCACCGATTCGGAACTGACCACGCCCAGGTATTCGGCAATCGGGCGGCCTTCGAGCTGGCTGGTGGTGGTAATGATCATGGATGCGCTCCGTTGGCCTGGCAAAAAGAGGCCGATTCTAACAGAGCGCAGCTCAGCAGATTGAAGCGCCTTACGCGTTGGCTGCCCGCAAACGCTGACCGATGCGCGCACCAAACACATTCACCAGCAGGCCGGCCATCACTAGCAATGCACCCCAGCCCTGCGTAGCGGTCAGGCGCTCTCCCAGCAGCAAAGCCGACGAACTCAGGCCAATCACCGGTACCAGCAGCGAGAACGGCGCCACCTTGCCTGCCGGGTGACGCGACAGCAACTTGCTCCACAGGCTGTAGCCGAGCATGGTGGCCACAAAGGCCAGATACGCCAGGGCCAGCACCGAACTCCAACTGATATTGGCCAAGGCATGTCCAATGCGCTCGGGGCCTTCCAGCCACCAGGACAGTGCCAGGAATGGCAGTGGCGGTACCAGCCCACCCCAGATTACCAATGCGACCAGGTCGACCGAGCCGAACCGCCGGGTAATGATGTTGCCCAGGCCCCACATTGCACCGCCACACAGGGTCAGCACCAACGCCAGCATGGGCACATGGCCGCCATCTTCGCTGCCGATCAGTGCCAGGCCGCCGGCCGCCACCAGTAGCCCCAGCACGCTGGCAAGGCGCAGCCGCTCACCGAGAAACAACGCAGCAAAACCGAGGGTGAAGAAGGCTTGCGACTGCAGGATCAACGAAGCCAACCCTGGCGGCATGCCGCTGTACATGGCCTGAAACAGGAACGCGAACTGGCCCAGTGAAATGGTCGCACCGTAAGCGATCAGCCAGCGCCATGGCAGTTTGGGCCGCCTGACCAGCAAGATCGCCGGGAACGCCACCAGCAAGAAACGCAATGCCCCCAGCAGCATCGGCGGCAGCCCGTCGAGGCCAACCTTGATGACCACAAAGTTGACTCCCCAGGCGACAATCACCACCAGGGCGATAAGCAGGTCCTTGAGTGGCATTGCGACTTCCTTCTGCAGGCTTTTTTAGACATATTTCGTTACAGCATAAAGGCATTCCATAAAAACGGACCAGCACAGTTGAAACCAATGGTTGCACTACAGTGACTGTTCCGTCCGCCCGCTGTCGGCTGATGCAGACTGCCTTCCCTCACCTGTTCGAGGCCTGCAGGTCCGCGGCAGACACTTGAAGAACCGCATCATGTCCACCGGGCGATACCTGCCTGCCCGCCAACAACCTGGTCGCCTACCAGCGCGACCGCGCTGCCGGCGGCATCAGCCTGATCATTCACCGGGCGAATGGATCAGGCCCAGGAAGCCGGGCTGGTCCTGGCTCGCGGCCAGGCTGATGCGTGCAGCATGACCCAGGCGCTGATCTGCGATCCGTCGATGCAGGACAAGACCGAACGCGGCTAGGTCGAAGACGTGCGCGCCTGCGGCATTTCCAGCTGAGTGAAGGCGACAGCTTCAGCTACTCGAGCCAGGAACCTCACCGCTACGGCAACCCCGGTGAAGTGGACGCCGTGGTGATCTGGGGATCACGCCGCCAACATTCTGAAGCACTCCAGCAAGCACTGGTAATACCGTTGACCGGCAATACGGTCTACCTTGTCCACCGAACTTCAAAGGAGCACAACCATGAAGCAGATCCTGATCATTGGTGCAGGCTTTGCCGGCCTGTGGAGCGCGCTCAGCGCCATCCGCCAGCTTGATCTCAACGGCAGCAAGGACGTCGAGGTCACCTTGCTCGCGCCCCAGGCTGAACTGCATGTGCGTCCGCGCTTCTACGAGCCAGAGGTGCATACCATGGCCGCACCACTGCAGGCGCTGTTCGATGCGGTCAATGTCCGCTTCGTGCTGGGCACGGCATTCCAAATCGATGAAGCGGCCCGCCGCGTGGGCTATCGTACCCGCAGTGGCACTCGATGCACTCTGCCCTACGACCGCCTGATCATGGCCTGCGGCAGTGTGCTCGATCGCCCTGACATGGTTGGCATTGAGCATGTCTTCGATGTCGACAAGCTCGACAGCGCCGCACGCCTGGAAAACCACCTGAAGTCGCTGGCCAGCCTGCCGAACACGCCGGCACGCAATACCGTGGTGGTAGCCGGGGGCGGTTTTACCGGCATCGAGACGGCCACCGAACTGCCGGCCCGCTTGCGCGCGATACTGGGCGAAGACGCCGCGTTGCGCGTAGTGATAATCGACCGCGGCGCCAGGATTGGGGCAGCCCTGGGTGACGGCATCCGCCCAGCCATCGAACAGGCATGCGAGGCCCTGGGCGTGGAGTGGGTTTGCGGTGCCACGGTGGTTTCGGTAGACCCTGCCGGTGTGCAGTTGGATAACGGCCAGCGTATCGACGCCAGCACGGTGGTCTGGACGGTTGGCTTCAGGGCCAACCCGCTCACCGAACAGATCAGCGGCGAGCGCGACAACCGCGGCCGCTTGCATGTCGATGGCAACCTGAAGGTCAAGGGCAATAATGCCGTGTATGCAGCTGGAGACGTGGCTTACGCCACCTGTGACACGCTTGGCAATCATGCCGTGATGTCGTGCCAGCATGCGATTCCGCTGGGGCGCCATGCGGGCAACAATGCCGCTGCCGAGTTGCTTGGCGTAGCACCAATGGCTTACAGCCAGCCCAAGTACGTGACGTGCCTGGACCTGGGGGCCTGGGGCGCGGTGTACACCGAAGGATGGGACCGTGAGGTTTCGCCACCAGAGGACAAGGCCGAAGCCAAGGCGCTGAAGCGCCAGATCAATTCAGTGTGGATTTATCCGCCAGCGGCTGATCGTGCAGCAGCTTTGGCAGCAGCTGATCCACTTATTCCGGTGGCCTGAACGCTTCTACAGGTTGGAGTGGCCTTGTGCTTCGACAGGGCCACGCTCGCCACCAACCGCTCCTTTGATCAGGCAGCAGCAAACAGCTCGTTGGCGATCTGCGCCTGTGCAGCATCGATCGCCTGGCTGCGCTGCTCCGGGCCATAGGCCAGGCCGTGGGCCCGGACAATTTCCAGGTCGGTAATACCAATGAAGCCCAGGAACACTTTCAGGAAGTCTTCATGCCCGGCGCCAGTCGGCTGGCCAGCGTGCAGGCCACCCGCGGTGGAAACCAGCACCACTTTCTTGTTGCCGCAAAGGCCTTGCGGGCCGGCTTCGGTGTAGCTGAAGGTCTTGCCGGCGACGGCCACGCGGTCAATCCAGGCTTTTAGCTGGGTCGGCACGGTGAAGTTGTACATGGGCGCGCCAATCACCACGGCATCGGCAGCCAGAAACTCTTCGAGCGTCTCGGCGCTCAGCTTGGCTTCGAAAGCCTGGGCCGCGTCGCGTACGTCTTCAGGGGTGCCTGCAGCCACCAGGGTGGCGGCGGAGAAGTGGGCTATGGCATCGGCAGCCAGGTCGCGGTAAACCACTTCAACGCTCGGGTCTGCAGCCTTCCAGGCCTCGACCACTTCGCGGCTCAACTGGCGCGAGGCGGAATTGTCGCCCAGGATGCTCGAATCGATGTGCAACAGTTTCATGGGACTCTCCTGTGATTGAAGACCGCATCTGTGGGCGATCACGATGGGGAGAATCCTATCGAAGTGATCAATAGCTGATAAGTAAGCAAAAATGCGTTAGTTTGTCCCACAGATGGAACAGTGAGACATTCCCATGCAAGACCTCAACGACCTCTTCTACTTTGCGCGCGTCGTCGAAGCCGGCGGATTTGCCGCTGCCGGGCGCCTGCTGGGCATCCCCAAGTCGCGCCTGTCGCGGCGTATCGCCGAGCTTGAAGAGCGCCTGGGCACACGTCTGTTGCAGCGCACCACACGGCAACTCAAACTCACCGCAGTGGGTGAACGTTACTTGCATCATTGTCAGGCCATGCTGCTGGAGGCCGAGGCCGCCGACGAAACCGTGGCCAGCATGAGCAGTGAGCCGCGCGGGCGTTTACGGGTTTCCTGCCCGGTGGCACTGGCACACGCCTTCCTGCCGGATGTGATCAGCCGCTTTCTTGAGCAGTACCCGCTGGTGCAACTGGACATGGTATTGCTCAACCGCCGGGTCGACCTGATTTCCGAAGGCATTGACGTAGCGTTGCGCGTACGCGACCTGGGCGACGAAGACCCGGCCTTGGTTACCCGCCGCCTGCGCCAGGCACAAATGCAACTGGTAGCCGCGCCCGGCTTTGCCGACCACATTCGCGAACCGGGCGAGTTGGCATCATTGCCCGTGCTGGGCGCAGCCGAAGCAGACCGGCTGGTACACTTTCGCCTGATCGGCCCCCATGGCAAGCAGCAGGAAATAGCGCTGGAGCCGCGCTTGGCGATCGATGATTTCGTAGTACGTAACGCTGCTGTACGTGCCGGCCTGGGGTTCACTGCGCTGCCCAGCATGTTCTGTGAAGAGGAACTGGAACGCGGCGAACTGGTGCGCTTGCTGCCAGACTGGTCGCTGCCGGGTGGCTACCTGCAGGCGGTTTACCCACACCGGCGTGGCCTGCTGCCTGCGGTCCGGGTGTGGATCGATCACCTGGCGGCGTCATTCGAGGCTTGTGGAGAGCGGTATGTCTGAACAGAAAATGAGCGAAGCCCAGGTGGCGGCATTTTGCCTGAGCCTGCCGGGTGCGCGGGAAGACTACAAATGGGGCGGTGTCCGAGTGTTTTCGGTGGCAGAAAACAAGATGTTCGCGGTGCTCGACCTGGCGGGTGCCGGGTTGTCGTTCAAGGTAGCCGACGAGCTGTTTCTGGGTTATTGCGATCGCCCGGGGATACGGCCGGCGCCGTACCTGGCGCGGGCGCGGTGGGTCAGCATGGCGCCGCCCTACCCGATGGGGCGTGATGAACTGTGTGACCTGTTGCAGCGGTCGCACCAGCTGGTAGTGCGCCGCTTGCCCAAGCGGTTGCAGGTGGGGTTGGTCATGTGATCTGGCTGTGGCGGCCCTTTCGCAACTTTACCCGCGAAGAGGCCGGTACAACTGCACATCAACCAAAGGGCAAATAACGCCCCTCAAGAAACAGCCAGTCTGCCCAGAACACTTGGTGCACCAGCACAATCCCCCAGCACACCAACTGGAAGGAGACCTTGCGGGTCTTGTGCCGAAACAGTTGCTGCGCCAATAACGCCCCCGGCCAACCACCGAGCAGCTCACTGGCATGCAGCACTTTCTCGGGTGTACGCCAGGCCTGCGTACGTGCCTGCTGCTTGTCCTGCCAATACAGCAACAGGCTGATCAGGCTCATGGCCGGGTACAACGCCAAAGGCCACCAGGTCTGATCGTTCCAGGCCATGCGCGCCGCCCCCAAGCCGGGCAACAGGCAAAGCACGCCCAACAGCAGCAGCTTCAGGCGCACATTGCGCACGCCTTCAGCCTGTTGCCCGCGCATTGCCTCAGCCATGAGCTGTGGACCAGTCAACCCAACCAAACTGCCAGGTCGCCAGAATGAGCAAGCCGAACACAATGCGATACCAGGCAAATGCCGCGTAGCTATGGTTGGCAATGAACTTGAGCAACGCCCGTACGGCAATCATGGCAAAGATGAACGAAGTCACGAAGCCGAGCGCGAACACCGGCAGATCGCCGGGCTGGAACAAGTCACGGTACTTGTAGCCCGAATACACCGCCGCACCGACCATGGTCGGCATTGCCAGAAAGAACGAGAACTCGGTCGCTGCCTTGCGCGACAGGCCGAACAGCAGGCCACCGATAATGGTCGAACCGGAACGCGACGTGCCCGGGATCATCGCCAGGCACTGGATGAAGCCGATTTTCAGCGCATGGCTCCAGCGCATATCGTCCACATGGTCCACCTGCACGCGGTGCTCACGGCGCTCGGCCCAGAGCATGATGACGCCCCCCACCACCAGTGCCGCCGCCACGGTGACGGGATTGAACAGGTATTCGTGAATAAGGTCAGCGAACATTACTCCCAGTACCACCGCTGGCATGAACGCCAACAGCAGGTTGCCCGTGAAGCGGCGCGCCTTGGGCTGACTGGTCAGGCCGAAGACCACTTCGAATATCTTGCTGCGAAACTCCCACACCACCGCCAGGATCGCCGCCAGCTGAATGATGATGTTGAAAGCCATGGCCCGTTCGCCGCCAAAACCGATCAGGTCGGCGACGATAATCTGATGGCCCGTACTGGAGATCGGCAGAAACTCCGTCAGCCCTTCGACCACGCCTAAGATGATTGCCTGGAAGGCAGTCCAAAAATCCATCATTCCCCCGGATGAAGCGCTGCTGGTTGCAGGCTCCTTGTTCTTGGTTTGCTTGAGTTTGCCGCACACGGCCCGGCTGTTTTACAGCGACTGTTGGGCGCAACGCCAGTGGAAAAGTTCACGCCTGTTAAAGGTTTCATCTTGCGCGGCCGAAATCCTGACAGAGCCCCTTGGCAATCGCTTTAACGACCTGTTGCAGACTATCACCAACATAGCACTTAGCCATTAGTCGGGTGGGGACTCGTTGCAAAGCATGCTTCGATGCACCTCAATAAAAAGAACAATGCGGGAGCTGATGGATGAACACTCTGAGATCGATGTCAATCAGTCGGCGCCTGTGGCTGATCCTTGTGGTAGCGGTGGCCATGCTGGTGGTCCTGGGCCTGCTGATGCTGCGGCAGATTCATGGTGACCTGTACCAGGCCAAGGCGGAGAAAACCCGCCATGTGGTGCAGACCGCCGCGGGTGTGTTGGCCTATTACCAAGGCCTGGAAGCTGCCGGCACGCTCAGCCGCGAAGCCGCCCAGCAACAGGCGCTGCAAGTGGTGCGCGCGCTGCGCTACGACCATGACGACTATTTCTGGATCAACGACCTGGGGCCGAAGATGATCATGCATCCGGCCAACCCCAAGCTCGACGGCCAGGACCTTTCTGCCATCCGCGATCCCGATGGTTTCGCCGTGTTCAACGAAATGGTCGCCATTGCCCGCCAGCAGGACGCCGGCCCGGTCAACTATCGCTGGCCCAAGCCCGGCGCCAGTGAGCCAGTAGCCAAGACCTCTTATATTCAGCTGTTCAAACCATGGGGCTGGATCATCGGTTCGGGCGTGTACGTGGATGACGTGCAGGCCGAATTCGCTCGCCAGTTGCGCGACGCTTCGCTGGTTGGCGTGGGCATTGCCCTGCTGATGGCACTGGTGGTCATGCTGATTGCCCGCAGCATCGCCCGCCCGCTGCAGGAAGCGGTGCAGGCCATGGGCAACATCGCCAGCGGCGAAAGCGACCTGACCCGGCGCCTGGATACCCATGGCCGCGACGAAATCACCCACTTGGGCGAGCACTTCAACCGTTTCAACGGCAAACTGCAAGGCGTAGTCGGCCGACTGCAAGGTGCGGCCCACGCGCTGGCCCAGTCCGCCGGGCACGTCGGTGACAATGCGGGTGCCGCACAACAGCGCAGTGCCCAGCAATCGCTACAGATGGACCAGGTGGCCACTGCAGTCAATGAGGTGACCTACGCCGTGCAGGACGTGGCCAAAACCGCTGAACAGGCCGCCGGAGAGATGCGTACGGCACAACAACAGGTGACCCACGGCCAGCAGGCCATCCACGGCAGCCTGGCGCAAATCGACCGCCTGTCGCTGACCATCGATCAGGCCGTACAGGTGATTCGCGACCTGGCCGGGCACAGCACACGCATTGGCGGCGTGCTGGACGTGATTCGTTCCATTGCCGAACAGACCAACCTGCTGGCGCTGAATGCCGCCATCGAAGCGGCACGGGCCGGCGAGCAGGGCCGAGGCTTTGCCGTGGTCGCCGACGAGGTGCGACTGCTGGCCCAGCGTACAGCGCAGTCGACAGCCGAGATTCATACCATGATCGAGCACCTGCAGAGCCAGTCGGACGCTGCGGTCAAGGCCATCGATACCAGCAGCGAGGCATCTCGCCAGACCGTCGAACAGGCACGCGAGGCCGGCGCCAGCCTGGACGCCATCAACCAGGTGCTGAACAACCTCACCGCATTGAATGCCTCCATCGCCAGCGCCACCTTGCAGCAGTCGCATGTGGTCGAAGAGATCAACCGCAATGTGCTGGATACCGCCGGGTTGTCGCAGCAGACCGCCGATGCGGCGCGTCAGTCCAGCGATGCCGGGGTGGCGCTGGGGCAGTTGAGCGAGGAACTGGAGCAGTTGTTGCGGCAGTTCCGGGTCTGAGAACAAGCCCTTGGTGGGGGCATGCCTGCTCCCGCAGGTATCAAGTGACCTTGAAGCCAGCGCTGCACCTGTGGGAGCGGGCATGCCCGCGAAGGAAGCAACGCGGTGGATGGCACCGGCGCTGCCGGTGTTCGCGGGTGAACCCGCTCCTACCAAGGGGCATCCCGCCGCTGCGCCCTACACCTTCCGCGGCCGACCCGCTACAATCGCGCCCCTCCCCCGTAGCCTCCAAGGATCGCCGATGTCCGGCCTTGAACTCATTGCCGCCGTCCTCGGCGTAACCGCTGTCTGGCTCACGGTCAAGCAGAATGCCTGGTGCTGGCCGATTGGCCTGGTCATGGTGCTGATCTATGGCTGGCTGTTCTACGAGGTAAAGCTGTATTCGGGCATGTTGCTGCAACTGGCCTACGCCATCCTGCAACTGTACGGCTGGTGGCAATGGAAACGCCCCGACCACGTTGAGGACGCCCGCCAGGTCTCCCGCCTGCAACGCCCGGCACTGCTCACCGGGCTGGCCGCCGGAGCGCTGCTGAGCGCCGCCTTGGGCGCGGCCATGGCCAACTGGACCGATGCCGCCCTGCCCTGGCTGGATGCCACCCTGACCGGCTTCAGCCTGGTGGCGCAACTGTGGATGGCGCAGAAACGCCTGCAGTGCTGGCCACTGTGGGTCGTGGTCGACATTATCTATGTGGGCCAATACCTGCATCAGCAGCTGTATTTCACTGCGGGCTTCTTCGCCGTGCTCACCCTGATTGCTGTACGCGGCTGGCTGGAATGGCGCCGCGACCCGGCGCTGGTACAGCCATGAATGCGCAGCAAGCAATGAAAGTGCTGGTACTGTGCGGCCCTGAATCCAGTGGCAAAAGCTGGCTTAGCGGGGTGATCCAGGCACATTTTGGTGGCGTGGTGGTGGGCGAGTACGTGCGCCATTTCATCGACCAGCAATGCCGTGACACCTGCTACGCCGATATTCCCGCCATCGCCCGAGGGCAACTGGCATGGGAGGACCGTGCGCGCGAACAGGCGCCACCGCTGCTAATTCTGGACACCCACCTGCTGAGCAACATGCTCTGGAGCCACGCGCTGTTCGACGACTGCCCAACCTGGCTGGAAGAAGCACTGCTGGCACGGCGTTATGACCTGCACCTGTTGCTCAGCCCGCAAGGGGTGGACTGGATTGCTGATGGCCAGCGTTGCCAACCCGACCTCAACGATCGTCAACGCTTTTTCGACGACAGCCTGGCCTGGCTGAAGCGGCACAACCAGCCGCGCCAAATTCTTGATGGCAATTGGCCGCAACGCCAATTGCTGGCCTTGAAATCGGTTGCTACGCTACTTGGTCGCGATGCGCCATCCTGCCCGACCGAGTGTTAAACCACTGATACATACCGGTGGGGCAAAGCCCCCGAAATTGTGGGGCTTCCCCCCGCCACGGGGCCAGTGTCAAGCGCGTGAAACACACTTGCAAAAACCCTTCCAATCAAGGCCACTGCTGCCTTTGCCGGCAACGCTCAAGACAGGCTGTTTCATGCATGAGACATACATGCGCCGCATTTTGTCAGCCTCTTGCCCTAACTATCTGACCTGAAAAGGATTCTAAAAAGCGGCACACCTTCTGCTCTGTCGTTCGCATCGCTGACCAGGGCCAAAGAAGGAGTTTCCGCCGTGAGGAAGAGTGACAAACGCCTCTATCACCTATTACTGGTGGGTTGTGTACTGGGGTCACTAAGCCTGACGGCTCAGGCGGACAAGGGGATCATCATCATCAAGCGCGATGTGCAGGTGCGCAACGCGACCATTCCGCCCCTGATCCCAGACCCAAGCCCTACCACCGTCAATGCCAACCCGTCGGCCCACGTGCTCAAGCAAACCAACGAGCTGAGCGATGGAGACTTTGCCAGCGTCAGCAGTGGCGCGGGCATCAGCAACATGATCACCCAACAAACCAACAACCTGGGTGGCAACCTCGGCAACCAGAACCAGCTTCCCAACTTGGCAGGCGGACGTGGCACTGGGTCGGGTAACGGTATCTCGAACATGGTCAACTCAAGCGTGCAGCGTGGCCTCGCGCCGCTGCAGATTCTGACCGGCGGGGGCAAGTGAGATGAAGCGCACACTGCTGATGCTGGCCGCCCTTTGCACTGCACCGGCCTTCGCGCAATCCCTGGTTCCCGTCATCAATAACGCTGATATCGACAGCTCCGGCAGCCGCTATCAGGGCAACCTCTCTGTCAACCAGGCCGCTGGCGACAAACAGCAGCAGGTCAATGCGCGTGCCATCGCCGTCGGCCCCGAAGCCCATGCAAGTACCCAGATCCGGCAACGGCTCAACACGCCCGCCGACCCCGCGATGGACGCCCGCTCGACCATCCAGGGTAACGCGTTCAGCAACGGCAGCGGCGCCCTGGGGGTCAACCAGAGTGCAGGCGCCAACACCCAGCAAGCCAACGCACTGAACATCAGCATTGGTGCGCAGCCGCAAAGCATCGACGACAGCGTCCTCATGCAACAGAACGTGGCGCTGATCAACAACTCCGGAGCAACTGACATTCCAGCAGGCTATCGCCAGGTCACCACCAGTGACCAGGCCTTCACCGGTAGCCGTGGGGTGATCCAGTTGAACCAGAGTGCCGGGGTGGGAAACCGAATGGCCAACACCTTGAGCATCCGGGTCGCGGATTGACCCTGCAGTTAAGAACGACACTTAACCTAATAGCGTACGGAGAATCACCATGAAACCCTCGATGGCAATCAAGCCTCTGGTTTTCGCAATTGCTGCGGTCATGGCTGTTGCTGTACAAGCTGGGCAAAATGATCGGCGTAATGACCACCATAACGGCCACCACAACAATGGTCAGCACACGCCTCCACCCACCAAGATCCCTGTGTATGCAACGGCCAATGCCTGGGATACCCAAACCAGCACGCATAACCGCATCACCAACCAAGGCACCATCAACGATGCCGAGATGAGTGACTCTGGCACCGGCTCCAGCGGCAACGTTGGCATAAACGTGGCGGCCGGTAACGGCAACCAGCAAGATAACGCCGCCGCCATTGCCAACGCAGGCTCCGACTCGAGCCTGGACAACAGCTTCGTGTTCGGCATGGCCAATGCCACGGCTGACGTTGTACAAACCAGCAGAAACAACCGGGTCGACAACTATTCGACCCAGTCTTCGGCTGTGATGAGCGGCTCAGCCAGCGGGGCTGAGGGCAACATTGGCATCAACATTGCCGGTGGCGACCTCAACCAGCAGAAAAACACCATGGCCATCGCCAACACCGGCGCCCCGTTGGGTAACGCCACCGCCACCGCTTCGGCCAATCAGGACGGCCCAGGCCTGATTGTAAACAACAGCGCTGACCGCACCTACCGTGTGGATACGATTACCATCACCAAGTCGGCCAGCGGTTCAAGCTCGCGTGATGGCTCGTTCAACTCGACCGACGACCGCAGCTCGTCCTCGAGCTTCAGCCTTGCCGGTGCGCAAAGCGCCAGCTCCAGCGGCTCCAGTGGCTGGAACTCCAACGGCTCGCAATCCAGCAACGCCAGCGGCTCCCACAACTCGAGCGCAAGTGGCTCGAGCGGCTGGGGTGCCAGTGGCTCTGCCAGCGGCAGCCACAGCGCGTCGAGCAGCGCCAGCCTGTCGGCTTCGCTGGACGCTGCAGCCAACGCCACGAGCACCCATACCACCGACTATGGCCGTTACGAGCGCAGCCACTCCAACTCCTTCGATGGTTCGCTGAGTGCGTCGCTGGATGCATCGGTCGACAAGTCGCACGAAAGTGCATACGACTCGTCGTTCGAGAAAGCATTCGACTCCAACTACGACAAGTCGCATCAATCGGCGTATGACAAGTCGAAAGACTCTTCGTACTCCAAGTCGCACGACTCTTCGTACGAGAATGCTTCAGCGTCCGATTTCTCGAAGTCTGGCGAGCAATCGAAACAATCCTCGAACGACGTTTCGAAGAGCTACAGCGAAAGCAGCGCTTACGACTTGAGCAATACTGTGTCCTTCCAAGTGCTGACCCCGACCGGCTGGGCCAACCCAGTTACCAACACTGCAACCCTTAGCGGTTCGGTGAATGGTGGCAGCGGTAACCTGGGCGTGAACGTGGCAGCCGGTGTGGGCAACCAGCAAAGCAACTCGCTGGCCATCTCCAACACCTCGTTCTGACCGCTGTGCTTGAGGCCCCCTTCGGGGGGCCTTTCTTCAACACACCGTAAGGCACCCGATCATGCGTATTTTCGCCTTGGCGTTTTTGCTGTGCCTGGCCAGCGTGAGCGAAGCTGCACAAATGCCCCTGTCCGTCCTGCCGGGCGGCGCCGTGGTGTTCAAACCGATCCAGAGCTTGCGTGAACGCAAGTTCGCCGACCTGGTGCAACAAAAGACCGACTTCAGCTGCGGCGCCGCCGCGCTGGCAACCATCCTGCGCCAGGCCTACTGGCTGGATGTGGACGAACATCAGATCATCGAAGGCATGCTGGCCCACGCCGACCAGGACCTTGTGCGCACGCAAGGCTTCTCGATGCTCGACATGAAGCACTACGTCGAAAGCCTGGGGATGCGTGCCCGCGGTTACCGGGTGGCGCCCGAAACCCTGCAAAGCGTGCGTATTCCCGTCGTGGTGCTAATGGATGTGCGCGGCTACAAGCACTTCGTGGTCATGCAGAAAGTCGACAAAGGTTGGGTGTACATCGGTGACCCAGTGCTGGGCCACAAACGATACAAGGTCGACGATTTCCTCAAGGGCTGGAACGGCATCATCTTCGCGGTGATCGGCCAGGGTTACGACAAGAACAACATCCTGCTCGACCCGCCCCTGCCACTGACCGCCAAGGGCCGGGTGAACAACTTCACCCCCGTGCAGGACTCAGAGCTGCTGGACTTCGGCTTCATCAGAAGCGACTTCTTCTAACGACTGTTCTAATGACAAGGAGCATGATGCTCCAGGGAGCATTTCATGAAGACTTCATTGTGGTTGGCCATGGCCTGTCTGGCAGCCAGCCTGCCCAGTCACGCAGAGGCATTCAAACCCATCGAACTGAAGGACCAGGAGCTGGCGAACCTTCGGGGCCGCTATGTGATGCCCGGACGAATCGTGAGCTTCGGTATCATCATGTCCAGCACCTGGCAAAATGCCAAAGGGGATGTGATCGGGGCAACGTCCACGCTGCAGGTTCAGCAATCGACCATCAAGCCCCAGTTCTATGTATCGATGATTGATAAAAAAGGCGCAGGTACAGCGCCGAGCAGCGCTTATGCTGCCGGGACTGGCGTGGTAACGGGCGGCAACGGCCTGACCACCACCGAAGGTGTGACCCAGGTGGTGCGTGCAGCCGGTGACAACAACGCCGCTTACAACAACGTCGATATCAACGTGACCAAAGCCAACCAGGCCCCCGCCGTACAACAGCACGGCCAGGTACTGGCCGCCGGCCAGACGCTGGTCGGGGAAAATGGCGCCGGCGCACTCCGTGTGTCTTCCAGCGGTGTGGGCGTGCAGCTCAACATCAATGCCAGCAACAACCAGGGCAGCAGCGTGCAACGCCTGGCACAGGGTGGCCTGCTGCAGAACTCGACGCTGCTCGGCAACGGTAACCTGGTCAACAACGTCACCAGCCTGAACGTTGTCATGCGTGAGAGCGTGCCTACAGCGGCGTCGCTCAGCGGTAGCCTCGACCAGCTCAAAGGTCTTCGCACCTTCGGATACTGATCTACGCTCAGTCTCATCGAAAGTAGTTGGAAGGGACGGCAACTCCATGTATCGATCTTTTACGCTCAGAGCTTTTGTGTGCTTGACTGCCTTGGCCCCAGCCACAGCACTTTACGCAGCCGCCGACCCGCAGGTCGAAGCGCTGAAACAGGAACTGATTGAACTCAAACGCCGCTATGAGGCACAGCAACAGGCACTGATGGTGCTGGAGCAACGTGTGCGCCAGGTCGAGGAGGCCCCTGCTGCAGCGCCGCCCAGACGCCTGGTCAGGTCTCCCGCCGAGGGGGTAAAAGGTGCGCAAACCGTCGCTTCCGGGGCTCCGGGCACTACAGGTAGCTCCTACGGCCAGGCGCTGACGGCCGACTCCCAGCCGGCGCAAAGCGTTACCAACCTGTATGACGAAGCCAGCGGATTCTTTGGCGGGGGCAAGTTCAGCTTCGAAACCGGCCTCACCTATACCCATTACGATACCCGTGCGCTTACCCTCAATGGCTTTCTGGCACTGGACTCGATCTTCCTCGGCAGCATCAACCTCGACCGGATCAAGGCTGACAACTGGACCCTGGACATGACCGCGCGCTATAACCTGGCGCAGCGTTGGCAGTTCGACATCAACGTCCCCGTGGTCTACCGCGAGTCCACCTATTCGTCTGGCGGTGCAGGAGGTGCCGGGGCAACCACTTCCGATGCCAGCGTGACCCGCGACCCGCAAATCGGCGATATCAACGTCGGGGTGGCCTATAAATTCCTCGACGAGGACGAAACCTGGCCGGACGCTGTGGCTACCCTGCGAATAAAGGCACCGACCGGCAAGGACCCCTATGGCATCAAACTGCGCGAGGTGGACGGCAACAACAACCTCGCGGTACCGGAAAGCCTACCGACTGGCAACGGTGTATGGTCGATCACACCGGGCATCTCGCTGGTCAAGACCTTCGACCCGGCCGTGCTGTTCGGCAGCCTGTCCTACACCTACAACATGCAAGACTCGTTCAGCGACATCAGTCCGCAGGTGAACAGCAAGGTGCCGGGTGACGTCAAGCTTGGCGACTCGTGGCAGATCGGCGGCGGCATCGCCTTTGCCCTGAACGAAAAGATGAGCATGTCGTTCTCGGTATCCGACCAGTTCGCCCGCAAGAGCAAGATCAAACCTGATGGCGGCGACTGGCAATCGATTTCCAACAGTGACTACAACGCCGCCAACTTCAACATTGGCATGACCTTCGCCGCCAGCAAAAACCTGACCATCGTGCCCAACCTGTCCATTGGTCTGACCGATGATGCACCTGACTTTTCCTTCAGCCTGAAATTCCCTTATTACTTCTGATAGTTGCCATCGACCGGGACCGTGTGAACGGGCCCGGCTTTGGTTACCAGCCTTGTAAACGACCGCCTTCCCTGGCCTGGCCTGTTATCATCAAGCACAGATGCATGACGATTTAATGGCAAAAGGGAAGTTTTTGTGATGAGCCTGTCCGACCACCCACGCACCCGGCTTGCCGCTTTGGCGGCCCTGGTGTTGGTGATCCCACTGGGTACGCGCGCCATGCTGGGTTGGTCCAACCCGTTCGGCTACCTGTCCGACCTCGCCCTTGGCAGCCTGTTGATCGTGCTGCTACACCGCAGGCCGTGGTGGCTTGCGCTGCCCGTGCTGCTGGCCTGGGCCGCGCTGTGGGTGGCCTCGGCCGAACTGGTGAGCGCAGTGGGCCGACTGCCCACCAGCGCCGACCTGAACTACCTGTTCGACCCGCAATTCATGGAGAATTCAACCGGTGGCGGCCTGGCCCATGCCTGGCTGCCCTGGGCCCTGGGTGGCGGCTTGCTGGCCTGGCTGGCCTGTGCGTGGCGCAGCCGTGCACAGGCCAGCCAGCCACTGCCGCGCACGGCCTGGGCCATACCTGTACTGCTGTTTGGCGCGCATTGGGGCAGCCAGCAGTTGCTACCTTCCGATGCCGACCAGTGGCGGCAATACAACCTCCCTCACCAGTTGATGTCTGCCGGGGTCGGTAACCTGCAACGCCAGGTCGAAGGCTGGATGGGCCGCACACAAACCTTCACCCCGCTCGCCAGCAGCGGCCTGACTCAATCCGACCTGCATGGGCAAAGGCTGCTTGCCGGCCCGGGAAGCGCCCGCAACTTGCTGGTGATTACCATGGAAGGCATCCCGGGCGCCTACCTGCGGCCTAACCGCCAGGCGCTGAACAGCCGTTTCAATGAGGACTTGATGCCCAGGCTCAGCAAGTGGGCCGAGCGCGGCATGAACACCCCAGACTACGTGCTGCACACCCACCAGACCATCCGTGGCCTGTATGCGATGCTGTGCGGCGATTACGACAAACTGGCCAATGGCACGCCCAAGGGCGTGGAACTGCTGACCCAGAACGAACGCAACCAGGCCTGCCTGCCGGCACAATTGCGCCAGGCCGGTTTCACCACCCACTACCTGCAAGGCGCGGGCCTGCGCTTCATGGCCAAAGACCGCATCATGCCGCACATCGGTTTCGATTCAGTGCATGGCCAGGAGTGGTTCAGCAACAAGAACTACCTGAACTTCCCGTGGGGCAAGGATGACCGCGCGTTCTTCGAAGGCGCCCTGGGCTATGTGGGCCAGTTGCAGAAGCAGGACAAGCCATGGATGCTGACGCTGCTAACCGTGGGCACCCACCAGCCCTATTCGGCGCCGGCCGAGTACCTCAAGCGCTACGACACACCGAAACAGGCAGCGGTCGCCTACCTGGATGACGCGGTCGGGGCATTTCTTGACAACCTCGAGCGCCAGGGCGTCCTCAAGGACACACTGGTGGTGCTGACTTCCGACGAATCCCACGGCATCGATGGCGTGCGCCTGGCCTCGTCCTGGGGCTTCAACCTTACCCTGGCGCCGGAGCAGGCCCAACTGCCAACCATCAAGCGCGGCACTTACGGCCACATCGACCTGGCCACCTCGCTGCTCGACTACTTCGCACTGCCCATTCCTGTCGCGCTTGGCGGTCGCTCGTTGTACCGCGACTACGACAGCGGCCGCGAGATGATCTCCTACACCAACGGCATGCTGCGCTACCACAACGGCCAGGGCCTGTTCACCGAATGTGACTTCCAGCAGCGCTGCCGGCGTTATGCCAGTGAAGGCTTCATCGCCGACCAGGCCCGCTACCTCGGTCCGGCCGACAGCCTGCTGGGCCAGCAGATCAGCGCCCTGGCCGGGGTGCTCGACCAATCCTTGCTGCAAACCCCGCTCAACCTGCGTTACCAGTTCGGCGGCCCTTCGCCGATCAAGTTGCGCAAGCGCATTCACGATGACTGGGCCGACAACCTGATTGGCGCCCAGTACCTGGAAATGCCGGGAGGCTCGCACACCCGCGTGCGGGTCAAGGTACGCTCGCTGGACCCCAAACGTGCGGCCTATATCCGGCTCAAGGCCAAGCAGTTGGAACAAGACGTGCCGCTGGGCCTGCCAGAAGAGGTGAAGGTTACCGCCGACGCGCCCCTGGAGATGGAGTTCAGCTTCGACAACCCGACCGAGCGCAAGGCGTTTTCCTTCCATTTGCTGGGCTATGGCGGCGGCAAGGTAGAAGTCAGCGATTTCAGCGTGATCACCGCCCTGCCTGGCGAGGATGACGGCGCCGATGAACTGGCCGAGGGGCATATCGCCCATTCGGGCTAAGCAGGTACCGCTCATCGCCCGGCCACCGGTGCCTGTCGATTCGACCCGGCCGTAGTCGACCAAGGTGTGAATCCCCAGTAAGGAGACAGCACCATGAGCACCAGCGAAAGCAGGCACCCGGTGGTTTCCCGCAGCCAGTGGCTGGCGGCTCGCCAGCAACTGTGGCTGCACGAAAAAGCGTTTACCCACCACCGCGACGCGCTAGCCGCAGCCCGTCGCGCCCTGCCATGGGTAAAGGTCGAACAGGATTACCGCTTCTTCGGGCCAAACGGCGCGTTGAGCCTGGCCGACCTGTTCGCAGGCCGCAGCCAGTTGCTGCTTTACCACTTCATGTTCGCCGAGGGCTGGAGCGAGGGCTGCCCTGGCTGCTCTTTTCTGGCCGACCACTTTGACGGCGCCAACCTGCACCTGGCACACCACGATGTGTCGCTGGTGGCGGTGTCACGGGCGCCGTATGCCGAATTCCAGGCATTTCGCCGGCGCATGGGCTGGCTGTTTCCGTGGTATTCATCGAATGGAAGCGACTTCAACGAGGACTTTGGTGTCAGTGTCGGCCGCGAAGGCCAGCGCCAGTATAACTATGAGCCGTATGAGGGTAATGAAAGCGAGCTGCCCGGCTTGAGTGCGTTTTTCCGCGAAACCGACGGCAGCGTGTACCACACCTACTCGACCTAGGCCCGCGGGCTGGACATTCTGGTCAACACCTACAACTTCCTCGACATTGCGCCACTGGGGCGCAACGAAGGTGGGACCATGGACTGGGTGCGGCACCATGACCGCTATGAAGGGCAAACGGAAAAGCCTCACTGCTGTCACAGATGATGCAGGCGACACACGCACCTGTGGGGGGTAACTGTCCTGCTCAACACTTGAAGGCCTGCGCAGTCGCCCGTAGGAGCGGGTTCACCCGCGAAAGGGCCGGGCCTGCTGGCCAATATCCCTGGCCGTTCACCGTTACCGCCGCCACCGTATTCGCGGGTAAACCCGCTCCTACACAGATCGGTGGTGGACACACATCGGGGGTTGGACACAGGCCGCCGTAGGAGCGGGTTTACCCGCGAAAGGGCCGGGCCTGCTGGCCAATATCCCTGGCCGTTCACCGTTACCGCCGCCACCGTATTCGCGGGTAAACCCGCTCCTACACAGATCGGTGGTGGACACACATCGGGGGTTGGACACAGGCCGCCGTAGGAGCGGGTTCACCCGCGAAAGGGCCGGGCCTGCTGGCCAATATCCCTGGCCGTTCACCGTTGCCGCCGCGACCGTATTCGCGGGTAAACCCGCTCCTACACAGATCGGTGGTGGACACACATCGGGGGTTGGACACAGGCCGCCGTAGGAGCGGGCTTACCCGCGAAAGGGCCGGGCCTGCTGGCCAATTTCCACCCGCCGTTCACCGTTGCCGCCGCTACCGTATTCGCGGGTAAACCCGCTCCTACACAGATCGGTGGTGGACACACATCGGGGGTTGGACACAGGCCGCCGTAGGAGCGGGTTTACCCGCGAAAGGGCCGGGCCTGCTGGCCAATATCCCTGGCCGTTCACCGTTGCCGCCGCCACCGTATTCGCGGGTAAACCCGCCCCTACGCCTGATCGGTGACGGACGCACATCGGGGGGGACACAGGCCATCGTAGGTGCGGGGTCACCCGCGAAAGGGCCGGGCCTGCTGGCCAATATCCCTGGCCGTTCACCGTTGCCGCCGCCACCGTATTCGCGGGTAAACCCGCCCCTACGCCTGATCGGTGACGGACGCACATCGGGGGTTGGACACAGGCCATCGTAGGAGCGGGTTCACCCGCGAAAGGGCCGGGCCTGCTGGCCAATATCCCTGGCCGTTCACCGTTGCCGCCGCCACCGTATTCGCGGGTAAACCCGCTCCTACGCCTGATCGGTGACGGACGCACATCGGGGGGGGGACACAGGCCATCGTAGGAGCGGGTTCACCCGCGAACACCGGCGGAGCCGGTGCCATCCACTGCGTTGGTTTCTTCGCGGACATGCCCGCACAGAGACCTCGATCTGTCAGGCTCGCACACCCAACATCCCGCGCTCGACGATAAAATCGATCACCGCCTGCAACCCCTCGCCCTTCTTCAGGTTACTGAAGGTCCAGGGCCGCTGCGGCCGCATGCGCCGGGTGTCGCGCTCCATCACTTCCAGTGAAGCCCCGACATAAGGCGCCAGATCGGTCTTGTTGATCACCAGGAAGTCAGACTTGGTAATGCCTGGGCCGCCCTTGCGCGGGATCTTCTCGCCCTCGGCCACGTCGATCACGTAGATGGTCAAGTCGGCCAGCTCCGGGCTGAACGTGGCGCTGAGGTTGTCACCGCCGCTTTCCACGAAAATGACTTCGAGGTTACCGAACTTGCGCGCCAGCGCTTCGACCGCCGCCAGGTTCATCGAGGCGTCTTCACGAATGGCCGTGTGCGGGCAACCGCCGGTCTCCACGCCGACGATGCGCTCCGGCTCAAGGGCGCCGGCCTCGGTGAGAATACGCTGGTCTTCCTTGGTATAGATATCGTTGGTAACCACGGCAATCTGGTAGTGATCGCGCATGGCCTTGCACAGCGCTTCCAGCAGTGCGGTCTTGCCAGAGCCGACCGGGCCGCCGACACCGACGCGCAGGGGTTGTTGATAGCTTTGCATGCAGGCAGTCCTCAGGAACGGAACAAACGGGTGTATTGGGTTTCGTGACGCGATGAAGCGATGGCCAGCAGCGGCAGGCCGCCGCCGAGCTGGTCATCGCCCAGGGCCAGCGCCTGGTCCAGTGCAGCGGGCAAGTCGGCGCCAAGGTCGCGCAGCAAGGTCTGGGCAGCCTGCTGGCCGAACGGCACCAGCTTGACCCCGGCCATGACCGCACCCTCCAGCCAGGCAAAGCCATGGCCCAATGCCAGTTGGCGCAACGGGATGGCCCAGTGCGCGGCCAGCCAGGCCATGCCACCCAACTGGGTCAGCTCAAGGCTGGTGCGCCAGGCCGGTGCCTGGCCCAGTTGCCAACCGTCGAGCAACCGCGCCAGCGCCGCGCCGCGCTGTTGTTCTTCCAGGCGCAGCTCGGCGGTTTCGCGGTTGGCCAGCAAGAACCGGCTCCAGTGGTAGAACGCTTCGGCGTCCTCGGCCTGGCAGGCGTGATACAGGCGCGCCAACACCGGCCAGTCAAGACAAGCCAAGGTGTCGTGAAGCTGCTCACGCTGCCAGCTGGCAAAGCTGTCCACGCCGCGAACCCAGCCGGCCTCGACCGCCCACTCCAGACCTTGCGAATAGGTAAAACCACCCACTGGCAAGCCGGGGCTGGCCAACTGCAGCAGGCGCAGCAGCGCCAGGTCGCTGTTCATCAACCGGCCAGCACCAGCGCGGCGCCGGCCAACAGGCCACCGCCAAAGGCCTTCTGCAGGCCGCTGTGGCGGCGCAGCAGGCAACCGATTGCAAAGCCTGCCGCCAGCAGCAAGCCGCTGACCGCGACAAACCCCGCGCTGAATTGCCAGAAAGCGCTCGGCGTGGCTTCCACGCCATGGGCCCAGCCATGGAACAGGGCGAACACCGGCATGGCCATGGCCAGCAGCAACTGGCGGCTCGGCAGCAGCACCGCCCCGGCAGCCACCAGCAGCGACACGGCAATCAGGGTCTCCATGCCCAGCACATCGCCGAACAGGTGACCGCACACGGCACCACCGAACATGGCCGCCAGGGTCGCCAGGGGCAACGTCAAGTTGCGCCGGGTCAACGCGGCGAGCACGCCGGTGCCCAGCAGCATAAGCAGGTGATCGAGCCCGGTCAGCGGGTGCAGCAGGCCGTCCTGCAGCGGGTTGCTGTCATGGCCTGGATGGGCGAAGGCTGGCAGTGCCAGCATCAACAGAAACAGGGCGAAAGTCTTTTTCATCGGTTGCTCCAGGGCAGTTCAGGAATGGGCAGGCAGGCGAACGAACGGATGATCGTGGCCATGGGCATGACTGTGGCTGTGGCCATGCGGTGCACTTTGGTAAGCACCCGCTTCAGGCTCGAACGGGGCCTGTTCGGCCTCTACCGTCAGGCCCAGCCCCCGCAGCATGTCGTCCAGCACATGGTCGTGCTGGAAGCGCAACAGCCCGGGTTCGATCTGCAGCGGCACATGGCGGTTACCCAGGTGGTAGGCGGCGCGGGCCAACAGGTGTGGATCGGTACAGCGCACCGTCGACACCGCCTCGGGCGCCGCCAGCACGCGGATCAGCTGGGTGCCCTCGGCATCGGCCAGCAATTCACCTCCGCGCAGCAGGTGGCCGCGCTCCAGCATCAGCCCGGCTTCGCGACCATCGTCCAGGGTTACTCGCAGACGGCTCTTGATACGGCTGTCCACGTCAAGGGTCACAGTGCCACTGACAACCCGCGTGCCGGGTTCGGAGATACGGCGGTTCAAGACAATCATGGGGGGCTCCTCAGAACAGGAAATAGCGCTGAGCCAGCGGCAGTTCGCTGGCCGGTTCGCAGACCAGCAGCTCGCCATCGGCACGCACCTGATAGGTCTGCGCATCGACTTCGATCAGCGGCTGCAGGGTGTTGTGGACCATGTCCGGCTTGCGAACCCGCCGGCAGCCGTTGACCACGCCAATCAGGCTGCGCAGGTTCAGCTCCTCGGCCAGCCCGCGGTCCATTGCCGCCTGGGGCAGGAATGTCATGCGTGTGGCATGCCGCGCCGCGCCCAGCGCGCCGAACATCGGCCGATAGTGCACCGGCTGGGGGGTGGGAATGGAGCCGTTGATGTCGCCCATTGGCGCAGTGACGATCATCCCGCCCTTGAGCACCAGGGCCGGCTTGACCGCAAAGAACGCTGGCGACCACAGCACCAGGTCAGCCAGCTTGCCGACCTCCACCGAGCCCACTTCGTGACCGATGCCGTGGGTGAGTGCCGGGTTGATGGTGTACTTGGCGATGTAGCGCTTGACCCGGAAGTTGTCGCTGTAAGGGGTGTCTGGTGCCAGCGGCCCGCGGCGCAACTTCATCTGGTGCGCCACCTGCCAGGTGCGCAGCACCACCTCGCCAACACGCCCCATGGCCTGGGAGTCGGACGAGGTCATGGCAAAGGCGCCCATGTCGTGAAGGATGTCCTCGGCAGCGATGGTTTCGCGGCGAATGCGTGACTCGGCAAAGGCCACGTCCTCGGCAATGCTGGGGTCCAGGTGGTGGCAGACCATGAGCATGTCCAGGTGCTCGTCCACGGTATTGATCGTGTAAGGCAGGGTCGGGTTGGTCGAGGATGGCAGCACGTTGGCCTGCCCCGCTGCACGGATGATGTCCGGGGCATGGCCGCCACCGGCACCTTCGGTATGGAAGGTGTGGATGGTGCGGTCGCCGATGGCCGCCAACGTGTCTTCGATACAGCCCGACTCGTTGAGGGTGTCGGTGTGAATCGCCACCTGGATATCCATTTCCTCGGCCACGCCCAGGCAGCAGTCGATGGCCGCTGGCGTAGAGCCCCAGTCTTCATGCAGTTTGAGCCCGACAGCACCTGCGGCAATTTGCTCACGCAGCGCTTCAGGCTGCGAGGCATTGCCCTTGCCGAGCAACCCGATGTTGATCGGCAAGCTGTCGGCGGCCTGCAGCATGCGCGCAAGGTACCAGGGGCCGGGCGTGCAGGTGGTGGCATTGGTGCCAGTGGCTGGCCCGGTTCCGCCGCCGATGAACGTGGTGACACCGCTGTTCAATGCCTCGTCCACCTGTTGCGGGCAAATGAAGTGGATATGCGAATCGACACCTCCGGCGGTGACGATCTTGCCCTCGGCCGCGATCACCTCGGTCCCTGGCCCGACCGGCACGTTCACGCCTGGCTGCACATCGGGGTTGCCGGCCTTGCCGATCAGCGCGATGCGTCCATGCTTGATGCCGATGTCGGCTTTGACGATGCCCCAGTGGTCGATGATCAGCGCATTGGTCAATACCAGGTCCATGGCCTCGGCCGCCAGCATCTGGCCCTGCCCCATGCCATCGCGAATGACCTTGCCGCCGCCGAACTTCACCTCTTCGCCGTAGATGGTGAAGTCTTTCTCGACCTCCACCCACAACGCAGTGTCGGCCAGGCGCACGCGGTCGCCAACCGTGGGCCCGAACATGTCGGCATAGGCCTGACGGGAAATACGGCTCATGCCCTGCCCTCCAGCGCGCCCATCACCTTGCCCTGAAAACCATAGACCTCACGCTTGCCGGCGTAAGCCACCAGTTGCACGGTACGCGCCTGACCCGGCTCGAAGCGCACGGCAGTGCCGGCCGGAATGTCCAGGCGAAAGCCCAGGGTGGGCGCACGGTCGAACACCAGCGCGTCGTTGACCTCGTAGAAGTGGTAGTGCGAGCCGACCTGCACCGGCCGATCGCCATGGTTGGCCACGCTGACGCTGACCGTTTCTCGGCCACTGTTCAACTCGATGTCGCCCGCGGCGACCTGGATTTCACCTGGGATCATGCAACGCTCCTTGGCGGTTTCAGACGATGGGGTCATGCACGGTCACCAACTTGGTGCCATCCGGGAAGGTCGCTTCGACCTGCACGTCGTGAAGCATTTCAGCGATACCGGGCATCACCTGCTCACGGGTCAGCACTTCGCGCCCCAGGCTCATCAGTTCGGCGACTGTGCGGCCATCGCGGGCGCCTTCGAGCACTGCGGCGCTGATCAGCGCCACGGCCTCCGGGTAGTTGAGCTTCAGGCCACGGGCCAGACGCCGCTCCGCCAGCAGCGCGGCAGTGAACAGCAGCAGTTTGTCTTTCTCTCTCGGGGTAAGCTCCATGGCGCTCTCTCAGGTAGCCCAGATACGCGGCGGGCAGGCTGGCAGGCCGAGGATGGCCGGACGCAGCACATGCCACAGGCGTTGCAGGGTGCGTTGCAGGTGTTGGTTGTCATGGTCGAGCAGGCGGATCACCAGCAACGACCCGAGCAGGGTTGCACCGGCCGGGTTGCCCAGTTCATCGAGCAGCGGGCGAACCTGCTCCAGCACGGCCTGATCGGCCGGTGCGGCACAGAAAGTGGCGAGTAGCGGATGCCCACCCAGCTTGTCCAGGTGCCCGCCCTCGAGACGCAGGCGCTCATGCAGGCCAACCTCGTCAGGCAGTACGATGTGCAAAAGGCTGTCGAGGGCGCCGTGGTCGAAACGCTCGTGCATGACCGGGCGGCCCAGGCACAGGGTTTCCCAAGCCAACAGGCGGGCGCCCGGCTCAAGGGTAAAACGGCTGGCGAGGCTGGCGCGGGCGCCGGAGAAGAAGATGCTGTCCTGCGGCAGCCACTCCAGGGTGCTGCCCGCGGCCAGGTGAAAGCGCTGGGCCAACCGCGCGGTCGGGCCAATGCTGCGATAGAACTTGCTGGCGCCGGGCATGGTCAGCAGCGCATGGCTACCCGGCTCCAGGTGAATATCCAGTTCCAGGCGGTCGCCGGCGACGATGCCGCCCGGCGGGTGCAAGACATAGACATGGCACGGCGCACCCTCCGGATAGAAAGGCCGCTGCACCAAAAGAGGTCCAAAATGCTTCCACGCACCAAGGCGGGTCACGCTGTCACGCTGCACAAAGCGCAACTGCAGGTGAGCACTCCAGCCTGCATCGTCTTGTTGTTGTTCGATCTGCTCCGCGAGCGACATCCTGCGGCCCCTGAAATCCGTGGCCTGCTGGCCGTTTAGAGGGTCCGGCGCGGGCGCCTGCCAGCGCGCACGGCCTGACCACTCGATCAAATTCGCAGGCTGGATATAGCAGGTTGCGGGCCAACTCCGCAGGTGAAGGATGATGAAACTTATGCTGCGGCCGCTCTGGCATCGGGCATACGGGGGGATGGCGCACAAAGCGGGGGCGTGCGCCGGCCCTGTTTCGGTGCCGGCACCCGTGAAAATGGGGCAGCTTTGCAGCCCCTAAAGATCAAACCTCAGTAATCGAAGCGGTCAACGGCACGCCGACGCTCATTGTCATCACGCCGGTCATAGATGGCCGTGGTCTGGATATTGGCATGGTGCGCCAGCTTCTGCGCAATCGACAGGTCGTGCTCTTCGATCACCCGGGTGATGAATGCCCGGCGAAAATCGTGCGGCATGATCTTCACTCCCACCTGCGCACCGCGCTGGCGGGCAATGTAGTAGATCGCATGCTTGGTAATGCGCGCACGGGTAATGTGGCTGCCGCGACGGATGCGGTTGAACAAAAACGGGTCATCCTCCGCCCCGGCAGGCAGGTCCTGGCGGCGCAGTTCAAGCCACGCCTGCAGCTTCTCGAACGCCCACGGCGGTGCATACTTGACCAACTGGTGATTGCCCTTGCCCACTACTTGCAGGCTGCGCGCCTCGAAGTCGACCTGATCGAGGTCGATGTCGACCGACTCCGACTTGCGCATGCCGGTGCCGTACAGCAAGGCAATGATCGCCGCATCACGTACCCCCTGTGGCCGTGGGTCGGCTGCGCACACATCCATCAGCTCGCGGATCAGGCTGCGGCGCAGATTGCGCCCTGGCGGCAGACGGGAGCCTGTGGCCGGCTTGACCTCGCGAATGCGCAACAGCTGCTCGTGGTCGATCAGGCCCTGACGCCAGGCCTCGTTCATCACCCCGCGAATCGCGTTGACGTACAGCGACGAGCTGTTGGGCGCGTAGCCATCAGCACGCAGGGCAGCCACCAGTGCAATCACATGGCCCGGCTCGAGCCGATGCCAAGGCACATCGACGATGTTGCAGTCGACGAAACCTAGCCGGTCGGCGGCGTCCTGAAGAATGTAGCGCATGGTTTGCTGGCTGGATGGGGCCAGACGGGCCATGTACTGCAGCAGCGGATTTTTCGAGAGGTCGGACAAAACGTGAATCCTGTAGCGAAGCGTCAGCCGGCACTGAACCAGGCGAACCCTGAAGCAAGTCAAAACGACATACAAGCTAGTCCGAATGACTGCAAAACGCGCGTGTCATTCGGACCCTGAGAAGTGCCATCACCTTGATATTCAAGGGCTTTGCAACTGGCACGGATCGTGATCTTACCCCAATTGAGGCCTACTGAACGAACCAAGGACCGCCCATGCTCTTGCAACCCACTGCTTCACGCCCGCGCCAAGCCGTCTGGGGTTTGGGTTTTCGCCCGTTCTTCCTGGGTGGCAGTTTGTTTGCGCTGATCGCCCTGCTGTTGTGGGCCGGCGCACTGGCCGGGGTACTGGCCCCTGCACCGCCCGGCGGCATGCTCGCCTGGCACCGCCACGAGATGCTTTACGGCTTCGCCGCCGCCATTATCGCGGGTTTTCTGCTGACCGCCGTGCAGAACTGGAGCGGCATCCCAGGCTTGAGCGGGCGGGCGCTGCAGGGTTTGTTCCTGCTTTGGCTGCTGGGCCGGCTGAGCTGGTTTCTGCCACTACCGGGTAGCGTGCTGGTACTGGTTGAGGGTAGCTTTCTGCCATTGGTGGCACTGACCCTGGCACGACCGATCGTGCAACGGCGCCTGCGCAACAACTACCCTATCGTCGTACTGGTGCTGTTGATTGCCGCCTGCCAGTGGTTGACCTTGGCCGGCTGGTTACACCAGGACGAACGGTGGCAGCGTCGCGGTATATTTGCCGGGCTGTGGCTGGTGACGGCGATGATGACCGTGCTCGGCGGCCGGGTCATTCCGTTCTTTACCCGCCGCGGCCTGGGTAACCTTGGCGCAGCCCCTGCCCGTCCCTGGCTGGACCGTGCCTGTCTGTTGCTCAGCGTGGCAGTACCGCTGGCGTTCGCCACCGGCCTGGCCGATACACCACAAGCAAGTCTGGCGGTGCTGTTTTTCGCCTTGTTCGCGCTGCACGCGACCCGACTGGTGCTGTGGCACGACCGTGGCCTGTGGCGCGTACCGTTGCTGTGGTCGCTGCACCTGGCCTACGCCTGGATCGCCCTGGCCTGCCTAGGCATGGCGCTGTGGCACAGCGGGGTGGCCCTGAGCCCGAGCCTGGTGACCCACGCGCTAACCGTTGGCGCCATGACCGGGCTGATCCTGGCCATGATGGCGCGGGTCAGCCTGGGCCACACCGGCAGGCCATTGCAGGTACCGACCAGCATTGCCTGGGCCTTTGCCCTGATGCAACTGGCGACCCTGGCCCGGGTGATTCTGCCGCTGTTCACATCGCTGGGGGTAAGCGTTTCTACACTGTGCTGGAGCCTGGCGCTGTTGCTGTTCCTGCGCCATTACCTGCCGATCCTGCTGCGGCCCCGGGCAGATGGAATGCCCGGTTGACGCGGCTGGGCCGCCTTGCAGCGGTGTGCCAGCATGAGTGGATTGGTCACCCTCCCGATTGCAGCTGATCGCCCAAGGCAAAGGCCGCTAGATAATAGCCACCGGCCACCAGTCGGGAAACATCTGCTGCACCCGGGGCTCGGCGAAGCGTTCGTCAATCAGCACCAGTACGCCCCGGTCCTGTTCACCCCGAATAACCCGGCCCGCCGCCTGGATAACCTTGCGCACGCCCGGGTAGAGATACGCGTAATCGAAACCCGCACCAAATTGCCGCCCCAGGCGCTGTTTGAACTGCTCGTTGACCGGGTTGACCTGAGGCAGCCCCAAGGTGGCGACAAACGCGCCAATCAGCCGCGTGCCGGGTAAATCCACCCCTTCGCCGAAAGCACCGCCCAATACGGCAAAGCCCACACCTCGGCCATCGGCGACAAAACGATCGAGAAATGCCTGGCGGGCCGCCTCGTCCATGCCCGGCGCCTGTGACCACAGCGGAATCTGACCATGCTGCTCGGCCAACAGCCCTGCCACCTGCTGCAGGTATTCAAAGCTGCTGAAGAACGCCAGGTAGTTACCCGGCATGCGCTCATACTGCCGGGCAATCAGGTCAACGATCGGTGCCAAGGAAGCTTGGCGCTGCTGGAAACGGGTGGACACCTGGCTGGCAATACGCACCTCCAGCTGTTCGGCACGGAACGGCGCGGCCACTTCCAGCCAGGCGGTATCGGCTGGCATGCCCAACAGGTCGCTGTAGAAGTGCCGTGGGCTCAACGTGGCGGAAAACAGCGTCACACTGCGCGCCGCCTGCATGCGTGGTGCCAGCAGCCGCGCCGGGGTGACATTGCGCAGGCACAGGGTGGCCAGCCGCCGTTTGCGCGGGCCCTGGCGCTGGCTGATGTCGAACAGAAAGTGCTCGTCGAACAGTTCGGCAACCCGACAGAACTGCAAGGCCTGATAGAAGAACTGCAACACCTGAGGGTCCATGTGCGTGGGCGTCTGGTTCATCTGCTCCTGAATCAGCCCGACGCACTGCTGCAGGGCACGCAACAGCCCTTCAGGCAGCGACTCGCTGGCCTGGTACGGCGCACGCTGCTCTTTATACAGCGCGTTCCATTGCCTGTTGAGGCGGTCCAGCGCACTGACCAGCCCGGGCGGTTTGCTCTGGCGCAATGCCAGCAGCTGGCCCTGGTCAAGGCTGGCGCTGTACATGCCGCGCCCACGCTCGACCAGGTTGTGCGCTTCGTCCACCAGCACTGCCACTCGCCACTGGTTGAGCTGGGTCAGGCCGAACAGCAAAGCATGCGCATCGAAGTAGTAGTTGTAGTCGGCGACCAGCACGTCGGCCCAGCGCGCCATCTCCTGACCCAGATAGTACGGGCACACCTGGTGCGCCAAGGCCACTTCACGCAGGTTGGCGCGGTCGAGCAACGACACTGCAGCAGCAGCCTCGCGCGCAGCCGGCAAACGGTCATAGAAGCCTGCGGCCAATGGGCAGGACTCACCATGACAGGCCTTGTCCGGGTATTCACAGGCTTTGTCGCGAGCGATCAGCTCCAGTGTGCGCAAGGCAGGTTGGGGCGTGGCATCGGTGATCTGGCGCATGGCGTCCAGCGCAAGCGCCCGGCCCGGCGTCTTGGCGGTGAGAAAGAACAGCTTGTCCAGTTGCTGCGGCACCATGGCTTTCAGCAACGGGAACAAGGTACCGAGGGTCTTGCCAATGCCGGTGCTGGCCTGGGCCATCAGGCAACGGCCGGTGCTAACCGCCTTGTACAAGGTTTCAGCCAACTGCCGCTGGCCCTTTCGGAACTGTGGGTAAGGGAAACTCAGCGCCAGCAGGCCTTGGTCACGTTCGGCCAAGCGTTGTTGCTGCAATCGGGCCCAGCCCAGAAAGCGCTGGCACTGGGTTTCGAAGAAGGCCTGCAACTCGGCAGCCGAACAGTGCTCAGTGAACAGCGTCTGGCTGTCGCTGTCCACGTCGAGGTACACCAGCGCCACCTCGATGGCCGGCAGTTGTCGCGCCTGGCACATCAACCAGCCATAGACCTTGGCCTGTGCCCAGTGCAACTGACGGTGATTGGCCGGTTGACGCGCCAGATCGCCACGGTGCGTCTTGATTTCCTCCAGGCGATTGCTGCCAGGGTCATAGCCATCGGCACGGCCCCGCACCGTCAGGGTTTCGAACTGGCCTTCAAGGGTGATTTCCGACTCGTAGCCAGCAGCCCGCCGTGCTACCACCCGCTGATGACCCTCGATACCCTCCTGGGCGGTGGGCGACGGCGTGAAACGCAGGTCCAGGTCGCCAACCTTGGCGCTGAACTCACACAAGGCGCGCACCGCTACGCTGTAACTCAAGGCGATTCGCTCCAGCGCACGTGGCACACCGCCACCGGCAGGCCGTGTTGCCGGCAGAACTCCAGCCAGCGCAGCTGATTGTCCTGCAGGCGGTCACCGGGCCCCTTGACCTCGACCATGCGATAACGGCCCTGCTCGGGCCAGAACTGGATCAGGTCGGGCATGCCGGCACGGTTGCTGCGAATGTCCTGCAACAGGCGCAGAAAACATTGCTTGAGCGCAGCGGCCGGCAAGCAAGCCAAGGCCTGCTCCAGCAGTGCCTCGCTGAGCATGGACCAGAACACGAACGGCGACTGCAGCCCCTGTTTGGCCACGTAGCAGTCGAGAATCGCCTGGCGGTGGCTGCCATCGTCTAGCCGCCCGAGGCAGCGTTCGAACAGTGCACTGCGCCGTTGCTGGAAGTCGCTGTCGTGCAGGTCCTGTGGCGCGACCTGGAACGGGTTGAAGAATGCGCCGGGCACCGGGGCGAAGATGGCCTCCCAGCACAACAGGCCAAACAGGCTGTTGAACAGTGTGTTCTCCACGTAATGCGCCTGCCCCCCCTCTTGCATCAGGTGCTGACGCACGGCTTCTTCAACGCCCAGCGCAGCATGCCCGCGGGGCAGCTCGAGCTCGATCAGTTCCAGCGGCGTGGTGCGCTGGCGCCGCTGTGGCGGGCCGCCAAGTTTGCGCGCCAGGCGTGGCAGCATGCGCTGCAGCGCCTGCTCCTCCAGCGCGTTGGCAGGTGCCGCAGCCAGTTGCAATGCCAATGCATGGGCCTGGTGCCACTGTTCGCTGCGCTCCAGCACCCTCACCTGGCGAATGCGCGCCTGGGGATGGTTGCACTGCGCATACACGGCCGAGGCCAGGTCCCACTCACCCAGGCGCTCGCATTGTTGGCCCACGGCGAATTGCAGCCGTGCATGGCGCCGGGCCAGCCAGGGGTTGTCGCTGTGCAGGCCCTGCAGGGTGGCAAGGATCGGCACCGGGTCACCGCCCTGCTCCAGGCGTTCGGCGCACTGGTGCAGGGCCATGGCCAGGTCGACATCGTCACGTTGCTGCAGGGCGCGAGAATCGGAGCTGAACGGTACCTGCTCGTAACGCAGCAAGCCCAGGTCGGCGAGGACAAAATCTGACCAGTCCTGGTACAGGTTGCCGAAGAACAGCAGGCGCATGCGGTCGCACAGAGGTTGCAGGCACCACTGCAGAATGCGCACCTCACTGTCGGGAAACCATTCGGCCAGTGACCGCGCCGCCAGCGCCAGGGGTTGCAATTGTGCCAACAGCTCATGCTTGGCTGCGCGCGGGCGGCTCAGTTGCCGGGCGAAGCAGCGGGCCAGCTCTTCTTTGCGCAGCAACGCGAACAGCTGTTCAAGCTCCAGTTGCTCGGGCTCCCTTACCCAGCCAAGGGCCAGCAACGGCTGCAGCGCCAGCGCGGTATCGCCGATTTCGGCGTAGTCGAGCCGATCGCTGCGAAACAACTCGCCTTTGCGCATGACCATACGCACCATCAAGGCCTGGGATGGCGCTTGCAGTTGCCTGAAGGCACGGATGAAGGCCAGTTCCTGGTCATCGAGCAGGTCCTGGTAGCGCTGTTCGACCCACGACACTACCTGGCGGAAGTTATGCAGGTAGTAGAACGGGTCGTCGACGGAATGGGCAATCACGGGATAGCATCAGGTAGCAAAAACAGACACTGGTTATACATACAGAAAAGCGTACCTGACAAGAGCCGTGGGTCAGCCCGTTGACTCGTTCATTTGACTTGTCGGCCCCTTCGCAGCAACTGTCAGCGCCTGTAAGCGTCTTGGTTTCAACTCGAGAAGCGGATATTTCGCCCGCAGTGCACCTCAAGCGCCTGCGCCAGTCGCCTTACCGCCCGCTGCAGTTCATCCGGGTGCCCGCCCAGCCAAATCAGCGCGAGGTGTTGGGGGTAATGCCCCTGCAGGCCGAACTGCTCGCCCGGTAGCGCATGCAATGCAGAGCCAGCCAACGCCAAGGCAATACCGTCCCACGCCAGCGGCTGGCGGAAACTCACCCACAGCATTTGCCCACCTTGCGGCAGCTCGAAGACCACCCGCTGGCCGAATTGCGACTGCAGCACATGCGCCAGGTATTGCGTGCGCCTTTGCAAGTCTGTGCGCTGTTGGACCAGTTGCGTTTCGATTTCCCCCTTGCCGAGCATGTGAGCAAGCGCCTGCAAGCGTAGCGGCGCAAGCCGAAACGCTCGCTCGGCGAATGCCTTGGCCAACACGGTGTCACGGCTCAGTAAATAGGCATACGGCGCCTCCGCCCCCACCGCGGCCTCGAACGTGCCCATCACCAACAGCCAGCGCGGGTCGATCCAGTCACGCAGGCGTGTGCTCGGCGGCCCGTCGTAACAGAGCTCGCTGTCCAGGTCGTTTTCCAGCAGCCATACCGGGTGTTGGCCAAGCAACAGCCCAAGCTGCTGCTGATAATACGGTGAAACCAGCCGCCCTTGTGGCATGCCCAGGCAAGACGGCATGACCAACAGGTTTACCGGCTCGCTAGCAAGCAGCTTGGCCAAAGCGTGCAGCTCGGGGTTGCCACGGGCATCCCGTGGTACCTCCAGCACGCGCATGCCGACACGTCCCAGGGCGCGCAACACTTGCCAGCAACAGGGCGAATGCACCAACGCGGTACCACCTTGCATGGCCAGTGCGGTCAGCAGCGTCTCCAGCAACGCCAGCACATCGGGGGCCAACTGGACATCATCGGCATGCCAGTACTGGTTGGAGCAGCGGGTGTATCGCTCAGCCACAGCATTGCGCAAACGGGCGCTACCCAGCGCTTCCCAGGACGCAACCCTGCGATCACGCTGACGAGCCAAACGCCGTTCATGACCAAGCAGAATGCGCTCCAACAGTGGCTGTGTCGGCAAGGGAGGCTGCCGGGCCACGGCCACAGCCTGATCTTTGCCGCCGTTTTGTACGTAATAACCCGACCTCGGCAGGCAATGTACACGGCCCTCCTCCTCCAGCAGGCTGTAGGCACTCTGTACCGTGGCCAACGACACCCGTAACCGCCGGGACAGCTCACGCAATGACGGCAACCGGCATGTGCCAACGCCTGCAGCCTGGTCGATCAACGCTTCCAGGTAGCGATACACCTTGCGATACGCGAACTCGCCTGGGGCCGCTCGCCCCATCAAGGCAGCCCCGCAGCACCACGCCGCCGCCCCACCGCCTGCTGCGGTAGCAACCTCAGGTGTACATCCCGACGGGCCAAGTGGTTAAGCAGGCGCCATCCCGTCAGCGGTAACTGCCCATCATAAATCTGCCGCAGTTGCCCCAACGGCAGGCCACTGGTGTTCACCAGCCAGGCTTTGACTGCATCAGGGCAGGGTTTGCCTTGCAAGGCCCTGTGCAGGTACGGCAACGCCACGACCATATCGGCATGCCGGCACTGCAAGAACCGCTCGAGGTTTTTCCCCTGCCTGGCAAACGGGCTGAACAGCAGGCACACCATTTGGGCCTGATTGATGCCGTAGGCTTTGCCAAATAGCAACGGGGTGGCGTCACGCTGCTTGCTGCCACCCGCCTGCCCTGCCAGCTTCAGCGCTGGGCGACCGGCCTGCGGCTCCAGGCTACGGGCACGCAGTTCATGCAACTGTGCCGTGGCTAGCGAGTCGACGAACTCAGACAGCGGCAAAGCATCCGCAGCAGCCTCGAAGTGACAACCCAGCATCGCGTCAAGCTGCTGCTCTTCAAGCAAGTGCGGTAACAGGTCATCAATAGCAATCAGCCGCACCGTCGCACGCTCCGGTACGGCGCCCGGTACCAGCCCGTGCTGGCCACCCGGTGCGCCCCCAACAGCGCCGTGCAATCGGCTCAGACCTTGGGCCAGTGCCGCCAGGCACTGGTGCACTGCATGCGGGCCACGCTCGCCGGCCAGGCGCAGGCTACGCCGGGCCCACGCCAGGTATCGGCGCCGCTGGAACCCGGGCACGGCAGTGACCAATGCATCGGGAGGCACCGCTGACTGCAATGCATGATCCACGGCCCCCGCCAGCTCCAGGTGCAAGCGGCAACCCAGCAGGGCTTCAGGCCTGGCATCGATCATGTGGCCGAACATCAACAACGCATCCCTGGCGAGCAGCCAGCGCTCCGGCATTACCGAAAGCCGACGACTGAACGGCACCACTGCGCGCCCCTCGATCATCTGCAATTGCACCCGCGGGTCATCCTGCATGAACAGGGCGCTAAAACTGCGCTCGTGAGCTTCCAGCGTGGCGCTGTCGGCAACCGGCAGGCTGACCACCAATACCCGCAGCTGGAAGGTTACCGGCGAACGCAGGGCAATGCTCAGTTGCGCGGCACGCAACATGGCCAGCAGCCGGCTGCTATGGCGGTCGCTACCTTGCAATAGCTGCAAGCTGAAAGTACCGATGTACTCGGGCCCGCCTGCAGCAACCAACAGGCGTTGTATCAACAACTGCAAGGAAGCGCGCTGCGCCTGAGACATGTGGTTCAACAAGCGCTCAAGTACTTGCTGGTAGATATAATGCATCGCCTGGTCGTGAATAGCAGTCACGCAATCACCTCATCAACTTCATGTAGCCAGCGCATGCCGTACCAACCATTTCAACTTGAACATGCGCCAAACTTACCCAGAAGAAATTTCCTACAACTTAAATGAAAGTAATGACGTAACCCTTCACTGTCGCCAGGCCATCGATAAAAAACCACCGCTGCGATGGCCTGTCGCTTTCACTTGTTGCTCTATACCAGGCATAGCCATGCTCATCTCACGTTCCTTGCACAAACTATCATTGGGCCATTATCGAGAGGGAGGCAGCGCGAATTGAAGACACAGTTCACGGTAAAAAAACCATTCAGCGGCCGTGTCAGTTCACAGTGGCTCGCAAGGGAAAAGCGTTCAAGGCTGAATATTTGGCGGGATATTTCTGAAACCCCAAAGACCACTGACTTATATGTAGTCCGCGTCGCAACTTATTGTAGGAACAGTCCTACTTTAAAGTTGAATCACTTTACCCCGCGCACAAAAAACCCGGGGGCTGCCCGGGTTTGCTGGTCATTTCAGTAACCGTCAGTGTTGCGCCATGTCCAGCACCACGCGCCCGCCGCACGGGCATTTGTCCATGTAACGATGCGCCTCGACCACCTGCTCGAACGGGTACACCTTGATGATCTGCGGCGTCAGCAGTTGGTCGGCGGTGAACTGGTTGATATCGCGCAAGGCACGCTGCAGTGCCACCTGGTCCTGGCTGATGCCAAGCTCTGGCTTGCCGGTGAAATTACCGATGCAGTGCACATAGAACTGAATGTTTTTCTGGAATGCCGCGCAGGCCGGGAACGGTGTCTGGTTGCCGCCTTGCAGGCCGTACAGCACCAGGCTGCCACGCGGCGCCAACACATCGCCCAACAGCGACATCTGCGGGCCACCCATGCCATCGAGCACCATGTCCACGCCGCGGCCATCGGTGTACTTGCCAATCTGCAACAGCAGGTCCTGCTCTTCAGTGACAATCACTTTGTCTGCGCCCAGACCCAGCAGGTACTCTCGCTGCGCCGCATCCTTGGTAGCGGCGAACACTTTCAGCCCCAGGGCCCTGCCCAGCTGCACGAAGGCAGGCCCGGCGCAATGACTGGCATCGGTGACCAATGCTGTCTGCCCAGCCTTGGCCCGAGCCAGGTCGACGTAGGCGAAATAGGCAATCAGCAGCGGGGTGTAGTGCACGCTGGCTTCGATCGGGGTGAGCACATTCGGGTAGCGAGTAATGGCTGTACGCGGCAGTACGATGACATCGCCATATACCGGGTGGTCGTTGGCGCTGGTTGCCGGGAAACTGGCAACCCGGTCACCGACGGCAATGTCATCGACCCCTTCACCGACCGCCGTCACCACCCCGGCCATTTCGTGACCGATCCCTGCTGGCAGACGTGCCTGGGACGGTGCCAGATTCTGGCGCCAAAGCACGTCATACCAGCTGACGCCAACCGCTTCGACGCGGATCTGCACCTCGTCGGCAGCGGGTGACGGTTCGGCCTGCTCTTCGCAACGAAGCACGTCAGCAGCGCCGAACTTGTGGAAACGGATCATGCGGGACATCGCATACCTCGCCTTTGTGAACCTCTAATTACCACTGACTCTATCCGGGCTTTGCCCGTTAGACCATCAGTGGCCATTAATAGTCGACATGCTTGTCATCGATTGGGCACCTGACTTTCCCTGCGATTGGTCCCCCTAAACCCGTGCAGGGTAACAGCCTTTGGCCTTAAGATTCACCTCTGCCCCACATTAGGCGAAGCGCACCGATGAATCGAAACGACCTGCGTCGTGTAGACCTCAACCTGCTGATTGTGTTCGAAACGCTGATGCACGAGCGCAGCGTGACCCGCGCCGCAGAAAAACTGTTTCTCGGCCAACCGGCCATCAGCGCGGCGCTGTCGCGCCTGCGCAACCTGTTCGATGACCCGCTGTTCGTGCGCACCGGGCGCAGCATGGAGCCGTCGGCACGGGCCCACGAGATCTTCGCCCTGCTGTCACCGGCACTGGATTCGATTTCCACGGCAGTCAGCCGCGCTGCCGAATTCGACCCGGCCACCAGCAATGCAGTGTTCCGCATCGGCTTGTCGGACGACGCCGAGTTCGCCTTGCTGCCGCAACTGCTCAAGCGCATTCGCGCCGAGGCGCCCGGTATCGTGCTGGTGGTGCGACGGGTCAACTACTTGCTGATGCCAACCCTGCTGGCCTCGGGCGAGATTTCGGTGGGTGTCAGCTACACCAGCGAACTGCCGGCCAACGCCAAGCGCAAGGTGCTGCGCCGCAGCATGCCGAAACTGCTGCGCGCCGACAGCGTACCCGGCAGCATCACCCTGGATGACTTCTGCGCCCGGCCCCATGCGCTGGTGTCGTTTGCCGGGGACTTGTCCGGTTTCATCGACGAAGCCCTCGAGGAAATCGGCCGCAAGCGCCACGTGGTGCTGGCGGTACCGCAGTTCAACGGGCTGGGGAGCTTGCTGGCAGGCACCGATATCGTGGCTACGGTACCGGACTACACGGCGGATGCACTGACGGCCGCCGGCGGCTTGCGGGCCGAGGATCTGCCGATACCCGTGCGCAGTTTCGAACTGCACATGGCCTGGCGCGGGGCACAGGACAATGACCCGGCGGAGCGGTGGCTGCGGTCGCGGATACAGATGTTTTTTGGGGATCCTGACAGTCTTTAGGCGTCGTCGGGCGGGCTGTTGATGAGTGCAGCTCCGACCGGACTCTTCTGCGACTGGCTATACCGGCCCGTGACTTTCAGCGGAAAGGTGAACATCCAGCCGGTGAATAATTGACTGATTCTCCGACATCACGCTGAATAAAATATGTGCAAATGTAAAAAATCATGATGGCATAATGCCTCGGAAACCAGCAATATCCACACGTTCCCAGCGGATATGAAGGAGCGGTTCCGATGACATGGCCAGTCACGCTGAAACTCGACAGAGCAGCCTACCCGCTCAGCGTGGTGCAACGCGCCGCTTATTCCCTGGCCGACATTGTCGCGATCCAGGTCGGTATTGAAACCAATCTGATAAGCCTCACGGCCCATCCCGCTGAAGCAAGGCTAACGCTTTCCCCGGAGCAGGCTCACTCGCTGATCCTCCAGCATCTGAACGACTTCGCCCTACGCGACCATATCAATCGCGAAACAGCAGGGTTGCGCGAAGTCCTGGCCCGAGCCGCGCTCGCTGGATGTGGGGTTTCGCAGTGACACTGATTGCGACAGACGCCAAGCACTACCGCTTGCTGCCTTTTCGATTCATGCGCATGAACACGGGACATGACCGTGACATCCTACTCACCTCCGATACCGGTGAGTACCTGCACGTTAACGACGCGCAATTACGAGCCCTCAGTTACTTCGACGTTCAAGCAGGTACGCCTTTTTACAAGGACCTGCTGGCCCGCCACTTCATCTACGAACCAGGCCGCCACGACCCGTTCCCGGAAATGACCGCGCAGTATCGCAGCCGCAAGGACTTCATCTTCCAGGGCCCTGCACTGCACTTGTTCGTGGTTACATTGCGCTGCAACCACACCTGCCAGTACTGCCAGGTGTCGCGGGCCCCTCTGGGAGGATCCGGCCATGACCTGTCGGAAGCGGATGCACAGGCGGCGGTCGCTCGCTTGTTCGAATCGAACGCTCCCGCCCTGACTGTGGAGTTTCAGGGTGGCGAGCCGCTTCTGGCCTTCGAGCGCGTCCGCCAGATTGTCGAATGGGTCGTTGAACGGAACGTGGTCGAACAACGGGATATCCAGTTCGTCATCACCACCACGCTGCACCACCTGACGGAGGAAATACTCGACTTCGCAGAACAAAATCGCATCCAGTTTTCGACCTCGCTCGATGGGCCGGCGCCCTTGCACAATGCCAACCGCCCTACCCCGTCACGAGACTCGTACGAACGCACCGTAAAAGGCATCCACTGGGTCCGTGAGCGCCTTGGTCATGATGCAGTTTCCGCGCTGACCACGCTGACTTCAAGAAGCCTCGAACAACCTGAAGCGATCATCGATGAATATGTAAGCCAGGGCTTCACCAGCATCTCACTTCGGCCTCTGAGCCCTTATGGGTTTGCCACCAAGAGTGCTCATCGACTTGATTACCCTATTGAGCGATACCTGGCCTTCTACAAAAGGGCACTGGCCTATTTACTACGTATCAACCAAGAGGGCGTATACCTCTCAGAGAGTTATACGAGCCTGTTGCTGAAGAATATCCTGACACCCTTCTCCTCCGGCTATGTAGACCTGCGCTCCCCCGCTGGCGCAGGCACTGCGGCGCTGGTCTACAACTATGACGGTTACGTCTATCCCTCGGACGAAGCCCGAATGTTGCTGGAGATGGGTGAAGCTGGCTTGAGGCTCGGCACCGTGCAGCAACCCTTGTCTGAATTACTCGCATCGCCCGTTATGAATGCGTTGCTCGCCAGTGGTGTAGCAGAGGCGCTGCCGGGCTGCTCCGATTGCGCACTTGTCCCGTACTGTGGTGCTGACCCCATCGAACACTATGCCCGCCAAGCTGACCCGATCGGACACCGAGTGTTCAGCAGCTTCTGCAAGAAGAACATGGGGCTGCTGAAGCATCTTTTCGGCCTGCTTCGCGATGGCGACGACAACGTGCAGAGGGTGCTGCTGTCTTGGTTGAACAGGCGCTCTTACAACGATATCCGGTTTCCGGGTTACAGGGGCTGATGGCGATGCTGCGCAAAGATACCCACTTCGAAATCCATCACCTGAATGAGCCGAAACTGCTCAAGGTCATCACTCTGGATGAGTTCATCGAACAAGGCCTGGCGGTTTGTGCCGGAAGCGCCGAGTTCGGTGACCTGCTGCTTTGGCTGCCAAACGAAGAACGGCTACGGAGCCCGCATCTGCTCTCATTGCCAGTGGGTGGATTCCTGATTCCGGAACCATTGATCGGCGACTTCGACAGCGCGCGGCCACACCTGCACACCCCTAAAGATGCGGATGTCGTGCAGCCCGGCGATGTCATTGCCATCACACCAGGCAACGCGATGGTGCGAGTGCTCTATCGACGAGGCTCAGACAGCAACCTTCTGTTCATGACTGATCGTTGCAACAGCCTCTGCCTAATGTGCTCGCAGCCGCCCAAAGATATCGATGACCGTTGGCACATCGAGGAGAACCTACAGCTGATCGACCTGATGGACCCGGGCGAGGAAAATCTGGGAATCAGCGGCGGAGAACCCACGCTTTATCGCGACGGCCTGCTCGAAATCCTGGCCAAGTGCAAAGCCGTTTTGCCGCAGAAATCCATTCACGTGCTCAGCAACGGGCGTCTGTTCCAGGACCCGAGCTGGATCGCAGCGCTCTCTGCCATCGGCCACCCTCAGTTGAGCTGGGGCATCCCGCTGTATGCCGACAATGCCGAAGACCATGACCATGTGGTGCAGGCTCCAGGCGCGTTCAGCGAAACCCTGCAAGGTCTTTACAACCTGGCGCGCGCCAACCAGATCATCGAGATACGCGTGGTGCTCAATCGTCTGACCACACCACGCTTGCCAGAGCTCGCCCATTATGTATTCAGAAACCTGCCCTTCGTGCGGCATGTTGCGCTGATGGGTATCGAAAGTACCGGCCTGGCCAGGAAGAACTACGAAGAACTGTGGATTGACCCGCTGGACTATCAGGAGTCGTTGAGCCAGGCCGTGTATTTCCTGTTCAACCGCGGAGTGCCGGTTTCGATCTACAACTTGCCCCTGTGCCTGATCCCCGCCCACCTCTCGCGTTTCGCCCGCCAGAGCATCTCGGACTGGAAGAACCTGTTCATCGATACCTGCCAGCAATGCGCTGCCGTCAAACATTGCTCTGGCTTCTTCAAATCCCACACCGACCGCTGGCAGAGCCGCGGCGTACAACTACTATCGACCGAGGCCTTTAGCGCCTATGCAAGGAGTGCACAGTGAAATTGCTTGACCGCTGGAAAGTCCTGATCAGTGGGATCAGCTTGCTGCCAATGGCAGGTACCCCCCTGGCACAGGCGGGACATCTGTCGCTCGCCGATGCAAATTGGCAACCCAACGATAAGCTACAGCCCCCGGTATTTGCCGATACGCTCAATGCGCCAGACACCGTCAACATCTATGCGGCACATCGCTCGCACAGTTCACACCGGTCCCACAGCTCGCACAGTTCTCACTACAGCGGTTCGGGTGGCTATAGCGCACCTCGCTACTCCAGCCCACCCGCTACCAGTACCCGAAACTACAGCGCGCCGAGTGCTTCGAGCAGCACCTCAAGCAGCAACAGCCTTTATCAGTCGTCTGGCACTACCAGCGGGACAAGTTCGAGCACTTCAAAGAGCCGCGCGACCAATGAGCAGAAAAGCAACCTGGTTACCCGTGTGCAGACTGCGCTGATGGTGCGCCAGTATTACCAAGGCACCATTGACGGGGTGATGGGCAAGGCGACACGTGGTGCGTTGATGGCCTTTCAGATGGACAGTGGGCTGACCGTGAATGGCCGGATGGATACGCCATCGCTGAATGCGTTGGGTATCAAGATTCCATAAGTCGCTTCAGGTTAAAGCTAGGGAAACTCCGAACAAGTTGCTCATCAGTCGAAAATGGGCGGCTTAGGGATGCCGAAAAGCCCGCTTTTCAGTCGCTGATTATTGGATAACCAAGGCAAAGCCTTGGTTATCTGGACTCACGGGCGCACCTCTCCCGCAGCAGGCAATAATTGCCGGCGCACCATCCACAGATTCGACAGGGCAAACAGCGTGGTCAGTTGCCCCGTGTTCTTGGCCAAGCCACGAAAACGAGTCTTCACATAGCCGAACTGGCGTTTGACCACCCGGAACGGGTGCTCCACCTTCGCACGCACTTGCGCCTTGGCCTTTTCGATCTTGCGCTTGGCTTGGTAGAGCACGCTGCGTTTGCTCAAGTGCTTGTAGGTGCTGCGGCGGGCAGCGACCTGCCATATCACCTGCCGTCCCTCGTGTTCTGGCCGCTTTTCCAAGCCTGTGTAACCCGCATCCGCACACACGACATTCTCTTCGCCATGCAATAGCTGAGCGACCTCCGTCACGTCAGCTACGTTCGCGGCGGTACCATGAACGTGATGCACCAGACCCGATTCAGCATCCGCGCCGATGTGGGCCTTCATGCCGAAATAGTACTGGTTGCCCTTCTTCGTTTGATGCATTTCAGGATCGCGCTTGCCTTCCTTGTTGTTGGTCGAACTGGGCGCGTGGATGATGGTAGCGTCGACAATGGTGCCCTGGCGCAACGACAGGCCCTTGTCTTGCAGGTAATTGTTGATGGTTTCCAGAATGCCGGCCGCCAACTGATGCTTCTCCAGCGGGTGCCGGAAGTTCATGATCGTCGTGTCTTCGGGGATCGGAGCGCTGAGCGTCAGACGAGCGAACTGGCGCATCGAAGTGATCTCGTACAGCGCCTCTTCCATGGCGGAATCGCTCAAAGAGAACCAGTTCTGCAGCAGGTGAATGCGCAGCATGGTTTCCAGAGGATAAGGCTTGCGGCCACCGCCAGCCTTTGGGTAGTGAGGCTCGATCAACGCCACCAGTCCACTCCACGGAACCACCTGTTCCATCTCGGCCAGGAAACGCTCGTGACGGGTTTGCTTGCGCTTACCGGCGTACTCGAAATCGGAAAAGCTCATCTGGCTCATGGGATGGCGGACTTGTAGAAGGCAGTTGGACGGAGGGCTATTTCAGCACAGGTCAGATGGCCTGTGCTGACTTGATCGGAGAATCCCTAGAGATCGCAAAGTTACGATTATGTTGACCGGCAACGCCTCTGTCAGCTCGGGTTCGTATGCACGTAGTCGAGCCTTTGCCTTAAGAGGGTTAGTACCGATAGCTTGCCTGCACTAAAAATATATTCGCACTGTTCTCGTAATTTGCACTGTATTCGGGTTGAAGGCCAGAGTTGTTCGCTTGGTTTACCGAGGCTTTGGATTCCCAGAGATAGCCATAAGCAAAGTCTATCGTCAGATCGGGGCTCGGCAAATAAGCGCCACCCAGGGTCACGACTTGGCGGTTACCAACCGGAACGCGCACGCTACGATCGGCATTGCTGATTGGCGACGGATCGTAGGCGTAGCCTGCACGCAGCAACCATTGTTGGTTCAATTGAAAGGATGTACCAACGGCGGTGGACCATGTGTCGTGCCAGTTCAATGGTTCGTCCACACGCTCCAGGCCCGCACTCTGGCCAAGGGCGGAAACATCGCTGTTGATTGCCTCGATCTTTTTCAGTCGACTCCAACGCTTCCAAGTGGTTCCCAGGTAGCCCGTCCAGCGACTATTGAAATGATGGGTGATAGAGGTGTCCACGGATTCGGGCATCGTGATGTCTATCTTGTTGTCATACTTTCCGTCCAGCGGGATAACGCTCGGAGAGCCGGAAACCTCGGTATGCCCTTTTAGGTGATAGCTCACCTTCGAGTGATAGTTAATCCCCCAACTTGTTGCATCACTCAAGTCAACCAAGAGGCCGACGTTGTAGCCAATTGCCGTGTCATCGCCTTTGAGGGTGATCTGTGTGTCCTGGCCGTTGTTCAGGGCCCCGCTGGCCAGGTAATTCTGAAGTTCTGCATCGAAATGGTTTATGGTCGGCCCGCCACCAATGGACACGTAATCATTGATCCGATAGGCAATGGTGGGCTGCAGGGTGACCTCCTTGGTCGAGCTATAGGAACCTTGGTAGCGCCCCTGAAAAGTGCTCTCGTATTCGTTGATCAGACCACTCGGAGCATAGAGGCCCAGACCAATCGAAAAACGATCATCAAGCGGCGTCGACATATAGGCGAAGGGCAGGATCGTCAAAGGTACCGAGTCCCCCTTATTTGTTCCTGCGACACTGCTCTGCGCATCACTAATGTCGTCGCTCCCCGAGATGATCGCCGCCCCGCCGGAAATCTCGGCACGTTTCAACTTGGTCAAGCCAGCAGGATTTCCGTAGATGGTGCTGGCGTCCAGTGCGGAAGACGACCTTCCCGCATAAGCAGTTCCCGCGCTGCTGGCACTTTGTTCGTTAAGAGCAATGCCATTGGCACCTGCAATTGTAGAGGCACTGAGCAGTGCCATTACACTGGTGTACTTAACCCACGCAGCACACTTTCGCTGAGCGGAGAGACACGGGATTTCACAGCCATTGATTTTCATTTTCCACCTCTCGTTTATTGTTTTTGTTGATTGCACGCAGGCAAGGCTTTGCCTTCCTGTGCACTTTTGAGTGCCGGTTGGAGTTGATCGAAGTGGTGTAAAAGAACCTGAAGAAACACCGCCAGGGCAAGACTGCTGGACTTACAAATGCGAGCCAGGGACTCAATTAAGCCATTCGACTTGGAGCTATAGCGCAAGAGCGGCGCCACGATTTACTGGTTAGTTCCGGCCCGGATGCGGGCGAAATGCCCGCGACCAGAAGTGGTCATTCGTTCAGGCTGCGACCCTGACCTAAGGAAGCCTTGACTTCATCGCTTAGTCTTACCGCTTCGGCGACTTTTCCAGCGTCGAAACCGATCCACTCGATAAGCCGGCGCAGCAAGCCTGGCGCTTTCGCCACCAGCATCTGGCTGCGTGGCACCGTCACCAAGTCATGCCGCTGCTCGATGCAATCCACCAGGGCGGCCACCACCTGCTCCAACGCGACGAACTGCCAGATCCCCTGATGGTTATTCCAGACCAGGGTGGAGGACGGCCCATCAACGATCGCCTCCATCATCGGCGTTTGGAAGAAGGTCGGGTGGAACGAGCCGACGCTCACACCGTGCTGACGAAGCTCCAGACGCAAGCTGTCACACAGGGCCCAGACTCCTGCCTTGCTGGCGGTGTAGGCCGTGTTCAACGGCGAATGAACGAAAGCCGCCATAGACGAGATGGCCAGTAGATAACCCTGGCGTGCCTTCACGTGGGGCAGTGAAGCGCGGAAGGTGCGCGCCACGCCGTTGAGGTTGATATCGATTACCCGGTCAAACGTGGCGGGATCGATATGCTCTAGGGCTACCACCGAGCTGACGCCAGCGCCGGCGACCACAACATCAATTCCGCCGAAATGCTGCGCGGCCTCTTTTAACGCCGTTTCCAGACTCTCAATTGAGCGCACATTGGCCACCCAACCGACAGCGACATTAGGCCCGCCCAGGGTGACAGCCATGGCATTCAGGCTATCCAGATCGAGATCCAGCAAGACCAGCTTCGCGCCTTTGTCGCGAAGGGCCTGCGCGGCGGCTCTGCCGAGACCTCCCGTGGCACCAGTGATAGCGATGACGCGGTCGTTTAATGAGTAGCTCTTCATGGGTGAACCTTAAGCAAGTAGTGGGGCATCAACTTGGGCTCTGGGTGCGAACGGTTTCTTCTTCCAATTGGTAGAGCAACCGTTGCAGGTGGGCATCGCGTGTCAGATGCCAGTCTGTGAAGACGTTGAACAGGCCACGCAACAGTGAGATGGGCGCCCAGCGAGCCGGTACAACGATGCGCGGCTGGCGCTTTTGTAGACCGCGCACCACGCCACGTGCCACCTGTTCAGGTGCAATCGCCCGATGCAGGAAGGCCGGCAATAGGGTCTCGTTCATCTGGGTGGCGATGGCGTTGCCACCGAAAGCGACCTTGGCGATGGCGGTCGCCGTCCAGCCGGGATAGAGCACGCTGGCGCTGGCGCCGGTCGCACTTAACTCGGCGCGCAGCGAGCGGGCCAGCGACTCCACCGCTGCCTTGCTCGCGGCATAGGGCGCGTTGGCCATGCCGTTCAAGTAGGCATAGGTCGACGACGTGACCAGCACTTGACCCCGATTGCGCACGACCTCCGGCAGTGCGGCGCGCATCGCGTGCCACACCCCGAACAGATCCACCTCAATGATGCGACGGAACTCCGCTTCGTCGCAGGTGCGTAGGGTCGCCGGTACGCCTCGCCAGGAGATGCCGGCATTGGCGAAGGCCACATCGAGACGGCCGAAACGCTCGACTGCTTGGCGTATCACTGCCTTTGCCGCCTCGGCGTCGGTGACGTCGAACGCCAGCGGCAACACGCGTTGGCTGTTGAACTCCTGAGCCAACTTGTCCACCGCCTCCTGCGAGGTATCGGTCAGCACTAGGCTGGCACCCTGCACATACAGTTCGCGTGCACTGGCGGCGCCGATGCCGCCAGCCGCGCCGGTGATCAGAACCACTTTGCCTTGAAGGTCGTACATATTCTTATCTCTTCGTTGGCGTGCTTGGCACGTTGCGCTTGAGGAAGTCGAGTTGATCACCCACCACCTGCTCGAAGGCTTCGCCTACATAAATATCGAAATGCCCATGGGCATAGCGATGGATCTCATGACGTGGCGCGCGCCTGGCGTGACGCAGCGTCTGCTTCGCCGGTGCCACGCTGTCGGGATCGCACACGCAAAACAGCACGGGGGCCTGGATACGAGGTGTACTGTGCCCGGGGTAGTAGCGAATGATGTCCAGGGCAAAGCGCGCGGCGGCCTCTTTGCGGATGTGCGCACCTGACGGGATCAGCCCGTTATAGCCACTCCAGGCATCCGGCGAAGTCATGAATGCCGTATCGCCAGGTTGACCGGCGAGCGGAACCAGAATGGGTTTGGCGCCGAACCACGAGCCGATACGGTCGGCCAGGGCCAGCAAGGTGAGGCGAAGTGACACCAGAAGTTCGGTGGCAAGACTGGAGCTCAGGCCGTCGGTGAAGGGACATTGGGAAATGACAGCGGCCACCCTGGCATCGTCGGCGGCGGTGGCCAGCACATGCCCGCCACCGAACGAGGTGCCCCAGATAACGACACGCTGCGAGTCCACATCCGCGTGGCGGCGGGCGTGATCTATCGCGGCTTTCCAGTCTTCGAGTTGGCGGTTGATATCCAACAGTTGGCGAGGTTCGCCATCGCTGTCGCCGAAGTGGCGATAGTCGAATACCAGGCAAGCGTAACCGGCGGCGGCGAAGCGGGTGGCAAAGGCCGGCAAGCGCATCTTGCGCGTCCCGCCAAGCCCATGCGCCATCACCACCACCGGGAAAGGTCCTGCGCCCAGTGGGCGGTAAAAGTCGGCAACGCAACGCGAGCCGTTGGAGAAGAACTGGATTGTCGCTGGTGCCAGAAGATCGGTGATCGTGTTCATGAACGGCATCTGCTGGAATGGCTGGAGTGTCATCATTCTCGGCCGCTGCCGTTAGGAAGGCTTGACGGTATCCGACGACTTGCTTGACACTTTGCGCCAAACAACAAAAAGCCAACCGACCCAAAGAGGCCCGATGAGCCAGCCTTTGTATAGGCGCGTGGTGCCCGAGACCTACGTGCAACTGCTCTATGAATACCTGGAGGCGCTCGGTCATGAGCCTGAGTCGGTGCTTGGCCAGCCCTGGCCCACACCTGCCCAGGAGGGTGTCGGCGGCGTTGATGTGGAATGCTGGGATCGCCTGCTGGTGACGGCGGCGCAGGCACTGGACGACCCGCTGCTGGGCCTGCACGTCGGTCAAACCATCAGCGCCCGGCATATCGGTGTGCTCGGTTCGGTGCTGCTGGCCTGTGGTAATTTCGGTACGGCTATGCAACGCCTGGAGCGCTACATTCGCCTGGTGTACGACGTCATTCCCATGACTCGCCGCGACGGCGACGGCTGGTTCGAACTGGTCTGGGATGTCAGCCAGTACCAGCCCGGACCCTTGGTGAACGAAACCGGTATGGTTGCCATAGTGCAGTTCTGCCGTGCCCTAGCGCGCGGCACGGCCAACCCGTTACGAATCGATTTCAATCATCCCAGCCCAATCGATACCAGTCCGTATGAAGCCTTCTTCGGCTGTCCGGTACGCTTCGGTCAGACCGAGGCGGTATTGCGTTTCTCCGCGCAACTGCTCGAACTGCCCTTCAAGAGCCCTGACCCGGCGCTGGTCTCCCTATTGGAACAACATGCGGATCGCCTGCTGGCCCAGTTGCCACAGCAGGATGAATTCGTGGAACAGCTGCGTAAGACCATCACCCATGCTCTGCGCGAAGGTGAGCCGAGCATAGAGCGAATAAGCCCCCAGCTGGGCACCTCGTCACGCACGCTACAGCGCCGTCTACAAGAAGCCGGCACCAGCTTTCGCTATGAGCTGAACTTGGTCCGCCACGAACTAGCGTTGTCGTACCTGCGCGATCCACGCCTGCAAATCGTGGATATCGCCATGCTGCTGGGCTATTCGGAGCACAGCGCCTTCACTCGCGCCTTCAAGGAGTGGAGTGGAAGGTCGCCCCATGAGGCGAGGCAACTCAACTCGGAGAGTTACTGAGCGGGGAGTCCATGGAATTAGGGAAGGCTTCGGGAGCAGGCTCAGTCTCTGTTCGGCCTCGGGACATCAGGCCCTTTTTGAGTGGTCCATTGAGTGGCCGCTGAGCGTTTCGTTATCAGGGCTTGAATCTGCGCTAGCGTGTTGCGAAGACAGGTTGGCGGCCCCCGAAGACTCGATGCAACCTTCAGAGATATGATCCTGCGATCACAACCCGAAGGTGGCCTATGGTTTCAACATCCCAGACGGCCATATGTTCAAGGACTGCTTCGTCGATGGCGGGGTATTCGATGACGACTGGCGTCGATTCCGGAAGCTGTACAAGGTGCGAGTGAATATGTTGGTGTTCTACCCCCATGGCAGCTTGGCTTTGTGCCGCAACAACATAGAGGAAGAGTTCAAGATCCGCGCTTTGGGCGGCGGTTTGCTGGAGGCCATTCTGCAGGAGTGGAAAAACGAGCGTGTGGTACCGCTGTTTGTCAGTGAAGGAACCATGCGGCAGAAGGTAGCTTCGATTCAAAATAGTTACTACCTGTCTGGCAGCGCAGACAAAGTAGAGGTCAACCCTTAATCACGGCCTCGCCTGTCATGCCTTCAGGCACGGCCAATCCCATGGTGAGAATAGTCGGCGCCAAATCGCACCTCTCGTACCTTGGTCAATTAACCCCAACTGGATCCTGCTGCCATGCGCCGCGCTGCTTGCTTACATGATGGCCATAACCGCTGCATCCTTCTAAAAACACCTCTGATCAATGGACTGTAGTATCTGGCAATCGGTCAGAGCTCGCACTATCCCACAAATTCGGTTTTTTCCACTCACTGTTCGATGATCCCTTAATGTGGGACGTGCTTCGCATACCCGACTATTCCAGCGTCAACAAAACACAAATCAGTGTGTGCTGGTCACAAGGCTAGAAAGCCATAGATGGAACTTTTCCACCAACAAGTCAATTTCCTCGACACTGATCGTCAATGGCGGCAGGAACCGAACCACCGCACCATGCCGCCCGCCCAGTTCGAGGATGACGCCCTCGCGAAAACATTGCTGCTGCACGGCCTTGGCCAGTCCGCCGTCGCCAGCCGGCACTCGTGCCTGGCCCGGCGCCGTGGAAACGAACTCCACACCGACCATTAGGCCGCGCCCACGGACATCGCCCATGCACGCAAAGTCGCGCTGCACCTAGCGCAGTCGCGCCTTCATGTTCTTCGGGGACCCCGATAGCTTGTGACTGACTTCCATCGAGAGCCATATCGCAACCCTTGACCGTCGCTGTACGACCCATAACCGACTTTTGAGGTGAAGCAGCTGAAGATCGGTCAACTGAGTATTAGCCCATGGACGCTCCATTATCTTGCAGCGCCCGCGGGCGGTGGCTGCGTACCTCGGCCTCAGGAGCCTTGGCCGCCTGCAAGTGGAAGTCAAACGCCAGTTCGGCAAAACGCTCGCCCTGCACACCGCGATTGTGGGCCGCTGCAGCATCGTCGACAAACTGCAGGTCGCCGATCAGGCCGTCGCGGGTGGCGTAGGCGAAGTCGTCCCACAGGTACTTGTCACCGGCGAAGTTGATCTGCGTGGTCAGGTGGCGGTGGCCTGGAGCCGAGATGAAGAAGTGCACATGTGCCGGCCGCTGGCCGTGACGGCCAAGCAGGTTCAGGCACTCCTGGGTCGGGCCCTGCGGGTCGCAGCCGTAGCCCGATGGCACGATGGAACGGGCGCGGTAGCGGCCTTCGGCATCGGTGACGATGCGCCGGCGCAGGTTATAGTCGGACTGGGTGGAGTCGAAGTACGAGTAGGTGCCCTGGGTGTTGGCGTGCCACAGGTCGACGATGGCGCCGGCCAGCGGCTGGCCGTCGGCATCGAACACCTGGCCCTGGAGGAACATGACCACTCCGGGGTCGGTGCCGTCGTCCATGCGCGCGTCACCCTCGGACAGCGGCGCCCCGGCCACGTACAGCGGGCCCTCGATGGTGCGCGGGGTGCCGCTGGTCAAACCGGCTTCGGCGTCCTTGGCGTCCTGCAGCAGGTCGAGGAAGTGCTCGATGCCCAAGCCTGCCGCCAGCAGGCCTGTCTCGTTGCGCCCGCCCAGGCGGTTGAGGTAGGCGACGGCATGCCAGAACTCGTCCTCGCTGACCTCCAGGTCTTCGATCAGGCGCGCGGTGTCCTGCAGTACGCGAAGCATGATCTGCTTGAAGCGCGGGTTGCCCTCGGCCTGGCCAAGGCCGGCCACTTGCTCGAAGAAGGCCTGGATATCGGCGGTGTGGGAGATCTTCACGGTCATTTCTGCTTACCTCGAATTGTTCTTGTCAGGTAGTCGTGGCTCAAAGTCGAATCAGCGGTCGTTGCTGTGGATCGACGACGGGTGGCAGCACAGGCCGGCGACCTCGATGTCCATGTACGGGAAAAGCGGCAGCTGCATCAACGTGTGGTGCAACGCCTCGACACTGGGCTGGATGCGCCACAGGGTGGTGCCAGCTGCCATCGCACTGCAGACGATGGGCCAGCTCCCTCTCGTCGGCCTTGAGCTGGTCGGCCTTGGCGGCTTGATGTCGACCGGTAGTTTCATGGGCATCTTTACGTGGAACAGCATCATTGTCTCCTTGCTTGCTTGCGATCAGCTGCGGGCGAAACGAGCCAGGCGCTTCGTCTAGGGTCAGGCCCAGCCATGGGTTTGTAGAATGTGCAAAGGCGCGGGTGGTATCGCCGCTGGCCAGGGTCCAGGCCGTTTCCAGGCTGTCGCGCACGCGGCCGCCCAGCAGTTCGCTGACCGGCAGGCCAAAGCGCTTGCTCTGGGCGTCGAGCAAAGCAATCTCGATACGCGACTTGGCAACGGAAATGAAAGAGTGAGGTTACTGCCTCACAGCTCCTTCCCTACTCATATGTTAGAAGTCGCATTTTTTGACTGCTCACGATTTCCTGCACCGAAGACAGGCAATCAATGGCCGCGGATATACTGTTCGAGTTGCAGAATCAGGTCTGCTTGCTCTGCGATTGCAGCCTTGACCAAATCACCTATCGACAGCAAACCCACCAGTTTTTCGTTTTCTACCACCGGCAAATGACGAAGATGTTGTTCGGTCATAATCTTCATGCAAGTCTCAATGCTCTGATGAGGGGCCACTGTTACCACTGGTGAACTCATGATAGACCTGACAGGCGTACCAGCCGAGGAACGCCCCTGCAGGATCATCTTCCGCGCGTAGTCTCGCTCACTGATAACACCGATAACAATACCGTTCTCAATGACAGGCAGCGCACCCACATTGCGTTCCGCCATGGTCCTGACAGCTTCGAGGACCATTTGCTCTGGGGCAACAGCGTAAACTTTACGCTCAGTCTTTAAACAGATCAACTGCGCAACCGTCTTCATAATTGGCCTCTCTTGTTTTTATGACCCGCAAACATCCAGCACAGAACATTAAGCTGGCAAATAATCTGATTAGCTTCAAAAAGTCAAATAGCGACAACCCGCCAGAGACCGCCTTTATAGTCAGTGCTTTCGACTCTGCTCAACTGTCTTTGATGGCGCTTCCATAAATAATTTTTTGTAGTCGGATGAAAAACGCCCCATATGATTAAAGCCCCACCGCATCGCAACTGCAGTGATATTGCCATTGCCTCCACCTTCCAGAAGCGCCTGCCTTACGGCTTCCAGACGAAAGCGCTTCAAGTACACAGTGGGGGTGATGCCGAAATATTTCTTAAAGTCTTCATAGAGTTTGAAGCGCGACACACCCACCGCCCGCCCGACCTCGTCCAACTTGATTTCATCACTGGCGTGTTCATGCAAAAACTCTTTGGCCTTTAATAAATACTCAGGGTAGCGTATTTGCGAGCGACCAGCCAATTCGTTTGAGTAATTATTTGGCTGAGACAAGATCAAACCCTTTATCAACGCTTTTTCAAAATCACCAACAATTGAAACATGGCTAAAAAAATCCCGCGCCTGATCCATCTCTACGAGTAGGTATTTAACCAGACGCCACCATGCAGCGGCGGCTTTGTCACTTGTACTTATTTGGTTTTTGAAGACGATCGGCTGCTGCGCGGGCCGCTGTAGCAGTTCCTCCAACACCTGGCGCATTGCTGTACATGTAATGGCGACCTGAATTTTTCGACAATTACCTGAAATAGACAACTCTTGCTGACCATAAGGCGATACAATTATTCCATTTTCGCTATCCGACGTCAGCAATCCATCTGGCGTCTGCAATTCCTGCTCACCACTGATGGGTAGACTGATGCTGTAACGGTTTAGTACCGACGCATCGATGTCGATACAGACGTCGGTGCCGTATTCTATATATCCAATCACCGTAGACATCGACTTCAATATATTGCCGGCATGTTGAAAATGAAGGCGCTGCGGGGACGATGTCTTGAGTTCGTGAGGGCCGCAGATATTCATCATCCAGGCTTGCGCACCTTGTACATCATGATGCACCGCATGGACGCCTTGGAATTCAGCATTTTTTCCGGCATGAGTGTGCAGATTCATGGCAGCACCACAGAATTTACAGATCAGGCTAACACCATATTACGAGCACCGTTGAGTTACTATCCGAATAACGCAGAAAACATCACAAAAATGCAAGAAAAACAAACCGGCCATACACCTCCATAAGAGGGAGCTGTGCTGCCTCAGAAGCGGATAGAAATCGCCTCGAATCCGGATAGATGCCCCCTGCAGAAAGGCCTTTAATCGGACTGAGCCTAAAAACTACAAAAGGGTGCACCTGATGAACAACTCGAGAAGTATTGCGCAGTGGCAAGAATACATCCAGGGCTGCCTGGATTTCCGTCCGACTGAAGGTATTTATCGTATTGCCCGCGACATGTTTACAGAACCGGAACTGTTCGACCTGGAGATGGAATTGATCTTCGAGAAGAATTGGATCTACGCCTGCCACGAGAGTGAAATCGCCAACCCCAATGATTTCCTGACGATGCGTGCGGGTCGTCAGCCCATGATCATTACCCGCGATGGCAACAATCAGCTTCACGCGCTGATCAACGCTTGTCAGCATCGGGGCGCGACCCTGACTCGCGTCAGCAAAGGCAACCAATCGACCTTTACCTGCCCGTTTCACGCCTGGTGTTATAAAAGTGACGGCCGCCTGGTCAAGGTCAAGGCCCCGGGGGAATACCCTGAAGGCTTCGACAAGGCTACCCGCGGCCTGAAGAAAGCACGGATCGAGAGCTACAAAGGCTTCGTGTTCATTAGCCTGGACGTCAACGGCAGCGACTCGCTGGAAGACTACCTCGGCGATGCAAAGGTGTTCTTCGACATGATGGTCGCTCAGTCTCCTACCGGCGAGTTGGAAATACTGCCCGGCAAGTCGACCTACAGCTACGACGGCAACTGGAAACTGCAGCACGAAAACGGCCTGGATGGGTATCACGTCAGCACCGTGCACTACAACTACGTCTCCACGGTGCAACATCGCCAGCAAGTCAATGCCGCCAATGGCGGCGGCTCCAGCACACTGGACTACAGCAAACTGGGCGCCGGTGATGCAGAAACCGACGATGGCTGGTTCTCGTTCAAGAATGGCCACAGCCTCTTGTTCAGTGATATGCCCAACCCGACTGTCCGCGCCGGTTATGCCAGCGTCATGCCGCGCCTGGTGGAGAAATACGGCCAGCAGCAAGCTGAGTGGATGATGCACCGTCTGCGCAACCTCAACATCTACCCAAGCCTGTTCTTCATGGATCAGATCAGCTCGCAGCTACGTATCGTGCGCCCGGTAGCCTGGAACAAGACAGAAATCACCAGCCAATGTATCGGCGTCAAAGGTGAGTCCGATGCGGACCGGGAAAACCGCATTCGCCAGTTCGAAGACTTCTTCAACGTTTCAGGCATGGGAACTCCCGACGACCTGGTGGAGTTTCGTGAAGCCCAGCGCGGATTCCAGGCACGCCTTGAGCGCTGGAACGAAGTGTCTCGCGGCAGTGAAAAATGGGTCGAAGGCCCCACTCCCAACAGCGAGGTCTTGGGCATCAAGCCGGTACTGACCGGCACCGAGTTCACTCATGAGGGACTCTACATTAATCAGCACGGTTCCTGGCAGCGCTTCCTTCTGCAAGGCCTGGAACAAAAAGCCCTGAAGTTGAAGGAGGTGTGAAATGAGCGCACTACAACATTCCATTGAACAATTCCTCTACCGCAAAGCCGAGCTGTGCGATCAGCAGGATTGGGACGCCTACATCGCCCTCTTCGATGAGCAGAGTGAATTCCACCTGCCGCAATGGGAATCGGAGCATGTGTACACCACCGACCCCAAGCGCAGCATGTCGCTGATTTACTACTCGAACCGCTCCGGCCTTGAGGACCGGGTGTTTCGTCTGCGTACGGGTAAGTCGGCGGCGTCAAACCCGATGCCGCGCACCATGCACCAGATCAGCAACGTGCGGATCAACGAGCTCGATAACGGCTTGCTTGAAGTCAAGGCAGCCTGGGTCACCCTTTATACCCGACAGGGGTTGTCCGAGCAGTTCTACGGCCACGTGACCTACCACCTTAAAGCGGTCGCAGACAGCTGGAAGATCACCCGCAAGCACATCGTGTTGCTCAATGACACCATCAACTCAGTGCTTGATTTTTATCACTTGTGACCTGTGGAGCACGCTGTCATGAACCATAAAGTCGCTTTCAGCTTCGCTGACGGCAAGACCTCGTTCTTCGAGGTCAAGCCAAACGAGTTGTTACTCGACGCTGCGCTGCGCAATGGCGTGAACATCCCGCTGGACTGTCGCGAAGGTGTCTGCGGCACCTGTCAGGGGCGCTGCGAATCAGGTCAATACACTCAAGATTATGTCGATGAGGAAGCTTTGTCCGAACACGATCTGGCGCAACGCAAGATGCTCTCTTGCCAAACCCGAGTGCAATCGGATGCGTCGTTCTATTTCGATTTCGATTCGAGTTTGTGCAACGCTGGAGCAACTCAATTGCTGCAAGCGGTGATTACCCGTGTGGAGCAGGTTTCAGCCACTACCGCGATCCTTCATCTCGACGCTCGCTCCAGCCAACAGCAATTGGATTTTCTTCCGGGACAATACGCGCGACTGCATGTACCTGGAACCAGTGAGTGGCGCTCCTATTCTTTTGCCAACCGCCCCAATCCTACTAACCAGCTTCAGTTTCTCATCCGCCTACTGCCGGATGGCGTGATGAGTAACTTCATTCGTGAGCATTGCCAACCCGGTCAAATCATCGACTTCGAAGCCCCTTTGGGTAGCTTTTATCTACGTCAAGTGACCAAGCCTCTGGTGCTGGTTGCAGGAGGAACCGGTCTGTCGGCCTTCCTTGGGATGCTAGATAACATTGCAGAAAAAGGTGGCTGTGGGCACCCGATCCAACTGTTCTATGGTGTTACTCAGGACAATGACCTGTGCGAAACCCAACGACTTGCGGACTATCGCGAGCGTATCGTAGATTTCGACTACCACCTCATCGTGTCGAGGCCATCAGAGCAGTGGAAAGGGAAAACCGGATGGATTCCTGATCACTTTGACCGAAATGCGTTTGAGGCTGATCCATTCGATATTTACCTGTGTGGCCCTCCTCCAATGGTAGAAGCGGTCAAGACCTGGTTCATCGAGCAGCGAATCGAAAAATTCCAGATGTTTTACGAGAAGTTCATCGAGAGCAATTCAAAACATTAAGAGTCATGGGGAGTATCTGGAATCGACCAGATACTCCCCCCGTTTTTTATCAACTGCCTGGGCCCCGTTCAACTCCCCTTAGCTAAAGATTCAACGATCGAAACGCTCCGCCAGATTTTTCAGAGCCTCGGCCTGAGACTTCAAGTCCTCACCAATTCTTTGACCGTCCAAAGCCTTATCGACGCTCTGTTTCGATAGCTCAGCCACTTGCAGAACCTGCTGTGACAAGCTCCCTACCACTTGCGATTGCTGCTCCATGGCAGAGGCAATCTGCATGCTCATGCCCGATATTTGAGTCAACGAGGAATTCACTCCTGCCAGATTTCCTTGCACCGACAGCACTTCACGAGTGCTGTGTCGCGCGAATTCTCGGCCCTCGTCGGTCAGTTGGACGGTACGTTCGGTAGCATCGCGCAGTTGCAGCAAGAGCGGTTGAATTTGCTGGGTTGCTTCTTGAGTACGTGTTGCCAGTTGCCGTACCTCATCAGCAACAACACTGAACCCCCTACCCGCTTCGCCGGCGCGAGCAGCTTCAATGGCAGCATTCAAAGCCAGCAAATTAGTTTGTCCAGCAATCGAACTGATGATGTTGGTGATAGCGCCAATAGCCTCCGTGGAACTGGCCAACTGTTGGACTGCCACTGCAATACTCCCGACGGATGTACTGAGCTGCTGCATTGCATCAAGGCTCTTGCCGGACAATTGCTCGCCATGGCTGGCGAGCCTGACAGCTTCTTGGGTAGCCAGATTCGTTGCCTGAACATTACTGGCGACTTCCTGGATAGTGGCTGCCAGTTCGCTGAGGGCGGTTACTGACAAGTCGGTTTCATCACGTTGCCGTTCGAGACGCTGAGTCTCGGCCTGAATCAATTGGGCAAGCTCAACTACCTGCCGCTCAACGACGCCTCCAGTCGTGCCGATTCGCGACAACGCGCTTTGCAGGCGGCTTTCTTCTGCAACCAAGGCCATTTCCATTAACGCGGCAGCACCTGGCGCATTACTGTAAATATCGGCGGTCAAACAATCAGCAAACGCTTTGGGATGGGCAACAAAAATCTGCGTAACGGCACGGTTCTGTCGCCAATCCTGAAGGCCCGCCATAACGGCAAATCCAGCCACAACCACAGTACTCTGGGCCCAAAAAGAATCCAGCTGCCAAAGACCTGCCGAAAACAATAGACCCAGCGGCAAGCTCGGTAATGCAGACTCCACCAGTCGATTAAGACAAGAACCCCACTGAAGAACTGCTCCACCAGAACTCAACCGCGAATAGAGTTTTTCAGCGCGCTCTGTCTGCACTTGCGATGGTGAGCTATAGACTGCCCCGTAGGCCTCAATCCCATCAGCGCCGAACACCGGTTTTATGTAAACGTTCAACCAACAGGTTGAGCCATCCTTATGCCGATTCTTCAAAAGCCCCATCCAGGGCTTTCGTTGTTGCAGCGCACTCCACAGGCTACTGAAAATGTGTGCGGGCATATCAGGATGTTTAAGAAGACTGCTTGATTTATGCAACAACTCCTGACTTGTATACCCGCTAAGTTTTATAAACGCTTCGCTAGCGTGGATAATTCGCCCCTGTAGGTCGGTACGGCATATCAGAACAGCATTGTCAGAGGAGCTACGAGGTGCGGACATGACTGAAAGATCCCAAAAGAAAAAAAAGCCTGCCCATAAGGGCAGGCCGAGAGCAACAGTAATTAGGGTGCTATGGCACGATGACTGCGGCGATTTTAAAAGTGATGAACATAGCGCACTTGCACACGACTTCCCTCTGGACGGTTCTCAACGTCCTGTTCGAAGTACGCATTCAAAAACACATGATCGTCCTTGGAGAAGCTATACATCGCTCCCGGACCAATAGCCCATACCTTTTCACGACGGCCGGAAACTTCATGACCATCGACTTTGGTATCGGTGATTTGCTTTAGCCAATAGCCGTTGATACCCAGGCGCAACTGCGGCGTCACCGCATATTCGGTAGCAAAGTTTGCATGCAGGGCCTGGCCAGCTTGAACGTCGTCAGCGCCACCAAACTCCGGGCCCGGATCGTCATTCTTGCCGTTATAAAGATAGTGAGCTCGAACCGACGCCGTCCACTTTGGGGTAAACCAATACGTGGCCGCCCAATAGGGATCAAACGACCAGGCGTTCGCACCGGGGTTGATGGCATGTTTATCGTCGTATTTACCGGTCGGAACATTGACCTGCAATTCAATGCGGTGCGCGAAGCGCGGCCCATCCGGCCCCATGATCGGATCAAACTGGATCATCGGCCCCAATAGCAGATCACCCACGCCACTTTGACCCTTTAGTGCCGCATTATTCAGTCCGTCATCAACATCCATGCTGGTTACAAAAGGCAGCAGAGCGTTCATGCCCAGCGTCGCATTGCCAACGCGAAGATCGGAAAAATAGCTGACTTGTGTCACTGCAACCTGATAATCCAGTTCTTGCTTGGGTAAACCCAGCTCCTTGCCATTTTTATCTCGAAAACGATTAGCGCTATAGTTCTGGAAGTACTCCTGGAAATACCACCCCGCTCCCGCTGGCGGGGCGCCATCGAGAAAACTGGTAAACCCAAGATTGACTACCGGCAGGTCATACGCATACACCGGGGCGATACCCAAGAGACCTGATCCCAACACGCATACCGATAGCAGTTTTATTTTTATCTTCATGACGCTCTCCACTTATAGCAAGGCTAAAGGCAGAGTAGCTGAGTGTAGTAATATGTGCATAAAGGCTATCCGTTTACACCGCCTCTCGGCACACCAGCTACGCTTCAACAACTCTAAATACCCACAGGATGTTCAGCAGGTATTTGTGCTTTTAAAGCCACCATTCTTTCATTGTGCGGCTGATCCGATCATGATCATCGCTCTTCTTTCTGACTATCCACGAACTGCAGGGACTATCCGATATACGCAAATAAAACCAATTGATTGTTTGTTTCAAGCGACGGATTTATCTGCTGCATTTAGAATACGTAACTGCTTGTAAGGCAGGTTTTCAGCGTCACTTGGATAAGCGGCCATAGAGTTTTTCAGCGAATATCAGAGAGTGGCAAGAAGTTCATATGAATAGCAAGAGAAAAGTTGCACTTGTAACGGGGGCTGGACAGAACACTGGGCGAGGTATCGCCCTTCGCTTGGCCAAGGAGGGGGCTGATATAGTATTAGTCGATAAAGATGCAACGCCGCTGAACGATACGGCCGATGAAATCACCGCAACAGGTCGTCGTGTGTCAGTTTTCTTGATCGATATTACCGGGCGAGAACAACTTCGTGACGCAATCGATCATGCTGAAAACACATTTGGTAGCTTCGACATCATGGTCAATAACCCCGGCTTTGAGAGAGAAAACGCCGAGGCTGATATAGGCTATGAAGAAGCTCAACGTCTGATCAATCACGGTATTCAAAGCACATTGTGGGGAATTCAAGTCGCGGCGGATAAATTTCGTCAGCGACGCCAAAAAGGCACGATCATTAATATATCGTCCACTGCCGGCCATGAGAATTCGTCTTTGGTGGATATCCACACCGCGTCCAAAATGGCTGTCCGCGTGTTGACTCAGGCCGCATCCAAAGAGCTGGCCACGGATGGAATCATAGTCACTCTGCAATGCTTCGGAACCATCATTCCTGCAGCAAGATACGTGTCATAACAATAGGCATGCTTCGCCGCTCGGGAAGACCGGCGAAGCTCGACATCTTCAGACTTATCGGCTCAAGCCAGGATGTTGTGCAGCCACTCGATATTGCCCGCCGTGAAACACCAGCGGGTCCCCTCCACCTTGGCGATAGTGTTCGATTTGTCCAAGGAAGATCAGGTGGTCACCCCCTTCATACTGGGTGACATTACGGCAGACCAGCGTGGCGATCACGCCATCGAGAAGCGGCACCCCAGACTCTCCAGCCTTAAAAGCCACCCCGGAAAACTTGTCTGGCGCAGGTCGTGCAAAACGTCCGGAAATATCATGCTGATCAGCGCCCAGAACGTTGATCGCAAAATGATCGCACGACAGGTAGTCCGCAAGACTCGGAGCATTGCGAGCAATACTCCAAAGCACCAGCGGCGGATCGAGTGAGACCGACGAAAACGAATTAGCAGTCATGCCAACATTGCGCCCGTCGGTTGTACGTGTAGTGATAACGGTCACGCCCGTGGCAAATTGCCCAAGCAAATTTCGCAGTTCGCGTGGGTCGCTATCCTGCGCATTGACCAGATCGGGTTGGATGGATTCTGCGGTAAGTGCATTCATGATGAACTCCTGGCTCGATGGCGGCTCAAGCGGCCTGATGAGTTTTTTTCTGAATAAAGGCCTGGCAAGACTGAGCGTCGAACCACCAAGGTGCAAAGATGCGTGGATCATCGAAGCCATTGGCGATGGCCGATGCCAGAGGTTGCGACTGGCTCGCGGCGCCGAGCAGTTCGAGCAGGTGCTGAGGCGGAGGCGTCAGCATTGTGTTGGTCCACTTGACCACATGCTGGGCATAGCTCCAGTACTGCTCGAAGGTGTCGTGCATCCAGTCAGGGCCAAAGTCTTGCGTGCCACGAGCGACAATCGCATCCAGGTAAACCTTGCTGCACTTGGCAGCGTTGTTCGAGCCCTGGCCAGTAATAGGGTCGTTGACCACAAGCGCATCGGCCATGCCAAAAACCTTGCGCCCCGACGGCAACGTAAGCACCGGTTTGCGCACCATCGGCGTGAAGCGCCCGGACAGGAAACCCTTGTCATCGGTCATTTCCAGGGACCGGCAGCGTTCGGCTTCCCAGGGTACGTAGCGATTGACCAGCTCCAGGCTTTTCTCAAGATGTTGCTCGGCAGACGTGATCCCCTGCCAGCAATCCATCGGCCCGCCCGGAATCCCTTCGAAGACCATGATCTCGCAAGGTCCAGTGGTCGTCAGGCAAGGAAACACAAAGTACTCGCCTACACCTGGAATCAGGTTGAAGCTGACCCGGGTAAACGGCGACATCGGTGTCATACCCTTCACATAGGTCAACGACAGCGCCCTTTGCGGCTGTTGAAACTGAGTACGCTCGGCGTCTTTTTCAAACAGATTGACGATTTCGCCCTTGCCCGCAGCCAGCAGTACCAAATCATGGGTGGTCGACAAGAGCTCCAGCTCGGCTACCCCAACATCCTGGATAATGACCTCACCGCCACGCTTTGCGACCTCGTCCAGCCATACCGGCATTTTCAGGCGCTGATCGACGGATTGGGCATAGCGATCCAGCCGGGTACTCCAGCTGAACAGTGGCTCATTGGGCTGCTCTGGGTTAGGCACTGCCAGACCAATACCTTCAACAGCCGGGCATTGGTCTTCCCAGAAGTTCAGCCCCAGATCACGCTCACTCTGCAAGGCGGCGTTGAACATACACTGACTGGACATCACTTTACCGTTGCGAATGTCCTCGCCATTACGATTAGTGGTCAAGGTGACGTGGTAACCCTTGGCGAGCAGGCCTAGAGCGAGTTGCAGGCCGGCTTGACCGGCTCCGACGATGGCGATTCGACGCATTGTTATTCTCCTGGTTATCGACGGTTACAGGTGCAGCATTCGGCAGTCGCCGAACAGGGTTTCTTGTTAGTGGTTTGCGTTACTCGGCAAGCCGTGGTATCGCCGGCAGGTTCTGTTCCGGTCCCATGACCGAGTAACCTCCATCGACGGCATAATCCGCGCCCGTCACAAAGCTGGCGGCGGGTGAACATAGAAACGCCACCACGTTGGCCACTTCGGAAGGTTCTCCCAAGCGCCCTAACAGGTGATAGGAAGCGGCGACCGCATCAGCCTTTTCACGATTGCCGCCGCTGACTTCGGCGATCACTCGCGACCAGGTCCAACCAGGGGATACCGAATTGACGCGGATGCCATCAGCAGCAAGGTCCATGGCCATGCAGCGGGTCAGCTGCACCATCGCGGCCTTCGAGACTGGATAGAGCCAACGCCCGATCTGGGCACACTTGGCGGAGATGGAAGTGAAATTGACAATCGCACCGCAACGGGCTTTAAGGTCCTGATGCACTGCTTGAGTCAATGCCACGGCCGACACCAGATTCACGTCAAGCGCTTGTAACCAATCCTGGCGGCTGGAAGCAAAGCCTTGGTCGCTGTAAGTGCAGGCCAGATTGATCAGCAGGTCGACTCCACCAAAACGTGCTCGAACTTCTTCGACTGCATGCGCGATGAGCTCGTCATCCGTAACATCGAGATGAAAAAATGCGGCTCGCTCACCCAGTTCGGTGGCGACCTTGAGACCCGCTTCACGATCGATATCGAACAGTGCAACGCTAGCCCCCGCATCCATTAACGCCCGAGCCACGGCGGAGCCAATCAAGGTCGCACCACCGCTGATAACAGCCACTTTGTTCTGTAGATGTGACATGGTTATCCCCTTAAACCGACTTATCGGCGCTGGAGGCCCAGCTCGGCATCAACGTATTGGAAGGCAACGATTCATCGAGCAGTTTCCGGGCGGTCACCACACCGGCCACTGGCAACCCTGTCGGGTCAAGCAGGCCGATCTGAACCAGCACGCTGGCCTGATCCCAGTAGATATGTTCGTGATAGAGCTTGGGACCGCGAAACTTCACCACGCCAAGCATCGGGATCTCGACATGGCGCCCGGTCGGTGCCACCCCGGGAAGCATCCAGTCGATCTCGCAGTCATGGGTAAAGCTCATGATGAATTCATCGACGATTTGCGACGCACCGACCGTGCGAGACAAGGGAGTCAGCGTCATATCCTTGGGATTGCCATGGACGAAGTGATGCTGGTAGAAACGGCTCAACTCTTTCGCACCCACGCCGCCGGTCATGGTCGGGATGTGATTGACGTATGGTTCAGCGACCATGGTGGCCATAGTTGCAGGTACGTCCCGAGTATCGAACTCGTGTCGCACGTGCTCATCCCAAAGATCTGACAGGTTGTATTCAGGGCCTAGGGCCCGGCGCAACGCAGCAACCGTCCGTTCGTGTGCCAACAGTGCAGATGGCTTGTGGTAATGTTGGCCACTAGGGCGAGCGAAGGCGTGATCAACTCCCGGATAGACGTAGAGTTCAACACCAGACTTGTTGTGCAGAGCTTCCTGGATTGAGGACCGCGCCTCAGCGGGACAGAACTGGTCTTGTGCGGCCATATGGAGTACCAAGCGCCCCTTCAGCCCTTCAATCTCCGACAAGGCGTTTTCAATGCCCACGCCGTAGTAACCAACAGCACAGGCCACCTCGGGCAACCGACAGGCTGCCAAATAAGCCAGTTTGCCACCCAAGCAGTAGCCGACAACTCCGAGGTCACCCGGCTGACATTGGGGCATGCTTTGCAGAGCATTCAAACTTGCGCGAATATCATCAATACCAAGCGCCTCGTCAAAACCTTGGTAGAGCTCATAAGCGCGACCAAAGTCTGCTTCGGTATACCCTAGTTCGACACCACGCTCCTGACGCCAGTACAAGTCCGGAACCAGAACGGTGTAACCTTCCTCGGCTAACATATCCGCGACTTCACGCATAGCCTGATTGACGCCGAAGATCTCCTGGCAGAGCACCACGCCCGGTCCGCGACCATCGACAGAGGTCGCCAGATAAGCCTGGAAGTGACCGCCGGACAGAACCGGCACGCTGACATACTGGCCTTTCATATCGAATCTCCAAGGGTTCAGGTACGTTGGAGATGATATTGAGCGCGTTCAGTGGTGCCGACTATCCGCAGAATGCAGCACCTGTCCAGGACATGCAGGAAGTTACAAGGATGAACAGGCCCGATGGGCAAAATGAAATAGATCCATGTAAATGACCTGAAAATTATCGGAACGACACCCATTACAAAGAGCCGTCCGCTGTCCTCCAGTACTCGACGAAAACCAAGCACTCAAAGGGATGATCCACACATGAATTGGCGTTAGGGTGATCTGAAGAGAAAAAACGGAGTATCAGACGGTGGCAGCGCGCTGAAACAGTCCAGGCAAAGCCAGCAGAAGCAGCCGCAACGCTGCGAAAGGATGAGTCACGAAATTCCGCACTTGGTCACTGCGGCTCTCTCCATGAAGGCACCAATTGCAGAAATGCTCGCAGTTGTTGGTCAGCAGTCGATACTGATTTTCTCCCACGCGAGACAAGGCTCGCCGGACCACTTCTTCTTGTTGAAAGCTGAACCGTAGGCCAGTATGGATCCAGACCGGACTCCCCAAGGAAAACCGTTTCAGCTCGATTATTTCGACCGGTCCCGGGTGCAAACCTGAACAAAGCCCTGAGTAGTGGACAACTTGATACGCGCCCAAATAAATCCCATGATGGTAATAACCGTTTCGGGCGGTAATGAGATGGCTCCCGACGGCAACCTCTGCGCCGGTAATGTAGTCCCACTCCCACCATTCGTTTTCAGGAACATCCTCTATCTCCAAAGATGCAAAAGACATGTTCATCGCTCTTCGCCCTATCAGAATTGTGGCGGGTTCCGCCCGCAATAATCTGGGCGGCGCTCCCACTTGGTTAATTCAGAAGCGTTGGTATGATATTGACCATCTGCTTCCGCAAGGACTATCCGCTGGCTGCAAAACCTGTCCAAGCCATGCAGAAAGGTTCCGGCTCGACCAGACCGGGATCAGACCTTCACCGAAAGTGGGCGAGGCAATCGAGCTGTACCGGAACCTTTGGTCGGCCACTCTCAGGAATTGCCACGCAGCCTAATAAAAAATTTGGACGCCTGACATTTGCGGGAGGAAACTGGGTTCAAGCGCCATGTTCAGCACAGCCGGCAACAACCTACAGCTCCATGGCATGCTAATTGCCTTGATAATTAGATCGCCCGATGAAGGGCACAAAAAGAAACGGACATGCCCACAGGTTATCCGGTTTATGCAGCGGCTATCCTAATCCTGCAAAGCCTCGGTAACACGAATGTGCGCAATGCCTTGAAACGTGCATGCAAGTGAGGCGACCATGAGCCTGAGTACAATCCTGCAGAGCAGCGGCAGTCTCTTTGACAGAGTGTCGCTATTCACCCAAGAGAACCAGTTGTTTCTACTCAATGACCTGGAGGCCATTCGCAAAGGCGTCAGCAGCGTCTTCACAAATCATGAACTGCATTGCGTAGAAGATACCGGCTGCATTAGTGCACGCATGCACCATGTCAGTCGTGGCCACCTGTCCTTGAACAGGCTGGAATATGGAACAAGGGTTAACATCGACCCTGGACGACTGGGCAGTTTCTTTTTAATCCAGATCCCCATCCGTGGCCAGGCGCGCATCATGTGCGGAGATCATGACTTTATCTCCACCCCCCATAAAGCCTCGCTAATTTCACCCACCCTGCCGTTATCAATGTGTTGGGACGCCAATGCTCCCCAACTGGCACTCCGAATCGAACGTTGCGAAGTTGAATACCATTGTGCTCAGCACCTCGGACACGTGATGGACAAGCCACTGGAGTTTCATCCTGAACTCGACCTGGGTTCACCAGGTGGAAATTACTTCCTCCAACTGATCACCATGCTGGCTGACGCGATTGCATTGGACGAACATCCACTCCACAACTCCCTCGTGCTCAAACAGTTCGAATCCGTCCTTATCAACGCATTGGTCTACGGCCAACCCAACAACCTGCGAGAACAACTGGAGTGCGCCAGTAAACCAAAAACGCTGCCCTATTTCGTCAAGAGGACCGAGGAGTATATGCGAGCTCATGCACACGAACCGCTGAGCATAGAGCAATTGGCCGAGCACGCCGGGGTTAGCGTACGCACATTGTTTTCCGGCTTTCGCGATTTTCGTGATACCACGCCCATGGCCTATCTGCGTAACCTGCGATTGGAGCAAGTGCATCTTGAATTGAGCTACCAAAATCATGACGCGTCGGTAACCGATATCGCGTTCAAATGGGGCTTCGCCCATTTGGGACGGTTTGCTCAAGAATATAAAAAACGTTTTGGCGAAGCACCGTCAACGACGCTTAGATTTCGAAGCTGATAGTCAGTAACTCAAATCATAATGCATTAATAGCTGGAAGTACTGATTCGTTAAGTGTCACCGATTTGGGTGAAATTGGCCGGGCCCGAGTGGCGGGCACCAGGATTTCCCTGATTGGTCGCGGTGTAAGTTTTCAAACCTCGGTCTTCTCCGATCATCCCAATTGGCGAATTAGAGTAGAAGGACAAGAAAATAAGCTGGAGGGGCTGCCGAGTAACGCAAATCTGTTGATTACAGTCACCGATGAACAGCAAATTCTCTGTCTAGTCCCCATGCGGTTTGCGCTGTCATCTTACAAATGCCTAAGGGTCATGGATGACCCACTCTCTGATCGTGTCCCTGGAAGTGGTGTAACTCATCCTGCGGCGCTACTGAGCGTCCTCCCCGCCTATGCTTGATCAGCAGAAAACCAAGATTGACCATGTAAGGATTATTCCTTACCACTCAATCAATACGTCCGGGAGAACGCTCATGCCTGCCATCCACGAAATCGCCACGTTGACCTCGAAGGGGCAGGTCACAGTGCCCAAGTCCGTTCGCCAGCTTTTAGGCCTCGACACGGGTGGCAAGATCGCATTCGACGTACGCGCCAAGGAAGTCGTGGTCAGCCGCGTAGAAGCCATCCATGAGGACCCTGCCATCGGTGCGTTCCTGGGTTTGCTGGAGGCTGATATCCGAAGCGGGCGCAACCTCACCACCCTGCCGGAAAACCTGGCCCAAACCATGCTCGCCAATGCGGGCCACGCTGTAAATCTGGACGAAGATATCGACGGTGAGGTCGCGATCTGATGCTGCAACATGGCTGGACACTGTTGTTCCATGAAGGTGTGACTTTACAGCTACGCAAATTGCAAGAAGCCGCCGCCCGGGGCCGCGCAGAACGACCCACAAGGTTTTGAAAGCAACGCCAACGTCAAGCTGTTTGGGGCATTGAGCCATCTGATCATGGAGGCTGTACCTGCCGACCCGGGCCGTGACGAGCTCCGCCCAGGCAACACGCTGGGTACCGCCTACCGACATTGGCGGCGGGCGAAAATCGGTAGGCGCTTTCGGCTGTTCTTTCGCTACGACTCAAGGTCCAAGGTCATCGTCTACGCATGGGGCAACGACGAAAATACTCTACAGTCCGCAGGCAGAAAATCCGATCCCTACGCCGTATTCGAGAAGATGCTGGGCCGCGGTAACCCTCCTGATGACTGGGACGAGCCCAAAGCATAATCTCCGCGACTGGGTGAGGGATTGCACGTTCGGCACCGCCCCCCCACCCCGGTGCTTCCACTGTAATCCACTCGTAACGCACATTGCGTTTCTGCGCCCCTTCATTCGACGGTTTGCCGGGCGACACCCGAGCGCTGCTGGACTGTCTGTCTCTACCACTAACCGGCAAGGCTTGACTCTACCGTAAGGGGCAGACTTTACCCTTGGCACTTCATTACCCGGAGTTTGTCATGAAGCGCAAACGCATGCTCGTAATCCTCGGCCACCCTTCGAACAACAGCTTTTGCGGCGCTGTGTCCGAACGTTATGTCGAGGCCGCCACGCAAGCAGGCCATGAGGTGCGCCTGCTGCGCCTCGACACCCTGGATTTCGATCCGGTCTTGCACGATGGCTATAACCAGATCCAGTTGCTTGAGCCCGATTTGATCGACGCACAGAACGACATTACCTGGGCCGAACACCTGACATTGGTGTACCCGATCTGGTGGGGCGGCATTCCGGCGTTGCTCAAGGGGTTCTTCGACCGCGTGTTTCTGCCCGGTTTTGCCTTCAAGTACCGCAAGGGCTCGCCCTTCCCGGATAAGCTGCTCAAGGGCCGCACGGCTCATCTTTTGGTGACCATGGACACGCCGCCGTGGTACTACCGGTGGGTGTATCGCATGCCGGGCCTGCACCAAATGCGCAAGACCACCCTGGAGTTCTGCGGCATAAAACCCCTGAAAACCCTGACCTTCGGTCCGGTATTGGGCTCCAAGCCGCAACAGCGCGAAGCCTGGCTCAAACAAGTCCAGACAGTCGCCAGCCGCTGATCGGCCCCGGTCGGGCCGTGCCCCTGCGCTGCCCAGCCGAGCCTCCCTGCTGTGACACCTTGTCCAGGCTTCCCACACCCTGATGCTCGTGCAAAGATGTCGCGCGCCTGTACGAGCACGCGACATCTTTTCGCTTCTGATGCGTCAAAAGAGGGATTTTCATGTACATCGGCAAAGCGGCCCAACTGTCGGGCACCACCGTAAAAAGCATTCGACATTACGAAGAAATCGGCCTGCTGCCCCCCCCGCAGCGCGAAGGCAAGTACCGCATCTACAGCCAGCAAAGCGTAGAACTGCTGACCTTCATCAAATGCGCTCAGCAACTCGGTTTCAAGCTCAAGGAAATGCAGGCCATTCTGCAGGATCATCACGGCCAGGCGCTGCCCTGGGATCTGGCCATGCAGGCCATCGATAACAAAAAGCAGGAATTGATGGGGCAGATCCAGGCCTTGCAGCAAGTGCATGACGGCTTGGTTGAGTTTGAGCTGAGCCTCAAAGATGCTCAGATGCAATGCCAGTTCGAACACCTGGAAAAAGCCCGCTGAATCCGCTCCGCTGCCCCTGAACGGCCATGGCGCACGGTGCCGTTTTCAGCACGCAGGCGCCACGGCGATTTAGCCTGGCACAGCCCCACCCCCCCGGCTGCTCACCCTCTTGCACTGCTGGCTGCGGCACAATCGAGGCAAAGAACCACGGCGAAATCAGCGTGACCAGCAAAATGCTAATGAAGCCGCCGGATGACAGCGCCAGTATCACCAATACACCCAGGTCAATGACGGGTTTGTTGGCGCAGAACAGTCGCGCGACAAAGCCCATCGAGAAGATCACGACGCTGACCACCGTCGAGCGCCCGACGCCCTGCATGGCCGCCAGGATAGCCTCGTCGATCTCGATGCCCTTCTGCACCAGCATCCTGATCCGTGACAGCAGGTGAACGGCGTAATCCACGACGCCCACCACCAGGAACGTCACCAGTGTGGTACCGATGCTCAACTCGATGTCCAACAGGTACATGCTGCCGTACACCGTCACCGACGTGGTCAGCAACGTCAGCATGCCGAGGATGGGCAGACACGGCGTATTCCGGCAAGTCGCCGGCTATCAGCCCGCACTTGATCGCAGTCTGCGTGAACAGGCGGTCGTCCAGCGCGACGTTGTACTGCAACTGGTTGAAGCGCAGCCGAGAGCGAGTACCGGCGATGAAGTCCTCGGTTTCGCTGTGGGTAATGCTGTCGATCTGGTCGAGGTCGGCATAGGAGTAGTCGCTACCCATGAACGCCCCGCGTTTGTCGGTGGTGGAAGTCCTTCGGGTCTGTTGGCTGACCGGCAAATACATCCATTGGCTGTATTCGAGGCCCAGGACCTCGCGCGGGTTTTCGATGTGGAAGGCGACGTCACGCACATCACTAGGCGCGGAGAAATACAGGGTGAAGTTGTCGCTGTCCGGGTAATCCTTTTGCAGGTAGCTGAACTCGCGGATGCGGCTGTTACCTTGGGATCCTGACAGTCTTTAGGCGTCGTCGGGCGGGCTGTTCATCTGACACTCTGTTTTAGCCAGCCGTACATGCGCTTGATGCAGCCGCACTGCAGAGCCCAGGCGCTGTACGAAAAGCCTTGATACTTGTTCATGCTGCGTTGAAAACAGCCTCGGAATGCTCATGTACTCCAGTACAGTCGGGCGCGACCCCGGCCGTTCCTCGGCTGTTTTCGCCTTGCCTGACCTGCGTCTCAAGACTTTTCGTACAGCGCCTAGTGTGGTGTTTCACAAATACCGCCGAGAATCTGAGCTAGGCTCTGTAGAAGCCAACTCTCCAAGGGCATCGACATGGGCCGGCCAGCAACCGTCATTACCCTTTCCGAAACTGAAAAGTCGGAA